>DLGT01000145.1 GCA_002482845.1 Saprospiraceae bacterium UBA7687
CAGTACCCTAAAAATCACAGATGCTAGCCATGAAGTTTACACCCGTATCGAAGGCAATAAGGTAGAATTCATCTTTGAAAACATACAATTACCATTCGATGATGCCAATAATGATGGTTACATCGCCTTCAAAATCAAGACCTTACCTACCCTAGTCCTTGGTGACTCACTAAAAAATCTAGCAGACATCTATTTTGATTATAACTTCCCGATACGTACGAATGAAGCACAGACGACTGTAGCTTTTCCTGTTTTTACCAAAGATATCACAACAGAAGTTAATATCTACCCTAATCCAGTTACTGAAATCTTGTACTTAGATACAGCCGAAAACTGGACCAAAGCTGAGATATTTGACATTGCTGGAAGGATTATGAGATCTGTATCTTTGGATAGTCCGTCTATGGATGTGAGTGAATTAGAAAGTGGGACTTATTTTATTAGGTTGAAGGATGGAGAGAAAGTGGGACTTGTTAAGTTTGTGAAGATTTGAGTTTAATTGTGTAATTGTTGAATTGTTTAATGTTTAGATATGAGAAGTGTATTATTGTTTCCTTTTTTGGCTTTTTACTTTGTTAGCTATAGTCAGATTATTGATTTTCCTGATGCTAATTTTAAATATGCTTTGGTCAATATAAAGTGTGTAGATACTAATAATGACAGGATTGGAGATAAAGTAGCAGATTTAAATAATGATGGGGAGATAGATATCAGTGAAGCACTAAAAGTAAAAAGATTGATTGTTGGCGGCCACCAAATATCAAACCTATCTGGCATCGAAAATTTTTATAACTTAGTTTTTTTGGATTGTGATGCTAATTTATTAGAAAATTTATCCTTAAATAGCCTAATAAATTTAAGTACAATACATTGCTCAGGTAATGGTTTAAAAAATCTAGATTTTAGTGGATTGATTAATTTACAGGAATTATATTGTAATAATTCTCAGATAACAGACCTTAATTTAGACGGGCTATCAAATTTAAATATAATTTACTGCAAATCAAATCAACTCACAGAATTAAATTTGAAAGATTTAAAAAAATTAAAGATTATTGATTGTTCAAATAATAAAATATCTTTTTTAGAATTAGATAGTTTGAAAGAGCTGACAGAATTAAATTGTTCTGGAAATCAAATTCAAGACCTGAATTTGAATAGTCTTAATAATTTGATTAAATTAAGTTGTTCAAGGAATTTATTAAAAACATTAAATACTGACAAATTATTGAAGTTGACAGGTTTATATTGTGGCGAAAATAAACTAGAAACTCTAGACGTTAGTCATCTTGTAAACCTTAATGGGTTAGGTTGTTATGAAAATCAAATTTCAGAATTGGATTTAAGTACGTTAACAAATTTATCAAGTTTGTCATGCAATAATAATCAACTCAAAACTTTGGATTTGTCTCAGCAATCAAAATTATTTAGTCTCAGTTTTAGCTATAATCAAATCAAATCTATAAATCTCGAAAATTTAACTAATTTACATGAATTGTTTTGTTCAAATAACAAATTAGAAGTTTTAGACATATCCAATAACCTAAAATTAAATTATATTATATGTTATGAAAACCCAATAAGGTTCTTATTCTTGAAGACAGGTAAAAAGATATCAAACCTATACATTAATTTTAATTCAAATATGAATTATATATGTTGTAATGAAAGCGAGGTTAGTTCGTTTGAATCAAAAGTAAGGTTAGCTGGTTTAACAAACTGCGAAGTAAACTCATATTGTTCTTTCACACCTGGAGGCAAGTTTTATCTTTTAAATGGAGTAAACAAATATGATACTAATAACAATGGATGTGATGATCAAGATATTAAAGTTCCAAATATTAAATATAACATTACTAACGGTAGCATTGCAGGATGTATTACATCCAACTCCACTGGAAACTACTCAATTCCAGTCCAGGCAGGTACACACAAGATATCTCCTATTTTGGACCATCCAGACTATTTCGAAGTTACACCAACTTCATATTCCGTCACTTTCCCAGCCAGTTCTGACACCATCACCCAAGATTTCTGCATCACACCCAAAGGCATCTTCAGCCAAACCAATATCACCGTCATACCACTCTCACCGCCAGCGAGACCAGGCTTCGATGCCAAATACAAAATAGTATGGGAGAACGTAGGCAATCAAATAGAAAGCGGCACGCTCAATTTTACATATGATGAGACATTATTGGATTATATCTCAGCTAGTCAGGCAGCAAATCTAGTAGCAGATGGCATAATTAAATGGAATTTTACCAATCTGCTTCCTTTCGAAAAAAGAGAAATCATTGTCACACTCAAAGTAAATAGACCGACAGATACACCTGCTGTCAATGCAGGAGATAAACTGTATCTCACAGCATCTATCTTAGATAATATCTTCACACTCGAAAATACCGTCGTAGGTTCTTACGACCCGAATGACAAAACATGTCTCCAAGGCGATCGTGTAAAACCCGACATGGTAGGCGAATATGTGGACTATCTCATCCGCTTCGAAAATACAGGCAACTATGCTGCTGAAAATGTCGTAGTCAAAGATATCATCGATACCAAAACATTCGATGTTAGCACGCTGAAAATCACAGATGCCAGTCATGAAGTATATACTCGCATAGAAGGAAATAAAGTAGAGTTCATCTTTGAAAACATCCAATTACCATTCGACGATGCCAATAATGACGGTTACATCGCCTTCAAGATAAAGACACTTCCTACCCTAGTCTTAGGCGACTCACTAAAAAACCTAGCTGACATCTATTTTGATTATAACTTCCCGATACGTACCAATGAAGCGCAGACAACCGTAGCTTTTCCTGTTTTTACCACAGACATCACCACAGAAGTTAAGATTTATCCTAATCCAGTTAATGAAATATTATACCTAGATACAAATGAAAACTGGACCATAGCAGACATCTATGATATTTCAGGTAAGATTATGAGATCAATATCCTTGAATGGCCAATCTATGGATGTAAGTGGACTGGAAAGTGGGACTTATTTTATTAGATTGAGGGATGGAGATAGCGTCGGACTTGTTAAGTTTTTGAAGATTTGAATTTAAATGTTTAATTGTTGAATCGTTTAATGTTTAGATATGAGAAGTGTATTATTGTTTTCTTTTTTAGCTTTTTGCTT
>DLGT01000124.1 GCA_002482845.1 Saprospiraceae bacterium UBA7687
GTGTACTCTAGCACTTAAATTTTTTACAATTTCTTGAAATCCTATAAATTTGCCAGTTTCTTTATCTAAAGTAATTAGTCCTGACAATTGCAAACTATCATTTGGTTGTAGAACAACGCCATCTTTTGATATAATGGAACGTATTGAATATCCACCAAAGGTTATCTTATCATCCATTAGATTACTTAACCTATAATTATTTGCAATTGAAACTCCACCATCAAAATGATTGAACCATTTTAATTCTCCAGTAGGATCAAAACACATAAATACAATAGGTAGTGCACCCTCCAATGATTCATAAAGTAATTGATTGTTTAGTTCAAAATTTGGTAATCCAGAAATTGAGCCTATGTAAATATTACCATCATTATCAATCGTTAAATCTGAAGACCTGTTAGCAGCTGCTGAATAAAATTCTCCACCATCGCAATAATTATAAAATATTGGAATACCTTGATTATTCATTTTAAATAGGAATAGGGATGCTCTAGCTGGATGACTGCTAGTAAAATAACTATGTTCTCCAATAGTAAAGATACCAAAATCAGTAGATCCAAGTATAGTTATATTTTCATCATCATCCACATGCATTCTTTCTAAAGATTCTGTACCTCCTCCACCAAAATACAATCCTTGCTCCGATTGAAAAGTATCAGGATTTACTATAAATAGAAACATTTCTCGTGTGTCTTTGGCGACTGAATTTGATTTAGACAGCGTAAGCCCACCGAAGGTGATTGTATCTGAAAAAAAGCCAAAATCCCCTGCAATGTAATATTTTTCATTTTTGAAAGCAACGGCCTTGATATGTTCGTAGCTCCCCATTAATATTTTCTTCTCTAGGTTCAGATCTTTATCATAAATAAAAATAAAGCCTGACCCTCTATCATTTAACTCATCACCTACTTTGGGTACTGATGGATATATAAGTTCACCATCTACTTTTAAGTCATTATATCTGTAACCACACAACCAAATTTTATCATTAACCAAAAAAATACGTCCAAATGTACTTTTAGACTCAAGATGTATATGCTTTACAGCAACATTATGCTCAAATTTACTTAAAACCAAACTAGAATTATTTCCATTCGCAACTGTTGCAACAAATGATTTATTCAGAAATAAGGAATCTCTATAAAGATCAAATAAAGTATAGTAATTATTGTCGTCACCAATTATAGCTGCTTGACCACCGCCGTCATCGCCCTCAAAAACATTCAAATTACTATACCGCTGCCCACTAGCTCCAAAAAATCCCAAAAGACATAATATGATTATTCCAATTCTCATCATGAGTAAGTTTTATTTACTTACAAATATAGAAAGGAAAAATGAAATCATAGGAATTTCACGCTTTATATTTCAACTAAGTCTTTAGCTACTGTATGAAGTAAATGTAAAAAGTTATGGAAACAAAGACAACTTTCCTACAAAATCATCCACATAACTTTCTTTGGTTTTGGATTTGTATTGCATGATATAGCGTGGATGCTCTAGTGGTATGATTACATCAAAAAAATGATGTTTTTCATTGAGTTTTGACAGGTAGTGGTAGTTTTTGCCCGTTCCAAGGCAATAGCACACGTCATTTCTGCCTGTAAGCCATATTTGGGTTTTGATATTTTCAAGGATGAAATCTCGGACAGATTTTTCTAGTTCTGCGGAGTCGTAGTAATTGTAATTTACAGATTTGCCACCTGCTTTGTCTATAGTAAATCCTAGTGGACAGACAGAATTGATATAAAACTGACTATAAAAGACAGATGGACCACCGAAAGCATGGATAACACCATAGATAAATACTGAAGATGGCTCATGACTTACAAATCCATCATATGGGATCTCACAGTGGTCATTAAGCCTTTTAGTATCTGTAAATGGCAATCCCGTGGCACCTGCACCCAGTCTTCCAGGATTGATACCCAAAATAAGTTTTCTTGGAGCTTGATCATTGTAATATTTGCTATAAAACTTTCCACAAATATCCCTGATATCAGAGCTTTCTCTATATGGATTCATGATCTTGATACCATCTGGCAACGTACCTTCAAATTGTACATTGGCATAAAAATCAAGGATTCGGTCGCTTAATGTTTCCATTTTTGTCCCCTTAAAATTCATAACAACCTAGGTCTGGTGTGGATTTGCGTGGCTTGCCTAGAATATCTGTATTGACATTCGGTAAGCTAATGCCTTTGCCAAGTGCCACTGACATGGTATCAAGTCGGTAATCATTTTCGTTCTGATCTAGAAATATTCTATCATTAAAGGAAAGATTAAGACAATTTGTGCAGTTGTCAAAGAAGTTTGGACTATTTTTTGGTAGTAAAAGTTCATCTACTCTTACGGCACAATTGGTAAATTTATATTGGAAGTTATTATCATCAGCATTCACTTGACTCAGCCCCACTTCATCTCGATCAGTACCTGAAAAAATACAATTGGCAAACTTGGCATCAAGTTTATTTAGCTGATAGTCCTGAAGTCCACAAAGCACAAATGGGCAATACCAATCCGTCATCACGACAGCTTCTCTCTGACCAGATCTATTGCTTACAGTACAATAATTGAAGGTATATTTACCACCATAGGTCAATTGCAACGCATTGCCATCATTGTCATAAAATAAGGAATTTTCAGCATAAATGTCTCCATGTCTACCTATGATCGCAGGTCCTCCCGTATTGCTGATTTGCACACCGTGGAGAGAGACATCAGCAAGTGAGTCTACTCTCATACCTATGATGGAGTTTTTTATAATCGTATTGTCCAATCTATTATTTCGACTTTCATGCCAGAAAAGCAAGCCAACCCACTGTGATGAAATATCTTGAAATTCTTGCTCTAGACGATCACCTTGGAAGGTAACTGGTTGATCTATAGTGCCTTGACTGAGTAATTTGCCAAGTTTATTAAATACTATGAGACCATCATTGTAGATGGAGTTTTCATTTCTGACTACACCGCCATGCACATATATGCGTGTACCAGGAGGCAAGACCAACGTACAACTATCGATATACAAAATGCCATATATGACGTATGGTTTCGGGTCATTCCAGGTCACTTGTCCAAGGTTGCAGGATAGTAAAGCGCCACCACCTTTGCCACTACTAGATGGGATGTAATTTGCATTCTGACCAAAAGCTTCGAGATGTGCTGTAGAGACATTGCCATTGGCAGTCACTTCGATGACATCTTCTATAATGAAAGGAGAAATACTGGTAGGAAGGTCAGGATTTATGGTTACTTCCACAAAAATATAGATACTGTCACGACCATTTATTTCTAGTTGATTGACTGTTGGACCTTTGATGCCATCTGCATTGATTCTGAAATATGAATTTGTTTGGTTTTTTAGGGCCACATCCACTAAAATGGGTTGATCCTTAGGATTGAATACCTTAATAAATCTTGTTGCCGATCCCAGACTAGTGAACACAGTATCAAATCTTAGTGTATCTTCCGAAAAAGTCACCACTACATCATTTCCTTCATAATAATCATCCCTTCTGCAAGACATGATCACCACAAAAAAGACTAGAAAAAAAACAGGTAATACTCTACCAAACATTATAATAATTTTATAAGTAATCAATATTAACGAGAATTTCGGTCAAATATTCTAATACCAAACCAATTTTATCATCATTATGTAATTAAATCAAGCCATTTTCCAAACTTGGCTAGTTACAAATTGCAAAAGTACTATATTTGACCCATTATTCAAAAATGTAAACAATTGTGGGTATAATAGTTGATGTCATTATTCCTGTGTATAACGAAGAAGATTCTATCGGGAAAGTGATTTCTGAAATTCCGGATACGATTGTGCGGAATGTGGTAGTTTGTAATAATGGTAGTAAAGATCGGACAGCGTCTGTGGCTGAGTCACATGGTGCAATCGTGGTGCATCAGCCTGAAAAAGGTTATGGAAATGCCTGTCTGAAAGGAATGGATTATATAACAAATCTGGAGATAAAACCCGATATCATTGTGTTTTTGGATGGAGATTATTCGGATTATCCTAGTGAAATGGTGGATTTAGTTAAACCAATTGTTACAGAAAATGTGGATATGGTGATTGGTTCGAGGGCTTTGGGTGAAATGCAATCAGGTGCGATGATGCCACAGCAAATTTTTGGCAATTGGCTTGCTACTACCCTAATTAGAATTATATATAGTTATGAATTTACAGATTTGGGACCATTCAGAGCTATCAAATATCCAGTTTTAATGGACATGCAGATGGAAGATAAAACTTTTGGATGGACGGTAGAAATGCAAGTAAAAGCTGCCAAAATGAAACTTAAAACAACCGAAGTAGCCGTAAGATATCGCAAAAGGATAGGAAAATCTAAAGTCTCAGGCACCATAAAAGGTACCATATTGGCTGGTCATAAAATACTTTGGACAATATTTAAATTAATATAGGGTAGGAGACATGATGATATTGGGATATTTTATATTATTGGTTTACTTGATTTCATTGGTTTTTGTAACTATATTTTGTCTGATGCAGTTGCATTTACTCTATCGATATTATAGTAAAAAACTAAGTAGGAGTTCAAAAATTAGCGTTGAACAATCCATTGAAAATACTGATTTACCTTTCGTTACGATACAATTACCCATTTTTAATGAGAAGTATGTCGTGGAGCGATTGATAGATAATATCATGCAGATCGACTACCCAAAAGATAGGTACGAAGTACAAGTATTAGATGATTCTACAGATGATACACTCGATATTACTAAATCAAAAGTTGCTTATTATCAGTCACTTGGTTTTAATATTGTTTGTTTAGCTAGAACAGATAGGAGTGGCTTTAAAGCAGGCGCGCTCAAGGCAGCAACAGTATTTGCAAAAGGAGATTTTATAGCCATTTTTGATGCTGATTTTTTGCCAAAGCCTGATTTTTTGAAAACGACCATGTCGTCATTTAATGATCCAAAAATTGGTGTAGTACAAACAAGGTGGGAACATCTCAATCAACATTACTCGCTGCTGACAGAAATGCAAGCTTTTCAGCTAAATGTTCATTTTACCATCGAACAGAAGGGTAGGTACGAAGCTGAATATATGCTACAGTTTAATGGAACGGCTGGCGTGTGGCGCAAAGCTTGTATCGAAGATGCAGGTGGATGGGAGGCAGATACACTTACCGAAGATCTAGATCTCAGTTATCGTGCACAACTCAAAGGATGGAAGATCAAATACCTGGAAGATGTCACTGCGCCTGCTGAATTGCCTGCCGAGATCAATGGACTCAAATCACAACAATTCAGATGGATGAAAGGCGGTGCAGAGACAGCCAAAAAAATGCTACCTAAAGTTTGGTCATCAAATATAAGGTGGACCAAGAAGGTGCAAGCTACCGTTCATTTATTATCTAGTTCTGTGTTTATATTCGTATTTCTGCTTGGTGTTTTCAGTGTGCCATTGTTGTTTTTTATAAATCCATTAGGTATCAAACCTGAATCATTTACTATTTTTCTTGTATCTTTACTTTCTATCATCATGGTTTATTTTGGTGCAAATGTTGGAAAAGCGTGGCCGAGGGAAAATGTACTTAAGATGGTCTTAAAATTTCTATTGTTATTCCCTATATTTCTGGCATTGTCTATGGGATTAGCATTTCACAATTCATTAGCAGTGCTTCAGGGTTGGATAGGTAAGCAGTCTTCATTTGTACGCACACCGAAGTATGGAACGAAAGAAAAATCCACATCGATCTCTAAAAAGTCTTATTTTTCTCAGAAAATGGATTGGGTAGCTGTAGGCGAAGGACTATTGAGTCTTTACTTTTTGGGTGCTATTTACTTGGCCAAGGCGTATGATATGCCTGAGTTTATGGCTATGCATGTATTATTAGCATTAGGATATTTGATACTATTTGGATATGCCATACGAAGTAAATTTGCTCAGTAAGGAAAATATAAAAAAGCCTTTAGCTATGCTGATGATGCTTACTTTTGTATCATCGCTTTTGATTATTATGTTTGGATTTTCGCAGTCAGATTTTTATGCTACTTTCCCATTTTATACACTAGCTTTTGTTAGCTATTTATTTTTAGTTTTCAATAGGAATCATTCACTTTACACGCTACTTGGACTTGGAGTCTTGGTTAGGGTTTGTCTAATCTTTTGTTTTCCAAATCTTTCTGACGATATCTATAGATTTTATTGGGATGGAAAATTAATTTTGGCAGGATACAATCCATATGGAATTTTACCTACGGAAGCACTAAATTACCATATAGGAGGTTTGTCTAAAGATATTTTTGATCAACTCAATTCTCCTAATTATTACACCATTTACCCACCTATTAATCAAGTTTATTTTGCTTTTGGTGCAATAGCTGATGATATTCATGGCTTCTCTTTTATCATGAAGGTTTTGGTTTTGTGCACCGAAATGATGGGTTTGTTTTTTATCATAAAATTACTAGATATTGCAGAGTTAAGTAGAAAGTATAGTCTTTTATATTTTATGAATCCTTTGGTAATCATAGAAGGCATTGGCAATTTACATTTTGAAGTTGCGATGATTGCATTTTTGGCAGGAGGTTTATATTTTTTATTTACCCAAAAACATACCTATGGAAGTCTTTTTTTAGCAGTAAGTATTGGTATCAAGCTACTTCCATTGATGCTGTTACCTTATTTTTTATTTCAACTTAAAGGGAAAGAGCGAGTCTTATTTTTCAGTTTTTTGGTTACATTTAGTTTTATTATCTTCTTGCCAATGGCAAGCGGAATTGCCTTCGGAACATTCTTGGGAAGTGTAGATTTATATTTTCGCAAATTTGAATTTAACGCAAGTTTTTATTATGTATTGAGATGGATTGGATATCAATTTTCAGGATATAACTTGATAAAATATATTGGTCCTATCCTTGGTTTGGTTGTTGTCTTTATCAATGTTAACAAAGCACGTACACTTACTTCTTACTCCTTAGCATCTTTTATGAAATATGCACTTTTTGGATGGACTCTTTATCTTTTATTTAGTACTACAGTGCATCCTTGGTATGTGATTTCTTTGCTTTTTTTTACTTTGTTTTTGAATGTCAGATACACAATGCTTTGGTCATATTTGATATTTATGACATATGTTAATTATTCAGGATTAGTATATAGTGAAAATTACTGGTTTGTATTTTTCGAATATTTAATCTTAGGACTATTTATGATAAATGAATATAAAGCGTCACAATCTACGCTTACCTAGGAAAAGGTTGTGAGCTTGTGTTGAACGAACTAAATCCTATGATTCTATCATATATATCTCCAAGTCCGCGGTAATAAACGATTGATTGATATTCATTTTCAGTGTCCGACCAGCTACCTTCCATGGTGCGATAATCCACATTTCCATCTTCCTCCAAGATGCCATAGACGTAGTTGTAATATCCTTGTTTCATCATTACTTCAGTCGTGTGGATGCCTCTATTATCGAATTTCATTCTGTATTCTTCGGTAGGCAACCAGTTATTCATTCCACCGAAGACATATACATTTTCATTTCCACTTAGATGATCGTCTTGGAGAGAGAAAATTACTTTTGCATAATCAGATCTTATGTCACGTTCTTCTACAATATATTCGCTACCTCTTAACGTGTTTTGTGAACTCAAGTTTGTTAATAAGGAGTCTCTCAAGCTTTGACGTTGTTCATTACTATTACTTTCATTTCCTATAAAATCTTCTAGTACATCATATGCAAACCTATTATTTAATCCTTCAAAATTATCAACTACAAACTTTCCATTAAAATCAAAATTAGCTAAATAAACTTTATTTCTTCTAGGTTCATCTTTCATTAACAACACGTCTGTACTGAATTTATTTCGTTCGACAAATTGAACGCCTCTACCTAATCTCATAAGTGTCCTTGTATCAAAATCACGAAATTCTGTTAATCCCCAAAAATCAAAAGTTCTTAATCTGTTAAATTTCAGATTTACACCGCTAAAAAAAGATGGTTTTGATTCTTGTTTATTATACCAATTGTCATTTTGCAATACTACAAGACTAACCTCATCGACTGGGTTTCGCATTTTGAATTTTTCAAAATTAATATTTACTTGGAGCTCTTGCTTAAATCTAATATTTTCTACATCTCCAGGATATATGGCATGTATATCCAAAATAACTTTGTTTTCAGATACAATAAATCTTCTGGTCAATAATGGATAATCTATTTTGTCTTCATAGATAATTAGTAAATAATTGCCTGAGACTTTAAATTGTGTATCCTTATTGGGAAACCTTTGCCAATAATGCAAGTATGGTACTCTTGTATTAATAGAGTAAGAATAATTTCGTAATCTCTCATCATTAAAACCTGAGATATATTCGATTTCTCTAAGTCTTGATGGCGTCCAATCTTTATCGCAATGTACTATTCTGTAATATAAAGTTCGCTCTTCATTTAATAAATCATCAAATTTCAACATGATAAATTGAGAAGAATTTAATGATAAAACAGGAAAGTTAGTAGGTAAATTATTGACTTCCAATGTGGTAGTTTTTATAAACTCATCATAAATTTTATCTTTATGTTCGTATGATTGACCGTTTATTGATAAAAAGGATATAAGAAGGAAAATGATGATTGAATAGACTTTCATTGATAAGTTGTTTTTAATCTAATATTTGCAAGCAATCTATGTCAAAAACCATCAACAGGTTGGATTAGCATATATTAGTGTTTATTATTTGACTTTTAAAACGGTCAAAATTAGCATAAAAGTGTTAAAAAATCAATAATTTGTCTTAAATCTTCATTAATCAAATTTTATTAGTTTGTGATATATCAAAAAGTTAGATTGGTTTTTTTCTCTTTTGTCAATGTTTTGGTTTTCAATAATAAAAAAGCGGCATCACTTTACTTTAGGTAAAAGGACACCGCTTTTTGTTTATCTAATTTGATCAATATCAATGATTTTTACTTAGATTTTTAAATTATGCGTAAGCTGAGATAATCCCACCCATAATCATCGCTGAAACTGCCCAATAACCTAGATTAAGGAAGATATACTTCCAACTTTTTCTTTCGAAAAGTGCATTTGTAGCGATCACTGGTAAGAATAAAAAGATACTAGTCATTAGACCATGTAAAACCCCATGTTTGAATGTGCGATAGTTTGTACCATATTTAGCCATAAAGTCTGTAAAGATGGTATGTGCTTCACTACCTGGCTTATCTAATCCCGAATCTGCTAATGTAGAATAGACACCCATTTGGTGAATGACGATGGGCATAAGACCACCTGCAAACATAATACTGAAAATTAAAGACAGACCATAAATGGCCAACATGTTTGAACCTTGGATTTTTTCTAGACTCATATTTGCTTCTTTCATCCATACTTTGTCAAAAAGTGGACCATACCAAAGTGCACCTACAGCTAATGGAACAAGGCCTGTCGCTAAAACTACCCAAAAATTTAACTCTATCATTTTAATTTTGTTTTGATGTCCACAAATGTAATAAATATACTGAAATTGTATAAAAAATCAGGCATTAATTAGACAAATATTCAAAGACAAATTATAAATATTGACATATGTCAATTTTTCTCAAAAAAATTGTTCACTGAATTCTTGTATCTTTCAGGTTCAGTAACAAAAGCTTCTAGATGTTTACCACCAAAAATTACCATTTGAGAAGGAACTGCACAATTTTTATGTAGTTTTTCGCCCATTTCTATGGTAGTCAAAGTATCATCTGTATTATATAGAAATAATGCTTCTGAAATATTTTTTATTGATTGGACACCTTTGCTGTAATCGTGGTTTTTATTTGCAAACGGAAAGACTTTCATTAAAGCTTTCATTAGATAATATAATTTTATATTACGTTTTTTATAATATGTAAGGTTGCTATCTAAGCAGTTTTCAATGATTATTTTATCAAGTAGGTGAGATGGATCGTTAGTATAATTTATCAAATTTGATGCACCAAATGAAATTCCATGACCAAAAAACAAAGTATCTGGAAATTTATTTCGGAAATGTTTTACAACAATGCTGAAATCTTCTGCATAATTAAAATCACTAAACTTGCTCTCACCAAATCCATTATAATCAAAAATAACCACATGAAATCCACTATCTAAGTACATCTGAGCATGACCATTTCTCAAGAAAAATTGTTTTGCATCAGCAAGATATGGATGAGAAAGAAATACGATACCTTTAGAAGTGATAGAGGTTGTTTCTTTATGGATTACACAAATATTTTTAAATCCTGATTCAATATTAATCTTATTCCATCCTTCCAATAGCACTTTGTCTTCTAGATAAGCTCGTCCTCGCGGCAAAAGTACTTTGTGTAAGGTGTTTTTTATAAATGACTTCATTACAAGTTTGTGTAAAATTAGATAAACAGTTTAAGTCACACAAAGGTATCATTCCATAATTGATGTATCTAAATTTCTTTAGACAAAATATTTTTATTTTTCTTATATAATATTTGGGTTTATATAAGTCACATATTATGAGTAAGTTTTATATTTATTTTTCTTAATACTTGATAGTAAGTGTATTATGTATGATGAAAATGATATATTAATTGAATTTTATATTTTTTATTTCAATAATAAGATATACCTTTACAGTTCCATTCAGATACCGATTTGTCTGATTGTGTAACCGATTATTAATTAACCCAAATCCGATTTTATGAATGTAAATCATTACACTCCTGTTCGTATTAGTAAGCGTGCTACTAATTTTTCACATTTGATCACAACTCATTTGGAGCCTTTGCTTTTGAGTTTGTTGGTTCTTACTGGCATCATTGGTTCAATTTATCTTTTTGGACAGCAACTTAATGGCAGTGATTCATTACAAGTTTCTTCTATTAATAATGGCCCAGAAAAAACGTCTCTAGCTAGTATACTTTTTGCTTCACCAGAAGAAGATGGATCTAACAAATTTGATGATTATGTCAAAATGGAAAGTAAATTTGATGCAGGTGCTAAGTTTAATTTTGAGTTTTTGGAAGACCCTAAAGCTTCACGTTATGTGATGGAAATGGGCGATGGTGTAAGACTTATTGTTACCCAAAAAAATCTTCAATACCAATACGCTGAACCAGGTAAATACGTTATTGAACTCAAAGAATTAAAAAGTGGATTACTCCAATTGATAGGTACAAAAAGCATCAAAGTCAAATAAAACTTTTTAAGCTCCTTTTGTCATATTGAAAGTAGATTTCTATCTATAATATAGCATTTTAATAATGTTGTATCAGGTTGTTTATTCTTTTGAACAAACCATCAAGAATTGGCAATTTGATTTCTTTTGATCTTAAATGGTGGTTCATTTTTTTAATAATTTGGAATTGATTTAAAAACAATTTAAATTTGCATTGGTTATAGTACCAAATCCAAATAATTCTATTTATGTCCATCATTGAAAATACTGTAAAACCTTTTGTAGAAAAATATAGTTTCGGAGTTTGTAGCTATCTCGCAGCAAAATGGGGCTTAAATGAATCAAGAGTTAGGTTGTATTTTATTTACAGCAGTTTCGTTGCATTTGGTTCTCCCATTATTTTTTATTTAGCTACTGCATTTTGGATAAATATTAAAAAATACTTACGTTCGGGGTTCAGTCTTAGATAATGCCTTTAGTTAAGACTCACTGTAGGCATAGTCTGTTAAAGTTGGATTTATATCTTTATATTGGCTTTAGACCGAGTACTTTCTCAGCCCACTGATATGTTTCATTTGCCACAAGATATATATTTTCATTCATTAAGTAAGATGAAATGACATGGTGACCCGCAGTTGGAAATGCTACTTTATGTTTTTGATCAGCAGGTGTACCTATTTGGTTATAAAAATCTAGCATTCTAGATACAGAGACTACTTTATCTTGATTTTCTTCGTCTTTGTAATAATAACCCATAAAAACAGGAACTTTGACTTTTTGGAAAGTTTCTTCATGCATGTAATCCTTAATTATGGTTTTTAATGCAAAAAGTCCGTTTGTGTGGTAGACTGAATTCCAATATTTTTGTTGGTCTGGAGTGTAGTTTATTCTATTATACTCACCACCCATTACCAAAGATGAAAGTTGTTTTCCCCACGGATATAGGAGTAGTTCTGAATTAGTATCATAAATGTCAATATTTGGCGAATACATGATCATACTATGTATATCTTCGCCTGCAGCGGCAAGTATCGCTGACAATGTTCCTCCTGTAGAACAAGAAATAACAATCACTTTTTCACCTAGTATTTTACCGATATCAATGGCATCTTCAGCCGATTGAATAAAATTGTCTGGCGTCAAAGTTTTGAATGTATCATCATATGATCTTCCATGATCTTCAAGTCGAGCAAGGTACAAATTGCAGCCATATCTTTTTGCAAAATCTCTGTGTATGGGCGCACCTTCTTCATGGCTAGCCGAAAAACCATGAAGATAAACTACACTATAAGGTGTTTTTTGTTGGAAGCTGTCATTTGCCCAAACAATTTTTGCTTCATTACCAGGTTTAATATCCTCTGTTTTAAATTCTTTTGATTTTACATAGTCTTCTAGTGACTGAATTGGAACATTTATTTCTGTATCTAAGATTGTGGCAGGTTCAAATGTGACTTTAGGGCCCATGAAACCAACTATGGCAAGTAGAATAATAAAGAATAATAAAATTTTTAAAATTTTCACGGGATTAAGGTTTATGATATTGATTAATTATTTCCTGAATATTTACGATGGATTTCCCATACTTGTGGTATCAGAGGCGTGTTGCCATCATTTTTAATAACGTAATCTGCTACTCTCACTTTTTCATCTTCTGGCAATTGATTTTTTATCCTTGCTGATACTTCTTCTTCTGATACTTGATCGCGTTCCATAACTCTTTTTATTCGAATATTTTCTGGACAAGTCACTACAATTAAAGCATCAAGGTGCTTGTAGGATTTAGTTTCAACTAATAAGGCAGCTTCTTTCAAAACGTATGTGGCATTTGTTTTTGATTTAATATTTTCGTACCATCTTTCTACATCAGTTTGCACGGCAGGATGGACTATTTTATTCATACTTTCCAAAAGACTTTTATCACTAAATATTTTAGAAGCAATGAATGCTTTGTTAGGTTTTCCGTTTTTATAATAGGATTCTGCTCCTAATAACTCCTTTATTTGTCTTTTTACGGCAGGATTAATGCTAATAATTTTTTTGGCTTCAAGATCGGCATAATAAATAGGAACACCTAAGGTCTCAAATATTTTGCAAACCGTAGTCTTACCAGAACCTATACCACCAGTGATGCCTACTTTTTTTAGCATGATTAAGTTACTTTTTTGAAAATAGTAAACGACTCCAAGCCCCTAATAATCCACTCAACCCACCCACAATGCTTCCTACTATAGCTGTCAAAAACAATACTGCTCCACTAGAAATGCCACCCATCACATTTCCTAAAAGTATTGACATAGGCCCATCAAAATTTCCGTCAGACATCCAAGCTTTGACATACCAAAGTACAAATATAGCTAATAAACTCGATGCAAATGCAACAAATTTGGACAGATTAGCAAAACAACACACTAAAAAACAAACGATGGCCACTATCCACCATGGCAAAAATATCTGAGCTAGATAAGTGATGAATATAATGATTGGTATAATAACTATGTTTTTCATTTTGATGCAATTAATTGGATGGATTGGGTTGTTTTATCTTTAAGTTCATCTTTTTTGGATACAAAGTTTGGATTATAGTATTCACCCTTTGACCAAGCAGGTATCATGTTTTTGTAGTATTTGCTTGTCGGATTACCTGATTGACCACCTGGATATACAGCGTATGCTTTGATTTTATTTTCTAAACTTACCACCATTCTCCAACTCGGGCCAAACGACTGTCCCGTAGCATTGACTGCATCAGGGCATCCATCCACCGCAAGGTCCATCGCAGACAAAGCAGGTAATCTGGTCAAGTGATAAATATGTAAAGGTTTGTATTGTCCCCAAGTATTGTTTTTTCCTTCTTTTGTACGATTATTAAAATCTGAAATAGCTTCTTGTAATGATTTTAGTACTATATCAGACGTTAATTCAATATTTGGAGTAGACTTTATATCAAAATATTTATGATTTGGATATTTTTGAATGAACTCCAGGAGTACCCAAGGTTCTGGTAGTTTTACATCCATATTGTTGTGTTCAATAACGATTTCATCCCATGTATTATTCGCCAATTTAGTATAAAAAAGATCAAAAAGGGTAGGAGCTTCTTGATCGGCCAGATATCTAAAGTCCCATTTATTTAATAATTCCCAACCTATTTTTAGACTATCTTTTAGTGATAAGCTATCCACAATTGATCTTAAGGTTGTAATGTACTCAGCTGCTTTAACTGAATAAGCATCTTGTTGCATTTTTTTCATGTCGTCTGCTGTTATTCCATTCATCGAGGTAAGTTTGTCATTTACACTTCGATTTCTATACCTTTCAAATTTTCCGGTGAAGTAATAAGGATAACTGCCATCTGCACTTACTTGGTTTGCGGATGAGATAAAGCCACGTTTAGGATTCAGAATTTGTGGATTTTGATGTCTTGGTATGAATGCTTGCCAACCATTTTTGGTGTCATCTCCATATTCAACAAATCGTCCATCTTGGTCATATTTTGCTGGGAATCTACCATTGACTCGAAGTGCTATATCACCAGATACCGATGCAAACCCAAAGTTTTGGGCAGGTGCAATATAATTACCCGTAGCTTGGAGATAATCGTCATAGTTTTTACAAGACAATGCCTGAATAAAAGTATTAAATTCGTCTGTGTCTGGTTCATCATGTGCAAGCCATCTCATAGCTAGATCATGATTTCCACCTTCCGATGTACGATATATGGGCCCCCAATGTGTATATTTTACAGTGTCGATTAAGGATTGACCACCTTTGATATTTATTGTTTCTATCCTTGATGTTATGTCCATTTCCTTACCATCAAGATAGTATTTGGTTTTTTCTTTATTTACCCATTTTATGACATAAATATCTTCAACATCTTGGCCTACATTGGTTTCTCCCCAAGCTATATATTCATTAAAACCTATCATAATGCCTGGGAATCCAGGGAAAGAAACGCCATATGCATTAATTTCAGGTGTTTGAATTTGTACTTCAAACCATATAGAAGGTAACCCAAGACTTAGATGAGGATCATTGCAAAAGATAGGTGAGCCAGTTGCAGTTTTTGTTCCACTGACTGCCCAACTATTACTTCCTACACCTTTGTCTCTGTTTTCATAAAATGATTTTAATAGTGGTTTTTTAAAGAACGCTTTTGTGTCTTGGGGCATTCCATATAGCGTATCGAAAGCATATGGTTTTTCAGTAGGTATTACCGGGTTTTCTGTTAATTGCCTTTCAGGATAAAGTTGATTAAAGTCTTCTTTTCCAAGTAGTTGCATTAGATTTGTATACTCTACATCATCATTTCTACCGGCTAGAGTAAGTGACATTTGTTTAAATATCAAGGCAGATTTTAATGGTGTCCATTCTGAAGGTTCAATATTAAATAACTTATATTCGAATGGAAGGTTTTCTGGTTTTAAACTCTTAATATATGCATTAACACCTTCGATGTAACTAAGTACAAGGTGATAATTTGGTTGTTTTTCCCAGCCTTTGACTGCATTTTCAGCAGCAAACTTCATTCCCCTGCGCCTACTTGCAAGATCGAGTTCAATGGTACGTGGTCCGAAAATGGATGACAATTCTCCTGCTGCAACTTTTGCCAAGAACTCCATTTGGAATAATCTATTCTGTGCTTCTGCATATCCTTGAGCAAATAGGGCATCATTCAGGTTTTCGGCAAAAATATGGGGAACTCTTCGTTCATCATAAATAATATCAATATTTCCTTTAATTCCATTTTGCGAAAGATCATAATTGTTCTTTTCATTATTATTGTCTGATGTCCATGCGCCACCAAAAGGATTTAAAAATTTTCCAAGTGGTGGTAAGGGGTTATTCGGAATAGATACGGCGCCATGTAATATAAGTATGAGCGTTATAGTAAAGATAGTAGTTATAACAAAAAAGACTTTTTGCCCCATGTGGATAATGATTTAGGCAGTAATGATAATATTTATTTTTTAAATTGGACGTAAAATTATAAAAAATAGTTTAGAATATTAACAATTATTTTATGCCTATTGGGCAAATAAAATTATTGAAATTTCAATGTTAGCAGGTTTATTTAATAAGAAAAGTATAATTTTCAAATCTTACTTTTAAACTTGTTTTCGATTGTTATACTGTCAAAATTGGTCAATTTAAAGCAATATTCATCATTTTTATGCCAATTTGTCTATTTTGATGGAATGGTATAGTTTTGGTCAACTATCTTTACATTGAAATATTTAATATCTTTGCCACTCTTTTGAAATAAAAGTGGTGTAAAGTCATTTATAAGCAATATCAATCACGAAAATATATACATAATGTTTAGTTTTATAAAAAATATTTTTGGTTCTAAGTATGAGAGAGACGTAAAGGGATACTCTGCAATCGTAAGCCAAATAAATGCACACTATGATGCTTATCAGTCACTTAGCCACGATGAGTTAAGAAATAAAACAACTGAATTCAAGCAAAGAATCAAAAATAGTCTTGCAGATATTGATGCAGATATTACTGCGCTCACAGAAAAGGCAAATCAAGAACCAGATTTTGTAAATAAAGAAAATATTTACAACGAAATTGATAAAATCAAAAAAGAAAGAAATAAATACCTTGAAACAGCGCTGAAAGAAATTTTGCCTGAAGCATTTGCCGTTATTAAGGAAACATCTAGAAGATTTAAAACAAATCCTACCATAGAGGTAGAAGCTACAGAACACGATAGATTATTGGCAGTAAATAAAGAGTTTGTCTCAATACAAGGAGACAAAGCTATTTGGAAGAATAGTTGGAAAGCAGCAGGTGGTGATATCACTTGGGATATGCTTCATTATGATGTCCAGCTCATAGGTGGTATGGTGCTGCATGAAGGAAAAATTGCGGAGATGGCCACAGGTGAAGGTAAAACATTGGTAGCAACCTTACCTGCATATCTAAATGGTCTTTCAGGCGAAGGTGTTCACATCATAACGGTCAACGATTACCTAGCAAAAAGGGATAGCGAATGGGTAGGACCAATATTCCAATTTTTATTACTCACAGTAGATTGTATAGATAAATATCGCCCACACTCTCCGGAACGTATCAAAGCTTACAGATGTGACATCACTTATGGAACCAATAATGAGTTTGGTTTTGACTATTTGAGAGATAATATGGTGCGTGATGCAGAAGAACTTGTGCAGCGCAAACATCATTATGCCATGGTGGATGAGGTAGATTCAGTGTTGATTGACGACGCTAGGACACCTTTGATCATCTCAGGACCTGTGCCACAAGGATTGGAAGAACAAGAATATTTAGAGTTAAATCCTAAAATTGAAAAGCTCGTTTCTGTACAAAGACAACTTGCAACAGAGTACCTTGCTGAAGCTAAAAAACTTATCAAAGATGGAAATGCGGGACATCTCGAAGGCGAAGGCGGTCTATCTTTATTTAGATGTTACAGAGCTTTACCAAAATACAGACCATTAATTAAGTTTTTGAGTGAAGATGGAGTAAAAGTGATCTTGCAAAAGACAGAAAACTTCTACATGCAGGAACAAAACAAAAACATGCATTTGGCTGATGCACCATTATATTTCACCATTGATGAAAAAAATAGATCAGTAGAACTTGCAGAAAAGGGAATAGAATATCTATCCAAAGGCGAAAATGACCCTAATCTTTTTGTCATGCCTGATATCACTCAGCAAATCCAAGAACTAACTAGTAGAGAAACCAAGGAAGGTATCAAACTTACTGAAGAGAAAGAGCTAATGATACAAGACTATTCTATCAAGTCTAGGCGTCTACACGCTACGAGTCAGTTGCTAAAGGCGTACACTTTATTTGACAAAGATCAGGAATATGTAGTCATTGATGAGCAAGTAAAGATAGTAGATGAGCAGACAGGTCGTATGATGGAAGGGCGTAGATATTCTGATGGTCTCCACCAAGCGTTAGAAGCAAAGGAAGGGGTAAAAGTTGGAGAAATCACACAGACTTATGCGACAGTAACACTTCAGAACTATTTTAGAATGTACCACAAACTAGCAGGTATGACAGGTACCGCTGAGACAGAAGCAAGTGAATTGTGGGAAATTTACAAACTTGACGTAGTCGTTATTCCAACCAATAGGCCTATTATCAGAGATGACAAAGATGATTTAGTTTATAAAACTGCAAGAGAAAAGTTCAATGCAGTTATAGAAGATATAGGTAAATTGACTGCACAAGGTAGACCAGTCCTTGTGGGTACCACTTCTGTAGAGATTTCTGAGTTATTGAGCAGAATGCTTAATCTTCGAGGTATTAAACACAATGTATTAAATGCAAAGCAACACCAAAGAGAGGCAGAAATTGTAGCTGAAGCAGGTAAAGCGGGAGCTGTTACTATAGCTACCAATATGGCAGGTAGAGGTACGGATATCAAGATCAATGCTGAAGTCAAACAAGCAGGTGGTTTAGCTATTGTTGCCACAGAAAGACATGATTCTAGAAGGGTAGATAGGCAGTTGAGAGGTAGAGCAGGAAGACAAGGAGATCCAGGTAGTTCACAGTTCTATGTGTCATTAGAAGATAACTTGATGCGTCTTTTCCAATCAGAAAGAATTGCAGGTATCATGGATAAAATGGGCCATAAAGAAGGAGAAGTTATCCAACATAATATGGTTTCTAAGTCCATAGAAAGAGCACAGAAAAAAGTAGAAGAAAACAGTTTTGGAGTAAGAAAGCGTCTCCTTGAGTATGATGATGTAATGAATATTCAGAGAGAAGCCATTTATAAAAAGAGAAATAATGCACTCCACGGCGAAAGGTTGTCAGTTGATCTACATAATATGTTCGTGGGTTCAGTTGAGAATATCGTTGCGGTTAACAAAAGGTCTAATGATTTTGAAGGTTATAGATTTGATTGTCTCACATCGTTAAGTATTGATCCACAAATCGATGAAGATACATTCAGAAGCATGTCGGTGGACAATCTAATTGACGAAACACTTGACGCTGTACTGAAACATTATAATTACAAGTCAGAACAAATAACTCAGATACTGCTACCTACCATCCAAAAGGTATATGAAACAGAAGGTCATCGTTACAAACGAATAGCAGTGCCATTTACAGACGGTCGTAATAATCCATTACCAATAGCAGCAGATCTCAAAATAGCTGTAACTACAGGTGGTGCGTCTATCATGAGAGATATCGAAAAAACCATTACTTTGGCTATTTTAGATGATCATTGGAAAGAGCATTTGAGAAATATGGACGAACTCAAAGATTCTGTACAGTCAGCTTCATTTGAGCAGAAAGATCCATTGGTTAAGTACAAAATTGAAGCATATAATTTATTTGAAGAACTCATCAATAAAATAAATAAAGATGTAGGCGCTTATTTATTTAATGGTAAGTTGCTGTTGCAGCAGGAAGTAAAAGAAGCAAGAGTACAAAAATCTGACCTTAGCAAAGTACGAACTAGTCGCGAGGAAGAAGATGCAAAAGCAGCTGCAGAAGGTGTTTCTAGAAGAAATGAAAAACCAGAAACTTTCAAAAGGGTAGAAGATAAGGTCGGTAGAAATGATCTTTGTCCTTGTGGAAGCGGCAAGAAATACAAACATTGCCATGGCAAATAATTTTTTATAAAATTTAAACAATCCAATGACAGCAAGCCCGATCGTACCCATTGAAAAATACATGGAGCGATGTTTTGAGCTTGCTGCTCTTGGAGGAAAAGATACCAAATCAAATCCAAATGTTGGTTCTGTCATTGTTTTTGATGGACAAATAATAGGAGAAGGTTATCACAGATATTACGGAGGTCCACATGCAGAAGTAGAAGCATTCCAAAGTGTATCAAAATCAAATCTACACAAAATAAAAGATGCTACTTGGTATGTAAGCTTAGAACCATGCTCACACTTCGGCAAAACACCACCTTGTGCCCATAAAATTGTGGCTGAAGGGTGTAGAAAAGTAGTCATAGGATGTTTAGACCCAAATCCAATAGTAAGGGGTATTGGCGTGAAATATTTAAAAGATCATGGAGTAGAAGTTATATCACCATTCTGTGAATCAAAAGCGAATCATATCATATCAAAATTTAAAGCTAATCTGGAGAAAAAGCCTTACATCATACTTAAATGGGCTCAATCCAAGGATAATTATATAAGCAAATTAGGTGAACAAACTTGGCTTACAAGTCAGGCTACAGGAATGCTTACACACAAATGGCGTACAGAAGTAGATGGAATTTTAATAGGTAAATCAACGGCCCTCATTGATAACCCTTCACTCACATCGAGGCATTATTTGGGACAAAATCCGCTAAGGATTATTCTTGATACACACCTAAGTTTGCCGGTTGATTTGAATATTTATAAGGATGAATTACCCACATGGACTGTTACACAGAATACTGTTCAAAATGATGAGAAAAAAGAACAATTGGTTGTGTCTGATGTTCGGCAACTAAATAATGTTTTAGATTTGTTGTATCAAAAAGGTATTTTCTCTATCATCGTAGAAGGTGGCGCTCAAGTCATTAAATCGTTTATTGATCAAAATCTTTGGAATGAAGCGAGAGTAATTAAAACAAAGGTATTATTAAAGGAAGGAATTCCTGCCCCAAATGTAAATGGTAAATTGTTGGATCGAATACAAATAGGGGATGACGATGTATTTTATATTGAGAATCCAAACCAAAAAAATTAAAAGATGAATAGAAACGAACGGGCTAAGTTTGTAATAGAAAAATTGGAATCTTTATATCCTGAAACACCTATTCCATTAGATCACAAGGATAACTATACTTTGCTAGTCGCTGTTTTATTGTCTGCACAATGTACAGATGTACGAGTGAATCAAGTAACACCACATCTGTTTGCCTTGGCCGATAATCCTAATGATATGGCAAAAGTACCTGTGGAAAAAATAATGGAAGTCATTCGACCTTGTGGTCTTGCGCCTAGAAAATCTCAAGCAATATCTGATTTATCCAATATTCTTATCGAAAAATATAATGGACAAGTTCCTGATAATTTTGAAGCTCTAGAGTCGTTGCCTGGTGTAGGTCATAAAACAGCATCAGTTGTCATGTCTCAGGGATTTGGTGTTCCTGCTTTTCCAGTAGACACGCATATTCATAGGTTAGCTTATAGATGGTGCCTGAGCAATGGAAAAAATGTAGAAAAGACAGAAGAAGATCTTAAAAAGATTTTCCCAAAGGATATTTGGAATAAACTACATCTACAAATTATTTTTTTTGGGAGAGAATATTGTCCTGCGCGTGGTCACAACATCGATTTATGTCCTATTTGTTCAATGATGGGACGTAAAAACGAAAAAGCGCCGAAAAAATAAATTCTTCGACGCTTTCTATAATTTAGAAGAAATACAATCTTTTATTTCTGAATAACAATTTGTTTTGTTGACACGCCTTCTTTCCCTGCAATTCTTAATATATAAGTAGCAGCAGGTAGATTGGTACCATCTATTTGAGTCGTAGATGTACTTGTGTTATCATTTTTAATGATCATCTTTTCAATATTTCTACCGTACATATCCATCAGGACAACATTATATGTTTCTTTTGAATTTTTAATATTCACATTGAAGAATCCATTATTTGGATTTGGCGTTACTGTAATTTTGCTATCTAATTCAGTATCACTTACTGATGAAATGATTACTGTTAAGATTTGGCTAGCAGTATCTAATCCACATGCATTTTTAGTAATTAGTGTAACTTCATATTGTCCACCTGTACTATAAGTATGTGTAGGATCTGAAAGTTCACTTGTGTTACCGTCACCAAATGACCAGTTGTAAGTTTCTACATTATCACCTGTGAATTCAAAGACTACTTGGCCGTCATTCTGAGTTTTATCAAACTGTGCTGTAGGCAGTGGTAATACGGTAACCATCATTGTAAATGTATCTGTACCTAAGTCATTACTTGCTATCAATCTAACAGGATATATACCAGCCTCTGCAAATGTTACTGAAGGAGTTACTTCAGTAGAAACAGATGGATTTCCGCCTTCGATAGCCCATTCAAAAGTATTAGCATTTATGGAAAGGTTCTCAAATGAAATTGGAGTATTTATACAGTTTGATTGTCCTCCTGCCATATTAAATGATGATTCGGGATACACATTAACACTCAAAGTTTGAATAAGCTCTGATGATTCACCACATACATTACTATTTCTTTGAGTGATCAGGTATTCGCCGTTTGATGGAGCAGTAAATGTTACTGGACTTCCCGATAAGGTCAAATCTAAACCTTGTCCTGTTACTGTCCACGAAGTTGATGTTGCACCAATACCACTATTTGATAATGTTACTAAGTTGCCAACTTTTGTTGGTTGGAATCCCGTAGTTGGCACTGTTATAATGGTGATATAATCTGAAATAGTGGTTGAACCATTTCCTGTAGGATTAGATACTACTAAACTTACATTATATGTACCTGGTGAAGTATAATTTATGACAGGATTTTGCTGAGTTGATGTTCCTGGCGTTCCTCCTTCAAATGTCCATGTCCAACCAGTAACTGATGGTGTTGACTGACTTGTAAAAGCAATTTCTGAACCAGCACATGTTGTAGTAGTATTTGCTGTAAATCCTGCGACTGGTAATAATTGTACTAAAATATTTTGTGTTGATGTAATTATACCACATTCATTTTCAGCACTTAAGGTTACAGTATATGTTCCTTCGGCTGCATAAGTATGATCAGTATCTTGATCATTACTTGATTGGCCATCTCCAAAATCCCAATTAATGTTATTGCCATTTGTAATAGACCCATTAAATGCTACAGTCAATCCATCTCCTAAATGAGAAAATGATACTTGTGGTTGATCATTTGCATTAACGAAGTTTTGACTGGTAAGTGTATCCGAGCCATTCACATTAGTAACGATTAATTGTACATCAAATACACCAGCTGAATTATACATAACGGTTGGGTTTGCATCTGTAGAAGTACTTGGTGTTCCTCCTTCAAAAAACCAAGTATATGAAGTAGGATTATATGTAGATGTACTTTGGAATGTTATAGATTCTGGTGTACATAAAGAACTTACAGATGTAGGCAAAAATGATGCGGATGGCGCAAGAGCAATTGTTATTACTTGGCTAGAAATCACTATATCACAATTGTTGATTGTTTGTAATTCTACATTGTAAGTACCGTTATTTGAGTAGGTATGAACCGGGTTTTCTTCTGAACTAGTCTGGCCATCACCAAAATTCCAACTGTAAGAAGTTCCAAATTGAGAATTATTATCAAAAGTTGCTGTTGCGCCCTGTAGTACATGGCTAAAACCTGTAGTAGGAAGTGGTGAAACTGTAATGTAATTATTTTTTACAATCGTATTACTTCCTATTGGATTATTAGCTCGAAGGGTAACATTAAAGTTACCATGATCAGGATATTCCACAACAGGATTCATTTCTGTAGATGTATTTGGAATACCACCTGGGAATGTCCATAAAAATGATGTGGCATTACTAGATGATTGGTTTACATAACTTACAGATAATCCTTGACAACCAGACACGACTGATGAAGTAAAGTTTGCCACTGGTGGTGTGATGATTTCAATGATCTCTGATTTTGTATCTGATCCACATTCACTTTCTATAGTCAAAGTTATTGTATAAATTGCATCATTTTGATAAGTGTGAAATGGATTTTGAAGTGTACTGGTAGTTCCATCTCCGAATTCCCAAAAGAATGTACTAGCAACATCTCCTATGTAAATGCAAGAGATATCTCTTCCAGTTATATTAACCACAAAGTCAGCACTTGGTATGTCTAATACAGTTATTATATTGCCAATTGTTATGGAATTGCTATTTCCTGAACTATTAAAAGCTGTCAACGTAGCTTCGTAAGTACCCACAGAATTATAAGTTACAATTGGGTTTGCAGCTGTTGATGTAGAAGGTGTACCACCTGGGAAACTCCATTGTCTAGAATTTGCATTTGAAGATTGATCAGAATATTGTACAACGCCTGGTAGACAAGTTGTGACCACATTAAAAGTAAAATCAGCAACTGGAAAATTACCACCACCTGGACAGTTTTGTAAGCAATTCGCATTGTTGTATTCATTTTGTATGCTTGAAATAGATGCTGCTGACCATGTATTTGTATTATTGACAGAAGGCGCCATAATAAAACCACTACCTGCGCCATCATGTTCGGCACTAAAATTATGCCCTATTTCATGAGCTACCATCACTCTTATTAAATTTGCATTACTTGTGAAATCCTGAAGAACATGATACTTAAAACTTGAACATAAAACACCTACATAAGCAATTCCAACTGTACCACCATCCATATCTCTATTTGTCCACAATCCAGCTAAGTCATGATCTGTACTAAAACCATTATTAAGAGACCAAGATCTGAAAGAAATTAGGAGTGTTTCAGCATCCGTACTATTGGTCCATGGATCGCAAGTAGCACATGATGAAATCCACTGTTCATTCATTAAGAATTGGATTTCGTCTGCAAATTCATTGTCATAATTAGTTTGCACATCATTTAAAACACCAATATTGTGGTTCTCTACACCAGATACACTACCATATTTGACCCTCATAGACCAATCAGAAGCGGTATTATAATTGACCAATAAACACTCACCGACTTGTCTTTGTCCTACATTTTTATCTGTATTTTTTTTGATCCTTTTGTTTTCTGCAATATCAAGTTCATATCCACATTTGTACTCTTTTTGTTCTATGATGTCCTTAGTGTTATATAAAATAAATTCGTCCGAACTTCTTACATCCAATAAATGATATACTGGCTCAATGAAGTACTGTTCGCCTCTGAACCTTAAAAATCCATATATGAAATTTTCATTAAAGGTTAATGAAACTTCACTATTCGACATGCCATTTATGGTTCCTTTTGTCGGTATTGCTTTAGTGCCATAACTAACCTTTGACCCGTCAGTATCGGCAACTGTTACTTGATATTTATCGCCAATAATTCCTGAATTCTTAAGATTTAGATTCCAAGTGGCACCATTATCCAATTGAATAACAAAGTTTTCAAGATTTTCTGACCTTTGCATTTTTTTGAATACATCTTTTGAGTCAAACTTAATTATTTGATAATCTTTAAATTTGGAGTAAAGTTCAGGATATTTAGTTTCACTTTGGCCTGTCATATAGTTAGTTATTAACAGAACAACGAATAATAAACTAGTCTTTAAAAAGCAATTATTTACTTTTTGAAAATGCATGAATTAGATTTTAAGAGATGAAAAATAATAATAATATTACTACAGAGGGATTTTGAAGGCGCAAATTAAAGAATTTTGGAATAAATCTCATAAAAATATTTCAAAAAATTTAATATGTAAAAGATATTTTTGTAAAACTATGGTATTTGGATATAAACTATATTACAACTTTACATTAACATAAAGCATATTGTGTTGTTTTTGTACTTGCCATTTATTTTATTTCTTTAATTTTCCAAGTATCCTGATAACTTCAGAAGCCATGGTCAGTCCAAATAAAGCTGGCATGTATGAAATGGTTCCATAGTATGATTTTTTATAGTTTTTACCATCTGTTAGTTTTAATGCATCTTTTGGTTGAATCTCTTCTGAAAAGACCACTTTGATTCCCCTTTTTATATTTTCTCTTTTTAATCTTTTTCTAAGACTTTGGGCGAATTTACATTCTTTCGTGGTCGAAATATCTCCGATTTTAATTTTGGACGGGTCCAGTTTTCCACCAGCTCCCATAGAACTGATAATTTTGAGTTTTCTACTTTTTGCTATTTTTAAAAGAGTTAATTTAGGAGTGACGCTATCTATGCAGTCCAATATGTAGTCAAATTTACTAGTATCTAACAGGGTCTCCATATCTTCGGGCTCAAGAAAACGATCATATGGTGTAACCACTAATTCAGGATTTATATCTTCAAACCTATCTTTAAGAAGTGCAGCTTTGGAGAGACCTATTGTTGATGTTAATGCTTGTAATTGTCTGTTAATGTTCGTAATATCTACCGTATCACCATCTATTATAGTGATTTTGCCTATACCTGCTCTTACTAAAAATTCACCTGCAAAACTTCCAACACCTCCAAGGCCGACCAACAATACATTGGCTTGTGATAAACTTTGTATTGACTCTTCACCTGTTAATAATGCTGTTCGCTCCAGCCACTTTGGTACTTCCATTTTTCTTGGTAAAACTTTTTGAAATTTTGAAACAATTGTGATTTTAATGGCTCAAGGTCCATTTTTCTTAAAGCGGCAAAAATACGATATCTATCTGTAATATTTATTCGGAAGTGACTATCTGTTTCTAAAAATATATGGGTTAACGGTACATATTGGGCCATTTCTATGAAAGTGGCTTTCATTTGATGTTGTGGTGCAATGGACAGTTTGATATTCGCATTCAAAATTTGTTTTGCTAAAATTTTATTGCGCATAAATCCATGTATTGCCCAGTCGGTTTTACCAAACTCTTTTTTTAATCTTATCAGTCTATCGTAAGCTCTTACACAATGAATGATGACAGGCGCATTCAGTTCATTTGCTAGATTTATTTGTTGAATGACAATTTCTTCTTGGATGTTTAGTTGCGCCCCTTTCAGCTTGTCTAATCCAAATTCACCTAGTCCAAGGCAGTTATTATCATTAACATATTTGTCACTAATGAATTTTAATTCACTTTCATTCAAAACGCGTTCGGTCCACCAAGGATGATATCCAATAGTATATAATTTTGCTTTTTTGTTTTGATTTCCATGGATAGACACAACTTCAATGACTTCTTCGCCATGCCAATTAGAGTGATTGTGGAAATCAATAAATGGTGAATTGTCAATTGCCAAATCAATAATTTATTTAGGAAAAATTGATAATAAATCAGAAAAACAGATGCGGAAAAAGCTAGGTTTACCTTTCCCGCATCTTATAAATTTAAAGAATTATTTTGGACCTGCGGCTACTATTTCTTTGTTTACACCTTTTTCATATTTTTTGAAATTGGTTTTAAATAATTCTGCCAATTTTTTTAAAGTATTTTCATACCCTTTTTTATCAACCCATGTTTCTTTTGATTGAAGTATTTCTGAAGGGACATCCGGGCAGCTTGTTGGTATTTTAAAACCAAAAATTGGCTCATCTATCATTTCTACTTGATCAAAATCATTATTATGTATAGCATCAATGATGGCACGTGTATATTTAAGCTTGATTCTAGAACCAATGCCATATGGTCCTCCTGTCCATCCAGTATTTACCAACCATGCTTTTGCACCATGTTTTGTTATTTTTTCTGCAAGTAACTCAGCATATTTGTTTGGGTGCCAAGGCATGAATGCAGCACCAAAACAAGCTGAAAATGTAGCAGATGGCTCTGTAACGCCCATTTCTGTTCCTGCCACTTTAGCAGTGTATCCTGAAATAAAATGATAACTAGCTTGTTCAGGCGTCAGGCTGCTCACTGGCGGCAACACACCATATGCGTCACACGTTAAAAAAATAATATTTTTTGGTTGTCCAGCTACACATGGTATTTTTGCATTTTGGATAAAATCGATAGGGTAGGCTGCGCGCGTATTTTCGGTGATGGAAATATCGTCATAATCTACATTACGAGTCTTCTCATCATACACCACGTTTTCTAAGACAGTACCAAATTTTATGGCGTTATAGATTTCAGGTTCTTTTTCTGCACTTAAATTAATTGCTTTTGCGTAGCAACCACCTTCAATATTGAATACACCTTTGTCCGTCCAGCAGTGTTCATCATCTCCTATTAAGTGTCTTCTAGGGTCAGCACTTAGAGTTGTTTTACCAGTCCCAGAAAGTCCAAAAAATATAGATACATCTTCTTTGTCTCCCACATTAGCAGAACAGTGCATAGGCATCACATTTTTGAGTGGCATCAAGTAATTCATCACTGTGAATATTCCTTTTTTCATTTCGCCAGCATACTCTGTCCCTAAGATGACTATTTCTCTTTTTTCAAAATCTAATGCTACACTAGTTTTTGATGTCATCTGATTTGTAAATTTATTTGCTGGAAAAGCTCCAGAATTAAATATGGTATAATCAGGCTCTCCAAAAGATTTCAATTCTTCTTTGGTCGGTCTGATAAGCATATTATTCATGAATAGTGCATGGTAAGCTCTTGTACATATTACCCTAACTTTTATTCTATACTTAGGATCCCATCCTGCAAATCCATCAAATACGTATATAATATCTCTACTATTTATGTAATCAATCGCTCGGACTTTATTAATCATAAATGTATGTTCATCCAAAGGTAGATTTACATTGCCCCAATCAATATTGTTTTCTGAATCAGGGTGTTTTACTATTCTACGATCTTTTGGACTTCGGCCTGTTTTTTCTCCTGAATAAACTAATAGAGCGCCTTTGTCAGAGATAATACTCCCTTTTTCGTTTTGAAGGGCCATTTCGTACAACCTAGGAACACTAAGGTTGCGATAGATTTTTGGTTGGGTAATACCCACTTTTTCCAAATTGAAAGATTTCATTTTTTATTGATTAGGTTATAAAATAATTAAAAATTTGGTCAACACAAAGTTAATAATTCATTTTGAATATTTCTTATTTATCAGGTTTTAGATAATAAATTTTGCTTTAGATCATATTTTACATCATTTTGGATGATTTTCGTCACTTAGAAATTCAAAGGCTTGTTTTGTAGTATGATTTATTTTTAATGTTTCCAAAGTGTCTTTTATATTTTCTAAAGATTTTTCTTATTTCAAATTCATATTAACCGTTTAGATAGTTAGTTCATTTATAAGATTTATTTGAATAATAAACATCGTAGAAAGGTAATAAATTGAAATCTTAAATGAAACCAATTTGATTAGTTTCATGGATCGTTAAAACAGTAATTTAGCTTTTATAATGTAAATAATGTTTTACATTAGATGTGGGTTTCTCAATAAATCTGATTTAAAGGCTTAATAAAAACTGAACCGTATCTACACCATCCGCATAGGTAAGAATGCTAGGACATTGTGAGTTTCCAAACGGAATTGTTGCTATCCCATCTATGTGAGTATTTGAGACTATACATTGGATCTCATTATTATGGTCGTCTATCCACGTAGTAAGTGAATTAATATTTTCATATTTTTGATAATGTAAGCTACCTATTCTAGATATGATTTGGTCAGATTCACGTAGAATGAGCATATCATTGTGAAGAAATTTTTCTTTGTTTAACAACATTAAAGCAACATTGTAATCATAGTTGTTTTTATATTTATTGTGAAAAATAATGTCTTTAAAATTGTCAAAAACCACAAATAACCTTGTAATGTCATAGTCTTTAGGGACAAAAAGCATACTGACATTCCTGCATCCTAAGCCGAAATAACTAAATACATCATTTCCTAGTGCTTGTAATTCCATGTCTGTCTCATTACCTGCAATTATTGCAATGCTGTTTCTGTTTTTTCTGATGATATGTGGTACATGTTTAAAGTAGAAATCAAAATGTTTTGCAGTTGAGTTAGATCCTGTTACAATAGCCGCATCGTAATCTTCAAGTTTAGCCACTTGATTAAAATAAAAGCCATTATTGATGTTTATTTCAATTAGTTTTTTTATCATAAACTGCATTAGTGTTTTATCTTTATCGGAGTACTTAATCAAGCTTATGTGACCTGTTAAGTAACAACACAATACATCATGAAATCCCACAAGTGGTATATTGCCCGCAAGAATGAGCCCAATTTTTTTAGGACTTATATTGTCATCAAGTTTGTATGTGTCGATTAAAAGTTGAAGCGATTTTTGATTTAGAAATTCATCACGAATTGCCTTGATGGCTTTAGAAATATTTCCTTGTGTAAACCATGGGTTTTCATTTTCAGCTTGATTGAAAATTTGAATAATCTCATTTTCGTTCAAGTTATTCAAATGAGTACCTAGTTGGATTAAATTGGCAACTCTCTCTCTTAATGCTATCATATTGATGAAATATTATGGCTGCAAAGGTAAGCTAAAACTAATGATAGATGGGACAAACTTAATATCTCATTTTTAATCTATCCAATATAAATTGAAAAATATGATTTTTTGCTGAGTAATAATTTAGATTTCATAATTAGTGATTTTTTTATGTGCTTGTCCATTTTCTGAGATTAATATCTGTTGTTTTCAGTTTTAATATTTTTACATATTAAAATATTTTTTAATAATTTCTACATATTATTTTTTATTTAAATATATTTATTTACATTTGCGGCAGACGAAATCATACCAACCATTCAATTTTAGTAATTATGTGCCATATTGTGACAGATCGGTTTATTCAGTGTCTCGAAAAACTCAAAGAGAGAAACGAAATCAAGTCATCTAGACAGTTTGCGCTTGCTGTAGAATATCATCCACAAAATCTAAATGATATACTCAAAGGCAAAAGAGACGTAACTATAGACCTTATCAAAAACGCTTCAGAAATATATAAAATAAATCCCTTATATATATTCACTGGTTCAGGCGATATGTTTATAAGGGATGACATAGAACAAAGTTCATCGTCTCCGAATGTAGTCAGGAGCCTTGAGAAGATTGTTTATGTACCCACAGCTGCTCATGCAGGATACATAGATCAGTATAATGACCCTGTTTTTATGGAAGATTTGGTAAGTTTTTCACTTCCAGATTATAAATTCCAACATGGTACATATAGATGTTTTGATATAGTAGGTGATAGTATGGAACCGTCACTTTTTGCAGGAGATAAGGTGGTTTGTTCCTTAGTAGACTCTAATAATTTTTACAGTTCCGTCAGAAATAACCTTGTTTATGTGATAGTTATGGAAGGTGGACTTGTAGTAAAAAGAGTCATAAACAAAATTAAAGATGATCAAACATTGCTCTTGTGTTCTGACAATAATTACTACCAACCTTATGGCGTACATATTGGTGAAATAAAAGAGATTTGGCATGTAGAAGTGAAGATTTCACCATATCTACCATCACCTAATAATATCAGAAATACCTTCCATGAAGAAATGGATAATATGAAGAAGACAATTAATGTACAGTCGACAGCTATACAAGCCTTAAATCAAACAGTAGAGAAACTATTAAAGCAGAATCGTTCTTTATGATGATTGCAGAATAATATTACATCAAAAATCAAATTTAATCCCCCAAATAAAAAACCCTGAAAGTATTGAATTACAATCAGGGTTTTTGTTTTATGATAATTACTATACTATATCAATTCGTATGTATAGTTCAATACTTTAAGGATTCTTTGTCCTGTTTTAGGATTTAAGTTTTTTAAGTAAATATCCACATCAATAACTTCTGATACTTCCTTTTTACCGCTGTCAAAAGTTACATGAATGGTCGCTTTCTGACCAACTTTTATAGGCGTTTTTGGGTAATCAAGTGTAGTACAGTCGCATCCAGATGCAATATCTATTTCGATAGTTTCCGTACCAGTATTAGTGAATACGAAGTCGAATTTTTTAATTTCCCCTTTTTTAACCTTGCCAAGGTTGATACTTTCTTTAGCAAAAGTCATATGAACACCAGATTTTTTGACTTCAGCAATTTTGTTTTTCTGAACTGTTGACTTGCTTTGTGCGGAAACACTAAATGACGCAGATGCTATTAGAGCAACGATCATAAATTTTAAAATTTTCATGGTATATTTGTTTTGTAATGAATCAATAAAGTACAAAGGTCTGTATATTTTATAACAAATTATCTTACGAATATGTTAAAAGTAGCAATAACAACCTATATTTTTGAATTATGGTGTTAGACGAGATAGANNAATTTATGTAATTTTGATTGCTCTTGTCATCTCTCTCTTGCCAGGTGGTCCAGGTATTGATTCGATTGTAAAACCACAAGATTTTAGATTTCTTTTAAAAGCACCTTGAGCACAATAGCTTACTAAAACGCCGCCATCATTCAGTATTTGGTACATTTTGTTTAGAATAGGTAGCTCCCATAAATGTGGTTGACTTGAAGGTGCAAAGGCATCATAAAATACAACATCAAAGCATTTGTCTAAGCTAAGGTCTTCAATAAGACTTAAGTGTTTTTTAAAATTAAATAACACTGTGATAATGTGACTCTGATTCCAATCAAGGTTATGAAATGATTCAAAAACTTGTCTTTCTCCAAGGATGTCTGTATAATTTAAGTTATTAAACACAGTAGCGTCAATGGGGTAAGCTTCCACAGTTTGATAGTCAATCCTAATTTTATTTTCTTTACTCCACAAAAAACTTAAAAGTGCATTTAACCCCGTTCCAAAACCCATTTCGAAAATACTAATGTTGTCTTTGCCTTTTTCAAAATGGTATTTGAGTCCTGCATCTATAAACACTATATTACTTTCAGCAATCGCCCCATGTCTTGAGTGATATGTTACATCTTCAAAAATCTTAGAGACTACTGTATGAGAACCATCACCAGATAACTGTATGACTGACCGATCAGGCATGAAAAACAAGCGTCTCCTTGAGTTCGGCGATTGTTATATCAAAATGAGATGCATCATAGATACACTCACCTTGCCTTATGAGCAAAATTTGTGGGGACTCGTGGTGTACTGAAAATCTTTCAGCTACTTCATCAGAAATAGACCTGAATGATTTTAAATCTAGATAATAGGGTATTACATTTTCTAAATCATCCCAATCTTCTTCTAGCCTTCTTTTAGCCATAAGGCTTATAGAACAAGTGGTACTATGTTTAAAAATAACTACATCTTTTGTAAATGACTCTTCAATCGCTTTTAGTAGCTTTGAATTATCATCCAACAAAACCCAATTTATCATCACAATATTATTTGATGATAGGAGATATTACTTTTACAGCTGTTTTAAGTTCATATGGACAGCCATAACCTCTATTACAAGAGCTAAAACCTATCACTAACATCAAAAGCGCCGCAGCTGCTATTATTTTTCTTGAATTCTTAATGTTCATTGGATTCTTAAATTTTCATTTAAACGAAATAAAGTGCAAAAATATTATTTATAAATCAATATGTAGAATTAATTTTATTAATTTGTCATTTCTTTTACTATAATTTAACATTTTCTTTTGCTTTGATCAATGAAGGAGTACCTTTGAGCCATTAAATAGAATTATATTGATGAAGTTAAGAGTACATTTTATAGCGATAGGAGGAGCGGCGATGCATAATATAGCTTTGGATTTGCATGCGCAGGGACACTTGGTAACAGGATCAGATGATGAAATTTACGAGCCTTCTTTATCTAGATTGACCAAAGTTGGTATTGCACCAAAGAAATTTGGTTGGGATGAAGCCAATATTACACAAGATATTGATATTGTAGTATTAGGCATGCATGCTAGGGAAGATAATCCTGAGTTAGTAAAAGCGCGGGAACTGGGATTGACTATTATGTCCTATCCAGCATTTGTGTATGAGCGGTCTAAGGATAAACAACGCATTGTGATAGCAGGTAGTCATGGAAAGACAACTACTACAGCAATGATTTTGCACGTTCTAAAAAAGCTAGGAGTAAGCTTCGATTATCTTGTCGGAGCACAATTGGAAGGTTTTGATAGAATGGTCAAGCTTACCGATGCTCCACTCATAATTATAGAAGGTGATGAATATTTAAGTAGTCCATTGGATAGAGTACCCAAAATACATCATTACAAGCCGCATATCTCAGTGACAACTGGTATTGCATGGGATCATATCAACGTTTTTCCGACATTTGAAGTGTATAAAGAGCAATTCTCTATTTATTTTGATATGATAGAAAGTGGTGGTACATTAATTTATTACACGGATGATGCAGTCCTAAATGAGATTGTATTAAAGGCAAAAGATGATATCATAAAACTGCCATATACAGGACTTGTGAAAAATGATGAAATGTCCGTTGTTTTTGAAAACGAGATTTACCCTGTTTCTATCATTGGCAATCATAATCTACAAAATCTTAATGCAGCTAGATTAGTATGTCTTACTTTGGGAATAAACACCAGGAGATTTTTTAAGGCAATAGCGGATTTTTCTGGTGCCAATAAAAGGCTTCAGAAATTAAATGATTCCAAAGATAGATTGGTTTTTTTAGATTTTGCCCATGCACCTAGCAAAGTGAAAGCCACCACTACGTCTGTAAAAGAATGGTATGGGAATAAGAAATTGCTTGCTGTTCTTGAGTTACACACTTTTTCTAGTCTAAATAAAGCTTTTTTACCGCAATACTTAAACTCATTAACTGCTGCAGATCAAGCCGTTGTTTTTTACAACAAGCATACCTTGGAGATGAAACAAATGCCTGATTTGGATGTCAGTTATATTCAAGAATGCTTTGGATATCCAGGATTGATTGTTTTGACAGACAAGGAAGAACTATCTAATCTACTAAAAGGTGACGATTACAAAGAGTATAATATTTTATTAATGACTTCTGGTAATTTTGATAAAATGTCTCTAGATATTTAATCATTTTTGCTCCTTGTAATTCTTATAAATAATTGATTTTAAGGGGATTAATATAGATAATTATATCTCCAATAAGAACAATGTCATACAAGTTCATAAGGAATATTATCCAATATGAATCTTAAAGGATGTGAGATTGTTTCTAATTAAAATTTATTCGTGTTATATTGCTTTAACAAGACAAACATAGGTAGGGAAGTGGTCGCTATAACCACCTTGGTATTTATCAAACGAGAATGTACGGAATGGATATCCTTTGTACTGTCCTGATGGTTGTACTAGAAAGGCTTTGTTAAAAATATTGGCCTTTAAATAGAAATAACCTTGATTCTTTTTATTGGTCACACCTCTGGATATAACTATCTGATCGAATAAACTCCAAGAATCTCTATAAGCATTTGAACCCTGTCCTCTTCTGAAAAAATCTTCAAAAGGATTGAACATACCTGTTTTCTTTACATCTTTTATGTTTCCCACTGCTCTTAAATGTGATTTTAAACTCTCATCCGTAGGATCATCGTTTAAGTCACCCATCACAAATATTTTTGCATTTTCATTCAAACTAAATAAAGAATCAACAACATTTCTGCATAGTTTCGCCCCACTATTTCTGTGGGAAGCAGTAATCTCCCCACCTCCTCTAGAAGGCCAGTGATTGACCATAACATGGACGGTATCTTGATCCAATAAGCCCTTCACATAAAGTACATCTCTTGTATACCTTCTTTTTCCATCATCGAAAATCATAAGAGGTATTGGCCTACTATATAATGGAGTGAAATGTGATGGATTATATAACATGCCAACATCGACTCCACGACCATCAGGAGAGTTGTAATGAATGATTTGATAATTCCTATCTTTGATTGTAGGTTGTATTACTAAGTCTTCTAGTACTTTTTTATTTTCGATTTCTGAAACACCCAATAAACTTAGTCCAGACTTAGCTTCTAAAATACCTATTTGAGATATCACATACGCCATATTTGCAAGTTTTTCTTGATATTTATCTTCTGTCCAAGACCTAGCACCACCTGGAAGGAATTCTTCATCATTGATCAAAGTGTCATCCACCGTGTCAAAAAGGTTCTCCAGATTATAAAAACCTAAAGTGACAATTTTCATTTTTTTATCTTCTTTCTGAGCATGTAGTACATTGAGAAAAGTTAAAAATGAAATGAAAAGGACTATTATTCTGGTCATTAAAGTGGATTTAGAGAAGCAAAGATAGTTGGTTTTGGTTCGTTTTCATTGGAATCTTTAAAAATTAATTTTTACTTAACTAAAGGCCTGATTTTGAAATTTTAGTACGTAAAGATTTAATTTTTATAAACTAGACCTTTTGAAATGTTATAATTTTACTTGCTGGTTTGCTATAAGCTTTAAGTGCCCTAAATGATGCATACAATGCCATGCATATAAGGCAGATGCCTCTCGTAAGGTAAAGAATTTATCTAAATCTGGGTGATGATATCCTTTTTGCCAGTCATCTTGTGTAAGATTAGCCATAATTATACTCCATTTTTGATGAACACCATTGAGTATTTGGACTGCTGATGAAATAGGAAGTGAATAGTCTGTTAAATTAGCAAAAAGATCTTCTTTGTATGTTTTTATGATTGGTCGATTTTCTGTCAATGACCATTTAAATCTTGTCAAAGCTTGCATGTGACTATCTGCAAGATGGTGAATAACTTGTTTTCCTGTCCATCCATCAGGTCTATATGTTTTCTCAAGGTCTATTTCTGACATATTTTTTAATTGTTCTGCCAACACTAATGGGAAGTTATTGATAGTCTCTATCCATAAACTATATTTATTTTCATTGTCAGCATAATTAAACTTTCCTACTGGATATTTAAGGTGTTCCATTTTTCTTTTTTATTTGTAAATGATACTAACTACAAAAAAAGAACCGAAAAAGATTTGCATCATCATTCGGTTCTTTAAATTTATTATGATTTTAATAAATCATTTATGCTTTTACAGTTTTAATTTTCTTTTTGCCTTTCATAGTCGAAGCATACTTAAGTGCTTTCTCAAGGTTGACAGTACCACCCGTAACACTTAATTTAGAAAAACTTGTTTTATCAGTTTTACTTCCAGGTATCTTTACATCATTTGTCAAAGGAGTAACTGATTTAAGGATGGCTTCTTTTACTTGTTCTGCTGTCAAAGCAGGATATACGGATCTTAATGTTGCCGCTACACCAGCTACAACTGGCGATGCCATACTCGTACCTTGGAGACCAGCATATTCATTATTTGGCATTGTACTATAAATCTTCATACCTGGTGCGAAAAGATCAACTTGTTTAGCGCCATAATTTGAAAAAGGCGCAGCAAGATCTTCTCCATCTTTATAATTTAAGGCACCTACTTCAATCCAGTTTTTTGCTTTCTTTTGTTTTTTGCACAAAAAGCCTGATTTTTTTTCGTATGTTGAGTTAGGGAAGTTTTCTGTCACATCATTATTTTGTGATGAGTTTCCCGCAGCATGGACTAATAGAACATCTTTTTTTGCAGCATATTCTACAGCTTCATCTACCAAAGTTTTGTGTGTACCAAAACCTTTTCCGAAGCTCATATTAATTACAGACGCACCATTGTCGACAGCATATCTAATGGCATTTGCCACGTCTTTGTCTCTTTCATCTCCATCTGGAACTGCTCTTACAGACATTAATTTGACATTTGGTGCTACGCCATCCATACCTATTTCATTATTTCTTACCGCCCCGATTATACCACCTACGTGTGTACCATGCAATGGGTCTGGTCCTTCTACATCATTATTGCCATAATATTTCTCCGTAGGATCGTTGTAATTGTCCATTACTATTGTCTTTCTAGGGTCGAATTCTGTATTAAATGCAAAATCAAGTTTAGTTTGTGATGCCTTTTTATCTTGTTCTATTTCTCCTTTGATGGTTTCTTTGATACCTTCGATTGATGTAACATCTGAAGCTGATAAATACTGCATAGCTATGTTTTTTGCCATAGTAAGCGATTGATTATCTGATGTTTCTAGTTTTTCTAGTGTGGCGATATCAAATGTTTTTCCTGACATCGCTTTTTCTAAATCAGTCAGACTAGCCATCACTTTTCCTTCTACTAAAGTAAGTTGTGAAAGGTTAGATTTTGCTTTAGCTACTTCTTTTTCAACATTTTCTTTTGCTCGAATGAATGTATCATACTCTTTCTTCTGAGTTTTATTTAGTTTGGCAGGATCTGCATTCTCATATTTATATTTAAGTGCCCCATATACTCTTGTTGCTTCGTACGTGTCTGGACCTACATTTTTACCATTAGGTCCACCTATGAAATTCCAGCCATACACATCATCAATGTATCCGTTGTTATCATCATCTTTTCCATTATTAGGAACTTCACCTGGATTCACCCAAATATTATCTTTTAGGTCTTCATGTTCGATATCTATTCCTGAATCAATGACAGCTACGATAACTGTTTTAGTTTCTTTCCCTTTTAAGAATTCGCTATATGCTTTATTCATCGAGATACCATTAAACCCTTCTCCAGGATTGCCATAGTACCAATCATTCGGTACATCTGTTTGGCCAGTTAATAGTGTAAATGAAAGTAAAAAAAACGTTAATGCATTAAAAAAAATCTTCATGTGTTATGTTATTAGGTTAAACATATATACTTTTGTGAATTGTTTAAGTATATATTTTGATTAATTAATAAAAAAATGTTGGATTAAGATGTTTTAAATCTAAATTAACATATATATATTTAAATAAAAGGACTTTTTGGCAATAATTGTTCATATAAATTCATTTTTATTTAACAATTGCCTTTAACGCCTGTTTTATTTTAGAGTATTTTCGGTTTACTTTAATTTAAAATGATAATTGATCTATTTTACTAGGGTTTTTAAATTAAGAAACAACGGTTTTATTATAATTGGAAAAATTATAGAAAACCATTCAAAATCTATTCAAAATGAAAAGTTTCATCTCTTCACTAATTTTTGTTGCGTTAAGCCTATTATTTGTAAACAAAAATAATGCCCAATATACTGAGATGGGCATTGGATTGGGATTTTCTACTTATTGGGGCGATCTTAATAGTACAGGATTTGGCTCAAACGTTGTAAATAATAGTGGTTTTGCTATTCAGTTAAGTGGAAGAAAAATATTCAAACAAAATTTTGGATTAAGAGCATCTTTTACTTTTGGAAGCATGAGAGGTGACGATGCCAATTCATCTTTGGAATGGCAGAAACAAAGAAATCTAAGTTTCAAATCTAGCATCACTGAGTTAGCTATCATGGGTGAATATTATATTTTTGGATTTAATACTGAGGCAGGTAGTTCTGTGTTTTTACCTTACCTGACAGCAGGTATTGCTGGATTTAGATTTGATCCAAAAGCAGTTTTTCAAGGTAATGAAGTGCGTCTCCAACCATTAGGCACAGAAGGTCAAGGCTTACCAAATTTTGATAATAAATATGGTTTGTATGCGTTTAGCATTCCTTTTGGTGGTGGTGCTAAATTTATTTTAAGTAAGACTGTAAACATCAGTGTGGATATCATTTTAAGAAGAACTTTTACGGATTATATAGATGATGTGAGTACAAATTATGTAGATTTTAGTGAGTTAGGGTCTGGAGTTTCTCCACTTACACCTAGGCTAGCTAATAGAACTAATGAATATTTAGGTCAGACAGAACTAGTTACAGTTCCTACAGGCACACAACGTGGCGGTGCTAAGGTAGATGATTATTATTTTATGAGTGTCATATCTTTAAACATTATGATAAGTGATGGCAAAGGTGGATTCGGTAGAAGTAATAAAGTCAAATGTCCTGAATTTTAAATTGATATCTGGGAAATCCTAGTATTTTGGAAGAAAGTAGTTCTATATTAAAACAATACTGGGGATATGATGAGTTTCGCCCACCCCAAGACCTGATTATTCAATCAGTTTTAAACCAAAATGATACTATTGCCTTATTACCTACTGGTGGTGGTAAGTCTGTATGTTTTCAAGTGCCAGCATTAATTTTTGAGGGAAAAACACTTGTAATATCACCTTTAATTGCGCTCATGCAAGATCAGGTAGATACACTAATTTCTAAAGGCATAAAAGCAAAATCGTTAAATGCGAGTCTTAACTATAAAGAAATAGATCTTATTTTGGATAACTTTGTATATGGTGATTTAAAGATTCTATACATTTCACCAGAAAGAGTTAGTTCTGAATTATTCTGTATAAGATTAGCAAAAACAAAACTAAGTTTGATAGCTGTCGACGAGGCACACTGTATTTCTCAATGGGGATACGATTTTAGACCTTCTTATTTTAATATTCCGAAATTAAGAGAAATACACCCTAAAGTGCCCATTATAGCTTTGACAGCAACGGCGACTCCAAAAGTTTTGGACGATATCAGCGAAAAACTGGCCCTTAAGTCTGCTTCAATATTCAAAAAAAGCTTTTCTAGGGATAATCTTGGACTTACTGTCATCAATTCTGAAAATAAACGGAGTGATCTTTTACAATTACTTTCTCATGTGAAAGGTTGTTCTATAATATACGTCCGTAACAGAAAGCAAACCATAGAAGTAGCTCAATGGTTAACGGGACATGGCATTTCTTGTGCATCTTATCATGGTGGCATGGAACGTTCGGTACGAGAGCGGAATCAACAATCATGGATGACAAACAGGGTTCGCATTATGGTTTCTACCAATGCATTTGGCATGGGTATTGACAAGCCGGATGTCAGATTAGTTGTTCATATTGATGTGGCACCTAGTATTGAAGAATATTATCAAGAAGCTGGTAGGGCAGGTAGAGATGGAAAAAATGCTTATGGCGTGACCATCATCGACGATACTGATATGAAGGATGTCCAAGTTAATTTTGAAGACCAGTTTCCTCCTTTGGATTTTATTGCAAATGTTTATGATAAGTTATGTAGATATTATAAACTAGCCTATGGTTCAGGTATTGATGAGCGATTTGATTTTAATATTATCGACTTTTGTGAATATGTCGAAATGCCTGTCAAAAAGATTTATCATACCCTAAATTTGATCGAAAAAGAAGGTTGGATATGTTTCACGGAAGCATTTAAAGAACCATCTAGAGTAATGATTGTAACAGATCATACAAATTTATATTTTGATGATCAATCGGCAAATATTAAAAATGAAATAGTAACACATTTGTTACGAAAATATGAAGGCCTTTTTGTAGATCCTGTGAAAATAGATGAAACAAAGATCGCCAAAGAACTTAATTTGGAGGAGGTACAACTCATACATTATTTAAATATTCTAAAAGCAGAAGGTGTCATATCATATCTACCAAGAGCTTCCAAACCTCAGGTAGTTTTTTTAAAACCTAGACCAGAACCAAATGATTTTTACATAGATCATAAATCTTATTTGCTTAGAAAAAAAATGGCATTGGATAGACTAGATGCAATGATTGTTTTTCTGAGAAATGAAGATAAATGTAGACAAATTGTTGTAGTAGAATATTTCGGCGAAAAAGACCAAAAAACATGTGGTAGATGCGATATATGTCTCGGTGCGTCTAAAGAAACACTTACATCGGAACAAATATCACAAGTACTTGAGCATTTGATAAAAGTAGTGTCGGACAATGTCATTACATTAAAACAATACGTGAGTTTATACCCGTTTAATAAGCGAAAGAGAATTTTGAAAGCATTAAAACAATATGAATCAGAGGGATTTATAAATATTGATAATCATGGAAATATTACAAGAACAAAATGATATTTATAGTAAGATCCTGATTTACCAATGCAAAAACAAAAAAAAATATATCTGACGGTCACAAATGATTTAAATCAAGATCAAAGAATGCATCGTGTATGCTTATCCATAAGGAATCAAGGTTATGAAGTAGTTTTAATCGGAAGAGAAAAAAAAGAGTCAAAACAAATATTAGACTTTCCCTTTAAACAAATTAGACTCAAATGCTTTTTTGGAAAAGGGTTTTTATTTTATGCAGAGTTTAACATCAGGTTGTTTTTATTTTTGTTGTTTAAAAAAATTGATGTCCTATACGCTGTTGACCTAGATACCATAGCTGTGGGAGGAATGGTGAAAATATTCAGAAGGATAACATTAATTTTTGATGCGCACGAGTATTTTGAAGAGACACCTGAAGTCTATAAGAGATCTTTTGTTAAGTTCATTTGGTCTAGTATAGGACATACTTTTGTACCTCTGTCAGATCGATATATCACAGTCAATGAAAGTCTAGCATTGATTTTAGGTCAGCTTTATAATAGGCATTTTGAAGTAATTTATAATGCACCCATATATTCAGAAATCATTGAAAATGATATCTTTACAAATGAAAAGCTTTATATCTTATATCAAGGTGTACTTAACAAAGGGCGTGGCATCTCCGAAACTATTGATGCTATGGAAATGATTAAAAATGTTGATTTATACTTAGTGGGTGAAGGCGATCTATCAGTCGAACTAAGAGAAAAAGCGTCAAAAAGTAAAGCTCATAATAGAATAGTATTTTTGGGATGGTTGTCACCAAATGACATGAAAAATTATACTTTAGGAGCTACTTTAGGGATCAATTTACTAGATGGAACTTGTAAAAATTATTACTATTCTCTAGCGAACAAATTTTTTGACTATATGCATCAGGGGATTCCATCCGTCAATATGGATTTTCCAGAATATCGTGGTATAATCAATCAATATGATGTAGGTGTACTTGTCCAAGAATTGACTCCTGAAGCTATTTCTATAGTAATTAATGGATTATTGGAAGATAAAAATCGTCTTCATGAAATGCACGTAAATTGTCAAAATGCTAGCCAAAAATATAACTGGCAAAACGAAGAACAAAAATTGGTTAAATTATTCAAGTCATTAATCGACTGACAATTCATTTTTAGATAAAGCAATTAGATTTTCGAATTCTGCTAACAATTCGCTATCTGTTATACCTATGTTTGAATCAAAATTTTTTCCAAATTCAGGAAGAGAAAATGTACCTAAGATTTTGGCACCATGAAATGGAAATCTAATTTTGGCTGTATCCAAAACACTTCTACCTCCTCTAGGTCCGGGTGAAGTGGCCATAAGTAACATAGGTTTTTGTTGAAATGTCTTACTTTCTACACGAGATGCCCAATCAAAAATATTTTTAAATGCTGCTGAGTAACTACCGTTATGTTCTGATAATGAAATGATTAGTAAATCAGCTGAGCCAATATGTTTTACGAAATTAATAGCCTCAATGGGATAATCATCTTTATTTTCTTTGTCCACACTAAAAATAGGCATTTCATAATCATTTAAGTCTAAGATTTGAATATCTGCACCTTCAAAAAACGTTGTCGCATAGGTTGCTAACAGCTTGTTTATTGAGTTTTTGCTACTACTGCCACCAAAAGCTACTATATTCATATTTTGTAATAAAAATAATTAATTTATCTTGTTTTGAAAGATCAAAGTTATAATTAATGCAACTATTTTATATCAATTTATCCAACTTTCATTGGTACTTCCATGACCAATACTTCTGCATTTGTATCTGCTAAAATATTAATTTCTGAAACATCCCAAATGCCAAATCCGTCTCGATTATTTAATTTTTGGTCTCCTACCGTTATTTCACCGCTTATCACAAAGATATAAACACCATTTCCCTCCTTTTTTAATTGGTATGTTTGGGTATTACCTTCGTCTAAGCTTCCTAAATGGAACCAAGCATCTTGATGTATCCATACACCATCATCATCTTGACTAGGTGATAGAATTTGTTGAAGTTTATTTTTTCTATCTTCAGCATTTAGCGTCAGTTGATCGTATCTAGGCTCGACATTTTTTTTATTTGGAAATATCCAAATCTGGAGAAATTTGACTTCGTTGGATAAGCTTTTGTTTTTTTCGCTGTGGGTAATACCTGTTCCAGCACTCATTACTTGAATATCACCGTTTTTTATCACAGCAATATTGCCCATACTATCCTGATGTTCAAGATCTCCTTCAAGTGGAATGGAGATAATTTCCATATTGTCGTGTGGATGTCTTCCAAAACCATTCCCACCTCTGACGATATCATCATTCAATACCCTGAGAACACCAAAATGCATTCTTTCTGGATTGTAATAATTTGCAAAACTAAATGTATGATGACTATTTAACCATCCATGGTTGGCATGACCGCGTGTTTCTGCTTTATGAAGGACTGTGTTTGCCATGATTTTAGACGTTGTATTTGGTAAATGATTGAAACCTACTATGTTATCTTCTTCAAGAATTTCTAGTTTTTTGAGTTCATCGATATCATTTCTAATTAGACTGCCCACAGCATTAGATGCAACGAATATGCCTGTACCTAGCAGGCCATTTCTAATAAATACCTTCCTATCCATGTTTTTGATAATACATTGGTGATTTATAAAATATTCTGAACAACTCTCAAACTAGCGCAAATATAAGGGTATCTTAATTTAAACTACTTAACCTAGATTAAGAAAATTAAATTTGTTACACTATTTTTACTTTACTTCTTATTTTGCTTAAGAATTCTGGTGTCACACCTATATAGGAAGCAATTTGTTTTTGGGGAAGACATTCTATCAGCGTAGGGTATCTTTTGCAGAAATCGTGATATCTTTCTACTGCTGTAAGGCTTAAGCCATCCATGACTCTCTTACGATATGAAACGAGTGAATTTTCGGTAAGTATTCTAAAATATCTCTCAAAAGCAGGTATTTTTTCAAAAATATCTAATTGGTCTGCTCTTGAAAGTAAAATTATTTCACTGACTTCTATTGCATCAATGTAAATAGTACCTGGTTTTTGTGAAATAAATGAAAACATATCCGTGATCCACCAATCAGGCGGTGCAAATTGTAAAATGTGTTCGAAGCCATTATCATCAATTGTGTAAGATCTTAGACAACCAGATAATACAAAAGCAGCAGATTCACAGACCTGATTTTCTTGGATATAAATTTCTTTTTTTTTGAGTTTCCTAAAATGCAGTTTGGAATGGAAATAGTTTTTTTCTACTTCTGTAAGTAAAAAATGTTTTGAAATATTGACAAATAAAAGATCAAGGGTCATAGGTGGTTTGTTTATTTGGGTGATTTACTTTTTTGGGTAAAGGATGTTTTCTTCTTTTTTAGAATTGAACATTCAATCCTAACATTGGGAAGGCTTCGAATCCATAATCACCTTTTTTAAGGTACGATGACCTATGAAACCTGCACTGATGAAAAGTGGTTTATAAATCCTGAAATCGAATAAACAACTAATGCCTATCTGAATATTGTTGTAACTTACGAAGTCATTCCCATCATTTGGATTAAGAGAATAATTGCTGTAACTAAAAGATGCATCCATATTGATAGCGGCATTATCATTTAGAAATGGCTCTTTGTATCTAAGGATGATGCTTCCTTTGTGAAAAATATCGAGAGATGTATTAATGAAATTATCAATTCTTTGAGAAAATCTGCCATAATACAGACCCGTATAAAAATGCTCGCTGATAGAAAATAGGAAGTTGATATTGGTGGGAATAGAAGTACTACTTTTCGCGTCTTCTAGCCAATCAGGTAGATATGAAGAATGTATTGAAACTTTTCTTTTTTTTCCAAAATGGCTAGTTTGGGCATAACTATTACCAAAGAAAATTACTAGGAGAAGCGTTAAAATAATTTTGTATTTCATAAAGTTCATGGCATCAATTAAATTTCAGTATCAAGAAGTCATAAAAAGTAAAAATTACATTATTTTTTGTAAAAATACTCCTTTGGGACTAAAATGAATAAAAATTTGAATGATTTTCATTTTATTTTAATTTTTGATAAATGATATTATGTCTGTAATATTATTAAATATATAAAAAATATCTATATCTTTGTTTTTTAAATATGTATCATTCGATAAATGAGCGATTTTATATTGTCACAGGAGCAGAAAAATGTGTTGGAAAGGGTAGGCACTTTAGCTAATATCGTTTATGACGAATTAAATTCAGCAACTGAATCTTTAACACACACGATTATTGAGAACATCATTCAATTAAAGTCATCTGTTATAGTTGTACCTAAAGCAGCAGATAGACAGCTCCTGAAAGAACAATTAATAAGCTTCGGGTTAAAAGATGCGATGATCGCATGTGATCCCAATGCCTTGGTGAGTGAAGACGATCTGTCATTTATCAGAACCCACATATCTAATGAACCTACTTTCAATAGCCAAATAGATACATCTAGTTATCAATATAGCAAATTGGATGCAGAGATTTTAACTAATTTTAAAATTTTGTCCGCAAAAGTTTTTGGTGATAAAACTTGGAAACAACTGTTATATCTTTATTTGAGTTTTGATCAGGACGACCGCATTTATTTATTACATACGGAACTAAGTGGTCTTAAATTTGAATTTAATCAAAAAGAGTTTGACGAAATTTATCAGTCTCTGTCAGAAGTGCTTTATCTGTATGAAAGAGATTTTGAATTAACTGATGAAAGCGGTGATAAACTTGGTTTTAAACAGGAGTTTTTGAGTGAAGATAAGCTTCAAGATGTAACGTATGACTTGTTTACTTTTAAAGAAATGGCACAGAATATCAGAAATAGATATTATACATGTCTTTATGAAATCGAACAAAATAAAAAGTCAGAAATCTTGGCAATTGCAACATCTCTACAAGATGGTCTAGAATTTTTAAGTTTCAAGGTTGATCAGTTTCAAAATAAATATCCAAACGTAGAGAAGAAAAAAGGTGTTTTTTCCGTATTTTCAAGTGCTGATAAATCAGTAGAGAATGAAAAGGCTAATCTACTAAACGAAGCCAAGAGTATAATTGATTTATTAAAGCAAAATAAGATAACTGAGAATATTAGTTTACCTTTACAATTAACTGATATTCCATTGTTTATCGAATCTGCAACTACCTTAATCAAAAAGTTTACAGATAAAATAGATGACAAAGTTGCACTTTATCTAAAATCATCCAATAGACTTAACGCTAAGGCGCAGGAATTAGAAGCATTAGAAGTTGATTTTAAGTCGATTAACGATAGCATAAACAAGTCAGGCATTTTCTTAAAACCATTCGAACTGAATACCTTGTCTTTTAGAAAACAAGTGGATTGTATTTCTCAATTGGTTTATGATATTGATGTGATGTTACTTCGTGTGGACAAAAATCTCGCATATTATAGATGGAAATCGGTCTACTTGAGTTTGGATATGAAGACTCAAAAAATCGTTGACATATTAAGAAAGATTGATCCACAAGATTGGCTGTCAGTTTTTGAATCTTGGTATTATTATGAAATCTTAAATAAATATAAGAATACAGGTAAGTTGTTGGAAGATAGCGTTTTAGATGAAGTTATCAAACACAATGAAAACAAATGTAGAACTCGCATTTTTCAAGCCTTAAATCTTTGGAAAGCGAACCATTCTATCATTTATGATGAGCTAAAAAAATCAAATAATAAGTTATATACAAGTATAAATAAACGGAAAAAGTATCCTGAAGACATCTATTGGAAACACATGTTAGAAGAGAATGCTTCTTTTTTTAGCAAGTTATTTCCAATACTTATAGTTGATAGCGATGATTTGGAAAATATTCCTTCTGGTTTTTACACAGAATTATTTTATCTTGATCCTACAGAAACAAATGCAGAGATACTTCAAGATTATCAAACCATCCACACTTATCTTGATAGCAATCGAATAGGTGATTTTAAAGGTGATGTCCATCTTACGGATATGTCACATCGGATTGTTCAAAAGATTGCTGATTACGGGATGAGTGAAAGAATGCCAGCTATCAGAAATACAGTGCAATGCTTGCTTTCATTTGATAAAAAACCAGTCATTTACCATTTGAGAAATGCTAGCATAGTATCCTTTTCTAATGAGAATATTCACACTCATTTAGAGCGCAGTCTTCATCATTTTGGTATTAAAAGAATTGTGAGCGAAGAGTCAATTTCAGATACTCTAATAGCTACTTTACTTGATGTTAAAAAAACAGTTTTTGTGATTATAGATGACTACCTATTAAATGGAGATCAAATAGAAAATTACCTTCAACAAAGGCAGAAAATAAATGCAATAAGTATTGCTGGTTGTAAAATTATAAATATTGACCATAATCTTTTGATGAAAAAAGGAGTTTCTTTGCTTGATGATATTTCAGAAAACATTGCAAGTGTAAATGCTCCAAAAACTGACCATAAAAACCAAATTGAGTTTGAGTTTAATTGACAAAAATATTGATCTAGATTTATTAAAATATAAGGATCAATTGCTTATTTCTCATATAAATGGGAAGATTTATGTCAAAGACCCAATCCGAAAAAAAAATATCCAACTGCAACCTGAAGAGTTTGTGCGTCAGTTGCTTCTGTGTCATTTTATTAAATCGACAAGTTTCCATCGCAACCACATTCAAGTTGAGAAAACATTGGTAATTCACGAGTTAACAAGAAGGTTTGATATAGTAATTTACACAAAAGACGTCACACCATATATATTAGTGGAATGCAAAGCCCCAGATAATAAAATTTCGCAAACTACTTTTGACCAAATAGCGGTGTACAACATGAAGCTAAATGCTCCATACCTAGTCGTTTCGAATGGAAATACTACTTATTGTGCTAGAATGAACCATGATTCTAGGAGTTATGAATTTCTTACCGACATACCAGAAAATTTTTTACTATAGTATTAATGGTCAATAATTTAACTTTTCCAAATGCTACAAATGATGCCGGCTGCTATGCTCACATTTAGCGATTCGGCAATTTTACTTTTCGCCCCAGGAATAGTGATTTTTTCATTGATAAGAGGCTCGTTTTCAGAATGAATTCCTTTTCCTTCACTACCCATTACCAAGATCCCATTATTTTTTATATTAGTTTCAGACAAGTTTTGTCCATGCATAAAAGTACCATAAATTACTCGATTATATGTCAATAATTCGGGTAATGTGGCTGTTACTAGGTCCACATTGACCAAGCTTCCCATGGTAGCTTGTACAACTTTGGGATTAAAAAAATCTGCTGAATCAACTGACCTAATTACCATATCTACACCAAACCAATCAGCAATCCTGATAATGGTGCCTACGTTGCCTGGATCTTGTACTCCGTCTAAATATATAGCTGATTTAGTATCAATATTCATTAAGCTAATATCTTCTTCTGATTTTTGTAACAACATAAGGATGTTAGATGACGTTTTGAGCGCTGACATCTGTTCCATGTCTTTTTGATGTACAATCGTCACAATATCAGCGTGTTCTTTGAGATATATTGAGTATTTGGCTTCATTTCCTTGTGTAATGAAAATATTTGAGATTATATATTTTTGCTTTTTAAGCAATTCGATGCATACTTTATCACCTTCAGCGATGAATTTGTTATAAATTTGCCTGAATTTTGGAAGATGCAGGGCACGAATATCTTTAATTTGAGCTTTTGATATCAAAACGTTTTATTTTTGATGAAGTAATGACAATATATAAAATACCAAAGATACTCTTCATAAGCCTGATTGGATTTGCCATGATAATGTTAGTATCATGCAATTCTGCAAAGTATTTGGCTGATGAACAAAGTCTCATAAAAGGTACAAAGATACTTTTTAAATCAAATACAAAGATTAATGATAAAAAATCATTAGAAGCAGAATTGTTGACTTTCATCAAAGACAAACCTAACGAAAAACTTTTGTTCTTCATACCCAAAGAGTGGATTTATCTCAGGAATAGCGGCCAAGAAGATACTTTGTGGTATCATAATGGTTTAAGGGCTTTGGGGCAGCAACCTAGTATTTATAAAGAAGAAGTTGTTTCTAAGACTGTACAAGAGATGGAAAATTATCTTAGACTTAATAAAGGTTACTATGAAGCAAAAGTTGATTTTATTGTAGAAGAATCCAATGATTTGGTTGGTTTTAAAAGTTCTGCAACGAATGAAGTATGGGAAAGAATTACTAGTAAGGTAACCTACATCGTCGCTCCTGGTGAAAGATACAAGGTTAAATCTGTAGCCTACAGATCTGATGATACCGAATTATTGTCCTTTATAGAATCGACCAAAGATGCTGCTTTTGTCAAAAAAGGTGACTATATAGATTACACACAATTTGAACTAGAGAAGGGGAGAATGTCACTCGATCTACAGAATAATGGATATGCTAATTTTTCAAATAATTACATTGAAATTCAAGGAGATAGTAGCCGTAATGACAAAGATATAGATATAGTATTTGAAATAAAAACACCATTACCGGATACTTTTCACCAGAAATATGTCACTGGAAGGATAAATGTATACACAGATTTTATTAAAGAGCAAACTTCTGATGATTTAGTATTAGACAGTCTTCAGAATATTAATTTTTACAGGCAATCTACTGATTTTTTGGTCAAACCTTCTTTATTAAGCAATTCTATTTTTTTTAGAGAAGGGACAAAATTGCGCAGAGAGGAGCGATTGAAAACATTCAAAAAATTGAATAGTCTAGGGACATATCGATTTGTGACTATCAAGTCTGCTCCAGATGCTGTCCATGATAGTATTATGAATTTTGATATTTTGCTCACACCTTTTCAAAAGAAATGGATCTTTGACGGTAGTTTAGAAGGTTATTTTAGTACACTTGGGGCATCAAGGTTATTCGGTGTTTCGCTTGCTGGAGCGTTACAAAACAGGAATCTTTTGGGAGGATCTGAAAAGTATTCTTTGAGAGCAGAACTTGGTACAGAATTAGGATTTAATCCTGGAGTGAGTGGCATTTCTGCTCGAACAAGGAATATTTCTATTCAAAATAATCTCAATATTCCTTCTTTTCAGGACTTCCTAGGCCTTGGCAAATTGGCTTGGCGGACAGGGTTGATTAAGGATAAATTTTACCAAAGTTTTGTAGAAGATGCTAATACCAATATCGGTCTTGGATTCAGTTCCCTTAATATTATAAATTTTTATTCACTCAGTTCTTACAATGCCACCTTTGGATTTGACTATACATCGGTCAAGGGCAATAGGTATATATTTAAACCATTAGGATTTAATCTTGATCTTTATGCTATTAGTGATAGTTCGAGATTTGTAGATAATCCATTGATATTTTTATCATTTAAAGACAACCTCGGAACAGGTTTTGTTTTCAGAGATTTTTCGTATATTTATAACAGTGGAAAGTCAAGAAAGGGAAATTCATTCTTAGTTATCAATAATTTTGAAGTGTCAGGATGGGAAGTATATTTGACTAATCAGCTTTATAATGTTATCTCAGGTGACAATTCACAGTGGTCTATATCAAGAGGAAATCTATTAAATAGAAATATTTCGTTTGCAAAATATATTAGATATGAATTTGATGGCAGACATTACAAGGATTTTAGTAAGACACGGAGTCTAGCTTCAAGGTTAAATCTTGGCTTAATTGTACCCTTTGGTGAGAATGCAGCTTCTCCATTTATAAGACAATTTGGGGTAGGTGGACCTAACAGTTTGCGAGCATGGAATGTAAAAGAAGCTGGACCAGGTGGATATCGTGATCCTGAGGTAAAACTCAAAGAACCACAAGTCATTTTTGTCAATCAAGGAGATATCAAAATAGAAGCAAACATAGAATATAGGTTTAAGATATTATTGATTTTGGATGGTGCGCTATTTGTGGATGCAGGAAATGTTTGGGCACTTAAAGAAGATCCGGGAAGACCTAACGCAGCAATTTCAGGCGATTTCCTTAACCAAATAGCTATAGGTGCTGGTTATGGTTTGAGACTTAATTTTAATTTCTTTAACATCAGATTTGACTTTGGATATAAGGTTAGAAGTCCATATAAAGATCCAGTCTTAGCTAGTCAGTGGTATACATTTAAAGAAATAAGACAGCAGGGTTTAGGAAATGTGCAAGTAGCCGTAAATTATCCTTTTTGATGACTTAAGTTGCATGAAATAGTAGGTTTTGGTAACTTTTTCTTTGGCATTTTGTTTCGTTAATATAATAAAATTAATAAAAATGAAAATTAGGTTTTCTTTATTCGCTATTGGGATAGTTTGTTTATCACTTTTTTCGACTGAATTACTATCTCAGCCATTCACTATGCCAGCACTTGGATATAGTTATGATGCTCTAGAGCCGTACATAGATGCTCAAACGATGGAGATCCATTATTCAAAACATCATCAAGCTTATTTAACTAATTTAAATAAAGCGGTTGCTGGTACAAAAGCAGATAAACTACCATTGGAAGATTTGTTAATCGCAGCGGAAAGGAGAGGAAATGCTATAAGAAATAATGGTGGTGGTCATTATAACCATTCGCTATTTTGGAGTATTCTGTCACCTGCTGGGAACAAAATTCCTGAAGGTAAGTTGGCAATTGAGATAAATACGACATTTACGTCATTAGATAGCCTTAAAAAATTAATGAATGCAGGTGCTACTACAAGATTCGGTAGTGGTTGGGTATGGCTCTATGTGACTCCAGAAAAGAAACTTGCAGTCGCTTCTACGCCAAATCAAGACAACCCGCTCATGGATGCTGCGAAAGAAAATAGAGGTATTCCTATTTTGGGTATTGATGTTTGGGAGCATGCATACTACCTAAAATATCAAAATAAAAGGGGAGACTACTTAGGTGCGATTTGGAATGTTATCGACTGGAAAAAAGTTGGTGAAAATTATGAGAAGGCGCTTAAAAATCCTTTGTTAAAAGTGATTGAAAAAGATGCATGGCAAGCATTGAAAGATTTTCATATGGTAATGGCACAAACTTTTCATCCTGTAGAGGAAGGGAATTATAAGCCAATTCGCGAGCGGTCTGGAGAGATGTTGAGTAAGGCAAAGTTGTTAGCAAGCTCAAAAGTACCTGCATCATTCCAATCAGCTGAGATCACTAAAGCCCTTAATGATTTAGTAGATGGTTCCGCAAAATTGGATAAGTTGGTAAGCAAAAAGGCAAAAGATGAAAAAATTAAAGAAAGTCTTACGAAGTTACATGACACTTTTCACATCATCCAAGGTTTGTGCAGTGATGAGCATTGACGTAATTAGATAGTCAAAAAAAATAATAATGAATGGGAATATAGACAGGTAAAAATTGTTTTATTCCCATTTTTTATTTATCGCTTATGCTTCACTTTAGTCTTAATCTTAACCGAATTCTCAATCTCAATCTTAGCCTTAACTCTTACTCTTGTTCTTCTTCAGACGTCCTAGATACATATAGAATGATCATACCACCGAACAGCAAAAATAACTGAATCACTAATGTAAGAACACCATGATTGTATATGAAATTAAGGAAAGTAAACTTCAAGCCTACCAATGCCAAAATAACTGATAAAATACCAATAGCAAACATTACAAATCCTATTATCGTCCAAATGGGCCTATTCATATACATTTTTAAATAATTGAGTACAAATTAATACTTTATAAATCAAAAAGGTATCATTTTTGTTCTAATATAGGTAAAGTAAATTTATTTGGAAGGAATAGGTAGTTTGATTTGAGTGAATTCCATTAAAATAAATGAATTTTTGGTATAGTTTATTCCTATTGTTCATCTTTATTCCTTTAGTTAGCCATTTTATAATTCTCATTACAAAGGCATATGCAGCTTGATTTTTCAGGAAACGACGGGGTTCAAAACAATGAAGCTAATATAAAAATCATTGAGTGTCCACGTGATGCAATGCAAGGAATCCATGAATTTATTGATACGGACATAAAAGCAAGTTATATCAATCAATTACTTAAAGTTGGTTTTGACACTATTGATTTTGGTAGTTTTGTTTCTCCCAAGGCTATTCCACAGATGAGAGATACCGCTGAAGTCCTTTCTAAATTGGATATGAGTAATACAAAATCAAAGCTTCTAGCCATTATAGCAAATACCCGAGGCGCTGAAGATGCTGTTCAGTTTGAAGAAATAGATTATCTTGGTTATCCTTTTTCTATATCTGAGACTTTCCAATTGCGTAATACCAATGCAACGATTGAAGAATCGCTCAAACGTGTGGAAGAAATCCAAAATATTTGTGCAAAACACCATAAAAAAACCGTCATATATATATCTATGGGATTTGGGAATCCATATGGTGACATGTGGAGTGTAGAGATATGCCAGCAATGGGTAGATAGACTTGCAGACATGGATATTAAAATTATGGCGCTTTCTGACACTATCGGTATAGCTACGCCTGATAGTATTTCTTATCTTTTTAAACATCTTATTCCACCTTACCCAGATGTAGAGTTCGGTGCACATTTACATACTTTGCCACATAATTGGTTGCCAAAAGTAGAAGCTGCTTATCAGAGTGGTTGTAAAAGATTTGATGCTGCTATCAAAGGTTATGGTGGTTGCCCTATGGCAAAAGACGATCTTACTGGAAATATGGCTACAGAAAATGTGATTTCTTACTTTGATACTAACCAAGTACCCACACACTTGAATATGGATGCTTTTAGGCAAGCAATGGAAGGATCTACCGCCGTTTTTAAACATGCATAAAAGCCTATTGAAAGTCAATCTTTCACTAAATTCCTATGGATATCTTGATGTCCTTTATCAAATTTAAGGGTGAATACTCGTAAATTGACTTTCACGTCGTACTTTTGTGGCTCGCTAAAGCCATTTCTAGGAACTTAATTTAATTTTTGTTTTAAAAAGTTTTTTCTGTACTTCTGATATATCAAAAAGTATATCGTTTGTATTCATAATAAAGTCTTTAATTTACCCAAATATAAAATTATACTTTGACATCACATCTTAAGATATTTTTTACAAATAGGAATAGCCTAGCTGTTGGGATAGCATTTTTCCTACTTGGTTTTTTATTTGGCAATTGGGCTACACTTATTCCATTTGTCAAGTCTAATTATCAGATTGATGATGCTATTTTGGGTTTGATGTTATTATGTCTTCCTCTTGGAGCTATGACTTTCAATCCATTTGCAGCCATGATGATTCAGAAGTTTGGTATGCAGCGTATGACTGTTATTGGGATGTTTTTGTTATCTTTTGCTTATGCTATTCCTTTGAGTTTGCCTTATATTTTTGTTGTTCCTATAGGGTTGGTCACGGTAGGTGTTTGTATGACTACACTTAATATCGCAGCTAATACTATGGCCACTTCATTGGAGCAAACAGAGCGTATCAATATTATGTCTACGTGTCATGGTATGTTTAGTATTGGGTTAATGACAGGTTCGTTGATGCGTAGCCTCACTTTATTAATTGGATTATCAGAAAGTAAACACATGTTTTTGATGTGTAGTATTGGTATAATACTGGCACTCGTAGTAGCCAAAACGATATTGCAAATCAAATCTATGCCAGTAGTTCAAAATGAAGCTCCGGAAAAATTTAAGTTGATATTGCCCAAAGGAGCTTTGATGGTGATCATCATTATTAGTATTTGTATCAATGTGACCGAAGGCTCAATGACAGACTGGGCATCATTATATATGAAAGAGATTGTAGAGACCAGTCCATATTTTGTGGGATGGGGATTGTTTGGCTATTCTTCTTTTATGGCTTTGGGAAGATTTTTTGGTGATGGCATTATTCCTGTTTATGGCAAAAATAAAATATTGACTTATGGTGCAATCGTAGCATGTTTGGGGCTATTGACTATGATTATTCTTCCATACACTTGGACAGCTATTTTTGGATTTGCTTTGATTGGATTAGGAGTTTCTTGTGGTGCGCCAATACTTTATGCTGCGGCAGCACGGTATCCTGGTATGCCCAATGCAGGTGGATTGGCCATTATGAATACCTTTGCGATGGGCGGATTTCTTCTTGGACCTGTGGTGATTGGGTTTATTTCTGATCTCACCTCATTGCCTGTCGCTTTTGGATTTGTAGCGGTATTAGGTATGTTATGGTTTTGGAAAGCTAAGGATGCTGACTTATTTTGATTTATGGGTGTTAATTGGAATAATAATCTAATATATTTTGTTTGTTTGAATTTATATTTTATTTTTGTACGTCATTGTATAATTATTCCTTACTTCAAAATTAAAACAAAATGAACACAAACAGACTTTTATTGGGTGCTCTAGCTGGCTTTTTTGGTTATTTTATGTCCGGTTATTTATTTTATGTTGTATTATTTAAGGATTTACTTGCATCTACTAATCCTGGAATGGCGAGTGGTCAAGCAGAAGCAAATATGATTGCCATAGTAGTTGGAAATCTGATGGGCGGCTTGTTATTGTCTTATATATTTGAACGATGGGCAGGCATCAGATCTGTATATACAGGTGCTGGTGCGGGAGCAATCATTGGATTGTTGACTGCTTTAAGTTATGACTCCATGATACATGGTACCACGACTTTGATGACTTGGAATGGTGTATTGGTCGATACTTTTATCTATACGATCATCAGTGCCATAGCTGGTGCGTTGACTGCTTTTGGCTTGAGTTACAAACGAGTGTAAAATATAGAAATTCAGAAATATAAAATGAATGCCGAGATTTAATTTCGGCATTTTTTTTTACATTTGCCATCAGAATCAAATCGTATAAACCATGAAAGGAATTAATTCTATCTTTTTCGTTTTGTTATTCATCTCATTGGGACAAAGTTTATTTGGACAGATATATGAACCCAAGTTGACTTTTGGTCTAAATTTTGGTAGGACTTTTCCTATAGGTAAGTTTGCTGATTTTCAAGATGGACTTGGTGGTAGTGGTGGATTTCTTCATTTTCAGGCAGGATATTTATTAAACAATGCATACACCATTCATACTACTTTACAAATGTCGGTTATTGCTAATAGAACATTATATAAAAGATATGGAGATCTATTCCCATTCCATAACATGTATTATAATAAACCAAGTACTATGTTGAGTTTTTATCCAACTATAAATAGAAAGATTTTTTTGGATAGTGACTTTACAAAGCATTGGTTGAATGTTTATCTTGGAGTTGGCATTGAAATGAACCATACATTTTTAGACGGATCATATTTCTCTAAGCCAAAAACAAACGAATCGATATTTAATTATGGTGATAGAAATTTTAGTCCTGTGTTTGTGTTCGGCGGCTCTTATGAAAGATTTGTGTATAAAGGTCTATTTATCAAAGTATTACTAGATTATCAATTATCGAATTTTGGTACAGAAGATATTTTATTTGAGTATTGGGGCAGTAGACAAAGTCCTGTGCGTCTGGATGATGTACATTTCGGATGGCTGAGTAGAATAAACCTGGGTATGGGCTTTGGAGTGCGATTTCCCAATATATTTAAACCAAAATTGATAAAAAACTAATTTCTAAAAACAAAAAGTAGAAAATATTTACAATTAATTATCGTTAAGAAACAAATTAAAGCAAACACATGAAATGAGCATGGTTGATAACACACAAACCGTGATGATTATTGTTCATGCGAAACGTAAGTTCGATAACGCCAAAGATGCAGTTATGTTATCAATTCCATGTGACAATTAAAAAACGAATAAAATATACACATGAAATACATTTTACCTATTTTGATGTTGATTTCTATAAGTCAATCCATCTTTTCTCAAGACAATATTTATCTTCTTTATAATCAATTACCACTCACTGTCAATCCATCCTTAACAGGTTCAGGTTGTAGTCCTAGAGCAAGTGTGTACTATCAACAACTTAGCAATGATTTTTTTGATTTTAATAATTATTACTCAAAAGGCGTTAATTTTGATATTCCCATTGTATTAAAAAATAATGATAAAATTGGGTTAGGGTATAAGCTAATGCATGATGTGGCAGGTGAGTCAAAATTCTCCAACTTTGGAAATTACCTATCTGTAGCATACCACAAATCAATGAATAAAAATGTGGAAAGACCACAATATCTTTCTCTAGGTGTAGAATCGGGAATAGCAAATTCATCTTTAGAAGGAAAAAATTTAAGGTGGCCAAGCCAAATAGGTCCAAATGGATTTGACCCTTCTTTGCCAGGGGAAGATATTGATTTAAATGTGAGGTATTTTGATATAAACCTAGGAATGGCATGGACAGGCTACTTAAGCGAAAAAGTAAAATCTACAGCCGGAATTGCTGTCAACCATATTAATAAACCCAACAGGTCACTTCTGGGTTCATCAGATGATTTAGAGCAAAGATTTGTATCTCATATTGCACTAGATATAACTATAAATGATAAATGGAGTATTTTGCCATCCGCTTTTTATACACACCAATATCAATTTGGTTATTATATTTTGGGTGCCAATATCGGTCATCAATTCTCAAATACACCAAAAGTTCAGCTCGGTGGAGGTTATGCTAAAAACGATCAACCATTTATTAATGCCACTTTAAATTATAAGATGCTAAATCTCGGTGTGGCTTACGGTTTTGAGAACAAAGCAGCACTAGACAGATTGGAAATAGTCTTGGAATATGCCTTCGGAGATTATTCTTGTGGTAATTAAATACTAGCCTAGATTTACTTTTTCTTAGCTTTTTTCTTGCCGTATCTTTTATTTGGTTCTGGAGTGAGTTCTATCAGGATTTGTTTTAGGTCCATGTTTTTGGTTGCCGTAAGGTCTGTGATTTCTTTGTAATCATCCTTGTCTAGTGAACGGACTTTTACTTTTTTACCAATGTATTCTTCTACAGCTGTTAGAAGGCCGACTTCGTCTTTATCGCAGAATGAATAAGCAAATCCTTTTTTGGTACCACGACCTGTACGGCCTACTCTGTGTACGTAGGCTTCAGGATGATCTGGTAAGTCATAATTGACTACAAAATCTACATCTGGTATGTCTATACCTCTTGCGCTGACATCTGTAGCGATCAGCATCATCGCTTCGCCACTTCTGAAAGCGTTGAGCGTTTCCATTCGATCTTGTTGTTCTTTGCCACCGTGCATAAATATTGATTTTACACCGACTCTTTCCATCGCTTTTTGCACACGTTCGCATCTTACTTTGGTACGAACGAAAACTAATATTTTGCTATCAGGATTTTCATTGACCATACGTTCTAAGAAAAAACGTTTGTCATCCATATCAACAAATATGACAGAGTGATCTACGTTTTTTGATACAGGATCTTTGGGAGATACTTGTATTCTGATAGGATTCGGCGTGAGCGTGTAAGCTAGGTTTTTTATTTCATCATCAATCGTCGCTGAGAAGAATAATGTCTGTCTTTTGCGTGGTAAAAATCGTAGCAAATCCTTTATATCCTTAATAAATCCACGCTCCAACATGTGATCTGCTTCATCCAATACGAGCAATTCTACACGATTAAGCTTAATAAATCCTTGACTTACAAGGTCAAACATTCTACCAGGTGTAGTAATTAGGATGTCTATTCCCTTTTCTAGCTTGGCTATTTGTGGGCCTTGTTCTACACCACCAAAAACTGAAAACGAATTTACCCTAGTATTTTTGGCAAGGGTCTGAAATACGCCATTTATTTGGATGGCAAGTTCACGAGTGGGTACCATGACGACACATTTGATGCCATCCTCACGTTTAGTATTTAGTTTGCTATGTAAAATATGGATGATAGGAATGGCAAAAGCAGCGGTTTTTCCAGTACCTGTCTGTGCGATTGCTAATAGATCTTCACCCCGTAGGATGTTGGGAATACATTTGTATTGAATATCAGTAGGTTTTTTAAAACCCAATTTCTCTAGGTTATGTTTGATTTCATCTACAAAATGATATTGGGAAAAACGCATTGACAAAAGATATTAGGCCACAAAGGTAGCACAAAAATCAGGTTTTATATCAACTTCTTTATTTTGGTCGATGCATTTAATTGGTATTTTGTACTTTTACATCTATTATGTACATTTAAATCGACGACATTGAAACCAAGTTTAAATATTTCTGACCAATTATTTGAAGGTATCCAATACCACGAAACTGGCCTTCATTGCGGAGAATATGACCATTGTACATTCAAAGGTTGTATATTCAGCCAAGTAGATTTGTCATATTCGATCTTTACATCTTGCCGTTTTGAAAATTGTGACTTGAGCAATGCTAAAATAAATGGTACAGCATTTAGACAGGTTGTATTTAAAGAATGTAAGATGCTAGGTTTAAGGTTTGATTTGTGCAATACTTTTCTTTTGTCATTTGCTTTTGACCATTGTCTACTTAATTTTTCATCCTTCTATTTACTGAAAATAAAGAATACCCAATTCCGATCTTGCACCCTTCAAGAAGTAGATTTTTCAGAATGTGACCTTACCAAATCTTCATTTGCTGAGTCTGATTTATCTGGTGCTATTTTTGACCAAACCATTCTCGAACAAGCTGATTTTGCCACTGCATACCACTTTAACATCATACCAGAAAACAACAAGATTCTAAAAGCTAAATTTTCAAAACAAAATATAGAAGGACTTTTGAGTCATTACAAGATTATCATAGAATAGGGGAGAATTGTTTAAGGTCGAAGGTTTAATTGTTTAAGGTTTAACGTTTAAGGTGGCGTCAATGCCTGAATAACGTTGACTGTTTTAAACTAATTTGTTTTAAATATTGATAATCAACTGTTTATTTGCTTTTTACGCAGAAAAAAAGTTGATTATCAAATATATGTTATTTGGAATAGTTGAATCTCAATCTTAACCTTAGTCTTAATCTTAACCTTATCCTTTACACCTCCACACCTTTCATCAATTTATTCCAATATAAGTAGGGAAGACCGTATTTCTTTAACATCCAAAGTCTCCAATCTTCTTTCGAGCTATCAAAAATAAGCATTTGTTTTAGTTTCGGATCTGGCGTAAATTCATTTTTGTAATTGAACTCAGCTAGCACCATTTTGCCATAACCTGTTACTAAAGGACAAGAAGAGTACCCTTCATAAATTTTTGTACTTAACACATTTGTTTTGATGAGCTGTAATATATTGGCTATCACCACGGGCACTTGTTTGCGGATAGCGGCACCTGTCTTTGCTGTAGGAAGGGCAGCTACATCACCCAAGCCAAAGATATTTGGATATTTGACATGTTGCAAGGTATTGATATTGACATCTAGCCAACCTGCTGCATTTACTAGATCTGATTCTCGTATAAATTTAGGTGCTGCCTGTGGTGGTGCAATATGCAACATATCATAATGCATGGTGATTTCGTCAGGGGCAGCGGAAGTATCTGTGGTTCCGTTATCATTTACAACGCACAAGTTTTCTTTAGGACCGATATGTTTAAAAGTTATTTTTTGATTAGGTCCGTCTATTTTTATGGGTGCGTAAAAGGGTTTGAAGTCGATATTGTATCTCTGAACGACTTTCATAAGCGTATCAGCAATTGGTTTGACACCAAAAATAACAGAACCAGGTGTTGCGAAAGTCACTTTTGTTCTCGCTCCCACGTTGTGCATTTTAAAGTAGTCTGCTGCAAGATAAGCTATTTTCTGAGGTGCTCCTCCACATTTTATTGGCGTAGTAGGTTGTGTGAAGACAGCGTGTCCACCTTTGAAATTTCTAATGACATCCCATGTATGTTCAGGATCAGTATAATTACTGCATACTACACCATGACCAAGTGCTTCAGTAAGTCCTTCTATCAAAGAAGTATCCATCACCAAGCCAGATGAAACTACCAAAAAGTCGTAAGGAATATCGCCATTCTTAGCAGTAGAAACTATGTTTTGATCAGCTTTGAAACCTGTGGCAAAATCTTTGATCCATGTTACATTTTTTGGTGTCATGTCTGCCATTGGTTTGGATGTTTTTTTGATATCATATGCGCCTGCACCTACTGGTGTCCAAGCAGGATGGTACCAATGCGTATCAGAAGGTTCGATCAATGTTATATCTACAGGCGCTTTTAATTTCATGAGTCGTGCTGATAGCATAATGCCACCTGTACCACCACCTATTATGAGGATTTTTGTTTTTCTGTTGCTCATCTTTGCTGTGATTTTAATGATTATGAGACAAACTTACAAGTGTGCAGAGATAAAGATTGTAACATTTGTTACAGTTGGTATATTTTCTTATAAATCCATCAATTTACAGAATAAAATATAGTGATATTAAATGATTGTGAAATATTGGTGATGTGATTTTGTTTTAGGGTTGAAAGAGAAGTTCTTTGAATTTACCATACAATAATGATGGAATAATCATGGATATTATATGGAGTTCCTATGGAGTTCCTACTTAGTTCCATCGGGTCAACGTCGGGGGAAGGTCGGGAGAAGGTCGGGGGAAGGTCGGGAGAACATATCTTATCCAGAAGTAAAAAATGTTGTTTTTAAGTTTTTTATTGCTTGGTTTTGATGCTCCCAAAATAGTAACCAAATATTTTTCAAGGTACATTTTTTCCATCAGATGAAGCACTTATTTTTGCTTTATTTTTTTAAAAAAATATGGTCTAATTTATGGGATAATTTATTGTCAAACTCGAAAAAAAGTCAATATTTTAAAAAGTTAAAGGATAAGATTGATTTGTTCTGATGAAATTGTAAAGAAATAATATCTCAACCTTAACATCAACAAAAATGTAGGGCAAACAATTATCAATCCGTTCTATTTCTAACAAGCTTGACCTTATGAAATTTTTTAACACCTTATTATTATATTGGGTTTTTGGGGTAGTGTATCTACATGGACAGTGCACATACTTGGCATATGATGCATTTGATTATAATACTGGCGTGACACTCAATGGTTTGTCAGGTGGTACAGGTTGGGCGCTTCCTTGGGATGTTCAGAATGCACATACTCCTTTGCCTGGTTACCAAACCAATGCAGGATCTCTCGCCTTTAATGGCTTACAGACTTTAGGTATCCATGGAAGTGGTGGTAGAGATTATGTCACAACAGGTAGGAGACTAAATACATCAGAAAATGGACCTTTCAGTGATTACGTGGCGCAATATAGTGAAGGCATTGGAACAGAGACGGGAGACACTCTTTGGGTTAGTTTTTTACTTCGCAAAGATCAGGATAATGGACAGTCGGTAAGTGTAGATTTACATAATGATAATATTGCTTGGTGTTCGGGCTGCACTACTCAGAAAATTGGTGTGGGTTATTATGGCGCTTCATCAGATGTGGGTGGTGAACGTAGATGGTCCTTAAATCTTAATAATACCATTTATCCATCTTCTTTAGAATTAGTGGCTGGTACTACGGCCTTTATAGTGCTTAGAATTATTTTTACACCTGGAGACACGGATGTGGATCTTTATATAAATCCTGCTTCACTGGGTGTGGCAGGTCCGCCTTCACCTACTTTTTCGCAAAGTACAGGCATTGGTAATATCATCAGAAGTGCATCTATTTACCTTGGAGATGGTCATTCTAATGGTTCTATAGATGAAATACGTTTTGCAAGTAGTTACTCATGCGTAGCACCTGACAATACGGTTACCGTTAATCTCCCGCCTATTGCATCTTTTACAAAAACACCGGATGTCGGTCAAGCTCCACTGATGGTAACTTTTGATGGAAGTGGGTCCTATGATCCTGAAAACCAAACATTGACCTATAATTGGAATTTTGGAGATGGCTCGCCAACACAAACTGGTGCCATGGCAAGTCATACATATACTGCATTGGGTAATTTGGATGTTTCACTTACAGTTACCGATGATTTAGGATTACAACATACTACATATCAAACGATAACTGTGATGGATGAAAATAATACTTTCCCGTGTCAAACAACGATTACTTGTCTGCAAATGGCATCTTGTAGCAGTGACATTGGTCGTATCAGGGTAAATACCAGCAATACCACTTTTGCACTTCATAATAGCTTGGACGAAACACTACCTTTGGTAGGTGGAAACCAATATCATGATTTGGCTCCTGGGTCATACACCCTTTATGTTGCAGGAAATAGTAATGTTTGTCGAGATACCATACAACTTCATATCAAACGAGATAGTAGTACTTGTTCTGGATGGATGCCTGCTACCTGCGCTATGGATATAGGTACAAATATGTCAGGGTTTAATGACTGGAGTGTAGAACGACCTATGAAAAACCTTTTCAAACATATTAGAAATGAAATATTGACTTTTTCAAATACAGTTCAATGTTGGGATTGCCAAGTCGCCAATCAGTTGACCCTTGATGCAAGTGGATACCCGATAGGTTTGCCACAAAATACAACCGTGGGATCGACCATGGTCAGATATATTCTCTCATCAGATGGTGGCAATCTTAGACAAGACTCTATGTATGTATTACTTTATGATGGTGAAGGTATTGTCACTATGAATGGAGGAGTGAATCAAATTTCGTCCACGCCTGGAAGGATCCAATTTAGTCCTACAAATAATGGTAACATATGGATCCATATCCTAGAGTCCAATGTGTCCAATCACGCCAGAAACTTTAGATTGTTAAGGATTCAAGATGAAAATGCTGATTTGTCCACGGATGCTTTTTACGAAGTGTTTTTGGATAAAATTGCCCCATTTTCTGCGTTACGATTTATGGATTGGGGATCTACCAATAGTAGTCCAAATATCGAATGGTCTGATCGAGGACTCACTTCTTATTTTACTTATGCAGGTGCCCAAGGTGTGCCATATGAAACTATGATTGAGCTTGCAAACCAATTAGAAAAGGATGTTTGGATATGTGTGCCGCATCAAGCGAATGATGATTATATTATACAGATGGCTACGCTTTTTAGGGATAACCTGAATGGCAACTCAAGAATATTTCTTGAATATTCTAATGAAGTGTGGAATTGGATATTTTCGCAAGCACATTATAATAATAACAATCGACCATCAAATCTATCCTATGGGAGAGCAATGGCAGAAAGAGCAAAAAATGTATTTCGTATCTGGCATGAAGTATTTGGTTATGAACGCTGTCGAGTCAAAAGAGTACTCGGTATCCAAGCTGGTTTCACAGGTCTAAATGAACAAATTCTTGGACAATTGTCTGCGGATGATTGGGATTATGGATCGCCAACGCATTATTTTGGATTAGATCATGAAAGCACAGGGAATCCTGTTCTAGGTCCTTCTAGTACAGTACAAGATATTATGTTGAATGCCCAAAACTCATGGAATAATTTCAAGTCTTTGGTCAAAGCAGATTACAACAATATACATATTTATGGCAAAGAAATCATAACATATGAAGGTGGTCAACATTTTGTAGGTAATGTCTTTGGAAATCCTTATTCATATCAAGGTGCGATGTGGGAAGCACAAAATAGTGATGAGATGTACGATATGTATGATATGATGCATGATACGATCAGAAGTTGGGGCTGCAGGATGGCTACAAATTTTAGCTTATCATCCGTGCAAGAAAGTGTTTATGGTTCATGGGGCGTACTCGATGATATTGACATCCAAGGACCATATAGCACGACAGCCAAAAAATATCAAGCACTGCTTGACAATTTACCAAATGAAGATTGTAAAAATATCAACACTTGGCTTGGGACAGAAGATCATCTGTGGAGTAATATTTGCAATTGGGATAAAAGCAGGTTGCCAAATTTCAATACCAAAGTAGAGATTCCATCTAATACACCTTTTTATCCGATGGTTGATATGAATGGATTTGCTAAAAGTGTTCATGTAGCTACCAATACTTTGCTTACTATTTTAACAGGATTTCAATTACAAGTAGTGGAGTAGGGTAGAAAACGTATATGCTTTTTAAAAGTATAGATTGGTCGCTAAAACGTCTCAAAAAGTAATTTTTTCTACGAAAAATATCTTCAAATGATCAGAGTCAGTTATCTTTGACATGATTATAAGTAAAATGATATGGAAAAACGTAAATGTTTGGAATGTGGAGATCCTTTTGATGGTAGACAAGACAAAAAGTTCTGTAGCGATCAATGTCGTACTACCCATTTTAACAAACAAAATACTGATCAGAACAAATTTATGCGCAATATCAATAACATTTTGCGTAAAAACCGTCGCATACTCGAAGCACTTAATCCTACTGGCAAAGCTACTGTAACGAAAACAGCGCTCTTGGATGAAGGATTCAAATTTGCTTACTTTACGAATGAATACAAGACTAAAACGGGTAAAGTTTACCGATTTTGTTACGAACATGGATACTTACAACTCGAAAACAACCTTTTTGCTTTGGTATTCAGAAAAGAATACGTAGATTGAGTAAAAATAACATCATGAAGGATTTGTTTGATAAAAAAGTATTAAAGACAAAACCAGAAAATTTTTCTCCAATAAGGGAAAAGTTACATGAGATTATTTTTGAGGCAGAGACACGGGAAGGCAAACTCTTTGACGTAGTGCTTTTAGTCATGATATTTTTGAGTATCATTGCTTTAATGTTGGAATCTGTTCCTGAATATTATGCGTCTTACCAGTATACTTTTCTTACTTTAGAGTGGATTTTTACTATCTTCTTTACCATTGAGTTTTTGCTTAGATTGTATTGTGTTTATAGTCCCAAAAGGTATATACTCAGTTTTTTTGGAATTGTAGATTTATTGTCTCTTTTGCCTAGTTATCTCACTTATTTTGTGCCAGGGTTACATTCTTTGATGATTATCAGAGGTCTTAGATTATTACGTGTATTCAGGATTTTTAAATTAGAAGGCTTTATAGATCAAGGAAATATAATAGTTAGAGCACTAAATCAAAGTAGGAATAAAATCATCATTTTTTCTTCCACCATATTGATTCTAGTATCGATTTTTGGGTCTTTGATGTATCTTATTGAACATAATGTCAATTCCAATTTTGATAGCATACCGCGGAGCATTTATTGGTCTATCGTGACTATTACAACTGTGGGATACGGAGATATTTCTCCCACCACTTCTTTAGGGCAGTTTGTAGCAAGTATTATTATGTTGCTCGGCTATGTGATTATTGCCATTCCAACAGGTATCGTAACTTCTGCCATCATCATGGATAATAACAAGGATGATATGAATACCATCACCTGTCCTAACTGTGCTAAGGAAGGCCACGATACCAAAGCAATTTATTGTGATAGATGCGGTCATACTTTATAATATTATACTTCACATCCAAATTTGACATTAATGACGAATAAAACAAATTCAATCAGATGAAAATATTCAATTAATTACGGTAAGAACTTCACAATTGGTTTATAAATTTTATGAGAAACATCATTTTTTACTACAAGAAGTGGTTAAGGATTATTGGGCAGATGGCTATGACTTGTATCTAATTTCTTATGAATTGGGAAGATAAACTAAATTCTTCATCCAATTTTATATCTATACACGTATATATTCAAAATCTTTTTATTGATCCATTCATTTACAATTCCCATTCAATCCTATTTTATCCCTGTTCAGTAGGTATGGGCATGGTGATCATAATAATATCTTATATCTTTGGGTTGTAATTGGAAATATAAAAGTTGTTATTTGGTCATTCAAGTTGTAATCTTTAGAAAATCTTACTGAAAAAATGTAGGACCTAATGATGGAGTTGTAACCAAAAACGGATTTAAAATAAAAGTAGTAAGATGATATTGGAACGAAAAATAGTATGGTTTATAATTTTGGTTGTTTTTTCTAGTTGTATGCACGAACCCAAAGTCGGAGATGGAATTACTACTTTTAGCACTTCTACAAATGTAACCACTACCTGTGTGGGATGTCCGACACAACCAGTTTGTCCAGTGACCGATGATATTATAGTAAATACATCTACTACTTACAGCACATGTGAGCCAAATCCTGTAGGACAAGGCACCTTCATACTTGACGCGAATAATTGTCTCATTTGGACACCTTCAGCAAATCAAACCGATATCGTCAATACATGCATCATCGCTTGTACTAACGGGGTTTGCGACACCACTTTTTTGGTGATATTCCCCCCTGTTCCTGTCGATACTACTTCCACAGGTACTCCTTGTGACCCAAATATTGTTTATTTTGAAAGAGATATTTTGCCTATTTTAACTACAAATTGTGCTTTTGCTGGTTGTCATAATGCAGGAACTGCATCTGATGGTGTGAAGTTAGACAATTACCAAAATGTCATAAGTACTGCCAAAGTCAAACCATTCAATCCAAATAATAGCGAATTGTATGAGGTTATTACTGAAAATGATCCAAAAGATGTCATGCCGCCACCACCTGCTGCAAAATTGACTCAAGATCAGATTAATATCATTGCAAAATGGATAAATCAAGGTGCTAAAAATGAAATGTGTGATTTTAATTCAGAGCCATGTAACATAACCAATGTAAGTTACAACACTTTTGTAAAACCAACTTTGGCAGCGTGTACAACTTGTCACAAAACAGGTAATGCTGGTGGAGGCATTAATTTGGATTCCTATGCGGGTATGAAGTCAGCGGCAGAAAGTGGGAGATTGTATGGAGCATTGAGTTGGGCATCAGGATATATGACCATGCCACAAGGTGGAAGCAAGTTGTCAGATTGTCAATTGTCCAAAATAAAGAGTTGGATTGATGCCGGTGCTCCACAAAATTGATGATATATGACCATTTTGTATAATGAATTCTTTACATTTGTGGCTTTATTTTTAGTTATTTTAATTTGGGTTTAAAAAAGATTCTAAATTTATATAAATGAACAAGTTTTTTTTGATTTTGGCAATTGTTGTGGTTAGTCTTTCTTCTTGTTACTATGATTCTGAAGAGGATTTATATCCATCTGCTGGTTGTAGTACTGAAAATGTAAGTTTTGCAAATGATGTCAAACCTATATTACTAAATAGCTGTCTTTCATGTCATAACAATGTTTCTTTGCAAGGAAATATCACGCTTGAAAGTTATGATGACGTCCTAAGTTATGTTCCAAATGGACTTTTATTAGGTTCCATCAAACATGACAGTGGCTATAAAGCAATGCCACAGAATGCGACCAAATTAGATGATTGTCGTATCTCGAAGGTAGAAGCATGGATCACAGCTGGTGCTTTAAATAATTAATAGTTATCAAATTTCGTGGGATAGGTAAAGACATCTTCCAGTGAATTAGCCTATTTTCATAACAATCACATAAATACTTAGGATGAAAAAGTATCTCTTAATAATCGCTTTGTTAGCACTAATAGGTAGTGTGGTTGCATACAGAATGTATAACAAACCGCATGTCGAAACAGCCGGTTCTATAGCAGATGTGGTTATCACGCCAGCGGAATTATTGGCTGCTTATGATCAAGATGAAATGAAGGCGGATAGTATGTATCTAGATAAAATTGTACAAATAGAAGGCATTATACTTAAAATTAATGAAGTGGAGAATGGTGGCAGTATTTCTTTAGATACTGGAAATCCTATGTCATCTATCATTTGTGAATTTGAAAATAAAGCAGATGTTGCCAATGTAAAAGTAGGTGATCAAGTTAAAGTAAAAGGTTTTTGCACGGGAAAATTGATGGATATCGTACTATCAAGGTGCTCATTATAAGTATTTAACAGTTTCTTAAAGTGTTTTAAGATGCATTTATGAAACTGTTATCTAGATTGCTCGTCTGTATGTAGTTCTTTATTGACGTCGTATCGTTTTACATCACAAGATCAATCTTATTTATTAATCATTTAAATATTTGAAAATGAAACATTTAGTAATAGTTCTATCGCTTTTTTTAATAAGCTCAGTGGCAGTAAATGCTCAAAAATATTTTACCAAAACAGGACATATTTCCTTCTATTCTGATACACCTATCGAAAAAATAGAAGGTCATAATAAGTCATCAAGTTGTGTATTGGATTTAGCAACTGGCAAAATGGAGTTTGGCGCATTAGTAAAAGGGTTCCAATTTGAAAAAGCACTTATGCAGGAGCATTTTAATGAGAACTACATGGAAAGTAATAAGTTTCCTAAAGCGACTTTTAAGGGTCAGATAGACAATTATAAAGATATCGTTCCGACTAAAAATGGTAAAGTCAACGTGAAAGTTTCAGGTAAACTGACAATTCATGGTGTGACCAAAGATGTGACTACAGATGGTGTAGTGACTGTCAATAATGGTAAAATTGATGCTGATGCTCAATTTAATGTTTTGGTTGCTGACTATGGTATTACGGTACCTTCACTAGTTAAAGATCAAATCGCAAAGTCCGTCAAAGTCAAGGTGGACGTAACACTAGAAGCATTAAAATAATTGATTCATAATGAGAAACGTATTTTTTTTATTTTCATTCATATGCCTGTTTTCAGGAAGTCTTTGGTCACAAGAAGATGATTTGTTGTCCCTACTCGGAGAAGAAGAAACCATTGATTACACCAACGCAAGTTTCAAAACCAACCGAGTTATAAACTTACATTCACTAGAAAGTACAGCCAAAGGTGTGCTCGATTTCAAAATAGGTCACAGATTCGGAACTTTGAATGGTGGATTTTATGAGCTTTTTGGTTTGGACAATGCATCTATCAGATTAGGTTTTGATTATGGTTTGTCTGATGCTTTGACCATAGGAGTAGGGAGAAGTGGTTTCCAAAAGACATATGATGGATTTATAAAGTACAAGTTTCTTAGACAAAGTACAGGAAAACGCAATATGCCACTGACAGTAGGTGTATTGTTGACTTCTGCGATCCAGACTTTAAAATGGGCTGATCCTGATAGAGATAACTTCTTTTCTAACAGATTATATTACACAGGTCAGTTGATCATAGGGCGCAAATTTAATGAGTCATTTACCTTACAGTTAAGTCCTACATTGGTCCACCGAAATTTGGTTGCGACTAATGCAGAAAAAAATGATGTGTATGCTTTGGGTACAGCTGCAAGGATCAAAATAACCAAAAGATTGGCTGTAAATGCGGAGTATATTTATCTATTACCTGACCAAGTAGCTCCAGGTATTACCAATTCGCTTTCAGTTGGTGTGGATATCGAAACAGGTGGTCACGTATTTCAATTGCATCTTACCAATAGTACTTCTATGATCGAAAAAGGTTTCATTGCTGAGACTACCAATTCATGGTCAGATGGAGGCATTCATTTTGGTTTTAACGTGAGCAGAGTGTTCACTGTGAAGAGACGTAAAATAGATTAGACTTAGTCTTTTATTAATGTTTTATCTTATTTATAAGTAGCTTTAATTTAAGTTGTTAAGCTTAATTATTTGCTATTTAATTATCAATAACTGAGTTTACTCCGAAAAGCCCTTATTTCAAATAAAATGAAAGATATTTATTTCTACTAGTTTGATAATCAAACGTTTCCCTTTAGGGGCAGGGTAAAAAACGGCTGATTATCAATCAATTTGTGTTTTCGGAGTCCACTAAATATTTATTTATCATTTTTAAAAATATAATACCATGAGAAGTATTCTTTTTGGCGTAATAGTCCTATGCGTCACTTTTTTTGCATCTTGCAACAAAGATGACGACAGCAGTTCAAGCGATCCTACTACGATCACCAATCAAATTACCAATAGCGGTAACTGGCGAGTGGCGCTTTTTTCAGAAGACGGTGTGGTTGAAACATCTTATTTTAATGGATATACTTTCGTTTTTAACAGTGGAAATATTGTAACAGCTACCAAATCAGGATCTTCAATTAGTGGTACTTGGGTAGTGATTCAAGACAGTGGTAAAAATAAATTAGTTTTGGCATTTCCAGATCAAGGAAAGTTTGAAGAGATATCAGAAGATTGGGAAATCTTAGTGAAAACGGACAATAATATCAATCTACGACACGTAAGTGGCGGAAATGGTGGTATAGATTTATTGAATTTTGTTAAATAGGATTGTCGTTTAGAATCATTTACTTTTTAACCATGCTGGTATTTTGTCTTTGTAAAAAGGCAGTACCATCATGGTGAAAAGGACAATTACAATGATCTCCAAAGCAACAATATAGCCTGGCCAAGTACCCAATAAATCATAGAATGTCTTTCCTGGTGGTTTTGCGTTTAAGTACATATAATTTGACTGCAGAGCCACATTGATAGGGTAGAGGATAGCGGCTAAGATATTCATGGCCAATATCGATCGGAAGGCGTCGTAAAATGTAAGCTTATAGTTAAAGACAACAATACCATGCAATGCAACTAGGATAATAACTGCATGTACGACCCAATATCTAAGTGCCTCGTAATGTGGCATAGATTCTGTTAGCGTGGGTGTAAAAATTGCCTGAGCGCATCCTGCTATGATCCAAAAGAATGTAATACCCCATAGTTTTTTCCAATTAAACCACACCACAAAAGGCATTAAAAGCGTCAATATATTACATAAATGAAGTGGTAGATCGTTTGTCACATCGAAGTAACCTACTTGGTATCGGTAGCCTACTTTGAATAATTGTAAAAGTGCTCCCGCTGTGCAAATGATTGTAAGATACAATTTATTTTGGTCATCGCTCCAATGCTTCTTACCGATATAAAGCATTAGGAAGATACCCAAAATACAGGAAGAAAAACACACTAAATGTTCTAAGCCATAGTTTTCAAAATTACCATTTTCTAGGAGGAATGCTTCCATATCACTTTAATTTTAATTATACGTATCTCAATTTTGCATCTACGTTAGCCAAAAGCAAATATAATTAAAATTAAATTCAGAATAGGTTTTACAACATTTGAATTCAAATTGATGTTAGCATAAATCTTGTTTGGACACATCGAAGCATTTTTGACTTTGTCCTACTCTTAATAATTTCAGTATTCATTTCCATGAGTTTTTATAAAATATTTGGCCAAACTCCATCTGGCCATAGAAGTGAGCAGGTAAAGCAATCTCCAAACTATAAAAATGGAGCATTTCAGAATTTGAGTCATACGCCAGATTTGTCAGAAAATGCCACTTTTGCATCTGTGTTGTATGAATTTTTATTTAAGACTCATAAACGAGCAAAACCTAAGTCGGAAATCCCATCCGTGAAGACCGATCTTCTCCAACTTGATCCGTCCATAGATGTCATAGTTTGGTTCGGACACTCTTCTTATTTCATGCAACTCGAAGGTAAACGAATATTGGTTGATCCGGTTTTTGCAGGTTATGCAGCACCTTTTTCCTTTACTAACAAGTCCTTTGGTGGGACAGATAGGTATTCCGTGGAAGATTTGCCTTACATCGATTATTTATTATTATCACACGACCATTATGATCATCTTGATTATGAGTCGATTATGAAGTTGAAGTCAAAGGTAGGTACTGTCATTTGTGGACTAGGCGCAGGACAACATTTAGAATATTGGGGATACGATCCTGACAAAATTATTGAAAAAGATTGGTATCAGGAAGTGGTTTTGGGTGATGGCATAAAGATAAACATACAACCATCAAGGCATTTTTCTGGTAGGCTTTTAAAGAGAAATCAGGCGCTTTGGGTTTCCTTTGTCTTGACCACACCAAAGTTAAATATCTATGTAGGTGGAGACAGTGGGTATGATACACATTTTGCTGAGATAGGCAATCGGTTTGGTCCGTTTGATTTAGCCATTTTGGACAATGGTCAGTATGATAAAAGTTGGAAATACATTCACATGATTCCTGAAGAAGTCCTACAAGCATCACAAGATCTAAAAGCCAAGAGATTGATGCCCGTACATTCTGCCAAATTTGTGCTTGCTAATCATGCTTGGGATGAACCTTTGGAAAGAATTTCTACTTTAAATGCATCTTTAGGAATCCCTTTGATCACCCCTATGATAGGTGAATTGGTACTTTTAAATGATACAAACCAAGTATTTTCATCTTGGTGGAAAGATGTAGATTGATACATGCTTTAGACACACGATTGAAGGTTGCTTTTTTATAAAACTAAAGACAGAAGTATAACTTTTTGAAGATATAATTGACTACATTTGTTTTTTAATATTATTACTACTTATCACAAACTAAACTTGTTTGTTTAGCAATAGTTAATTTAAAATAATGAGTCATGGAACAAAGAGAATATTCCCGTATTTTTCGTGTAATGCATTGGTCTATAGCTATTTGTATGATCTTGCTGCTTTGTACAATTTTCTTGAGAATGACTTGGCTTAATAAAGAGCATGTAGCAGATATTATCCAACAATTTATGGTGGATAAAAATACCAACTTTACAAGAGACGAACTCATCATTCTAGCCAAACAAATCAGGAAGCCAATGTGGAATTGGCATATTTATTTGGGTTATGCTATTACCATTCTTTATATCATTAGGATGTCTTTACCGTTTTTTGGACATATGTCATTTTCAAATCCTTTGAACAAAACTTTGTCACCAAAGGTGAAGTTTCAATATTGGGTGTACATGATTTTTTATGGATGTCTTGCCATTTCATTAATCACAGGTTTGATCATAGAATGGGGACCGAAAATCTACAAAAAACCAATGGAATCCGTCCATGTATTGTCTATTTATTACTTAGTAGCTTTTATGGTCTTGCATGTTGGCGGTGTGATTTGGGCAGAACTTCATGACTACAAAGGATTGATATCTAGGGTGATAAGTGGCGCAAACGGGAAATAAAGGTTTTGAAGTTATTTTTCTAACCACTCTTTAAATTCCTTGACACGCTCACGAGAAACAATCACCTGATCTTGAAAAATTGGTTCTAATGAAAGGATATACCTGGAGTTGAAGTATTGCTCCATCTTTTTGATACTAGAGAGACTGATGAGCATAGACCTATTGATTCTGAAAAAATGTTGTGGATCTATTTCTTTTTGTACAGTTTCAATGGAGTCGTCGATGATGTGTTTTTTGCCTTGATTGGTCACCAAATGTGTGTAGCCATCTGAAGTAAAGAAGTAGGAAATGTCTTTCATTTGTATCACGATCAAGTGGTTGCCACTTTTGACAAGAAATCGCTCCTTAAATCTGAAACCATTAATTTTTGTAATTAATTTTTTGAGATCAGTGGTTTCTTTTTCTTCATTTCTATAGATATGGATATACTTTTTTATGGCTTCTGCAAGTTCATCAGAATCAATAGGTTTTAGTAAATAATCAACACTGTGAAGTTTGAACGCTTTTAATGTGTAGTCGTCAAAGGCCGTGGTAAAGATGATAGGTTTATTGATATCCACTTGTTCTAGGATGTCTAAACTTAATCCGTCGCCAAGTTTTATGTCCATTAGGAGCAAATCTACTTCTGGATTGGTTTTTAAGTATTTTACGGTAGATGCTACACTGTGACTTTTATCGATAATTTCAATGAGATATGGTAGTTCGCTAATGATTCTTTCCAATCTTTTTGCAGCTAGCAACTCATCTTCGACAATCAGTATTTTGATGGGTTTTGACATAATATTTGTCTCTGATCTTTGATTAAATTTTACTATTTATACTTATGTTTTCATCCAGCAAGGGTAAACCTACTTCAAAAACATTATCATCTTTACGAATCTTAATGTCCATAACCGTGAAATATGAATACCTTTTGATGATGTTTTTCAGCCCAACGGAAGTAGTTGTGTCGTCGACAGGCATCAATTGTACATTATTCGTAACATAGAGATATGGTCCATCTTGACTACTCTTGATGGTAACGGTTAATGGTTTTTCAGCGGTGGCAACATTGTGCTTCACACAATTCTCAAATGTAATCTGAAGACTTAGTGGTATGATATTTTTCTTTAAAAGACTAGCATCGATATCTTCTATATAAATTAAGTTGTCCCCAAATCTTTCTTTTAATAGATGTATATAGGCATGTAGATAGGTGAGTTCATCTTGCAAAGACACCAACGTATCGGATGTATTGTCCAACATGTGTCTATAAACTTTTGAAAGTTTGGTCACAAAGTTGTCTGCTCTTTTCTGGTCTTCATGGATAAGGGATGAAAGCGTGTTCAAGCTATTGAAAAGGAAATGTGGATTGATGTGATTTCTCAATGCCGAGAGTTGTGAACTAATATTTTCTTTGTAAAGTTGCTCTTTTTCTATCAAACTTTTGCCCAATTGGCTGGATAGATAAAAGCTTTCATAAATAGTAATGATTAAGACGGAAAATAAAACACTTGTTATTAGTTTGAGTACTCGATTAGGTTCAATATTATTGTCTAATTGAAAGTCCAAAACTACATGTAGGAATAATCCACCCAAAAAATCAATCACAAAATACCCAACTATTATCGTAATTAAAGTGACAGACTGTCTCTTCTTAAAATCATTATTTAGTGGATATTTTTTCACGACATAGAAATACAATTCTCTGAAAGTAAACCAGTATAATGCTGTGAAATATAGTGAAATGGGAAAACATGAGGTGAAGATACCATAAGATTTTTGTTGGATTAAATGTCCGAAGAGTAGGGTATTGACCAACAAAGAAATAAATGGAATGCCTAGTAATATCATCCACCGATCATCAAAACCCAAAAGGTGTTTTTTAGATTTAAAGATAGTCAACATATCTTGTTTGGAATTATCTTATTTGAATGCAATGTAAAAATATATTTTGGACTTCAGTAAATTTATTATCTAATTAAGACTCTACTCCGAAAAGTCCTTAGTTTGAATAACGGAAAATTTTTCATTTCTACTGCAATGATAATCAAACGTTTCCCTTTAGGGCAGGGTGAAAAAATGTTTTATTATCATTCGATTTACATTTTCGGAGTAGACTCAATTAAATAGATATCGCAACGTTCTTAAAATTGAATACGATATAGAATATCTGGGAAAAATCCAATCTGATATAAGGTGTCTACATTGTTGGTCACTCGATTGTATCTTTTAGCAAATACATTCTGATGATTACTGACATTCTGGAAATCAAGAAAAAATTGCTGACTAAAGCCTTTTCTATTCATTCTAAACCCTATTTTAAAATCAACCCTTAAATAAGTATTTAATTTTTCGCTGAATGCCCGATCTTCAAATAATATTTCTCTTCCTGCTATTTTGGATGCTTCTAGATTGACAGGTGTGATGTATCTGCCACCTGCGGTGGTAAATTTGAAGTCGGTTGTCAAGGCTGTTTTGCTGGTTATTTTCCATTCTTTACCACCCAATAGATTGAATACGAATTCATTATTGAAGGCACTGTTACGTTCTATATCGTCACTTCCTGTATATTTACTTTGGAAAACAGAGGTACTCAAGAGTCCATAATATGATTTGCTAAAGAATTTTTCGACCGTCAGTTCTACGCCATAATTTCTCCCTTTGCCTTCATTTATCAAATCTCCTGCTTGTGGGAAAACAAAATCTGCCCCTGCATTCAGGAGCGAAAACGACGAAGCTTGTCTTTCAATCGGCACATCAAAAAGATGTTGATAATACGTCTCTGTTTTTATTCTCCAATCATTGGCTGGCTTAAAATCCCAACCTAATACAAAGTGATGCGCTTTGGTAAAACCAAGATCACTATTCAAAGGCAAAAACTGTCCAGTTTCGTTGGGAGAAAGCAAATAAAATACGGGCATCGGTTGGACTTGGCTATGCAAACCATATCCGATATTAAAATTAGATTTTTGGCTTGCAGCATAATTAAGACCGAAACGTGGCTCGATGGCTGTCTTGGTGTTTAGAGATTGTATTTGTCCATGGATACCCACGATGATGGTGGTTTTTTCGGAAGGTCTATACTTAAATGTAGTATAAGGTTCGTAAGTGGTCAATGTTCCATCTACATCTCTCACAGGCAATAGATCAGGTCTACCATCATCATCTAGGTCAGGATTATCATCACGACTATCAACTGTCGAAATCAAAGAGCGTCTGTCGATCGTGATACCTGTCCTACTGCTCAGTTTTGCGTTGTATTTTGTATTGTAAAAACTATGGATATTTATTCTGTTCAGGTCGTCATTGACATCGGTGTAGGTATAACTTTGTTGGTAGGAAGTGTCTACATATCGTTGTTCATCAAAACTATTTTTTGACTTCGAATATGAGATGGTTGTTCTCACATAATTATTATCATTGACCATGTAAGTATGCTTCAAACCCACTACGCCGAATTGTGATTTTGCCCTAGAGTCAGCATCTTTGGTTGCAAAAAAGTCTGTGTCTTCTAGTTCTTTGCCAATAAAATTGATATCGCTCAAGCCACCTATTCCAAAAAACCTGAAATTGCCCAATTTGCTTTTTCCTAGATCGATATGGAAAGTCAAATCTTGATATTTCGGTGTGGCATTGGTACCAAATTTAAGCCCGAAAGCATCTGCCAACTGTACAAAACTATATCTGTAACTAACCAAATATGACTTGTCGCCCGATTTGCCAATTGGTCCTTCGGCCATTGCTTCCAGGCCACTGAAAGCAGCAAGTTGAAAGGTATATTCCGCTTTATCTTTGTTACCAGAGCGAAATCCTACATCAAAAACGCCAGACATTGCATTACCGTATTCTGCGGGGAAAGCTGATGTCAGAAAATCGGAGTTTTTTAGCAGATTGGTATTTAAAGCACTCACAGGCCCACCCGTCGTACCAAGTGTTGAAAAGTGATTGGGATTCGGTATCGGCACACCTTCGAGTCTCCATAGGATACCAGCCGGACTATTGCCACGCACTACGATGTCATTTCTGGAGTCATTGGCAGTGGAAACACCTGCAAAATTGGATACTAATCTACTTGCATCGTTTCGCCCACCTGAGTACCTAGTCACTTCTTCGAGCGAGAAGGTGCGTGCGCTGATGGTTGCCATTTCGTTGAGCGCTTTATCTTTGTCCGCTGATGCAGATACGACCACTTCATTTAGGACTTGGACACTTTCTTCCAAGGCGATTTCCAAAATGGCTTCTTTACCAGAAGTGACTAGAATATTGGGAATTGTAGATGTTTCATAACCAAGATAGCTGACCTGAATGGTGTGTCTACCAGGTACCATATTTGTTAAAGTAAATTTGCCATTTTCGTCTGTAGTGGTACCAATATTTTCAGTATTGGAGACAAGTATAATATTTGCCCCTATTAGTGGCGATTCAGTCACTTTGTCTTTGACAGTACCTTTTATTATGGAGTTTTGCCCATGTAAAAGGAAGCTAGAAAGGATAAACAGAAATAAAATTACATTCTTCATGAAATTGATTTTAAGCTTGATAGAATGGTGCAAATGTCTACAGGTTTTTTAAATGGGCTAAGTAAAATATGGTGAATTGTTACATTATGGGTATGAATTGTCTTTTTTAGTACAGGTAATACTTTAAATGAAGTTGGGTATCTACTATCAAATTATAAACTATTGCAATTTTAAATGTAGATTTATTAAAGTGACTTTTTCTTTAAGTTGTTATAATCTTATTCTAGGGTTTCTTTTTAAAACCACATTGTTGAACAAATAATAAAGCCAACCACGATTACATTTGCCAATAAATTTACACCATCATTATTTAACCATGAGTATCCTTTTATCAGTAGGCTTGTAGATGTTTTTTCTTCTGTGATATCATTGTTTTGACGGTACTTTGCTTGCCACAGACTACCCAAAATACTATCTAAAATCATACCTGAAGAACCTGCAATGGCAATGATTATACTTTCTTCATACTCTAAATTGAAAATGTAACCTACTAAAAAAGCAAAGATTATTGAACCCACTAAACCAGCTAATGTTCCCACTAACGATATACCACCTGATAGACCCACCTTGATAGGTCGCATAGTAGTGATATCATAGGTTTTATGTTTAAAATAAATACCAATATCACTGCTAATCGTATCTGCAAAACTTACGGCAACTGATGCAAACGAAGCAAGCATAAACACATCATTTTTTGTCATTACGTACGCTATCATACATAATACTGCAATCAAACCATTGGCAAAAACTTGAATGGCATTTCTGCCACTTGCATCTTTGGATTTTGGATGGAGTTTAGATGTCAGACTTCCGACTATAAAAAATATGGATATAGGAATCAAATAAAGATGTCCTACTGAGAATATGATCATCGAACCAAGCAAAACAGCCGCAGTAGTACCAGTCATAGATAACCATTTTTTATGATAAACCACAACCATAATTAACAACATACACAAAAAAGATATCCAACTTTGGGAAGTGTTTGTTGTGTATGAAATGATTGATATCCAAAGTGTCGCTACCAATGGTACAGTGAGATTATCACTGCCACGATAGGAAAATAACTCACTCAATGCAGGTACTAATACAAGGATGAACAACAAAGGTGTAAAACCAATAAAAAAATATCCAATTCCTAAAGTACTTAGATAAAAAGCAGCAAATCCTAACCAAGATTTCTCTTCATACAAAAATAGATGTTTCTTTTTGGCAAAATATTCTCCACTGATTCCTGCCATTGCATCACTAATACCTAAGGTAATTATACCGAATATGATGTTTTGGATAGTAAAAGGTGAGATGAGGAGTAAGGCAAAGGATAAAGGAAAAAGCGCAATACCATAGCTTTTTCTAGGACTAGGCAATAGAACATTTTGGTAGGCAACTATAAACAGGACGAAGGAGCTTATGAAAAATATAACGGCCAATTCTAAACGTGATGGTGCATGATAAACTACATACGCACAAGTCGTTACAGCCACCAAATGAAGGATCTTTCTACTCGTTTCTCTGTGAATATCATACTTGTCAATACTTAGTTTGACTAAAATAGTAGTTAATAAGATTAACACTGCTGCACAAAGATATAAGATATATGGATCATGCTCGAATAGAGTCATTTGATTGTTTTTGTTTCTAAACGCCAAGATAATGTAAATTCTGTCTTTTTTGTTTTATTAAACAATGGTAAATTGAATTTTATAGTACTGATCGAATAGTAGGCCTGCAAGATTTAACATTAGCATATTTTAGGGGCATCTTTACAACTTAAGGAACATTAATAGGTTAATAGATCGATGTCATTGTCAAAGAAGACATTTATTTTGTTATGAAATTGAAGGAACTTGAAGATTTTGATTGGTTTCCGCTCATTCTGAGGAAGTATCAGATGGAATTGATAGGTATTTTGGTCAGTCAATTTGGGTTTTACCATCATGTAGTCAAGATGATCAAAACAGATCTTATGAAATCTAACAAGGTACATATCACTGATTTATGTAGTGGAAGTGGTTTGCCAGCGATTTATGTCCATCAAAAGTTAACACTATCTAACCTAAATACAGCCTTAACAGATAAATTTCCCCAACAAATAAGCGATATCGAAGGCGTTGAATATCTGACTTCATCTGTGGATGTCAATAATTTGGAACCTGAAGCAAATACCTATTACACCATGTTTAATGCTTTTCATCATTTAGAGTCTAATGAAAGAAATCAGCTTATCCAAAAAGTTTTAGACAAAAACAGTCATTTGATGATTGTAGAGATTGTGCAACCTAGTTTTATAAATGTCATTTTGGTAACACTTGCATCTACAGTTGGCGTTTGGTTGTTATGTCCGTTTATAAAACCATTTGATTGGAAAAGATTGTTCTTTACGTACCTTATTCCTATCAATGTTTTAACCGTTTTAATTGATGGTTATATTTCAATATTGAAATCTGTGACAGTTCAGCAGTATCGGTCAGAGTTTACCACTTTGTTTAACGATATGTCAAGGATAGAAATATCTTCGCACCTTAGTTTTCCTGCTTATTTGGTCACCATAAAAATATCGCCTAGTCATGTATAAATCATTGTCGATTTTATGGAAGTTTAGTAGGCCACACACCATCATTGGGTCTACGATTAGCATTGTGGTGTTATGGCTAATGGCCTTGGAAAAGATGACTTATGAAGCTCATCTTCCATTATTGTTTTGGACCTTATTGGTAGGGATTACTTGTAATGTTTTTATCGTTGGTCTCAATCAAATCATAGATATTGACCTAGACAAAATAAATAAACCCAAATTACCACTTGCTGATGGCTCGCTTTCTATATCAAATGCTTACAAAATAATCCTTGTTAGCTTAATGATAAGTTTAGTAGTCTCCTTCCTAACTAGTGTGATTCTAGGTTGGTTGATCGTAGTGATATTACTTATAGGTATTGCTTATTCTGTGCCACCTATTCAGCTCAAAAAACATCATTTACCCGCAGCTATCGCAATTACAACCGTAAGAGGTTTGTTGGTCAATTTGGGTATGTTTCTGCACTTTTCTTATGCTTCAAGACAATTCTCGCTCGAACAAATCATGCAGTCGCCACTCGCCCTGATACCATATCAAATATGGATGTTGACGAGTTTTGTGGTGGCATTTAGTATTGCTATTGCGTGGTTTAAGGATTTGCCAGATACGGAAGGCGATGCACAATTTAGATTTAATACTTTAGCCATTGTTTATTCTCCTAAGATAGCGCTTTATGGTGGTGTCTTTTTAGTAGGACTTGCATATATCATTACTATTTTTTGGTCTTATGCTCTTGGTGATACATTTTTAGGTATTTTTCATATAATTGCTTTTATGGCATTTATGATGAATGTATGGTTCGTGGATTTACGACAATCTAAGACCATCACGAGATTCTATATGATATTTTGGCTGTTTTTCTTTTTGGAGTATATTTCTTTTGGTATTAATGCAATAAATTTTTTATAAAGGTTGCGAAACTTTGTTTGAAACTATTTTTGGAAATATCTAGGTTTATAAATTTCTAAACTAATTTTGTCACGATTTTTGCAACTTGCAGGCAAAAATAGCGCCAAAATTGTATTTCCTTTCCACTTATACCACGGATTTACATCCGTGGTTACTATCATTTAACCCCTTCGGGGTTATATTTAAAAAGTTACCTATTTCAAACATTACAATTTACCTGTTTTAAACTTTGGAGTCTTAATTCTTTGACATTAATTATTTTGAATTGATATCATTATATACCTTTGTACCAAATTTATCATATGTTTTGGGATATCATTATTACACTGACCTTGGTTTTTCTGAATGGATTTTTTGTGGCAGCAGAGTTTGCCATTGTCAAAGTGAGGGCGTCGCAAATAGAGCTTAAGGCACAAAGTGGTAATAAATCAGCTATTCTTTCATCACATATTGTTTCTCATTTGGATGGTTATCTTGCTGCAACACAACTAGGTATCACGCTTGCCAGCCTTGGTTTGGGATGGGTAGGAGAGCCAGTTGTTTCAGTGATTATCATAGATTTATTTGATATAGTAGGTCTTGAAATGGGCGCAGAGTTGGCTCATAAAATCGCACTTCCTATTTCATTTGCCATTATCACGGTATTGCATATTGTATTTGGCGAGCTAGCACCTAAGTCTATGGCCATCCAAAAACCTGAAACCACTACTTTGTTTATAGCTTATCCACTCAATTTGTTTTACTACATTTTTAAACCATTTATTTGGGTATTGAACGGTTTTGCTAATGTCATATTAAAAGCCTTCGGAATTCATGCGGTACATGGCGCTGATATCCACAGTTCGGATGAGTTGAAATACTTAGTCCAACAAAGTGGAGAAAGTGGCACCATTGTGAACCAAGATTATGAAATTATAAAAAATGCCTTTGATTTTGCAGATAGAACGGTCAAACAAGTCATGGTCCCTCGTAACCAAGTAGTGGCAATAGATGTAGAATCTTTTGATACAGAGATGATTGATAAGATATTGCAAGAAGGATATTCTAGGATACCTTGTTATGAAAAGAACATAGACAATATCATAGGTCTTATCTATGTCAAAGATTTGTTAGCGGGCCTGAATAAAGGAGTGACTACCAATCTAAAAGATATCATCAGACCTGTCATCATCACTACCGAAGGACGTAAAATAGGAGGTTTACTAAAGGAATTCCAACAGAAACATATCCAAATGGCCATCGTAGTGGATGAGTTTGGTGGTTTTGATGGGATTGCAACCATGGAAGATATCATAGAAGAACTTGTAGGAGAAATCCAAGATGAATATGATAATGAAATTCCAGTGGTAGAAAAGGTAAATGATTCTACCTTTAATATCATAGCTACATCTGCTATTAATGATATCAATGCATTCCTTCCTTATGCGCTTGAGCCTACGGGTGATGTGACCACACTCGCAGGGATTTTGATTTATAAATTGGGTAGGATTCCAGCCATGAATGAAAAAGGAAGGTTGGATGAATACGAATTTACAGTCATGAAACGAATCAAAAATACCATCACTTTGGTGCAGCTAAGAGTAGTTTCAGAATAGATATGTAAATACAGTGTCCACTCCAAAAACATAGGTCGGGTAATAATCAGCCGTTTTTTACCCAATCTCTATAGGGAAACACCCCTGCCCCTAAAGGGGTATAACTCTGATTATCAATGTACTAGGGATTAGTATGAACCTTTTGTCTTAACTATGGGCTGTACGGAGATGACTTAAAAAGTAATTTTTTTGTAACTATTTAGGTCAGTTCCAAAATCAACCGTTTTTGTCACGATTTTTGCATCTTTCAGGCAAAAATGGCGCCAAAAGCTATAATTATCTGATCTTTTGCGATGGGTTTCACCCATCTCTACCAATATTTAGCCCCTACAGGGCAATGATCTAAATAGTTACATTTTTTACTTTTTCTCCCAAAAGACTAATTTGTCTCCAAAATGTGAAGAAACTTTTTGGTAGCTAGGAGGGACTTCTTTCCGAAAACTAAAGTAAGTCGCTAGTTTAGTTCCGCTAGGTTTTTGGTCAAGTTGGTCTTCCACACGAGCTGAATAATGGTCGTAAAGTGCTCTGTTTAATGGTATTTCGTCATTAATTCTGTCCATGACACTGATATTTTCTTGGAAAGAATTAAAAATATAGAATGCATCATACGCTTCAAAACTGATGTTCATGATATTGGCGTGGATAAAATGGATGTTTTGTAGACCACTTTCTACCGCCATTTTTTCTGCTTCGTCATGAAATGATTTTCGTAGTTCTACACCGGTGAAGATTCCATTTGTTGTCAATGCTCCTAAAAAACAAAATTTGCCACAGCCAGAACCAATATCCAGCACTCGTGTAGTCTTGTCATTGACCAAATATTGGCTCGCTAATTTTGCAACTTCCACAGGGGTAAAATGTATCTGAGATACAAACCGAATTTTAGGTTTATATACTTTGTCAAATTCTTTATCAGAGAATTCATCTTTTGATATTACCTGACTTATTTTCAAGGTTTTTCTTTTTTAGGCTGATGAAACACATCTCCAGTTAAGTGTTTGATATAAATTAGTTTAAGATTCAAACCAATGATGTCTACTGTTTTTTGAGTTTCTTCATCTGCTTTTTCAAGCTTAGTCGGAAATAAGGTGATCCCTACAAAAGTTTCCATGTGTAAGGTAATTTCTTTTTCATTTATCAAAAAATCAAAATATCTTACATCTTGATTTTTAACCTGATGCACTAGGTCAGCTTTAAATTCTTGGATGATAACTTTTACAAAGACATCAAAGATGGAATTGTCTATTTGTTCACTTATAAGGATTTCTTTATATGATTTGTTCAAAGTCAGTTTTTTACATATCAAGTGATAAAGTACCTTTGCCAAGTTTGCCTATTGTATCGAAAACAGAACCACCTACAAAGTACCAAGGTAAACTTTCTAAGTATGCTTCTGCAGTCTCAGGTTTTAATGTTTTAAAATCATTTGGCTGCATAATTCCACGATACCATCTGCCCGACCTTGAAATAAATTCATATTCAACTTGATATAGCAACCATGAAGTTTTACAAGATTTACACATTAAGATTTTTACTTCACCGAATCTGCCATTCGTAGTATCTATACCAATCATATGAATGTCATAACCACTCGCTATGAGCGGTGGTTGGTGGCACAAACAGTTTTGGTCAGCAATCAATATTTAAGATTTAATGGCATTTCCTAACAAACTAGCTATTTCTTTGGATGATGGTCTTGGCGCGTTGGCATCAATGATTTTGCCATCTTTACCTATGACTATAAATCTAGGTATTCCACTAATTCGGTAATCAGATACAAGTGAAGAAGCCCAATCTCCATCTGCAAATAATTGCACGCCTTTCATATTTTTGGCTTTCACCATTTTCTCCCAAGCAGCCTTATCTTGGTCTATGGAAATACTTACGAAAGTGATATCATTATTTGATTTGTTTTCTTCTTGTAACTTTTCTAGTGAAGGCAATTCTCTCAGACATGGTCCACACCAAGTAGCCCACACATCGATATATACAACTTTACCTGCTAGACTTTCGAGACTTACGGATTTACCATTGATGTCTTTATAATCAAATTTTGGTGCAGGCTGACCTACTATGAGGTGCTGCCATTGTTGGTATTGATTATTGATGTCTTCCAGAAATGTTGGATTTGTTTGCGCAGTACGGTATTTATCTATGACCAATGAAGTTTCATTGATAGATGTACTAAGTGTATTTTTCAGCAAGTTGTAATAAAGGACTTCTTTAACTTTTTGGGATTTAAATAAGGTCTTTATGTTGTTAAATTTACTGGTAACCAATGCTGTTTTTGCTGCTGTTGTGTCCGCTTTTGTATTGAAATCTAGGTACAAACTAATGAATGGTATATAGGAAGGTACTAGTAAGTTCGCTTCGGTGTCTATGTCTAAGTTTTGGAAAAAACTGTCATAAGTATCACTTAAGTTTAATGTACTGTCAGGCATGATGTAGGTGTAGTATTCTGGATAAGTCATTTTTAGATTTGCAGCATCATAAGATAATTCTGCGGACATTAGTTCTGCAAAATCTTCTTCGAAAGCACCATTTTTCTTTTGGTATTCTTGTTGATCTTCCACAAAAACATTGAGTCTATCTTCTACAGCTTTTAGGAAATCTGTTTCGTTTTTTGAGAAAAAAGCATACATATCTTGTGGCTCACTTACTAGCTGTAAGTTGTGGTAATGTATCAAATAGTTGTTTTCCAACTCATGGCTTCCAGAGAATTTTGTTGCAGCATCCAATGTCCTATAGTCGCCTATAACGCTGATACGATCGCCAGGTACGATGTATAAAGATACGCTTTGGTCACCATGAAGTAAGGTATAGATGCCGCTTCTGTCTAATTCTGCTTGGATAAAAAACTTACCTTCTTGGGTGATACTTGCTTTGATATCTGCTGTTCCACGTAAGATGATGACAGGTGCAACTGCTGATGTAATGGTGCCTTCTATGGTTGTGGTGGTAGGTTTGTAAGTCCTACTTTTTTCTTTACAACTTCCGAAAAAAAGCAATAAAGTCGAAGTCAATAATAACAAATGTAAATATCTACTCATGATGAGATGGTATTTTGATTGGGATATGATAATGGCAAAATTAAAACCATTCCATCGATTATTGGCAGTTTTTGTGTTATTAAACGAGTGGATAGCCAATATTTAACAAAGATTAACAAGATTGGGGTTAATATCCTTTCGCCATCATCAATGCTACTAGTCCAGCAGTCTCTGTGCGCAATCTAGAATCACCCAAAGTCACAGCTTTGAAACCATTTTCTAGGGCCATTTCGATTTCTTGGAGGGTAAAATCTCCTTCGGGTCCGATCAAAACGATAGCATCTTTGGACTTATCCATGCTAGCATGTAAACTCAAGGTAGGGCCTTCACAATGGGCAATAAATTTCTGATCTACTTCTTTTGTTTTTGCCAAAAGTAGTTTAGTACTTTCATAATAATTCAATGTTGGCAGATGTACATTAAGCGATTGTTTCATAGCTGATACCATTATTTTATGGATTCTACTGTGGTTAAAAGACTTTTTTTCTGTCCTTTGCGCATTAAAAACAATGATTTCGCTGATACCTATTTCAACCGCTTTCTCTACAAACCACTCTAACCTCGAAGCATTTTTGGTAGGAGAGATTGCAATGATAATATTTGGGTATGGTGTAGGTTTTGTTTCTGTACTCAAAATATTGCATACTGTTTCCGATTTAGATATATTGGAAATTCTAGCGGAGTAAATATGACCATTGCCGTCTGTTATAAAGATATCGTCACCCACTTGTTTACGTAGTACTTTCGTACAATGTTGGTGTTCATCTTCGGTGAGTCTAAGTTGATTTTCGGAGACTAGATTTGTATAAAAAAGAAACATTCCAATAAAATTTTTCATAAAGCTAAGGAATATTTTACAATGAATGGCCCCATTGTTTAATATTAAAGTAAATTTGCACTCCGATTTTTAAACAATATCAAAATTTTGTTCGTTTAAATCATTCGTATTAAATCATTTGTGAAATAAAATTCCTATAATGGATAAAGTCAGTTTAGCATTACAACTTATATTAAGTCTCTCGATTCTTGTGGTTTTGCACGAAATGGGGCACTACCTACCGGCAAAATGGTTCAAGACAAGGGTAGAGAAATTCTACTTGTTTTTTGACCCTTATTTTTCCTTATTCAAAAAACAAATAGGTGATACAGAGTGGGGCATAGGTTGGGTACCTTTCGGTGGATATGTCAAGATCTCAGGTATGATCGACGAAAGCATGGACAAAGAGCAAATGAAACAACCACCACAACCGTGGGAGTTCAGATCAAAAAAAGCATGGCAGCGACTAATCATCATGATAGGTGGTGTCACGGTCAATTTTATCTTGGGTATCTTAATTTTTGCCGGTATCATCTTTTATTGGGGCGAATCTTATATAAAAACGGCAGATGCTAAGTTTGGCCTAGCTGTCGACTCTCTCGGTATGGAGTTAGGTCTTCAAGATGGTGATAGAGTTATATCTGCGGGTGGTGTCGCTATCGAAAAATTTAATCCAAGATTAGTCTCTAAAGAAATCATCATCAATGAAGCTAAAGAAATCGTCATTGAGCGTGATGGTAAGGAAATGACCCTACCTGTACCTGCAGACTTGTCTGCCAAAATTACCAAATATGACAACAAAGGTAAAGAACTATATTACTTGAGAGTACCATTTGGTATCGATGAAGTAGATACTTCAGGAACTGCTGCAAAGTCGGGTATCACTAAAGATATGAACATCATCAATGTCAATGGAAATAATGTCGAGTATCAACATGAACTTAGAAAGTTATTAATTCCACTGAGAAATGGTATAGCAAAAATGACGTTGACCACAGCCAAAGATACTATTGAGAAATATGTAGCTGTTTCTCACAAAGCTACCATAGGTATCAAAATGCAGGCTGCGGAAATGTTTATCACACCATCTACAGAGAAATTTGGACTCATGACTTCTTTTTCCAAAGGAGCTAGTCGTGCGGTCAACTTTTTGGGAGACCAATTGAAAGCATTTGGACAGATATTTTCGGGCAAAATGAAGGCGACGGAATCACTTGGTAGTGTGTTTTCTATGGCAGCAATGTTTGATCCTGAATGGGATTGGGCTATCTTTTGGGCGATGACAGGTAGTTTGTCTATCTTATTGGCTTTCTTTAACTTATTGCCAATACCTGCATTGGATGGTGGATATGTAGTATTTCTGATTTGGGAAGTGATCACAGGCAAAGTTCCATCTGACAAATTTATGGAAGTGGTCAATTACATAGGATTCATCTTATTGATGTGCTTAATGGTATTTGCTTTGGGCTTAGATATATTAAGATGGTTTTAAGAGATGATGGATATGTCTGAGTTGAATTATTTTGAGCTTTTTGATATAGAAGTTGCCTTCAATATTGATGAACAAGCACTTAAGACCAAGTATTATAAACTCAGTCGTAAGTGGCACCCTGACTTTTTTACCCAAGAGTCCCTAGAGCGACAAGCAGAAGTAGCCGTCATGTCTGAGAAGATCAACCAAGCTCACAAAGTACTATCAGACAGAGAAAGTAGATTTAAATACATCTTAGAGCTTCATGGAAAAATAGGTGGACCTGACAATCAAGTGATGCCAGCTGATTTCCTTATGGAGATGATGGATATCAATGAGACGATCATGGACCTACAATTAGACTTTGATCAACAAAGGTATGATGAGGTGCTAACTGATATACAAACATTTGAAAATGAACTCAATAGTGGTGTATTATCTGATGTCGATCGATATGATGGAGGCGATAAGAGTGATGAAGTTTTAGATAAAATAAAAGATTATTATTTAAAATCAAAATATCTTTTGCGTATTAAAGAAAATATTTCTACCTTTGCGCACGCTTTGAAATAGAGATATTAATCAAAGACATTTCTGCCGAAGTGGTGGAATTGGTAGACACGCTGGACTCAAAATCCAGTGCTAGCAATAGTGTGTGGGTTCGAGTCCCACCTTCGGTACCAGTAGAAATTAAATAACCGTTGTGCATTCAGTTGTGCAGCGGTTTTTTTGTTTTGGATGGATGGTTGTAATTGGAATGGATGTTGTCAAGGATTACTTCAAGTATTTTAGGAAAAAGCTATCTAAAAAAAATCTTTGGAATTAAGTCTAAGTTACTTATCTTTGTAAATATTATGTAAATAGCATATTTAAGTATAAAAGCAATATTTGGCACTTTTTTCATTGTCTTAGCGTTAAAGTAAAATAGTAAATTGACTTGTAATGATAGATGTAGAGCTAAAAAATCGGGTAAAAGAAAAAATAGACACTATAGAAGAATCTTATCTTCTAGAAGAAATATTAAACCTAATTGATATAGAGAAGTCTGCAAAAGATGTTTTCATTATACCTGAATCACATAAAAAAGAGTTGGAAATAAGTCTAAACCAAAAAGATAGTGGTTTAGTTTTTTCAAATGAAATTGTAAACAAAAGGATTGCTAAATGGCTCTTAAGTTAGAATGGACGGAAAGGGCAATTGAACATATTGTAGAAATACTAGAATATTGGGAAGAAAGAAATGGATCAAAAACTTACTCAATAAAATTGTATAGTTGGATGGAGACGACCTTAGCGATGCTCACTAAACACCCTGAATCAGGCAGAATTACTGATAATAAAAGATTGTTTAAGAAAATTGTCAAGGATTATTTTATTTACTATACTTTTGATACAGAAATTCTTACTGTCATAGGTATAATAGATATGCGAAGGGATCCAGATTTTATACAGAAAATTGAGAATGAATCAAAATAATTTACCGAACTTTGGTCAAAATAACTTATCTTTGTAAATATTACAATTAGCATATAAAAGGATCAAATGTAGCTAAGGTGCTTTTTTTCAAGCCCTGGCGTTTAATGAAATATTCTTTTCAAAATATTAGAAATAAACGTCTATACATTATGTATCCAAGTACATTTATTAAATATCCAAGTGCATACATTAGGTATGCCAATGAAAATATTAAATATCCAACTGCATATTTTAGATATCCACAAGGATAGTTTAAGTATTCACTTGAATACTTTCTGAATCTACAAAAATACTTTCTATATCCACATGAATATTTTCTGAATCCACATGGATTCAGAAAATATTTACATCAATTTATAATGTATCCCCCTGGATTAAGAGGTTTTGCTTAAAGGTTACAAGATAACATTCAAGTGTTACAATGGAACACGCAAAGGTTTCTTTGCAACACTTAAGTTGTACAAACTAATACTCTGACGTTTCTTTGCAATACTTAAAACAAATTAAAGAATGCTTAAACGTTGCTTTGCAACATTCAAGCATCGCTAAATAACGTCTAAGTGAATCTTTAGAACACTGAAGTGTTGCAAAGAAACGCTAACTGATTACAAAGTAATGGGATGGCGTTATAAGCTAATTAAGACATCATATAATGACTACATCACTGATATATCAGCTATAAATGGATAGAGAAGAAATGAATAGTTCATTAATTATTTGTTTTGGGAAAGTTTGAATAAACGAAAAGTGTGTTGTAGATTTGTTTTTTAAAATAAGTAAGTTGGCAGTAACCCTATGAAGACACAATACTATAAACGACATTTTGACGAACCTCGGACAGAACAATCCGAAGTTTGGGGAACTTGTGACTATTACTTTGAAACAAATCAGGAAGGAGAAGTACTTCGACAAATTGAAGTTTATGAAAATGGAAAAACATTAAAATATGGCGAACAATTTACAGAAGATGAATTTGGATTTCTTACAGACCAACCTCTTATATCTTCCGATTTTGAAAACTTTGCAATAACTAAAACTAACTTCGAAGTTCAATGGCAAAAGTGAATTACATAATAGGTGACGCAACAAATCCACAGACAAAAGGAAACAAAATCATTGTTCACGTTTGTAATGATATTGGTGGTTGGGGTAAAGGTTTTGTAATGGCAATTTCTAAACGTTGGAAACAACCTGAACAACAGTATAGACAATGGTTTAAATCAAATGAGAATTTCAGCCTTGGACAAGTTCAATTTGTGCAAGTCGAAGAAGAACTTTGGGTTGCTAATTTATTAGGACAACATAAAATCAATAGAGACGAAAATGGTAACGCACCAATTCGTTATGAAGCAATTTTATTAGGACTTGAAAAAGTGGTACAATTTGCAATCGACAAACATGCAACAGTGCATATGCCAAGAATTGGTTGCGGACTAGCTGGCGGAACTTGGGACAAAATTGAGCCTTTAATAAATAAATCAATGGTAGAAAGCGAAATTGAAACATTTGTTTATGACTTTAACTAATAAAAGGACACTTATTAAAAGCACCTACGCAAAAGGCGAGGTTTCTTATTCCAAAGACAGTTTTGTGGGTAATCAAGCATTAGTTTTTCAAATCAAGTTTTGTGGTGAAAGTTCCGCCCTTCGGGTAGTCGCCAATCGTTATTTTAAACAAAATTATCATAAATCAAGATGTCCGAAACCATAAAATACAAATGTAGTTGTTGCGGTAAAGTTCACGAAGAATGGCCAGCTTTGTCCTTCGTATCTCCAGACAATTATAACTCTTTATCAGAAGGAGACAAAAAAAGCATTGGATATTTGGATGCTGACTTTTGTACCATTAAATATGAAGAACAAACAGATCGATTTATCAGATGTGTTTTAACTCAAAAAGTGAATGATCATTGTGAAGATTTATATTATGGGCTTTGGGTTTCGTTAAGTGAAAAAAGCTATTTGGATTATGAAGAAAGGTTTCAAAAAGAAAGCGAAGAAACTGTTTACTTTGGTTGGCTCAGCAATGACATTTGGGGATATGAGTTTGCAGAAAGTATTCCAATGAATGTAGTTTCGAGAAATAATGGAATGAGACCAGAATTGTTTCCCCATGAAAGCTTTAATCATTCATTCGTTAAAGACTACTATAATGGAATCTCTAAAAAAGAAGCAGAAAAAAGAATTTCAGACATGTTGAATGTCTACGTTGACCACATTAATGAAAAAGGCGAAACTGAAAATAAAAAATGGTGGCAGATATGGAAATCTCGGTAGATGTGAAAGAATTGGAATAGGAAATTGATATCTTAACCTTAAAAAAGCGGATCATATAAAATATTGAAGTGAATCTAGAAAAGTATCAAATAGAATCTAATGAAGTTTTTGAAATCTTTGACTTTTATAGTCATGGACCAAAGGGCTTAATACATAAAAGGGTAATGTACTTGCCTACATCAGAACCTAACTTATGGCAGCTTATTATGGGTGATTACAATCCTGAAACAGACAAACTAGATGTTTACAATGTAACCAATAACAATGACAGAGAAAAGGTATTGGCAACTGTAGGTGCAACTCTTTTTACATTTTTTAATAAACATCCCAAACTAATGGTTTATGCTAAAGGCAGCACAGAACCTAGAACAAGACTTTATCAAATGGGAATCAATCAATTAATTGATAAAATTGATCCTGAATTCTATGTTTTTGGGGAACTTGATGGAGAGTATGAACGTTTTAATAAGAACATAAATTATAAATCATTCATTGTCGTAAAAAAAGAAAAATGAAACCTAATCAAACAGCACAACTAGATCTAAAAAGAAGACCAATCATAGCGGTCAACAAAAAAATTAAAAAGTCAGATAATTTTATTATCCCAGATCTCAAGGTAGAAGCAGTAAATGATGCGATAAAAAATACAAATTTGCTACAAATACTAGATAAATATGTTAACGAGAATCATTAAGCCGTAACTCATAATCGAATAATAATCAACCATTTCGTGACTTAACCTTTACTACCAGTTGTTATGAGAATTTTTAAAAAATTTCGGACTATGAAAATTTTACTTTTTTGTATTTTTCTTAGTCTGTTCAAATCATTCAGTTTTGTTTATGGACAAGATACCATTAAATTAGAGAAAAAACCTAAAATTATATTGCATAGTTGGTATCCAGAATTCAAGGAATTTCCTAAACTTAAAATTGGTAAGAGTAAAGTACTTTTCTCAAAAATTCCTATGTTTGAAAAGTTACCTATTCGTAATAATGACATTAATTTAGAAACTTCAAACAATCAAGTAAAGATTGAAGAAACGGAAAAAACAAATCAATATATAGTTACCGTAAATTCGACTGAGGAGACACATGTCGGATTTGAGCTATGGTTAGATTTGGAATGTAATGTTATACTGATTAAACAAAAAGGCAGATGGAAAAATATAAGAGAATTATTTCCAACTAAAGAAAACAGGATATTAATTGATACAATTAAGTTAGAACTTGTAAAATAGACTTTGAATGTTTTCAACTCCTTTTTACATCCTACCTGAAAAGATTGATTGAGCAGAAAATGATTGAATGAATCCTTTCACTTACATTTTCTATGATTAGTTTGGAAAAGCCGTAAGTGTGTCGTAGGTTTGTTGTGGAAACAAGTAAATTATGTATCATGAAAATTATCAAAGTGGAAACAAAAAAAGTTAAGTATTTAATTCTTTTTATGGTTTTAGGTGTTTTTCAATCACTTTTTTCACAAGATCATAAAAAATTTAGCCTGACCATAGAGTATTCCCCTAATTACTCAAGGTTAACTAATGAAGTTGTAAACGAAAGATTCAAACTTAGTCACAACGCCTTGCTAAGAATGAGTTATCTTTCCAATGGAAAAATTAAACCAACAATTGGCTTAGGATTCTTAAATACAGGTGAGCTAGAAAGGTCCGATTTTGGCGGTCAACTTGGAATTGAAACCATCAAGTTCGTGCACAATTACAACTATTTATATGTACCAATTGGGGCAAAAATCAGTTTAGGTCAGTTTTATGTTCTTCCGGAAATAGGGCTGGGAATCAATATCTCAAATAAGACCAAACAGATTACCGAGTTTACAAATGGTGATATTGAAAAAGAAACGATAGACATACAACTTATTGCAGGTGAATTCAATAATTTGAGCATTCCAATTTCATTATCAGTTGGAACGGATTTCAAGATAGCAAGTAAATCTTTCTCAACAGGAATTAAAGGATATTATGGATTAAATCAAGTAGTTAAGGATGTGCCCAGAGATAACCATTATTTTGGAATTGGATTAATAATAGCAATGAACCTTTAAGTGAATGTGCAACATAAGAGCAGATTAGTAGCAATATCTCCTTAGCAGTCCTTACTTTTGTCATTGCTGATAGGTGTCATTAAACGAATATTAAAAGTGTAGATATTTTATTTTGCAAAACAAGTCAATAGTTGATTACATTCCATTCATAGGCATCATTATTTTTGTAGCCCTTTATATTTATACTTCCACGTTATATCCAGGTGGCTCACAGGCTGATCTTCAGTCAGTAGGTTATGATTGGATACATAATTATTGGTGTAACTTGATGAATGATCAAGCCATGAATGGGCAGTCAAATCCTGCCAAACCTTTTGCAGTAGATGCGATGGTCATTTTGTGTTTAAGTTTGTTGGTATTTTTTATGCAGTTTGCTTTAGTTTTTGAAGGTGGTAAGACATGGGGTCAAATCATTAAATGGAATGCGATACTGTCCATGTCATTTGCAATGTTGATGTTTACTGCCTATCATGATGTTATGACGATGTTGTCCAGTATATTTGGATTATTTGTGGTGATAGGTATCATTAGAGCAGTTTATAAAAGCAACTTGACGATCTATAAAATCGGTGGGTTCTTATGTTTGGTGCTTTTAGGTATCAATAACTATATCTACTATTCTCTTGATGGTATAGGCGTTTTACCATTGGTACAGAAAATAACTTTTGTAGTTGTTTTAATATGGATACTTGGTTTGAATTTTGAGATGGTAGAGATGAAAAGAAATAAAAATATCGGTTGAAAAGAACAAGTCTTATTTGATATATTTGACAATTTTTTAAACTATTGAATATACAAATACATTGTATTCTCAAAACCTTATTTCCATTCGACTAGTTATTAACTATGGCATTGTGTATGTGCCATTTTAAATCACTATTCCCTTGGAAACAGAAAAATATGATGTCGTCATTATCGGGGCAGGACCAATAGGTCTTACATGTGGTATCGAAGCACAAAAAGCAGGATTATCTTATGTCATCATTGAAAAAGGATGTATGGTCAATTCTATCTACCATTATCCTAGTAATATGACTTTTTTTTCTACCTCTGACAAACTAGAAATCGGTGATGTCCCTTTTATCTCACACCAACCGAAACCTAATCGCCAAGAAGCTCTTGAGTATTATCGCAGAGTTTGTAGTAGCTGGAAATTACATGTGCGTTTGTACGAAAAAGTGACTAAGATAAATCCAAATGATCATGGACATCAAATCATCACAGAAAAGACAACGTACCAAGCAAAGTCATTGGTATTGGCTTTGGGATTTTATGATCGCCCATTTTTACTAAATATTCCTGGAGAATCATTACCGAAAGTAAAACATTATTATGATGAGCCACACCCATATTTCGGTCAGCATATTGTAGTTGTAGGCGCAGCAAACTCGGCCGTAGACGTAGCACTCGAGACATGGCGAAAAGGAGCTTTTGTCACTATGGTCATACGTGAATCAGAGATCAGACAATCTGTCAAATATTGGTCTAGACCTGATATTATCAATCGTATTGCTGATGGATCTATCAAAGCATATTTTAATGCTACATTGAAGGAAATCACTCAAGACGAGGTAAAAATTCAGACTTTAGATGGACCAATTACGCTTAAAAACGATTTTGTACTAGCTATGACAGGTTATCAACCTCCATTTGAATTTATGGAGTCCATAGGCATCACATTTAATGATGATGAATATCGTACACCTGTCTACAATGAAGAAACGATGGAAAGCAATGTCCCTAATCTTTACCTAGCTGGCGTGGTATGTGGTGGATTAAAAACCAATAAATGGTTTATAGAAAACTCTAGGGTTCATGCTGCCTTGATTATTGGTCACCTTAAAGATAAATTACAATAAGGAAATCCACTCCGAAGACAATAATATATTGATCATCAAACGTTTTTACCCTGCACCCTAAATGGAATCTATTGATTATCAATATAATAGAAATAATAATTTTTCATATTTTCGTGTCAATTACTTTTCGGAATAGATTCAATATGTAAATCATCAAAACATAAAAAAAAATCCCTGAAGGCCTTTTGAGCGTTCAGGGATTTTTTATTTTTATTATGTATGCATTACTTACATGCCCGCTTTAGAAGCAAAGTTTTTATTCACTTCAGCTACGATGGCTTCTGTTGCATTTACTAACTGATCTTCAGTCAAAGTAGAAACATTAAAAGCTAGCATAAATAAATAGTCATTATTTAGATTCCAATATGCTTTACCTTGCTCAAAAGAATAAGCTCCAACAGTATTTCCTGATTTAAATTTTTTGAATATCGATGGATTATCATTACCCATCACCGTCTCACCATCTGTCAACTTAGAAGATACAAATTTAGAAATATACTCAGGATATTCGCTATAAACTGGATTTGTCAAAATCTGAATCAAGATACCTGCGTTTGGTGTAGCAGGGTCGTCCCATTTAAAGAAACATGATCTTGTCGTAAGATTACCTGGATCATCAGCTTCTTTTATATTTACGGAAGCACCTGCTATGCTTAATATTTTTTGAATTTCAGCTTCGCCGATCATCTCACATGCAGAAGGGATTTTAAGATCTTTAGGATCTTTGGCAGGCACGGTCACAGGTTTCATGGTCATATCGGCAGGGCTGACAGAATTGTTACCATTGTCATTTTTACAACCGAAGACTGCAACTAGAAGTAAGATAAAAGCTACATTTCTCATATTATAATGTATTAAAGGTCAATGAATTTATAAATAACTAGCAAACTCGATTAACCATGTGGTGAAAAGAATGATTAAATTTTAATGCAAAAGTAATAATAAATTACATTTTAGTATAATATGTAATGAAAAAACGATAGATTTTTTAAACATTACTATCTTTTTACAAAAAAAACTTCTTAGGTTAAATGTTTGTAGCAGGTTTACCTTTTATCGTTTTTAAAATCAGCATCACGAGCATATATAATATAAATGCCGCAGTACCTCCAGCAAATCCCATGATGAACTCTCTTACTATACTAGGCCATGTTGGTAGCGCATGATGTGCGAAGTCAATGTAGTGTACAAATATCCCACCTGCTACCATCAGTAAGGCGATAGTCCCGACTACAGCCAAAATCCTAATAATAATAGGCAACATCTTTATAAGCAAATTACCTAAGTGTAGTAAAATTGAATTTTTGCCTTTGGACTTTGAAATTAACATCAATCCAAAATCATCCATCCTAACGATCATTGCCACAAGGCCATAAACACCGACTGTAGCGAGCAAAGCTACAAATGTCACTGTCATAATCTGAATACCTAATGACTTATCTAGTACCGTTCCCAATGCAATGATCACGATCTCTACCGAAAGGATAAAATCGGTTGTAATGGCAGATTTTATTTTTTCTTTTTCTTTATCATCTAGATCGTCATCTTCTTCGGTATTCACTGGTGGAACTTGAGTTTCAGCAGCCTTTTCTACTTCTTTATGAAAAATGTACTCGTATATCTTATGTACACCTTCATATGCAAGATAGAAACCACCTAGGATCAAGATATACTCGATAAGTACAGGCAAAAAATAACTCAAAACAAAGACAATCGGTAGGATGATCAATTTATTGATAAACGAACCTTTTGTGATAGCCCACAAAACTGGAAGTTCTCTTGATGACACAAATCCAGTTGCTTTTTCTGCATTGACCGCAAGATCATCCCCTAATATACCAGCTGTTTTTTTGGTAGCTATTTTACTCATCATAGCTACATCATCCATCAATGCAGCCACATCGTCTAGTATCGCAAATATTCCTGATGCCATGTTTTAATGTTTGGACTAAATTACGCCGTTTTCAAATACCTTAAAGGAACTGTTTAATATCAAAAAAATACGACTAGTCTTCCAAAATTTCAGGTGCCATACCCATACTACTAAATCCACCATCATGGAATAAATTCTGCATGGTCACGTATCTTGTAAGGTCTGAGAATAAACTCACACAATAATCTGCACATGCGTCAGCGCTTGCATTTCCGAGTGGTGACATTTTATCTGCATATCCGAAGAAATCGCTGAATCCCTTCACACCTGATCCCGCAGTTGTTACGGTAGGAGATTGTGAAATAGTATTGACACGTACATTTGCTTTTTTTGCATAATGATAGCCAAAACTTCTTGCAAAACTCTCTAATAAAGCTTTGGATTCTGCCATCTCACTATAGTCAGGGAAGGTCCGTTGAGCTGCAATATATGTTAATCCTACCACAGATCCCCATTGATTGATAGCGTCCTGTTTGAATGCTGTCTGAAGGACTTTATGGAATGATATCGCCGATACGTCGAAGGTGGTTTTCATCCATTCGTAATTGAGGTCTGTGTAATCTTTTTTCTTTCTCACATTGACAGACATGCCTATAGAATGTAATATAAAATCTAGCTTACCGCCAAGGATTTCTTGAGATTTGGTCATTAGGTTTTCTAAGTCTTCGATACTTGTGGCGTCAGCAGGTATGATTTCGCAATTGAGCGTGGTCGCTAGTTCATTAATTTCACCCAAGCGCATAGCTACAGGTGCATTTGTGAGCACTATTTGAGCGCCTTCTTCTACACATCTTTCTGCTACCTTCCATGCAATTGATTTTTGATCCAATGCACCAAATATGATTCCTTTTTTGCCTTGTAATAGACCGTGTCCCATTTTTTGAATATTTTACTTGGGCACAAAGATAAATAATTAAATATAATATCTAGTATGACTTTCACCAAATCACTCGATGACACTTTCGTTACCTCACTCAACCACTATATTTTTGTCATCTACATCAGACATTGTTTTAGCTATTTTGTCGATGTTAAGACTATTTGCCATAGCGTTAAATATTTCATAGTAAGTACTTTTATTATCATATAGATCTTCATGATTTCCTTGTTCGGCTACACGTCCTTTATCTAGTACAATGATATTTTCAGCATCTATGATCTGAGAGATACTATGTGAAATGATGATCACGGTTCTATCTTTTTTGATCGCATCGAGACTTAATTTTATTTGTTCTGTGGCTATTGCATCAAGGCTGGCAGTAGGTTCGTCAAGAAAGATGATAGCTGGATCTTTTAGGAATAATCTTGCGATCGCGATTCTTTGTTGTTGCCCTCCGGAAAGCAGATTGGCTTGTGAATTGTATCCATAAGGCAATTCTGTGATTTGATCGTGAATGTAAGCTTTTGTGGCTGCATGGATGATTTCTTGTTCTGTTGCATCAGGATTTCCGTAACCAATGTTTTCAGAAATGGTACCTTTAAATATGTGGTTTTTCTGGAGTACTAACCCAATGTTTTTTCTCAAGTGCGTGGTGTCATATTCTTGTAGATTGACATTGTCAAGGATAATTTCACCTTTTGTGGGTTGATAAAATTTATCCAGTAAATTGATCAATGTACTTTTGCCTGCACCACTTAAACCTACGAGCGCAGTGATTTTATTAGGTGGAATGACCATGGAAACATCATGTAAAGCTTTGGTCCCATTTGGGTATTCAAAATCTACATTTTTAATTTGGATGTTACCCGTTATTTTTGTTGGGATATAAGTACCTGTTGATTCCGTTTCATTTTCAGCATCGAGGATATCAAAAAAACCTTCCGAATATATGAGGGCATCATTGACTTCATCATAGATTCTGTGCAACTGACGAATAGGGGCAGATACATTGTTGAATAACATGATGTGAAACATAATCGCACCGATACTCATTGTGCCATTTAGGACAAAATAGGCTGTTAGAATGATGATGATAACCACACCTATTTGCTCTAGAAAACTTTTGACACTGTCAAACACAAAACTAAGCTTTCTCGTTTCCATTTGATTTTCAGTCATTTCATATTGAATGGATTTGTGTTTGTCCGCTTCATGTGCCTCTCTGACAAAAGACTTAATTACTGTGATGGACTCAATCAAACCTATAATGCCATTGTTTTTTGTCTCTCTAAAACTTCTCATTTTACGACGGAAACCACTTAGTTTTTTAGCTTGCAACTGACCAATAAAAAAGTACAAGGGCACGATACAAAGACTGACCAAACCTACATAAAAATTGGCAGTAAACATGAATATCAAGGCCACAATAGCATTAGCAAATAGGGGTAGGATATCGATAAAGAAGTTTTGTACCAATCTAGTCAAGCTTGAGATACCCATGTCAATTCGAGTTTGCAATTTGCCACTTTCATTGTCGGGAGAAGTGTAAAATGCCATTCTGTAGGTGAGGATTTTGTCTACAATAGCCTGAGAAAAATCTCTTGAAATTAGAATTCTTAGCTTTTCTCCATAAAACTTTTGCCCATATTGAATGATGGAATACAAAACTTCCTTGGACAATAAAATGGCACTTATCGTAAATAATAATGAAAATCCTTCTGCAAGAGACTTGTGCTCCACCATAAGATAATTTATTTCATCTACGGTATAGCGGAGTACATGCGCATTTACCTGAGCCGCAAACGAACCTACCACGGTCAGAATCAAAGTCCAGATAACCAGATTTTTATATGGACTAACGAAACCATAAATTTTCCTAAAAAGGATAGATAAAGTCAAATTGTATATTTAGTAATGAAATAATAAAAGCTTTACACAGTATTCATGGAATAAAACCCTCATAAAAACTGACAACATTATAAACCTAAAATTTTCATATCATGCTCAGAATGGACATAACCCTTAATCTTAACCTTAATCTTAACCTCAATCTAAACCTTATCTATTAAAGATTTCTGATAGTCTGAAGGTAATACCATGTGTCCTAAATCCTGACTTATCAAAAGCCCATGTATAATCCACATCGAAAATCGGTACGGGTCCGATTTTAAAGTTTTCTAAACCAACTGCCAATTCTATATATTCGCCATTTGTGGGTTCGTACATAGCAGATGCGGCTACGATCATCTTTAAACTTGTCTTATTGAGTAATGGGATTTTGTCAATGATGTATCCATTAAAGTGGTGACGGAAATTTACCAAACCGTAATACCTATTGGAGCTATAGCTGTAGTATGGCATCAAGTTGAAGCTTGCTAGGTCGGGTGAAATCGGAATATACGATTCATTACCTATTGGGTGGAAAAAATCGCCAAAGAAGGAAGGCGACCTTCCTAGGAATGTTCCATACTCAACATTATAACTAAAATAACCCAATAATTTAGCTCGCACATACCTGTCTCTGAGTCTGAATGAAAGTTTATTAAATGAGCTAGCGTTATCATCTAATGCCATACCCATGGTGTAATCAATTTCGATATTTGGCCAGTCGGAGACATCTCTGACTTTGACATTTGGATAACTGCTATATCTCTGAAAAGGTCTTAGCAGTAAGTTCAGGTGATTTCGTATGTATTTATTTTCGGCATAATATTCTGGTCCGAAATCTGCTCTCGGAATATTTTCTTCATAGACTAAGTCTTTTTTCCTAAAACTGTAATTCGTTGTATTTACCAATGGTTTTCTGTGAGCATATTCTGTTGAAAAATCGATGTAAATACCATTTGATATTTCTTGACGATATCCTGCTTTGACGAAATTATTTTGAAATAGACGTATACCATTTAACTTGTACATTAATGATCTCCAAGTATTATTTCTTTCTGTAATTGGTTCATTATCATCAAATTGTTGATTTCTTCTTCCACCTGATACATGAAGATGACCTAGAGTCGGATTGTCAAATCTGTATTCCATCTCTAGCCAAGGTTTCAGTATCTTATCTGAAAAACCGTATTCTATATTTGGGAAAATGGACAGATTGCGATATGTTGAATCCGACCATTGCCACTTGGCCGCAAGATTCAGTTTATATCCTTCTACAGCATTAAATCTGATACTAGATATTGGACTAGGAAATGAAATAGATCGATTTTCGTATGAATTATTCCAAGTATAACCCATCAGCAAGTTTAGAAACTTGAATTTGTTGCCGACTCTATCCACAGAATCCATGTAAGACTTTGAATTCCAAATCCTACTTAATGAGTCTTTCCTGATATAATCCCTTTCTTCTTCCATCGTGAGTGGAATGGGACGCTCAGACTTCCAGAAAGCAGTATCTTTATTAAGCGCTGACTGCTCCACTCTGAATTTTTCATTATTGACAAATATATTTGAAAGGTCTTTTTCTATTTCATATTTCGAAAAAATATAAGAAAAAACACCACCCATTTTAAATCCAAATACGCCTGCTTTAAAATCTATTACCTGACTAAATAGTCGCCAGGTGTCAGGTTTTTTGACAGGTACAAAAATCTGTCTAAGGTTAATTGTGTCAAGGAAACTACTCTTTAGTGAGTTGCCATAAAACTGCACGTCAAGACTTTGGATATTCCATAAATTTTCTACAATGTAGATGTGCCCACGCAGTAATGGAGCATTATTTGACTTCGGTATGACTTTTATTTTATTGATCGTCAGCCCATCACTATCGATGGTTGTTTTTTCGAGTATATAATTGTAGTGAGACAGTGCATTGTCAGCAATAGGCGAGACGATTGATCTGCCAAAACTCATGTACTCATCATACATATCAAACGAAAACATGGAAAATTGATTGGCAGTAAAAAGTGAGTTTTCTCCTGATGTCACGGATGAAAGCATGACTTCTTTGGTCTTATTTGGCTTTGTAAAATAGTATTTTGATTTAGACTCGGAAAGATAAATGATGCCTTGTCTCGATGTATCTAATACGCCACCCATATCTCCTATATCTTGACCAAAAACAGCTTCAGGTGCATCTGTTATCTTGACTGAACCTTTTACATAAAGATCAGCTTCAAAACTATTTACTTGATTTTTATAGTAGCTTCTTTTCTGTATGGCTTTTCGTATGATGGCATAAGCCGGATCTTCTCGATTGGCAGATATGGTGAGTTCTGTTACAATATTATCATCAGGTTCGAGCGCGATATTGTGATTTTGTTTTTTGCCTGTATAAGTAATTTTTAAGGATTGTTTTTTATATCCGACGTATTGGAAAATCAAATTGTAAGTCCCATTTTCTTCTAGTGCTAACTCATAAAATCCCTCCACATTACTCACAGTTCCAGTAGATGTATTTTCTATGTAAATGGTAGCATAGGGTAGGGTGTCACCAATAGAACTTGTGATATGGCCTACGATCTGACCATAACTATTTACACCACAAATGATAAAAATAATAAAGTACAGAAATCTAATCATGGTTGATCATTGTTGTTTTATGGTTATGTCAATCTCTGAAAACACTTCATTGGATTAGGTTACAAACCAAATTTTCAAAAAAGTAATATGACAATATAACGTCTTAAAAGTTTGAAATGTATTTTGACTATTGAAATATTTTTGCAGATGAATGTTTCTCAAAAAAATCTACTATCTGCCTTTCATTCCAATAATACTGTGTCCCAAAGGTAGTAAATCCTACGTGACCACCATATTTTGGTGTCAATAAATATAAGTTGGGATTGTTTTTGGCACTTTCATATGGAAAAGATGCTTCAGAAAGGAAACTATCATCAAGTGCATTAATCATCAATGCAGGTATGGAAATATTCTTCAGGTAAGGTAAAGAACTACATTGTTGGTAATAATCTTTTGCGTCTTTAAATCCATGGAGTGATGATGTGTAATATTCATCAAAATCCCACAATGTCTTCAACTTTTTCAAATTGGAAAGGTCTACTAAATCTGGAAAGCGTTTATTTTTTTCTATCAATTTTAATTTAAGTGTTTCCAAAAATCTTTTTTCATATAAATGATTTTGACCTTCCATGATTCTTACACTGCCACCTTCTAGATCACATGGTACTGATGTGCCAGAAGCTGCTATGATTTTTGGAGAAAGTATATATTTTTTATCACCTAAATATTTCATAGTGACATTACCTCCCAAGCTGAAACCTGAGATAGCTATTTCATCGTATTCACTTTCGATTTGGGTGATAAAATGATGTAAGTCTTCCGTAAAACCGCTGTGGTACATCTTGAGCTGTTTGTTCATTTCGCCACTGCAAGACCTGAAGTTTAAGGCTGCTACATCCCAATGATGATCTAGTAAAGCCTTTGTGGTTCCTACGATGTATTGTGAGTTTGACGAGCCTTCTAGACCATGTAATAATATAGCCAATCTCTTGTTTTTTCGTGGTGTCCAATCTACATCAAAAAAATCATCATCGTCTGTAAAGTATCTTTGTCTCTGGACAAAAAACATTGGTTTTTTCCTAAATAAGTAGGGGTAAAAAGTATTCAGATGTCCATTTCTTAAGAAAAGTGGCGGTTTATAATGGAAGTTATCGATAACTGGCATGATTGCTATTTTTGTGGGCGAATACCTTCGTAAATTTCAATAACCTTGTCAGGGTAATCTGAAATAATGCCATCCACACCAAGCATTATTATGTTAGTGATATCTTTTTCATCATTTACTGTCCAAGGGATTATTTTGATCTTGTTTTCATGACAATAATGAACCAAAGCTGCATCCACCAATCTGAAATGTGGACTATAGATGTTGGGTTTGTAATCCAATTTTGCCAGTTTTTCTGTGACATTTCCTGTGTCACCTACTAAAAAAGCAGTGGCAATGCTTGCATCCATTTTATGAAGGATGTTAAGTGGTTTTTCATCAAAACATTGTACGTTGCATCTTTCTTTGATACCTTTTGTAATGATAAGGTCGTATACTAGTTTGGTAAATACTTCGGCTGTTGGATGATATTTATTTTCTTCTTTTTTATCATATTTAATTTCGATATTATAGGAAACAGCAGGCAGATTTTTTAAGCTTATGTATTGCTCGACGGTATCAATCAATGCAGATAAAGTAGGTTTATAGGTTTTTATTTTGGATTGAATTGGAAATTTAGGGTTGCCTTTTGATCCCACATCATACCTTTTGACTTCATTATAAGTCATTTCGTAAATATTAAAATCCGTTGCATTTTCAGCAGTGATTTCTATTCCTTCAGGATGGGTAGTGATTTCATGATTAAAAAATGGTTCGTGTGAGACAACTACCTGACTATCTTTAGAAATTACCACGTCTAGTTCAAGGTTAGTGACACCGAGATCTACGGCATTTATAAAACCTTCTATGGTATTTTCAGGCAGTAGGCCTCTACAACCTCTATGTCCTTGGATATCTAGATTTTGCACGATTGTATGGTTGTTTTGACATGAAATGATTGAAAGACACGCTAAAAAACTTAATAAACCTTTCATTTGATTATTATTTTAATTGTAGAGAAAGGCAAAATTATAATATTTTATAGTAACCACAAGACTCTTATTGTAGACTTAACATTGATTGTGTTTATTTTTTGCGGAAAACTACTTAACCTTTATCAGATTTTATCCACTAATACTGTTAATTTATCCAATCCATAAAAACAGTATGACATCATAAAATTATACCCAAAGTAAATACCCATTGTTTTCCATCAAGTATGTATCTTGGTTCAAAAAAATACGTAGACCCTTCCGTCGGCACTTTAAATGAAGAACCAAAAGCTATAGAATTATTTGACCCCGTAAAATTAACACCTACAAAAGGGTGAATTAAAAAGTGCTCGCTCAAATTTATTAATCGGTAGTGTAGGTCTAGATCAAAGGACAAAGGGGTTTCTTTTCTGAAATAATAAGTAGCGTTGCCATTAATGTCAAATCTATCCGCTATGCCAATTCCAAGTTTAGCCATCACACCTAGAGCATTTTGTGCACTATTTGAATTGTAAGACATTCCACCTCCAAAATAGATCTGTGCTTTTCCTATAAATGGCAAAGCCACACACAAAACAACTGCTAAAACAAGACTTTTAAAATATTTCATACCAATGATTTAATTTCACGCGCAAGACGCAAATATTGGCAAATATACACTATTTTTGGTTTCTTTCTATTGTGAAAAGGTGGCTACACTCATTTTTGTGTATTCTTAAGTTTTTTGTTATTTTAATTGAGTCTACTCCGAAAAGCATTTAGTTCAAATAAAATGAAATATCTTGATTTCTACTGCATTGATAATTAAATGTTTCCCTTAAGGTTCAGGGTAAAAACGATAGATTATCAATCAACTTGTATTTTCGGATTGGACTCTATATTTTATTTACAATGAATTAGAACTACCCAATAACTTTAAAAAATCACACCTATTCCAAGTACAAATTGATTGTTATCCAAAATCCATCTTGGTTCAGCATAATAGGTATATTGTTCTGTAGGCACTTTTATAGCAAGTCCTAAATTTAACGAATTATTGGTGATGTCAGTTCTGGTAAAATTGATACCTGCAAATGGATTAAGGATGAAGTTTTCATTCAGGTTAACTAGATTATAATGTAAATCAAAATCAAAAGCCCATGTCGCGCGACTAGCCAAATAATAGGTAATATTAGTATTTAAATCGAATTTTTCAGAAACGCCCATACCAACTTTTCCTGTAAGACCCAAAGCCTTATAATCTGAATTAGAATTGAAAGTCATTCCACCACCAAAATAGAATTGTCCATAAGACATTTGGATAGTAATTAAACTTAAGGTTAAGACAAAAATAATGTATTTAAATATACGCATGTAAAAGGGATTGAAAAGTTGATATTCATTAATTCAGTGGACAAATCTAATATAAAAGTTGATAGTAGGTATAGTTTTTACATATAAAAAATCTAAATTTGCTAATATTCTAGATATTTTAGGTCGTTAAAAAGATGTTTATGAATACCAATGTATCTTTTAATGAAACGTTCTAAATATAATCTGGTGCAATTTCAATTAGTTTGTCAACTTTTGATGGTTGTAATTTAAAATTAGGTGTGTCAACTGTACTTTGGGAATCTTGAAACAGTCAGTCTAATGATATTCTTGACGAGTTGGAATTCAAAATCTGGGTGTTTCTAATGCCGATTTTGATTTATATACCAGATTATGAGAGTTGCCGAGGGTAAGATAACAATAATGGTAGACAAATCATTGAAAAGAAATTTGTAACAAGTTTCAAAGTAATTCTAGAACTTTGAAAAGATTAGGGTAGAACTGGTTTTACATTAATTAAAGATCCTTATACATATACACACCATCTCCAAATGCTTCTTGATCTTTAATTTGGATTGCGTTAAATTAAGACTCCTAATACTAAAATCAAATTTGCAAGCATGTGCATTTATAGATAAATAATCATTAAAATAAAAAACAAATTTTTTAGACAAAAGGCCAGAATTTTTCGAAGTTCTAGTTTTTTTTAATTTTTTTTATAAAAAATATCTTCCCAACTTTGTTCTAGTATATTTAATATTTAGTTAATAAGATTTTTGAACTGTGAGTTAAAGTTTTACCTGAAAAAATAATATTTGCTATTTATCATTATTACTGATTTTGCTTTTTTAGAATTACAATCAATCAGCAAAAAACAATAAAACTTATAGGCAGCATTTCCATTAAGAAATCGTTAACTTTGTATTAAGTTTTCTTTAATGTCCCATTGAAGATGATTTTTATTAATTAACAAACAAACAATAAAACATTTTTTAACCAAACAATTTTTAGTATGAAACGATTTTTGTTTTTAATTTTTGCTTTAGTAGGCACGCTGAGTGCTGGCTATAGTCAAAGGGTGATTTCGGGAACGGTCACCGATGCGACAGGACAAGCACTTATTGGTGCCAATGTCATTGCTAAAGAAGCCGCTGCTATTGGTACGATCACGGATGTGGATGGTAACTTTAGTTTAAAAGTGCCTACAGAAGTAACCACATTAGTCATCAGTTATGCTGGGTATGAGACAAAGGAAGTAGTTCTGGGATCATCAAATTCAGTAAATGTAACCTTAAGTGAAGGTCAACTTTTACAAGAGGTAGTAGTCACTGGTTTAGGTATCAAACGGAATTCTCGTGAAGTAGCTTATGCCAACCAAACGGTGAATGCAGAAGAACTTTTGGCCCTTCCTAACAAAAATACGCTTGAAGCACTTAGAGGTAAGGCAGCTGGTGTTAAAATAACAACTGCATCTGGTTCTGTAGGGGCATCTAGTAGAATCGTATTGAGAGGTGAGAGTTCGCTTACTGGTAACAACAATGCTTTGATTGTTGTAGATGGTATTCCTATTGATAACAATTCTACAAGTGGTGGTAGTGGTACTGCTCAGTCTGGATATGCAGATTACGGTAACAGATTCAATGACATCAATCCAGAAGATATTGAAAGTGTAACAGTTCTTAAAGGACCTGCCGCTACAAGTATTTATGGATCTAGAGGTGCAGCAGGTGTAGTTTTAGTAACCACTAAAAAAGGTGGTGAAGGTTCAAAAACTAACTTTAAAGTGGGTATAAATTCATCATATTCTAGAGAAAAGGCATATGTTTTGTTACAAAGACAAGATAAATTTGGTCAAGGTTATGATAATACACATTTCGATTCAGGTGAAAACTGGTCGTGGGGACCTGCTGTGGACGGGGTAGTTAGACCTTGGACATCACCTATAGATATTAATGGTGATGGTGCACTAGAAGCATTGGTAAGACCATACAGCGCTGTGCCAAATCAAATAGAAAATTTCTTTAGAGTAGGAAGTACATTAAATAATAATATATACATGTCTGGTTCAAAAGACGGATTTAGTTATTATGCTTCATATGGTAACTTAAACCAAGAAGGTATCATGGACGGTACTTCATACAAAAGGAATACTATCAACTTAAAAGCAAGCAGTGTTTTGTCAAAAAGATTAACTGCTGATTTCGGTGTAAATTTTTCTAAATCAACAATAAACACTGCACAAGAAGGTTACCGTCCGTTTGATGGACAAAACGCTTATGCAAATGCTATTCAAGCACCTATCAATATTCCTTACAATGAGTTGAGAGATTATAATAATCCTTACCATGGCTTTAAAGGATATTATGGTTCGTACAGTACAAATCCATTTTACATCCTAAATGAATTTGGTAATCAAGGTAATTTTGATAACTTACTTACGAACGTTGGACTTAAGTATAATTTATTCAAAAATTTCAACATCTTGGGTAGAGTTGGTATCAATTCTATTAGTGGTTTGACTGAAACTTATGTACCTGTATTTGCGTATGATGACCATATCGTTTGGGTAGATGATTTGGAGCAAACTTCAAGAGGTGGTCGTTTTACTTCAGCGGGTGAATATGGAAAAAATAGTATCAAAAATACTAACACGGATGTAAGTTTAATTGCTAATTATACGAACCAATTAACTGATGATTTCACATTAGACTTGACAGGTGGATATAACCTATTCGACAGAAGAACACAAAGTATATCAGGTGAATCTGTAGGAGGTTTGGTTGTACCAGGATGGTATAATTTTAATAATAGCATTCAATCTCCTAGAACATCTGAAAATTCAAGTAAATATAGAATTTTTGGTATCTTAGGATCTGCAAAAATAGGATACAAAAATAAAGCATTTTTGGAATATTCTGCTAGAAATGACTGGTCGTCTACACTTCCAGAACTCAACAATAGCTTCTTTTACCAATCAATTGCTGCTTCAGCCATATTGTCTGACTTCTTAGAGTTTGATGAGCATGGTGCAGTTAGTTTCTGGAAATTCAGAACATCTTACGGTACTACAGGTAAAGATGCTGCATTATTCCTTTTGGCATCTACATTTGATGGTAATCCTACGATCCAAACATTTGGAAATAACCATGATATTTTCTTCCCATTAAATGGTCAACCAGGTTTTTCTGTAAATGATCAAATAGGTAATCCAAACTTAAAGCCAGAGTTGACAACATCACTAGAAATAGGTACGGATATTGGATTTTGGGATAATAGATTGAACCTTGAATATACTTATTATAGCAATGTTCACTCAAACCAAATTATCACTGTAAACCTTCCTGCATCTACAGGTTATTCTTTGACGTCTTCTAACATCGGAGAGATGACAAACAAAGGTCATGAATTAGGTTTAAGATTTACGCCTATTTTGACAACTGACTTCTCTTGGAATGTATTCGGTACATATGCTAAGAACATCAACAAAGTTGTTAAAATTACGGATGCTCAGGATGAGCTAGTAGTAGGAGGTCCTTACACAAATGGTTCTATTTCAATTGTTGCAAAAGAAGGATTGCCATACGGTACATTCAGAAGTACAGTACCAGAAATGGTAGATGGTAAAATGTTAGTAGATGATGCAGGACTTCCAGTTTTAACATCAGACGAAAAATATCTTGGTTCTTACCAACCTAAGTTTTTAGCAAGTTTTGGTACTAATTTTACTTATAAAGGTTTCAGATTAGGAGGTTTACTTGACATTAAGAGTGGTGGAACATTTTTGTCTATAACAAAAAATCAATCTGAGTTTAACGGTACAGCACTTAGTACTTTAGAAGGTAATAGAGAACCATTTGTAATTCCAAATTCTGTGGTTCAATTAGAAGATGGAACTTATGCACCTAACACTACTGAAGTTACGGCACAAGCATTATATGCTGTAAGTGATGTTTTATATGGTGGTAATAGCTTATTAATTGATGCAAGTTATGTGAAATTAAGAGAATTGACATTTGGTTACTCTTTTCCTAAAAGCATGATTGCAAAGACGCCAATATCTCAGCTTAATATTGATTTGTTTGCGAGTAACCTTAAATTCTGGTTACCAGAAGGAAATACATATGCTGATCCTGAAATCAATGGACCATCATTAACTGGTAACGCTACAGGTGTAGAGACAACTCAAACACCACCAGCAAGAAGTTTCGGTGTGAAATTAGGCATCGTATTTTAATTAAACTTAAAAAATTTAGAAATGATGAATTTAAAGAAATATTTTATATTATTATTAACATTCGGTATGTTTATGTCGTGTTCTGATGAACTAAGCGACCTAAACGTTGATCCGAATAAGTCACCTTCAGCAAATCCTGAAGAAGTTTTGTCAAGTGCTCAGGGCTACTTGGGATACGTCATAGATGCTCAATACAATGTCAGATCCGCATTATGGGCACAATATTGGACTTGGGGTCCAGGTGTAGCAATTGGAAACATTGAAAGATATGTATCTGATGGTACAGATTATGATAATGGTTGGGCAAGAATGTATTCTGGAGCATTAACAGATCTTACATTTGTTGAAAATTCTGATGCAAAAGTACATGCAGGTATTGCTAAAATTTTAAAAGCTTATTCTTTCCAATTATTAGTAGATCATTTCGGTAGTATACCATTCTCAGAAGCCCTTTCAGGAGCTACGACTGGTAACTTTGCACCAAATTATGATGATGGACAGACTGTTTATAATGCGTTAATACCTTTGATAGATGAAGGGCTCGTTTTACTCGCGAGTGATGACGAAGTAGGTGCAGAAGATTTCGTTTACAATGGATCAGTGGATCAATGGACAAAATTTGCTAATTCTCTAAAGTTGAAAATACTTATGAGACAAAGCAATGTTAAAGATGTGTCTGCTGAAGTAAGAGCTTTAGTAGCTAATGGCAACTTTATTGAGGATGTTACGGATATTGCTGCAGTACCTTTTGCAGGTATTTCTGGATCAGAAAACCCAATGTATGCTTCTTTTGAGAGAAGTTTAGGTTTGTTTTATATAGCAAGTAGTAGTGCTATGACGCCTCTTGTGGAAACTAGTGACCCTCGATTGGCTTCATTTTATAACAAAGCTGCTGCTTCTGGTAATTATGTGAGTATTGCGCAAGGTTCTATTGATAATGAACCATTTACAAATAGTAAAGCAAATTATAGTGTTGGTGGTTCAGTAGCTTATGGTGCAGCTAATGGTGTAGTATTGATGACACCTTGGGAAATTTGGTTCCTTAGAGCAGAGGCTGCTGCAAGATTCGGTACAGCAGATGATGCAGGTACAGCTTTTGAAAATGCCGTTGCTGCTAACTTTGATTTCTTAGGTCTAGCTGATGGTGCAACTTTTGCAACTTCATTAAACTTTGATGGACTTGCCACTTTAAAAGACAAATTGGTTGCAATAGGTACTCAGAAATGGATTTCAATGAATGGTACTCAAGAAGATGAGTCTTGGATAGAATCAAGAAGGTTTAATACACCTGACAATCCAATGTTTCACAACCCAACAAATGGAATCTTCAAAAAACCAACACAATCTGTATTAGGAGATGGCATTCATCCGTCTATTTGGCTATTTCCACAGTCAGAAATGTCTCTTAATCAATCTGCACCTGCTCAAAGAACTTTGACAGATAAAGTTTTCTGGGACAATTAATTAACATAAAATTTAATAAAAATGAAGACATTTAATTTAATTATAATTTTAGGAGCACTTTTTTTGGCTAGTTGCGAAAACGATCCAGGAATAGAACCTTCTAAAGAGACTTTTTTACCAAAAATAGAATTAATAGGAAGTGATGATGTTTCTTTGCCATGTGGCAGTACTAGCTTCACTGACCCAGGCGTAAATGCATCGGAAAATGGCGCTGCTGTTACTCCAACGGTAACAATCACGCCTAGGTACTTTGGTTCAAGCCAGATAAATGGAGCTGATGTTTATGATATCAGTTATGTCGCTATAAATGTAGACAATATACCTGGCGCAACTTTCAGAACAGTTTCAATCTACCCATGTAATGGAGATATGGTTACAAATATTGAAGGAGTTTACTCATCTACAGTAGTTAGAACTAGTGCTGCAGGTGCAGTTTTGACTGGACCTCAGTATACAAATATGAAGTATGTACTTATTAAAAAGAGTGGAGCTAATACATATCAGATATCAGATGTAATAGGAGGATGGTATGAGTTCGGAAGAGCTCTAGGACCAGCTTATGCTGCTCCAGGTGCCACTATCACAGCAAATAACATTGCCGCTAATGACTTTACTTATGGTGATGCAGCAACAGTAGGTGGATTTGGAGGAGCAGCGACTTTAACTGGTTTTACAGTTGATGCTGCTAACAAACAAATCGTAATGTCTTCTGATTGGGAGGCAGGGTTTTCTTTTGTAGCAACTTTAACACAAGTAAATTAGTATTTTGATTCCTAGTTACTGTTAATTTTAACAATATCAAATCTTAGAAATTAAAGGCAGTTGGGAGATTTTCCAACTGCCTTTTTTATTATTAAAAATGTTGTAGTACTACAATTGTAAAAGAAACTATTAATGTACAGAAATCTATATTAGATGGTAATAAGCTATTCCACTATTGAAATTAGGCAATTCGCTTATTCCTTTAAGTCCAAAAATATTTGAGCTTAGCAGAATGTTAAGATTGTGTTAAAAAAATATGAAATAAGTTGCTCTTATTTTATCAACTTATTTATCTTTACACGCAATGTAGCCAACATTTTTATAATTTATTTACTAACAAAACAATTTTTAGTATGAAACAACTTTTACTAAGCATTTCACTCATGTTTTTTGGGTTCACTTTGGTCCACGGACAAAGGACGATCTCAGGAAAAGTCACTGATACATCCGGAGACGGATTGATAGGTGCAAACGTCATTGCCAAAGAAGTGGCAGGATTAGGAACGATTACTGATGTAGATGGTAATTATGTCCTAAAGATATCTAACGATGTCAAAACTTTACTCATTAGTTACACAGGGTACGAAAGCCAAGAAATTAGCATCAGTAGTAGCAACACACTGAATGTTACTTTATCTGAAGGTAAGCTTCTAGAAGAGGTAGTCGTAGTAGGTTATGGTACTCAGATCAAATCTCAACTAACGGGCAATATCGCCAAAGTATCAGGTGACGCCATTCAGAATGCCCCTGTACCTTCGATTCAAGAAGCCCTTCAAGGTAGAGCTGCGGGTGTATTTATCGAATCATCTAATGGTAAGACAGGTGGTGCGAACAGGATGAGAATCAGGGGTTCATCATCTATTTCTGCCAGCAATCAACCTTTGTTTGTAGTAGATGGAATTCCATTATCTACTGAGTCACTGAATAGTACTGGAGCTGCTCTAAATCCTTTATCAGATATCAATTCTAATGATATCGAGTCTGTAGAAATCCTAAAAGATGCATCAGCAGGTGCCATTTATGGTTCGCGTGCAGCAAATGGTGTAGTCTTAATTACCACCAAAAAAGGTAAAGAGGGCATATCGAAAATTAACTTTAATCTTCAAACAGGATTCAGTAGTCCAACCAATAAAAGAGAATTTATGAACTCTGATGAGTTTATAGAATATTTCAGACATGCTGCGGCAAACTCTGATGTTCTAGAAGGTGATACTTTTTGGGCAGGATTTGTGGAAGGAAGGTTTGATAGATATTCAGGACCTGCAGGTGATCTGGATGATAATGGAATATTCAAATGGGTAGATCAGCCTGTAAATACCAATTGGCAAGATCAAGCGTTCAGAACTGGTAGAAGTCTACTTGCAGATATTTCTGCGCAAGGTGGTACGGATAAACTTAAATATTACGCTAGTGGTGCAGTAAATAGAACGGAAGGAATGCTTGTTTCTAATGGTTTTGAGAGAATAAGCAGCAGACTAAACCTTGATAGTAAAGTAAATAGCTGGATTGATGTAGGATTGAATTTTAGCTTGGCTCGTACCATTATAGAGCAAGTGGCTGCGGATAATGCTTTCTCTACACCATTACAGTTAGTAGCGTTGTCTCCTATTACGCCTGTAAGAGACGAAGATGGCAATCTTTACAATACGCCAGTAACCACATACTACAATGGTCTAATTGACACAGAAGATGCACAAAGAAAAATCACCAACTTTAGATCTATCACAAACGGATACATAAACTTCAAACTTTCAGAAGGATTAAACTGGAGAAGTGAGTTGGGATATGATTTGTACAACCTTAAAGAGAATGCATTTTATGGTTCTAAAACAGAGGTCGGTCTTCCATTTAATGGTTTCGGTCTGGCAAATTATGGTCAAACACAAAACCTTAATACAAAGTCATATCTAAGTTATGTGACGGATTTTTCTGAACTTGGTCTGAATGCAACTGCCGGTATTGAATACCAAAAAACTGATGTAGATAATGCTTTAGTTGAAGCAAGAATGTTTCCTACTGATGATTTGAAAACACTAGCAAGTGCAGCAGAAGTAGCTACAGGAACTTCTAGTTTTACAGAGTTCAGTTTCTTATCTTACTTTTCAAGATTAAACTTTGATTATCAAAATAAGTATCTTTTGACATTATCTGGAAGGGTAGATGGATCATCACGTTTTGGAGAAAACAAAAGATATGGATTTTTCCCAGCTGTATCCGTAGGTTATGTATTATCTGAAGAAGATTTTATGAAAGATAGTAAAGTTTTCAGTTTCTTAAAAGTGAGAGCAAGTTATGGTACTACGGGTAATGCTGGCATCGGTAATTTCCAACACTTAGGACTATATGGCTCAGGATCTTATAACAACCAACCTGGTCTTAGGCCTACACAAATTCCAAACCCTGATTTAGGATGGGAAGTAACCACTCAATTAGATTTGGGTTTTGACTTTGGAATTTTAAAAGATAGAATCAACGGTGAGATTGACTATTATGTTAAAAACACTTCAGATTTATTATTAGATGTGCCAGTACCAGGTACTTCTGGATTTACCACACAAACCCAAAATATTGGTGCAGTAACCAATAAAGGGGTAGAACTTGTGCTCAACAGTACAAACTTAACAGGAGATTTTAAATGGAGTACAAGCTTTAATATAGCCTATAACAAAAATGAAGTGACAAGTCTCGGAGATCAACAACTTATAGATGGTGGAAGCTCAAGATTTATGAATGTTGTTCAAGTCGGTCAACCTTTGGGCGTCTTTTATGGTGCTGAATATGCTGGTGTAGATACACAAAATGGGGATGCTCTTTGGTATATTAATGATCCTGAACTCAATGATGCTGATACGACAACCAATGATTTCAGTGCGGCAAATTTTGTGGTTTTGGGCAATCCTACACCTGAAATTATTGGTGGTCTTACAAATACTTTTGGCTATAAGGGATTTGATCTGTCATTCACTTTCCAAGGAGTTGCAGGAAATGATATCCATTTAGCTGGGGATTCATTTATGGCTTGTAATGGTTGTTGGTTTGATAATCAAACAAGAGATCAATTAAAATCATGGAGAAATCCAGGTGATGTTACCAATGTACCACAAGCGAGATTGGGATATTCTAATGGTGATCAAGCTAGAAGTAGTAGATATCTTTCTGATGGATCATATCTTAGACTGAGATCTCTTACTTTTGGATATGATTTTCCAAAATCTTTGATTAAAAAGAGAGGGTTGGATAAACTAAGATTGTATGTCCAAGGTCAGAATTTATTGACATTTACAAAGTATATTGGTTGGGATCCAGAAGTGTCGACAGATTTTGCAGTGGACAACGTAATATCTGGCGTAGATTTTTATTCCGCTCCACAGCCAAAGACCATTACTTTTGGATTGAATGTAGGTTTTTAATATAATTCTTAATAAATAAAAATAAACAGATGAAAAATAAAATATTGATATATCTCTTTTCATTTAGCACAATTGGTCTTTTCCATTCGTGTGCAGACAATTTAGGGCTAGAACCAGCACAAAGCATTAGTGAAAATATTGTTTTAGATACCGATCGTAACGTCAAAAATGTGCTAAACGGAGCTTATAGTGTCCTCCAACGAGGGGCAATCTATGGTGGTGAGATCATAAGAAATGGTGAACTATTAGCTGGTGATGGTGAGATCCTTTTTGTGGGAACTTTCGGTGGCCCAAGACAGATTTTTAACAAACAAATGATTGCAGAAAACGAAGATGTCAGACGTCAGTGGACAGATAGTTACAATGCTATCAATGTCGTAAATAATGTGTTGACTGCAATACCAGTTGTAAATGAAGATGACAGAGACAGGGTAGAAGGTGAAGCATTATTTATCAGAGGCATGGTATATTTTGATTTAGTCCGTTATTATGCAAAAACTTACGAATCAGGCCAATCAAATACTCAGCCTGGCGTTCCACTTGTACTCACACCTACAAGAGGCATTGATGCAAGCAATTCTTTGTCTAGAAACAGTGTAGAAGAAGTTTATACGCAAGTATTAGCTGACCTTACTCGTGCGGTTTCGTTACTTCCTGCTACAAATGGTATTTCAGCTACATCTGGTGCTGCCAATGCATTATTAGCTAGAGTATATTTACAAAAAGGTGATTTTGCCAAAGCTAGAGATGCTGCAAATACGGTAATCGAATCAGGAGAATATATATTAAAAAATGATTATGCGTCTGTATTTAATGCTGATGTTGCTGGTTCAGAAGATATTTTTGCGATTGAATTTACATCGCAAGATGTAGCTGCGTCGACTACAGAGTTTTGGTCTATTCCACAATTTGGTGGTAGAGATGGTGATATTGAAATATTACCTGGTCACCTAGCTTTATATGATGCTGATGATGAGAGATTGGCACTATTTTTTGAAGGTGCAGCGGCAATTAGATCAGGCAAATGGAATAATCAATTTGGTGTGGTCAATTTATTCAGACTTGCAGAGATGTATCTAATTAGGGCTGAAACTAATCTAAGATTGGGTACAAGTATTGGAGCGACTCCTTTGAGTGATTACAATACCATCCATACTCGTGCAGGTTTAGCTGCAAAAAACAATATTTCTCTTGTAGACATTATATCAGAAAAACGTCTCGAATTGGCACATGAAGGTCATAAAATACATGAACACAAAAGGTTAAAACTTGATGTGGGAGATTTACCTTACAATGATCCTAAATTGATATTTCCAATCCCTGCTAGAGAATTAGAATCAAATCCTAATTTAACTCAGAATGATGGATACTAAAAGATAAGTATCATTAAAATTTAATTTAAAAAGCTCGGCTTAATTCATTTTAAGTCGGGCTTTTTATTTTTATAACGATAAGTCCATCGAATGAATGCGCTTCTTATTCAAGGGGTTATATTATTTTTATTTGCTTAATTGCTAGATTCGGCATAATTTTGGATGTAACATACTATTGATATAATTATATAATTTTTAAGTCAGCGTATGAAACCCACAAATGTACTCTTAACAGCGTGTTTTTTCATCTTTAGTTTGTTGTCACTTACTGCACAAGAACTTAAATGGATATACAAAGTAGGTGGACCAACTGCCGATTATGGTAATGGTATTGCCACTGATTCTGACCAAAGTGTGTATGATATCACTAACTTTATGGGTACGGTCAATGTGGGCATCGGTCTATCATACACATCACGTGGTGGTGAAGACATCTTGATCAGGAAAAGTAGTACTTTAGGACTACTGCAATGGGTTCGTCAACTTGGTGGAGCTAGGTCTGACATAGGTTATGATATTGCTACGGACTTAGAAGATAATATTTTTGTAGTAGGTACTTTTCAAGATTCACTCTATTTTGGAAATCAAGTAATATTATCTGGAACTGGTAATGCTATATTTTCTTTCATCATTAAGTTGAATTCAGAAGGGCAGATATTATGGTCTAGAAAATTGGATTCGAGTGTCTCTGTTACTGCCAAATCTGTCACTGCAGGTCTAGCTGAAGAGTTGCTTGTCACTGGTCAGTTTGAAGGTAATGCAATCTTTGGTTCTGGTCAAGCTGAATTTAATGCTACTAGCAATGGTGGCACTGATATATTTATTCTCAAATTGAATGGCAGTTCGAGTCAACCCATCAAATTGAGTCAGATAGGAGGACTTGATCATGAGTTTATCCATCAACATAGTAGAGATATCCAAAATAATATTCTATTGACAGGAGACTTTAGAAACTTTGTTGATTTAGATCCAGGAGTAGGTGTAGCGCAGTTTAATACAAAAGGAATCACCGATGCATTTGTACTAAAGTTAAATGCAAATGCAGAGTTTCTTTGGGCTAAGACCTTTGGAAGTACTGGTGTGGATTATGGACATTCAGTGATCGCAGATCAGTCCTTAAATGTCATTCTTACGGGTAGATATTCTGAGACTGTAGATTTTGGTGGGCCACTTTTTAATAGAACATCCAAAGGTGGAACAGATGCTTTTTTGGTAAAGATGGATCAAAATGGAAACACGCTTTGGACCAATAGTTATGGAGACGCAATGAATGACCAAGGAAATAAGCTTTTAGCAAATAATACAGGAATCATATACCTAGCAGGGCTTTATAGAGGAACTGTCGATTTTAATTTAGCATTCGATAGAAAAAATGAGAGCATTTCCAATGGTGGGGCAGATGGATTTATTTTAGTTTTAAACCATGACGGTACGTATAATGAACATTATGATCTTGGTGGCATGGCCAATGAACAGATCAATGATTTAGCTCTAAAAAGTAATGGTGAGTTGATTTCTGTAGGTGGTTTCGGAGCTATTGTTGATTTTGATCCTACATCATCTGAAATTAATATTATATCTAGCGGTGGACTCGATGCTTTTATGTCCAATGTTTTTATTTGTGTAAACCCTTACATTAAAAACGTAAGAGCTGTAAAATCAGAACTTTGCGAAGGTGAAAGAGCCGTAGTGCAAATTGTAGAAGGTTACTTAAATAGTGCTACTCAATGGTCATGGCAAAGAGATAGTTGTGAAAATATCACCTTTGCAAGTGGTACATTTATAGATCAGAACATTACTAAAAATACAACGTATTATCTAAAAGGGTGGGGCGGCTGTGTGCTCAATGATGAATGTAAAAGAATAGACATCAGTATATTTACAGATAGTTTGGTGTATCAGGATATTGCTTTATGTGAAGGCGATACACTTTCAGTCGGGAATAGTAGATATACTTCGGCTGGCGTTTTTATTGATACACTTTCATCTAATGCAGGTTGTGACAGTATCGTAGTCAGTGAAATCAGCCTTTTTCCTAAGTACAATACGATTAATACCTATACCATTTGTACAGGAGATACTGTAAGGGTGGGATCATCTGCGTATACACTAGCAGGTACTTTTGTGGATGTATTTCCTTCTGTAAATGGATGTGATAGTACCATTATTTCAAGTATTACCTTACTTCCAGCTACGATAGAAAATGCAGATGTTGTTATTTGTGAAGGAGATAGTATCACCGTAGGAGAAGAGACATATACATCGGCAGGAACTTATATACAATCTTCAATAGGGTCCAATGGTTGTGAAGACTTATTGATCGTCAAAGTATCGGTACTAGAAACCGAATTTGAAAATTATGTCATATTATGTCAAGGAGACAGTACACGTGTAGGAACTTCTATTTATAAAATTGCAGGCAGCTATATTGATACATTGGAATCTTCTTTTGGTTGTGATAGTATCATTCAGACGAATCTGACCATTTTGCAGAACTCAAGCTTTACCCAAGATTTGGCCATTTGCAATGGTGATAGTGTGGTTGTGGGTAGTAGTGTTTATCGATTGACGGGCAATTATGTGGATACATTAGTAAATGCTGTAGGCTGTGATAGTTTGGTATTTACTGATTTAAGGATCCTAGTATCTCCTATCGTAGTGACAAATTTTTATGCTATTTGCGAAGGAGATAGTATTTCTGTAGGTGGTAATGTATACAAATTTGCAGGTTTATATACAGATACAATAACTACTATAGCAGGTTGTGATAGTATCATAAATACTGATATTGATGTGACTCAGAAGTTTTTCCCAGAGTCCAGAAGTATTTGTTTTGGAGACTCAGTAACCGTGGGAGATACGACATTTTTTGAAACGGGCATCTACACATATGTATTTGAAAATCCTGAAGGCTGTGACAGTATTGTTATATTGAATTTGGAAGTATTCCCTAATTATAGTGAGGAAAATGAGTTTCTAATTTGCCCTGGAGATGTTATAAATGTGGGAGATAATGTATACACCCAACCAGGTAGTTATATAGATACTCTACGGACATTAAATGGCTGTGATAGTATTGTAACCACCATCATTGACTGGAATCATGTCTTCACAGAGTTGTCATTTGAGATTTGTGAAGGTGACAGTGTCCAAGTAAATGGCAAAGTATTTAAAGATGCAGGTACCTATTCAGAAGTCATACTCAAGGCTAATGGTTGTGATAGTACGGTCAATTTTAGCTTGACAGTATTTCCAAAGTTTGAAACCAATTTGGTATTTGAAATATGCAAAGGCGGACAGGTGGTTGTGGGCAATAGTACCTATTTTAATGAAGGCAATTATGCAGAGACCTTGCAATCAGAGAATGGCTGTGATAGTATCGTTTATTTCCAGATTATCATTATTAATTTTACACCGTTTGTATTTGTAGAGCGTGATACTTTGAAGTCTATTTTTGTAGAAGATGCCCAGTATCAGTGGTATGAATGTGTGAATGGGTCGCGTGTAGAAATCTTTGGAGCTAAAAACTTTGAGTTACGTGTACCTAAATCAGGAAGTTATGCTCTTGGCATTACCTATAAGGGTTGTACCTATTTTAGCACCTGTCTAGATGTGATTATTTCTAGTTCTGAAAATACGATTATTGATAAAACAAAAGTATTTCCAAATCCAGTCATCGATAAGTTACACTTGAATAACAATCAATATACTCATGCAGAAATTATCTCTGTAAATGGGACGGTAGCACTATCCGTAAAACTTATAGAAGGGTTTAATGCCATTGATATGTCAGATCTTAAGATAGGATTTTATATACTGAAACTTACTGGTAAAACCCAAAAGAGCGAATACCACAGCATTGTCAAACAATAAAACATATTTGACTTTTGATTGTATTTGTATTTTAGTTTCATAATACATTATCAGTATTCAATATGCCATCGACAATGACACCAAACGAAGTTTTTAAGTTTAAAGCTTTTGACATCATCCAAGATCACTGTACCATGAAAGTCAATACAGACGGCGTGATGTTAGGTGCATGGAGTGATGTATGTGGTAAGAAAAAAGCCCTAGACATTGGCACGGGAACAGGCGTTATTGCATTAATGTTGGCCCAAAAAAGTGAGGATTTAGATGTAGTAGGAATTGATATAGATTCGGACTCATGTCGACAAGCGGAAATAAATGCCAAACAAAGCAAATTTAAAGATCAAGTGGAAATTAAAGAGATATCTTTGCAAGCTTTTGCATTGGGATCAACACCTATGTATGATTTAATAATCAGCAATCCACCATTTTTTACGGGTGGTACTTTTTCTTCCAATGAAAATAAAGCAAATGTACGTCATACCATCAAGTTGTCTCACATAGATTTGTTACAATCTGTCAAAAAACTATTACATCATGATGGTCATTTTGATGTAGTGCTACCTTACTTAGAAGGGTTGAGATTTGTAGAAATGGCAGGTAAATATGATTTGTATTTACATAGGATGACAGAAGTCAGATCTAGGTCAGATCGCAATATTGAAAGGTTATTACTCCGGTTTGGTTTGTTACAAATGCCAAATCCTATCCAAGATTCATTAATTGTCTATTTCGGAGATACCAAACAATATACAGAAGAATTTACAATTCTTACCAAAGCTTTTTACTTAAACATGTAATAATGACTACCATCCTGCAAAGGCTTTATTAAAGATATCTTCCATGATTTGTTTGAATATATCATTGATCAAACTTTCTTGCAGTGACAAAAAGTCTTGATCTGAAGCGAAGGTCTTAAAAAAGCTGAAAGTCTGTTTCCATGATTTTGTCTCATCTACATTATTGGTATAAGTGACAGAAACCCTGATTTCAAATCTGTTAAGCGCGACTGTATTTCCAGCTTGTGGTGCTTCGGGAATGAGCGTGAAATCTGTAATGGTCCCAGAAAATTCAATATCAGCATTTTCTTCTCGGTACAAAAGTCTAGATTCGTTTCTGACCTTTGCGCGCAATGCTTCGGCAAATCTTTGGTTCAAATCACCTGGCGCACTTGATGCTGTCAATTGGAAATTATCTACGTAATATGTATTTACATCAGGGGGAATAGCGATTCCTTTGAAACTGTAACAACCAGATAAGCTGAAACAAATGATCATAACATAAAAAAAAACTTTCTTCAAAACAAACTCATTTATCGTTGATAATACACGTACCATGAAAGAACGAAAAAAACTGTTGATTTGTTTTTCCTTTGATGCTTGTAAACTTGGTTAACGTTCAAAGTTTTGCTTTTTAACCAATTATACGTTTGAATATCATAAATAGAAAAGTACCTTTAGGTACGGCATATAGGTAGAAAAAAGAATAACGGACACAATTCTAGTCCCGTAGGGACGACATATTTAATTACAATATTTCAGAAGGGACGCCATAAGATTTTACCACTAAGTTCACAAAGGATTCACTAAGGAACACTAAGTTTTGGTATCAATGAGATAATGTAGGCTAAGTTTATAAGGCTTTCGATTGATTTGAAATACCAGTTTAAAGTACCTTTAGGTACGGCATATAGGTAGAAAAAGAATAACGGACACACATCTAGTCCCGTATGGACGACATATTTATTGGCTAATTCAATGGAAAAAAACGAAAAAAAATACACGTTTATTTGGTTCCATGCATCTTTTGAAATTGTGACCATTTTTCATATGATACTTTTATGCACGTATACTGATACTTTAATGCATCAGTCG
>DLGT01000171.1:0-804 GCA_002482845.1 Saprospiraceae bacterium UBA7687
AAGGGGCGTAGCCCTGACATCTAAGATTAAATTCAGTTTTGAAGATTACAGGGCTACGTAAAGACTAAAGCTTGTTGGCAGCAATAAGCATTTTTGATGTTATACATAAACCTTATAGGTTTCTAAAACCTATAAGGTTTGGTAGAGTCTCTAAGATTGCAGGACTATTTCCCTAATTAAAAATTACAGACTCACTCTTTTATACTTTTTCCAGATGGACTTAAATTGTTTTGCCATTTGTTTTGCTGAATCATCACTAAACTGTATGACTTCATTTCCATCTGTTAATGCAGGTGCGGCAAATGCGGTCGCTTTAGAAGAGCCATTATAAATACCGATTTCGAGAATAAATGGATTAAACTCTGATTCGGGTAGGATCAAAAAGTTGTTTTGAATATCTGCATCTGAAATTTTATAAAGTTTTTTATAAGTATCTAAATGCTTATGTATCTCTTTGGTCGCAGGTACGATGTATTTGTACTTTGTATTTTGCCCAAGATTGACACTGACTAACTCAGAAAAATCTTTATTTTCTACATCATAATGAAGAGAAGGACTGATTACCCAAACTTCTTTAGCTTTATCTTCGAGCTTTATTAATTGTTTTAGTGTCATTGATTTATTATTTTTCACAAAATTAGTTAATATATTTATTGGTAGCCAAGATAATTACTAGTTTTTTTATTAAAAATTAGAAAGCGTAAGTCCACTCCGAAAAGTATTTTGGAAAGAATACTTGTAAAATGTCAATTTCTACTCATTTGATAATCAACAGTATATCCCTTTAGGGGCAGGGGTATTTCC
>DLGT01000171.1:826-4969 GCA_002482845.1 Saprospiraceae bacterium UBA7687
GCAGGGTGAAAAACGGTTGATTATTAAATTTCAAGTGTTTTAGGAGTGGAATCAAGCAGAAAAAGTAATGAAGATTGATGTGGCGTTATAAAACAAAAAATCCCCAGCTCCAAAAGAAACTGGGGATTGTATCTACTATTTAATGTAAAATATTATGCTTGTTTATACTTCTTAATGGCTGCGGTAAGTTTAGGTACTACATCGAATAAGTCGCCCACCACACCATAATCTGCTGCTTTGAAGAAAGGCGCTTCTGGATCTTTATTGATGACTACTATGACTTTGCTATTATTCACACCTGCTAAATGCTGAATAGCTCCAGAAATACCAGCTGCAATGTATAAGTTCGGTCTGATGGCTACACCTGTTTGACCTACGTGTTCGTGGTGAGGTCTCCAATGTGCGTCAGCAACAGGTCTTGAGCAGGCAGTCGTAGCACCAAGGGCAGAAGCCAATTCTTCTATGATGCCCCAGTTTTCTGGACCTTTCATACCTCTTCCTGCGGATACCACGAGTTCTGCTTCTGGCAATGGCACGATGCCTTCCGACGTTTTTCTTTCTATCACTTTAAGCTTAGTCGCAGGCAAGGCTACCGTTATGTTTTCAGGTGATACTGCTTGTCCCACTTCTTGTATTTGCAGTGTATTTCCCATCAAACTAATGACTTTATTTGAGGTCGTGATATTATAATTTGCTACTGCTTTTCCAGAATACACAGATTTGCTCACTACAAAACCATTTGAAGTATCTGGCAATGAATTTACACCTGACACATTTCCTGCATTCATTTTTATGGCCAATCTACCTGTGAGTGATTTGCCATTTGCTGTATTTGCTAGGATCACGGTATTGGCACCATTTTCTGAAGCAACTTGTGTTATTACGGATGTAAAAACCTGAGAATCAAACTCAATCTCTTGGTCCGCATTGACATGCAACACTTTAGAAACACCATATTTGCCAAGGTTACCTACATTATCGGCTTTACCGATGACTACTGCAATACAATTCGTGCCTAGTGATTCAGCCACTTTTGCACCGTAGTAAGCTACTTCATTTCCTGTTTTTTTAATATGTCCTTTTGGACTTTCTATATATACTAAAACTGACATCTTTCTAATTTTTTGAATGTGAAATTAAATGACTTTTGATTCTTCGTGAAGCAATCTCACTAACTCGTCCATATTCTCAGGATCAATAAGTTTTACACCCGTTTTTCCTGGTGGAACGATAAATTTTTCTGTTTTGACACGTAGGGCATCACCTGTCGCAGCTACAACATTCAATGGTTTTGATTTTGCCATCATGATACCTTTCATATTAGGAATCCTTTGTTCTGCAAGACCTTTGGCAGCTGATAAAACGAACGGACCTTCTACCTCACATATTTCCATACCACCTTCTATCTCACGAGTGATTTTGCTGATATTACCACTGGTCGTCAGGTCATTAGCATACGAAACATAAGGTAGGTCGAGCAACTCTGCAATCATAGCGCCCACTTCTGATCCATTATAATCAATGGTTTCTTTACCTGTAAAAATCGCATCATATGATTTACTTTTTGCATGTGCGGCAATATTTGAAGCGATGGCAAAGGCATCACCATTTTCTAGATCAACCCTTATGGCATCATTTGCACCGATAGCTAATGCTTTACGGATAATGATATCATTAGAAGCAGGTCCGACATTGATCACGGTAACATTTCCACCATTTTGTTCGACAAGTTCTATCGCTTTTACAAGCGCGTACCACTCATCATATGGATTCATAATAAAAGTGACACCATCAGAATTGTATTCTGTAGCATCTGATTTAAAAGAAATTTTGGACGTTGTGTCCGGTGTTTTGCTAATACAAACTAATAAATTCATTTGGTTATAATTTGTCTTAAATGGTTAACAATGATAGGTTTTACTTGTTTAAGAATAGTCAGAATTCAATTTAATAATGGTCAAGATTTCATAAAAAAGGTCATTTGACAACTTAAATCGACATTCCTTGTATCTTTGCACAAAGATAATAACAATTATTTTAAAAATTAAACTCAGAGTTAAATAAAATGAACAAAGATAGATTAAATCAGCTCTTAGGAATGTTGGAAGATGATCCTAAAGATTCGTTTTTGAGATACGCTGTGGCAAAGGAATATGAAAATGGACAATTAAACCAAGAAGCTTTGGAAGAATATCTGACCATTAAGAAAAATGATCCCGATTATGTGGGTATGTATTACCACCTCGCAAAACTATACGAAAAATTAGAAAATGTAGATCTTGCTATTCAGACTTATACGGAAGGTATAAATGTTGCCAAAAGACTTTCAGATTTTCACGCACTCTCTGAACTCAATTCAGCCAAAATGAATCTTGAAATGGAAATGTAAAATATGTTTTAGTTTGCGCTGAAAAGTATTTGACAGGAAAATAAAGAAAACTATTTTCTAGTAAATTGATAATCAACGGTTTCCCTTTAGGGTGCAGGGTATAAAACGGTTGATTATCCTATTTTGGTTGTATTTCGGAGTGGACTCAATGTTTTGATATAAAAACCTATCATAGTTTTTTGTGTTTGACCATCAAATTTCAGTAAATGAGTGAATTAAAACCAAAAATTAGTGTCTTTTGGTTCAGAAGGGATTTAAGGCTCCAAGATAATGCAGGCTTGTATCAAGCACTAAAGCATGAAAAAAATGTGCTACCTTTATTTATATTTGATGTAGACATTCTGGATAAATTAGCAGATAAAAAAGACGCTCGTGTTACTTTTATCCATCAAACTTTGTCTGAATTGAAATCTGCATTAAAGGCTTTAGGATCAGATATTATCATAAAATACGGGAAGCCACTTGAAGTATGGAAAGAAATCCTGAATACGTATCAAGTTACTGCTGTCTATACCAATCATGATTATGAAACTTACGCCATAGAAAGAGATGCAGCTGTTTCTAATTTGCTAGACCATCATAATATCGCGTTCAAAACGTTCAAAGATCACATCATTTTTGAAAAATCTGAAGTAGTCAAGGATGATGGGAAACCTTATACCGTGTTTACGCCATATAAAAAGAAATGGTTGTCCAAATTACTAGAAAATGGTCAAGATGTCAGGAATTCTTATTATCTCAAACCATTTCCTACCGAAAAGTACTTTGATCATTTCTACAAAACTGATATTGATTTAGCTTTCATTAGTTTGGAAGAAATGGGTTTTGAGTCGTCAGACATCATTATTCCACCACAGACGGTATCTCAATCTATCATTGCTCATTATGATCAGAAAAGAGATTTTCCAGCCATTCAGGGTACGTCTAGACTAGGTATACATTTTAGATTTGGTACCATTTCTATTAGAGAAAAGGCATTAAAGGCGGCAACCCTTAATCAGACCTTTTTAAGTGAGTTGATATGGAGAGATTTTTATGCACAGATTTTGTATCACTTTCCACATGTGCAAAAAGGATCTTTCCGTCCAGAATACGATCAAATTCAGTGGAGAAATAATGAAACAGAATTTAAAGCATGGTGTGAAGGAAAGACGGGTTACCCAATCGTAGATGCAGGTATGCGAGAGCTTAAAACGACGGGACATATGCATAATCGTGTCAGAATGATAACAGCAAGTTTTTTGACCAAACATTTGCTCATTGACTGGAGATGGGGAGAAGCTTGGTTTGCAGAAAAGCTGTTAGATTTTGATCTGGCAAGTAATAATGGTGGGTGGCAATGGGCAGCAGGGAGTGGCACGGATGCAGCGCCATATTTTAGAATCTTTAGCCCTGATGCACAGACAGATCGGTTTGATAAACAAAAGATTTACATCAAAAAGTGGGTGCCTGAATATGGGACGTTTTCTTATATTAAGCCTATTGTAGACCATAAAATGGCACGGGAAAGGTGTTTAGAAACGTATAAAAAGGCATTAGCGAAATAAGTATAGGTTATTTGATGAAGTTTGGGAGTAAATTCTTATCCATTAATCATTTCAACTAAAATTCAGGCAACTTACATTTATTTAATCATCGCCTAATGCCCTGAGTGGCATTCTGTAAGAATATGGAAAGGGAAAAAGGCAAATACTTTTTGCACCTTTTGCTTTAGCATATTCCTTTGGAATGCAAGCGCAGAAAAAAGTATTCAA
>DLGT01000171.1:4977-7624 GCA_002482845.1 Saprospiraceae bacterium UBA7687
GCTAGTTCAAAAAAATGCAATTGCAGAGCACCGTTCATTCTCGTTGCCTACCCATCCCTTTCGGGTTCCTTCACTTCTCGCATTGTCATGCTCGACCATAAAGGATCGTTCAGTCATGCATTTTTCTATTGCCGTTTTTGTTCATTTTTAAAATTTTGTGCATGTATGGCAATAGACGCACTTTTGCAACTTCATTCACTATTGCTGTTTTTTGAACAAACGTCTCCGAAATAATACCTCACAAAATGAAATGCTGACATTTTTCAGCAGATGCTACTTGATTTACAAGTCAATCAGACATGTTTTAACATCCTTATCAGCTCGAACAGTTTTCTCTTTTTAACGCCATTTTATGAAGTTTTGACTAAAAATGAAAAGGCCGGTCAGACATCACCCTCGCATTTGTAGACAACATAATTACACACTGTATATGTATGAATTAAAACATTGGTAATCAATACAGCATGCAAATATCTTTGGTATAACGAGTAAAACCATTAAAAAGGCCTTAGCGAAATAAGTATAGGTTATTTTTAACCATTCAAGTGTAACCCCAAAGGGGTTTAATACCAATAACCACGGATGTCAATCCGTGGTAAAAAGTAAAAACAACTCAATTTTGGCGCTATTTAGCGCTAAAGCGCCACTCAGTTTGCCTGTAAGAAGCAAAAAATGTGACAAAATTGCTTGATCAATAAAAACAAAAAGATTCAGCATCAAACATGCCTTGATCACTGATTTTTATCTTTGGTATAACGAGTAAAGCCATAAATGACAAAGTCATAAACGGTGCGTGGAGTGTACTACCATGATTTTTTGCGAATTGACTGATATGACTATAAGCTTCACCGACTTCCTTACAAGATTTGTCGCTCATGAGTCCTGCTATGGGTAGTGGTAAATGGTGTCTTTCATCAGAAGACACTGCTGCAAGACCGCCTTTGGACGCAATAAGTAAATGGATGGCTTCAAATATTCGTATATCATCATCTCCAACGGCAATGATATTATGAGAGTCATGGCCTACTGTGGAAGCAATCGCACAGTTTTTCAGACCAAATCCTTTTATAAATCCAATGGCAGGTTGAGTAGGTGTATATCTATTGACCACACATATTTTAAGTATGTCATTATCAACATCGGGTAGGGTATAGCCATTACTTTTAGGAAGGTCTACCATCATTTTTTCTGTCACCAAAGAACCATCGATAGCTACGATAACAGGAGCTAATCCTGAATTATTATTTGGACCTTTCAGATCTGAAAGATGGATGTCCGTAATATTGAATTGATTAATAATTTCTGTTTTGAATACGTCTTGAGCAGATGAACTCAGAACATCCACACCATTTATGAAAGTACTTAAAACATTAAACTCGGTTAAGTTATCCACCACGATAAAATCTGCTTTATCGCCGATATTAAGCATACCTACAGGTACATGATAGTGTAAAATGGGATTTATACAAGCTATCCTTAATACATCAAATAAATCATAACCTAATTCTAGTGATCTTTTAACCAATACATTGATATGTCCATGTATCAAGTCGTCAGGGTGTTTGTCATCGCTGCAAAACATAACAAATTCTGGATGCGAAGCAATAAGCGGATGTAAAGCATCAAAGTTTTTGGCAGCAGATCCTTCTCTTATGATGATTTTCATACCATACTTCAATTTGTCTAAAGCTTCTTCCCTTGTCACACATTCATGGTCGGTACTGATGCCATGATCAATATACGATTTGGCAGCTTCGCCCATCAAACCAGGAGCATGTCCGTCTACAGGTTTATGATGGCGTTTTGCACTTGCTATTTTGGCAAGTACTTCGATATCATTGTGAAGCACACCAGGGTAATTCATCATTTCGGACAAATACCATATATCATCAGAAGCAAGCAGTTTATCCACATCTGATGCATCCAAGATAGCTCCAGCGCTCTCAAAAGTAGTCGCAGGAACACAAGATGGTGCACCAAAAAAGATCTTATGTTTAGCTGATTTTGCGTTTTCAATCATAAATTGTACACCTTCCATCCCACAGACATTTGCGATTTCATGGGGATCTGAAATGGTGGCCACAGTTCCGTGTTTTACAGCTATATCCGCAAAAGCTACAGGTGTCAACATAGAACTTTCTATATGAATGTGGGCATCTACAAAGCCAGGTAAGATATATTGATTGGGTACATCGTCCAAAGGTATAATATTTTCGATTTTCCCATCCACTACTGTTATGACTCCTTTTATGATTCTCTTATTTAAGATGTCAATGATGTGACCTGAAATTGATTTTATCTGTGGCATAAGCTTTCAATTGATTGATTTACAAAGATAAAATAATTGTAGTGAAGTGTATGAATAATTATCTTCTTAAGTGAATTTCTGTTAGCTCTATGATAAAAAAAGAGTCCTGAAAGGACTCAATATGAATAACTGTGGGTGCAACCCACGGTTTAATCAACAGCACTGCTCAACCCTGAAAGGGTTGAATGTTAGCATGTTAAACCCCTGCGGGGTTTAGAAATCCTTGATATTGTCTTCCACCGGTTTTACCGATGGTTATTCAAATTTTATCCCTTCGGGATAATTAAATTACTTTTTAGAGTGGACTCTTCAGCAGTTTTGGCTCAAACAGTTTTTTGT
>DLGT01000171.1:7654-16230 GCA_002482845.1 Saprospiraceae bacterium UBA7687
TTTAAGCTAAAGACAAAAAGGCGGTGAGATTCCGTCTGTGGAAAATAAGTTACCCAAACAAAATTAATACTTTTATTATATGCATTTTGTTATACATACTATCTTCTGAAGTTTAATTTATCTTGCTGTATGATAAAATGAAATGAATTTTTTAACATCAATTCACAAAGGATAGCTATTTGCTTCGAGCCGGCGAGGCTTTAACTTTTTTACTTCAGCGAGTCCACTCTAAAAGGTAAAACTAAAAAAAGAGTCCTGAAAGGACTCAATATGAATAACTGTGGGTGCAACCCACAGTATAAACAATAGCACTGCTCAACCCTGAAAGGGTTGAATGTTAGCATGTTAAACCCCTGCGGATTTTAGAAATCCTTGATATTGTCTTCCACCGGTTTTACCGATGGTTATTCAAATTTTATCCCTTCGGGATAATCAAATTACTTTTTAGAGTGGACTCTTCAGCAGTTTTGGCTCAAGCAGTTTTTTGTTTATACCGTCTCCAGTGACTTTTAAGCTAAAGACAAAAAGGCGGTGAGATTCCGTCTGTGGAAAATAAGTTACCCAAACAAAAGTATTACTTCCATTTTGTGCATTTTGTTATACAAACTATCTTCTGAAGTTTAATTTATATTGCTGTATGATAAAATGAAATGAATTTTTTAACATCAATTCACAAAGGATAGCTATTTGCCTCGAGCCGGCGAGGCTTTAACTTTTTTACTTCAGCGAGTCCACTCTAAAAGGTAAAACTAAAAAAAGAGTCCTGAAAGGACTCAATATGAATAACTGTGGGTGCAACCCACAGTATAAACAATAGCACTGCTCAACCCTGAAAGGGTTGAATGTTAGCATAAAAAAAGTCCTTCATTTTATTTTTTAATAATGAAGGACTCTTATATTTTTATTGAATTGTACTATGAGTCTACGCTGAAAACGGTTGAATTTTGATAATCAAACGTTTTTCACCCTACCCTAAAGGGAAACGATTGATTATCAATAGAGTGGGGAACAGTATATTCCAAGTACTCGTACCAAGGACTTTTATATTTTTATTTAGCTTTAATATCAATGGTGATCATGACCACCATGATGCACATGTCCGTGGTCTAATTCAGATGGAGTGGCATCTCTTACTGCTAAGATTTCACCTTTGAAGTGGAGTGTTCTACCTGACATTGGATGATTAAAATCTACGACTATTGCTTCTATTTTTGCTTCTTGGACAACACCGTGGTATACTCTGCCTTCATGATCATTCATCTCTAGTGGACTACCAGGGATAAGCTTAGATCTATCTATATTACCTGTTTCATCCGCAAAGGATCCAATTGGAATTTCTACGACTGCTTGGTCTTCATATAATCCGTATGCATCTTCAGGTTCGAGTGTAAAAGCAAAAGAGTCACCTGCTAATTTATCTTCTAAATGTTCTTCAAATGAAGGCAACATCATACCGACACCAAATATAAATTCTAACGGGTCATCTCCATAAGTTTCTTCAATAAATTCACCTTCTGCGGTGTCTTCTGTGAGTTTGTAATGCAAAGTCACTACATGGTTTTTTTGAATATTCATACTTTTGTATTTATTAATGGAAAAAAAATAAGGTGTAAAGGTAGTACAATAATTTTAAAATACTACTGATATTCCTACCATACCATTGATTCCGACACTTGGATAACCATACCATCTTTCGTATTTATTATCCAATAAATTGATGCCACGTACAAAAGCACCAAATTTTTCAGTAAATTTATATTCTACAGATGCATTCAAATCAAATAAAACATTGGACTTGGTGATTTCACCTTCATTATTGATGAAATCTACTTTGTCATTAAAAAACAACTCTCCTTTTATTTTTAATTTATTTTCCAGAAAGCTAATTTTAGTATATGCATTTGCTTCTAAATTTGGTAGGTGCCAAGCATTCTCGAGTATATTTAAATCAAATACATTTTGGGTCAACCAACCACCAAGAGTGATATTATCAGTGATGGCAAAGTCTAAGTTACCACTCAAAAACACCACGTTTAGATCATCTGTGATCATGTCAAAATATCTCAAGTCTGATCTGTTGTTTAGCAAAAATACTTGATTGCTGATTTGTTTGTAACCACCTTTTATTTGATAGTTTAGGAATGAAAATTGACCTTTTACACCACCAAAATATTCTAGACGAATAGCATTGGTGACGGAAGCTATATTAGTGGATAACCAAGGATTGATAGCGGCAGTATTACGAAGATTATTGGTAAAATAATCTTGGGTAGTTCCCACAAATATTTGGAGATTAGGACCTACAATACCATATGAAAGTAATACTTCTGGAAATAGTGCTGACTGTTTATTACCATCATAAATATAATTCAATCCTACGTTTACAATAAAATTTCCAAACTCAGTTTTAATGGATGGTACTAACTTCGTAGTGAACAAATTTATAGAAGAATCAGCATTCATAGCCGTTTGTTCGATTCGACCATCGAGCATAAAGACGGTTGCTTCCCCTACATGTTTTTCGCCATGACCAGCCAGTGCAATCGTGCTTTCACGAGCATCGGTATTATCCATGTTGAAGCTTTTGAGCGCAAGATTCAGGTCGTAGTTGATATTGTATTTTGTTCGCTCTGCATTGGTAATACCTGCTTTTACATCAAGGGTATTTAAACTACGCTTTGATGCTTCTTCTGAAAAATTATCGTCGACATTTAAATCGGTATGGTAGAAATATCTATTATTGTTAGCAAACTTCACACCGCCATAAAGTTTTGTGTTTTCTTTGATCATATACGAACCATAAACATCCGCCAAAAGATTGCTATACTTTTGATAAGGATTTTTATTGGAATTGTCCAAAGCGCTAAAGTCCAAATGAACACCTGCGTCGTATGTGTCTTTTTTTGCCGTGTGGTAACCTGCCATTACATCAGGATTGTTTAAGATACCATATCCTGCGATGATGTACCCTTTGTTCACTTTAAATGGACTATCAGGGTTCATGGCAAGCGGTTTGATCTGCGGATCAGGGTATTTAAGTTCAATTGGCACAATGGTAATGTCATACTTATAAGCAGGGCTAAAAGGTTTTTGCACAGGTAAAACTGATTTTATGCTAACCTTTTGGGCATCTTCAAGATTTGCTTCAAATGACTTGATTACTTCCACTTGATTTAATTGAATCTTGGTTGTATCGTTTTGTGCGCTAAGTTGATTTGCGACAAGGAAAGTGATAAAGATGATAAAACGATTCATATTGTATTTTTAATTTATATGCTAATAAATGTATTTCTATTACTTACCACCTGAAGGTTGCATTTCCAATTGGTTTGTTCCAGGTGCTTTAATTCTATTGTTTTGTTGCTCGAGTGTCTCAATTGTTTTCAATTTTGCGGTTGCAGTGGATATCAACTCTTTATCATCCGCAAAATTTTCTACGACTGCTTCTAGTGCTGCTCGAGCATTAAACAAGTCCTTATTCAAGACATAGATATCCGACATAAGAATCAAACTTTTAGCTATCCAATACGGATAAAGTGTGTTCTTCTCATTGGCAGCATTACATTGGTTTTCAGCTTCTTCATTTTTATTTTGTTTGAATAAAATGTCAGCTACCAAAAATCTAGACTCAGCTGCTTGATTATTATTAATCATATCACCCACTTTGGCAAATGAAGATTTTGCAACATCCCATTCACTGTTTTTGTATTGAATTTTACCTAAATAATAGATCGCTGACGATTTATCATCTATATTAGACTGTGGATGATTTGATACCAATGGACTGTATTTTTTAACGGCATCGCTATTTCCAACTCTAAACCCACTACGAAGTGCTCCTAATGTCGCTTGATATTTTTCAGCTTCATCTTTAGTATTGGTGTAATAAAGGTCATAATATTTATAAGCCTTATCAAAAGATTGAGTGTGATTGTAAGATATCAACGCTGCCTTTTTTAAGGCTTGAAGATAATATTCTGATACACCAAGCTTGACCAATTTCTCATAATCTTCTAAAGCTGCACTATATTTTTTAAGAATAGTATTTGATTCAGCCCTATAATAATGTGCTTTTATTCGATTGGCACCATTTGGGTATTTTGACAGGTAATTGTCAAAACCAAGGATGGCTTTGTCATATTCCCCATCATTGTATCTTAAGTCACCGACCATATATGCCAGTGAATCTGCCGCCATTCCTGTGAGTGAATAACCCGGCAAAGTACCTACATAAGCGATGTATTCGTCAGATTGCCCCAGATCGTTGATATATATTTCTTGTAAACTTAACATAGCGCTTTCTGCTTCTTTAGAAGATGGATTATTGTCAAAAATGCTTTTGTATTGCTTAATGGCAGAAGTCATGTCACCTTTATTATAGGCTATCAAACCAAGTTTAAGATAAGCAGCATTTTTTAAAGGGCTATTTTTGTAATTCGTAACCAATTCTGTAAACGATGTATAAGCATTGTCTACGTTTTCTAGTTCGAAGTATGTATCACCTAATTGCAAGAGTGCATCATCAGCGTATTCTGAAGTAGCATGATCTTTTTTGATATCTAACAGAGTCAATACCTTTTCATATGGCTCACCGAGTAAACCTTCGATCATTGCCTTTTGGTACATGGCATATACAAAACTACCTTGTTTTTTGGCTATGGCTTGTTCGTAAAAAACCATTGCATCTTGATATTGATTCGATTTAAAAAGACAATCCCCTGTACGAACTAAAGCATCAGGCAATACCTTATTCAATAAATCATTATTTTTGATAGAATTTCTTTTGATATTAAAACCTACTATGGCGTTTTTAAAACTTTTTTCAGCATTTTTGTAGTCTTTAAGTTCTAGATAATTATATCCTTGCGCATAATGTCCAACATTAGGGGAAGACTCGTCAGGTAAGTTTTCAAGTCCATTAGAAAGATCAAAATAATCATCAAATGCGGTGATGGATTTTTTATATTCACCTTTTTCATTTAGGATTTGAGCCATCCAAAAAGATGCTTGTGCATACGATGGTTTATTCAGTTTATATTTTTTTGATTTCTCAAAGTTTTTGTTGGCATTATCTGTTTCACCTGCATTGTACAATTGCATACCGTATTTAAGGGCTACACTTTGATAAGTAATTTTCAATCTATCGGTCAAAGATGGTAATCCTTCTATGATCTGTATAGCCGATGCAAAATCACCTGTATTTTCAAGGATCTCCGTGATGATATCTTGTGATTGTTTGTGGTAAGGAGAGTCCTTGTCCAATTTAACGAGTGTGTTTATGGCTTCTCTTTCGAATCCTGCTTCGGCTGAGAGCTTACCATAATTAAAGGTGGCTTCTTCCTTCATACTTTGTTCGTAATCCATCAAACTCACTTTACGGAAAGCAGCTCTAGCGGAGACCAAATCACCCGTCCGATAGTAACAATCAGCCAAATAATAATTGACCAATTGACCAAGTTTGGAGTCTAAAAGGTTTAATTCCCTGAAGTTTTTGATGGCGGACTCATATTTTTCTAATTGATATTGGGCAAAACCTAATTGGTAAAACTCTTCTATCGTGAGTTTGTCCGTATTGGCTTCGTAATATTCTAGATGTGGCAGCGCTTTTTCGTATTCTTTACGTTTGAAGTAAGACTGGCCAAGAAGTAATCTGATTTCCTTTCTGTTTCTAAGTTCAGGGTCTCTTAAAGATTGTTCGGCATACGAAATGACTTTTTCTGGTTGGTTTTGTGCAAAATATATCTGCGTAATATAATATGGTACAAATGATTTGTACACATCTGAACTATTGACCTTTTGGAAACTTTGTACGGCATCAGCATAATTTCCTTTGAAGTAATCGCAAAGGCCAAAGTAATAATTGGATGCGTAGTAATAAATATTTTTTATTTCTTTGGTACGTCCAAAATCTGCTTTAGCATCATCAAATTCTTTATTTACAAAATGCGAATACCCTTTTTTGAAGCTAGCTTCCGACATGTCTAGTTCAGGTAGATTATCAAGATCAGCCATGGCGTACATCTCCGTAGACTTTTTATACCATTTTTGGTTATAATAATAACTACCTAGCTCAAGGATTGCAGGTGTAGTGATAGGATCTGGATATTTCAGACCTATGAAAGATAAAAGTTCGTTTTCGCCACTGCTGAGATCTAGCCTGAGACCTGAGATAGCTGAAAGAACAGCTGCATCGTTTATTAAATTATCAAACTGATCTTGGGTAGGTGGGATAGATTGTCTAATGTGTTCATTAGTAATAAATCTTGTGGGACCATAAAGTTGGGCATCAAAGAATATTTGGCCAAGCTTATATTTCTCCAATCGATCTTTGTCTATGGCATTTTCTTGAGCATAATTGTAGGAAATCATAAAGCTCAAAAAGCAAATAATTAATAATGTTCTCATTTGTATCTTGTTTACCTGAAAATTATTCAATCGTAAAAGGTGATCGAAATAAAACGCAAAATTACAAAAAAATATTTGCAAGTAGTATATAATGAAGCAAATACGAATAGAAGATTTATTGAATACAAACCAACAAGTCCAAATCAGGTTGCCACATATTTGTCTTTTATGATCAGGTTTAAATCAAAAACTACCGTTGTTTTTGGGTATATTTTATGAATTCCCATGTTAAAAAGTAATAAAGCTTTATATTTGCGTCCATTATGACAGATAGAATTAATAGTTTTATATCGGGCGAAACGACCTTGGATGAAATCAGTGTATCGGAACTTGAAGGGTTGATCGCTGATTTCCCATACGCCGATACATTTAAAGTGCTTTTGGCAAAAAAAATGAGTAGTGGAGTGAGTCATTCGTTAGCAATACAGCGCAATGATATTCAGGTGCCAAGCTTTCAGAACGAAGGTGAAATAGCGCCTGAAGGTGATATTCAATACGCTATATTAGAAAAAGAAGTTGTGGAACCAATAGAAGAAACTGCTGATGAAAATACAGCTTCTGAAGAGAATCAAAACATAGAAGCTGACATAGAAGAAATCGAAGAAATAGTAGATGACTCCACAAGCATGGTCAACAATGATGATGCTAGAACAATGATAGAAGTAGAGGAAAAAGTGGAAGAAGGACAAGTTGTTGAAGAGATAATCTCTTTTGAAAGCAATCCAATAGTTATCGAAAATGACACAGAAGAGTTGGAATCTGATGATCTATATTTCGAAAGTGATGACGAAAAACCAAAGAAAAAAGAGAAAAAGGGCAAAAAAAATAAGGCTGACAAATTTGGTTTGAAAGAATATAGTGGTATTTCAGACTTTTCTAAATGGCTTTTATCGTTCAAAAAGGATGATGTAGAAAAAAGAATTAAGAAAGAAGAAAAAGCGGCAAGAAAGAAAATCATTGAAGACAATGCCCGTAAATCCGTAACAAAATCGTCTGCAATTATCTCAGAACCATTGGCTGAAATACTAGCTTCTCAGGGTCATTTGGATGATGCAAAAAAAATGTATGAGCAACTTATGCATAAATATCCAGAAAAAAGTAGTTACTTTGCGGCCAAAATTAATAATCTTATAAAAATTTAACATATGACCACAGCATTAACCATATTAATAGCGATAAATTGTGTGCTTTTGATGGCCGTAGTTCTTATCCAAAATTCAAAAGGTGGTGGAATAGATTCATCATTCGGTGGTGGCGCTGCCAATCAAATGTTTGGTGCATCTAAATCAACAGACTTTGTAGAGAAAGTGACTTGGGGACTTGCAGCAGCATTATTTATATTGTGTATTGTAACAGCAGTTTTGGTAAATTCAAGCACTGGTGGTTCATTAATACAACCTGTTCAGTAATTATTTGAGATAAGTTTTATATCTATAAAATATTAAGGCTTACCATTTTTATCGATGGATAGGCCTTTTTTCGTTTATTGAATTCAATGTAGTTTAGTCAAGATCTTTCTGTGGTTTTAACCCACCCAAAAGTGGTGTCCACAAGCCGAAGTTTGTGGTTCTTTTATTATTGAGTGAAATCGTTCACTCAATTTGGTTCGCAATAATGCAGTCATCCTTAAAATGGACTGTGTGACGCCTGAGCGTTAATGACTTTCTAAATCTGTGTTAACTAAACAACATTGATTGTATATTATTGACTGAAGTTTCGGACAAAATACTTAATGGATAAAATGCAAATTTTGTTCTTCATCTTTACGCTTGTAGATGAAGTTTAATAGTGTAAATTGATTTTAACTTCTTTTTCTTTTGTTCACGCTAAAGTCGTGACAGGCTTTGACACAAAAGAAACATGCGCCGCGGCGCACAAGTCTGTTTCATTTTCTTAACGCCATTTTATGAAGTTTTGACTAAAAATGAAAAGGACGGTTTCAGACATTACATTATGAAATGTATATAAAGAAAATGTATATTATTGGAAGAAGGGAATGCAGATAATGACAAAAATGACAGATAATTAAAATTACATGTTTCAAAATGGACAATTGCGTGCAAGGGCCATTAATCATTTCAACTAAAATTCAGGCAACTTAAATTTATTTAATCGTCGCCTCATGCCGGCTGGGCAAATACTTTTTGCATTGCCAAAAAAGTATTCAAAAA
>DLGT01000149.1 GCA_002482845.1 Saprospiraceae bacterium UBA7687
CTAAGCCGAAGTTTAGCTAAGCTAAGCCGAAGTTTTTTTAAGCCAAGCTTGAGTTTTTAATAGGTTTACCACACTCAGAAATGGATGATCAGATTAGCTTTATCTAAGCAAAATTTAACCTCCGAAAGATGAGAGATCACTTCCTAAAACGTTTAGAGCGTAAGTTCAGTATAGAAAGTAAAAAATATGGCTTTGTCCTTAGTGTTATAGAAAGTGTCCATGACGGACAATCTACAACAGATTAGTAGAAAAGAAAAGGTAGCGCCTACCCTTGTAAAAACCATAAGCAATGCTAAATAATGAAAATCCGCAATATCCATACATCATTGATTCATTTTTATGGGGCAAATCCTACATACATATAACAAAAGTTATATGGTCAGATATTTTAAAGTTTCTATTACGAATATTTTTTAAAATGGTACAGATCAATTTACACAATTGTCAAAGTAAACACATATTGTTGACATTAATACCAACGTTTATGAACAAAAATACGTTATTAATGTGAGAAACATTATGGGTTAGAACCAAGGCCTTCTAGTTTAGGATAACCTTCAACTTACACCACATGTTCGACTCATCCCCTACCCACTTCCAAGATTTTGCTGATTTGCTAATTTGTTGATGACGCTAGAGCTGCACACGTTTGTTGATACTGCTAAAGCTGCACNNGCTGCACACGATTGCTTATGTAGAGTGGGCTTCGCATTATTAAGGTAATTGTTTTTATGGATTTCCAAAACTTGTTTGGAAGTAACTTAAGAACCATTAAAGTACTCAAAGTGGTAGTATGGCTCTAAGACATGCTACCGCTATATTTATCTTCGGCTGATTCTATCCTTCACAATCAAACACAATCTATTATACTGATTATAAATAACTTATGAAGTTAAAAAAAAAACGGCACATATTTTAAAAATAAACACAAAATTATTTGACAATTAAATTAGAAAGATATATTTTTGTTTAACTTTTAGTGGTGATAGAATTAAAGTGAATGAATTTATAGAAAGTTACACCATTAAAACTACAGCACCTGTTGAGAAATAAGTTGGGAGTTTTTTAAAATTAATTTACTCTGTTAATTTTATGAAACAAAATGAAAAGCTTTCAGAAAAAGATGATTTGAAGAAATCAGTTTTTTGTTTGTGAGTTTTGTTATCTTTCTTCGATTCCAGAAGAGATGATAGTACAAACCTACACTTATAAATACTTTTCCTTAAGCTAAATGTTTTTTAAAGTAATCAAGTAGATTGGTGATTCCTTTCTGCTTGTAGTCATTGATATTATAACTTGGTAAAAGTATCTTGTTGTACTGTAGTTAAAAAGTATACGTGTTTTCGAAAGAACATGAATTTTAGAAAAAACAATTATTAACATTTTAAAATTATTAAATCAAAAAAAGTATATCAAAAACTAAACTTAAAGGAAGAGCTGTCTCAGGAGACAGTGCCTTGCAGCTATTTATTTTATTACATTCCAAATCCATACAAATAAAAAAGAAGCCTACTTTGGCCCATTTCGTGAAAAATGGAGTAAGCTCCCGTACCGAAGATTCGGAGAGACAAAGGTAGGATTTCTTTTTTGAATTGAGTAAGGAAGTGGATAGGTATTTTGATGTCACATGGTGATATCAGTAGCAAATTTATTTAATTTTTATTTTTTACAGTTCAAAAAAATATTTAACATGAACAGATTAAAATTTTTATTAGCGGCTATTGTGGTCCTAATGGTCACTTTGGGGATTTATTCTTGCGCAAAAGAAGGTGCAGAAACAGTCAATTTAAATGAAAAGACTGATATTAGTACTGAAATTAAAGTAACAATTAAAAACTTTCCATCCAAACAAGAGGCACGAGCACTATTAGAAAGAAAAAGTGAAAACCCCAAAACTGGTGACATAAGATCAAATACCGCATCTAATTGTTTTCCGGCACCGGGGCCCAATACAAATTGTTCTACATTATTTAATCAAACAGCTGTAGGTAACCTACCAGCGCAAACTTTCCCTGCGCCTGTCGGATTTAGACCTGCCTGCAATGATATGAAATTAACTTATGATGTAGAATACTGTTTTGATGTAAATACAAGTCAATGGACTTTTAACTTTTCAAATTTTTCTGCGGATATTGGAAATTGTCCCGCTTTACAAACATGGTTTAATGGACTATCCGCTGCAAACCAAGGGGATCAAATTGACATATGGGAATATCAGCTTTCATTTCCTCTACAACAAGCTTACATACAAGGCTTCTTTTTGGGTAGTGGACTTCCTTATGCACCATGTCCTGCACAAACAGTTAATGCAAATTTTGCAACTGAATTATGTTCCTACAGATGTTTGATACCTAGAGATGGATTTTTCCCTCCAAAACCTATTATAAGAAGGAATGTTTGTGGAGCGCAGTGTTGCATACGTTCACAACCAGGATGTATCAATATCTCAGGTTTTTACATAACAACAGGTTTGCCTACTTTCGTAACTGTCGGGCCATCTTGTCCAGAATTTAGTGATCCAAAATGTCCTCAAAATAGTATCCTATTGGATAAAAAGTGTGGTAAAATATGTGGTCCACGTTAGTATATTAAGAAAAAGGTGACTAATGCTATAGATTTTCGGATTCTATTCACATTAGTTACCTATTTTTTCATATTTTTTAAATCATAAATTATGAGATCAGTAATCATTCCCATCATTTGCTTTATTTCATTGCAAATCTATGCGCAGACATTCAGACCTATTGATTGGACATCTGAAAATGTCATTTGGAGTACTTACTCAATAGTTCCTGAAATCGAGACACAGGTACTTTATCCTAGGATGCGTTTTCACAATCATAATCTGCCCTTGATGGAAGATGGATATATCTATAATGTAGCTAACATTTTTAGTGGCGATCAATATTATAATGGTTATTTTGTACAGAAAATTGACATGGAGACTGGCACCGAAGTTTGGCAAAATAGTAGGTTTTTTAAATTTGTAAACAATCCGAATCCTGATCGAGAATATGCTGCTAGTCCATACCTAAAGAACGGCAATTTGGCCTTTCATTTTTTCAAAGAGTTTGCGCCAAATAGATCTTTTCTGTGGTTGAGAGGTAGCTTAGGGAAAGCCGGCTACTATGTAAATAATGGTGAGCCAACCGACTATCAGCTCACAGACCCTACTGATTCAAAAAATAAAATTGTATTTACAGGAAAACCAGGTTTTTTTAGAGATGTATTTCTATTTGAAGAAGATAGTACCACCAATTATGTAGTTATCAATAGATTATGTCCAGTAAATTGTGAACAACTTAATCTTGCCTCCTATGTACTAAATAATGATGGTCATGCGATAGACAGTTCGATTAATGTCATAAATATGGGTCGGTTTATTGATAGAATCCAAACTTATATGATCTTAGAGAATAAACTCTTAGTAGTGGTGCAGTGTCCCGCTACCATTGAGGGAGAAAAAGATATAGTGAGGATAATGGTAACAGATTATGATATGAATATCGAAAGTGATATTGACATAGCAGATAAATTGCCGCCACGTAAAAAATTGAGCAATTTAAGTCTAGATATAAGTGCATTAGCTGGAGATAAGTTCAATCTTCACGCCCAATATATTGATTCAAATTTAGTTATATATAATTTTGATATCAAAGGAAATTTACTAGAAGAAATAAGTCTTTCTCTTTCCAACAGTACATTAAGAAGTCTTCCAATGCAAAGTGATAAAGGTAGCATAGTATGTATCAGCGAACAAAAACCCGAACAGACATCTTTTAAAATCTTCCAATCTGATGGTGAAGGAAATTTAACTTTGAAAGAAGAACTAAAATCGGCTGACCCAACTGATTCTTATGGAATTAGTAGTTTATTTTGGACACCAGACAAAAATTTACTTTTGCACATCAGCCAAATAGATATAAATCAATTAAATGAATTTACAAGAATGGATTGGCTCTCCAATGTCCTAATTGATACTCGAAAGCTAGGCATTATTTCATCTACATCAGAACAAGGTGAGACTTTAATTCCTATCATTTATCCAAATCCTACAACAGATTATATCACACTGCCAGAATTAAAGAATAATATGAAAGTGTTAATATACTCAATGGATGGTAAACAACTCTTAAATTCAAACATTATAAACAATAATCAAATTGACGTCTCGTCATTACCTAACGGAGTTTACCATTTAAAAGTGAGTAACAGTAATTTTACACATAAATATAAATTTGTAAAACATTAATACAGAATGATTGGCTCTACTTAAGGATATGAAGAAAACAAAAATAAATTTAGATAGAGTTAGCCCGAGGTAGATTAGAGTGTAGGAATGTGTGCTTTAAAATAATCTGAAAATTATGTAAAAGTTGCAACGACTTGATTTCATCTTTAAAACTCTAATTTTTTGTTAAATTGAGAATGTAGATACAGTAACAAAGTTTTAAAAATTGCAAAAAAATTAAATATTAGTGATTAGATTCATTCTTAAATTTTAAAAGTATATTTTGTATTTCAATTCAATTTGGTATAAGCAGGTTTTATTTGGAATTTATCTCTATTAAGCTTACATGCTTAAAAATGAATAAATTTGTTGTCGCCAACGTTTTCGCTTTTAAATACGTCATTAATGTGAGAAACATTATGGGCAGAATAATGAAATCTTTACCTTCTTATTATAGTTTATTAACTAAAAAAATCCAAATATGAAAATCTTATTCATTCCTTTTATTCTATTTTTGGCTTCCTGTTGTAAAGAAGAAAAAACAAGCGATACAAATATCAATTGTATCAATATGGAAGTTAACCCAAACTTCACTACCGAAGCTTTTAAAGATGGATACACCATACAGTTTCCAAGTGAGTACACTGGAGATGGATTACTAAAAGACGAAAGTGTTACTTTTGAAAAAAGATCGGGATCCGATTTATATTTTAGTTATCTCTATTCTTCTCCTATAGATGGTTTGATTTTTTTTGGACAAAAACTTTCAAATCCAATTCCTGACAAACTAGAAAGCCCATTTCAATCATTGACCGAAAATCTAGCTTTAAAAAAAGAGTTTTGCCTTAATGACGAGATTGAAGCCATATTCTATTATAACCTAGATGTAAATACCACATCTTATGGTAAACTCTACATGAAACATAATGATTGGTATTATGAAGCACTTAATGTAACATTCCGAGCTGAACTTTTAGATGAGGTAGAAGCTGTTATTAAAACGATCAGAAAGGAATGAAGACAATTATAAAGCAAATCAACCAAATCAACAGTTAAAGCAAATTAGCAAATCTTACACCTTTACAAATACAACGTTTTCATCACATTCCTCTACGCTTCATCTCCTTATCCACCAAGGTCAACTCTCTGCTCATCTCACCTGTGACAGATGCATTTTCTTCTGTCCTTCTGATCAGATACGGGATGACATCTTTGATAGGTCCATAAACTACGTACTTTGCGGCGTTGTATCCTGCATTGGCCAGGTTAAATGTGATATTATCACTCATGCCATATAACTGACAGAAATTGATGTGTGGGTGATTCCTATCTATACCTTGCTCATGAAGCAGCTGAGCTTGGAGCATATTGCTTTCAGCATTATGAGATGCACAGCATGACGATATAGTGGTATGATTATCAATGCAATATCTGATCGCTGCATTATAATCCCCATCAGTAGCTGCCTTATCTTTTTGGATAGGTGATGGATAACCAATCTCTTCTGCTCTTGCTCTTTCTTTGTCCATGTAGGCACCGCGTACAAGCTTAGCACCGAATAGTACTCCCTTGGCTATACACCTTTGGTGGTCTCTCTTCAGATGCTCAAATTTGTAGGAGATGTACATCTGATAAGTGTTATAAACAATGACTTTTTCTTTGTTGTATCGTTCCATCATCTGCATGACGAGCTCGTCTATCGGATCTTGTATCCAACTTTCTTCTGCATCTATAAATACACTTACACTTAGTTCGGCTGCACGCTCGCATATCTCTTCTACCCTTTCTACTAGATGTTGGTATTTTCTTTTTTCACCTTCATTGAGTTCGTCCCCTTTATGGAGTTTTTCGAGAATAACATTATCTACCAATCCTGTAATTTTGGTACTTACGACAGGTACAGAATTATTGGAAGCTGCCATTTCAATGGCTTTTAAGGTTTCTTGAGTCACTGAGTCGAGATCATCTTCATCACTTTTGCCTTCTGCACCATAGTCAAGAATGGTCAAAGTATCGTATTCATATAGTTTATCGATCGTTTTCTGACAATCTAATAGGTTCTCACCACCACAAAACTGAGGGAAAATAGTATTTCTTACTACCAATTCGGTAAAAGGCATTTTAAATCTTATGGCAAACAAACCTATTTTTGAACCAATTTTTACCAAGTTTTGATTATTCATCATCTTGAATAACCATGCAGTTTTTTTGAGTTCTTTATCTGATTTATTACTAAATGCTATCTCTGTATCAGAAAAATCGAGATTGTGATAAGGTTCGGGCTCTGTCATATTTTTACGTTTCCGGTTGGTTCCAAATGTCCCAAGCTTTCTCTGCTTGGAGGATTAGCATATCGTATCCGTTCTTTATTTTACATCCTCTTGCTAATCCTTCGGTCAAAAATATGGTTTTTTCAGGATTATACACAAGGTCATACAGAAAATATTTTTCATTCAGCCATTCATAAGGTATTTCTGGGGCACTTTTTACATCAGGAGACATACCTAGTGGCGTAGTATTGATAATCAAATGGTGATGCTGCATCATATCTTTGTCAATCTCATTGTATCTAACATCTCCTTTTGATCTACTCACTAATTTATAAGGAATAGCTAGTTTTCCTAATACAAAACACACGGCTTTAGCAGCACCTCCTGCACCCAGCACTAAAGCCCCATCTATATTTTCTGGGGATTGTATCAGATCAAGTAATGATATTTCAAATCCATAGGCATCAGTATTGTAACCTATGGACCTTCCATTTATGAATTTGATGGTATTGACTGCACCTATTTTTTGAGCAGCTAGGTCTATCTCATCCAAAAACGGTATGATGCTTTGTTTGTGTGGAATAGTGACATTCATACCTTCAAAAGCTTTTGTCTCTGTCAATGCACAAAACTCAGAAATATCTTCCAATGGACATTTATCATAAAATGCATCAAGACCTTTTTCTTTAAACTTATTATTAAAATAGCTCGGTGAAAACGTGTGCGTGAGTGGATAACCTATGATACCAAAATTCTTCATGCTTTTGTATAATATTTGGGGATCTCTTATTTCCGTTCAATGGTTATAAAATTACTTTTGTCTCCCTTTAGGGAAGGGGTAAAACAAAAGCAATTTTTATGAAAGTGCAATTTGGGAAAACAAACTAAAATATTTAAATATCCTAAAACCATATCTCAAAAAGCATGATAAACTATTAAATAACAAGGACTTTTTGAACCCGTTCTAAAAATTATCTTCAATAAACAATATGCTTCTTCGTACATGCTTCTTTTATTTTAAAAATACATTTTAATTACAATCACAATATTCTTGCACATGAAGCATGATATCTGGAAAAAAGTCGTGGAACAATTGATTTAAAGAATCAAAATTGTCAAACATGGCTTCATGTCCACTTTCAAAATTATTATCAAATTTCGCTCGTCTTTTTACCCTTTGGAAAGTAGTGATAAGTCTTTCTTCCGTAGCACAACTCAACAGAAAATCATCTGCAATCATTCGTGGCAACATCTCTTGAAGTTTGGCGGGATAATGATGAGCATTTGATTGTAAAGTCCTATAAGTTGAAACTGTAAACTCTTTTAGATGATGTGTAGAATATTTGTTCCACTCTTGGGTTAATATGTAATCAAATAAAATGTCTATAGTGACAGGAGCATATTTCCCTTGTGAAGGTCGTATCAGCTTGATTGCTTCTTTTACTGCTTGATGATTATCTGTGAAATGATCTATGCTTTTGTGCAAATTAATACCTTCCAAAATCTGTGAATTCAATCCTTTTTTGTCCGAGTTGTTTATAAAATCTGCCATAAAATTGCCCACCAAAAGATTGGAATCTTTGCAAGACAACAGCATATGCGCAAGAAAATTCATATTTGATTTTGAAAAACTATAATAGATTATATCAATATCTTAAACACTACAAGTATGTGAACAAAATATTTTAATCTATGTTTTCGAGAATTGGCTCATGTTTTAATGTTCTGAAATCTACTGCACTCACTGCTGATACGCCTGGTTCTACCATATAGACGCCATAAAGGACATCTACTTCGGCCATAGTAGATTTGTTGTGCGTGACGATGATAAACTGGGATTCCGTACTAAACTTCTGGATGATACGATTGAATTTCTGGATATTAGCATCATCAAGTGGTGCATCTACTTCGTCAAAAATACAGAATGGTGCAGGTTTCAATAGATAAAGCGCAAAAAGAAGTGCTGTGGCTGTCAATGTCTTTTCGCCACCTGAAAGCTGACTCAAAGATTTTGGCTTTTTCCCCTTTGGTTTGGCTATTATTTCAATATCTGACTCTAACGGATTAGGTTCGTCTAGCAAGATCAAATCGCAAGTATCATCTTCCGTAAACAAACTTCTGAAGACTTCAATAAAACTAGTACGTACTTGCTCAAAAGCTTCCATAAATTGTTGGGTAGCAGTACCTTCTATTTCTTTAATGGTATCCATGAGACTTTCTTTGGCGTCGAGAATATCTTTGCGTTGGACATTGATATTGTCATACCTTTCCTTCATCTCATTATATGCTTCTACAGCTAGTGGATTGACATCTCCATAACCAAGCATCCTAGACTTTATTTTTTCAAGCTCCTCTGTGAGTTGGTCATAATCGATGCCTGATTCAGGTTCTTTATTGACGATGTCATTGACGGAGATATTAAATTCAATTCTTAATCGCTCACCTACGGCTTGGATTTGGAATTTTTGTTCTGTAAACTGATCTTTGAGCGTTTGGATAGATTGCTGAAGCGCGGATTGTGTGCGAGTAAGATTTCTGACTTGGTCTTCTATCTCATTAATGACATTTTTTGCTTTAAAATAATCTTGCTCAGCTTCACCAAGTGTAGATTGGTAGTTTTTCTTTTCTGTATATAATAGCTGCAACTCACCATCTAACTTGATAAGTTGATCTTCGATGTCTATTCGTTCGCGGTCTTCAGACATCAACCTTTGTTTGTCATTGGTGATTTTTATCTCCAAATCTTTTAGCCTAACATCTTTAAACTCCTTATCTTTTCGGAAATTACCTATGAGATTCTGTTGCCTGATGACTGCAATATTGTCGCTATTGTATTGTTCAGCAGAGACAGACATCTTTTCGCTGAGTTTGTCAATGTCTTCATTTTGACCTTCAGATGGTTTGTCGAGTTCAACAATTTTGCCTTTAAAAGTCTTCATCTGTTGTTCAGACATAGATATACGAGACAGTAGATCTTTGATTTGATCCTTTGCTACCTTTATTTTTTGGTCACTTTCGGTTTTTAACTGATTAAACGAGTTTATCTGGTGACTTAACTTAATTCGTTCTTGGTCAATATTTTGTAGCTCTTTCTTTATCTTTTCTATACTAGTAACATGGTCAGTCGCTTTCACTTTGGTCAATTCAATTCTGACTTTCTCCAGCTCTGTATTATGTTCAAGTTTGATCTTATTATTTTCTTCCAGAAATTCAGCTAGCTTCTCAAGATTTTGTTTCCTACCAATTTTTTTTCCTTCGAATAGTCCTACTGAACCACCTGAAATACTATATCCTGACTTTAAAAATGTACCTGTAGATGATATGATGGTCACATTTTCATTCACATCTGACAATTGCTCTATTTCGCCATCATAAACAAAACAATCGCCCAAGATAGCATCCAAAAGAATCTGATATTTACTTGGTACCTTAACCACATCAGCAGCAGGAATGAGTTGTTCTACATTTACTTTTGTACTCTTTCTAGGCTTTATTTTGTCAAGGAGAAAAAAGTTTGCTTTACCTTTTTGTGAGTTTTTGAGTAGGGAAATACCTTGAATTGCTTCAGACATATTTTCCACAACAAAATAATTCAGATATTGCTCTAGATATAACTCAATAGGTGCTTTGTAAGCTTCCTGTACGTCTAAAATATCAGACAAAATGGTCAAATCCTTACGCCAATGATCATTCAAAAACTTGATAGACTCCGGAAATCCTTCAAAATTATCTATCATACTTTTGAGTAGATCGTATTCATTTTGTTTGGAGTCAATGTTTCTGTTGATCTTATTGAGCTCGTCTTGCAATTTGTCTCTCCTACTTTCTAACTCCGCTACACGTGCTTTACGACCATTTTCAGTTTCTTGGAGCATGTTTAGTTCTGTCTCCTTGGCTGTAAAAGTCGATGATAATTGATCTACAGTAGCATTCGCTCTTAAAAACTCTTGTTCTTTTGATAAAAGCGAGTCATTGATTCTTTGTATATCTCGTTCGTTATTCTCAATTGAGTTCTTGTGGATGGCAATATTTTTTTCAAGGTCAAAAACTTGACGTTCTATCTCTTGTTTTTCTTTTTGTTTGATATCAAAACTTACCTTTGCAGCATTGTACTCAAGCTTTGTCGCATCATATACTTCCTTAGACTTCAGCAAGGTTTGTTTGAGCACTTCTTCGACCGCAAGTTCATTCTGAAGTCTAATTTGTAAGGCTTCTGCTTCCGTAAGCGTCTTTTGCAATTCTACTTCATTATCAGCAATGACTTTGATGAGTTGCTCTTTGTTTTGCTTTTTAAATCCAAGTTTTTGGGACAACAATCCTTTTTCGCCTTCTCTAGTTCTGATCTGATAGACCATTTCATTGAGACGTTTTTGCTGATCGCTGAGTGCTATTTCTTTGTCAGCATTGGCTTTTTTCTCTTTTTCGAGATTTGCTTGATGTTTATAAAGTATGACATCATTTTCTCTATATTGATCTTGTTCTCTAACGAGTTGATCAGAGATACCTTTATATTTCTGTTTCAGATGTTGAATAGAAAAAACGGCATGTTTGATGCTCAGTTCTTTATATTCGGCCTTAAGGTCAAGATACTTTTGGGTACGTTTAGCTTGTTTTTCGAGAGATTTTAGGTTTCCTTCTATCTCAAATAATAAATCGTCTATCCTATTTAAGTCTTCAGTCGCACTTTTGAGTTTAGACAAAGTCTCACGCTTACGGATTTTATATTTGGAAACACCAGCAGCTTGCTCAAACATCCTACGACGAGCATTATCCTTATCGGCTAGTATATCATCAACCATACCTAATGCTATAATAGCATAAGAATTGGACCCAATACCCGTATCTAAGAATAAAGAATTGATATCTTTAAGCCTACATACTACATTATTTAATCTATACTCAGACTCTCCACTTCTGTAAAGCGTCCTAGATATTGTAACTGTTTGATATTCTGTAGGAAGAATGCCTTTAGTATTCTCAAAGGTAAGCGCAACCATAGCTGTAGCCGCTTCCTTTTTTGTCTTTGTACCATTAAATATGACATCGGACATGGACTCGAGGCGCAATTCTTTACTTTTTTGCTCACCGAGAACCCATCTAATTGCATCCACAATATTGGATTTGCCCGACCCGTTAGGACCGACTACACCTATAACATCTTCGTTAAAATTGAGGATGGTATCATTGGCAAAACTTTTAAATCCCTTTATCTGAAGGCTCTTTAATCTCATAAGGCGCAAAGATAATACATAATTTGTCTAATAAAATCACATTTAAAGACATATATTTAACTGTAATATTTTATTAAGTGTGTTGCCAATTACTACATATATTAGATTTGAAAAAAACTTTCCAAATTGGTAAAATCCTTTAATTGAAATTTTCAAAATTCATATATAAAGACCTAAAGTAACTATTCAAGCATATTTGGCCTATTATTATGTTAATATTTAACAAAAAAATCATTTAACATGAAACTTTTTTTTGTAATATGATATTTAAGGTCTAATATTGCACCAATTTTTAAGAAATAATAGATTTATGTCTACACCAACGAATGTAACAACACGATATAGTGACGATGAATTGAAAGAATTCAAAGACCTTATCGATAAAAAATTAGATAAAGCCAGAGAGCAATATGCAAATCTGAAAGAGCAACTCAAAGATATTACTGAAAATAATAACGATGATTTTGCGAAGGATATCACAGATTTCTCTTCCATCCAATCTGAAGTGGAGATGCTAAACAATATGGCAAACCACCAACGTAAATATATTCAGGATCTTGAAAACGCATTGATTAGGATTAATAATAAATCTTATGGTATCTGCGTAGTATCAGGTGAATTGATCGAGAAAAAACGTTTACTTGCAGTGCCTACTACCACAAAATCAGTCATTGCTAAGACTCAGTCTGAAATGAAGGATATTCAAGTAGTACCAAAAGACAAACAACGTGGATTTGATGATCTAGAAGATGAAGATGATGGTAAACCAGCGAGAAAAGCTGAGCCTAAAAAACCAGTTATCATTACAAAAGTAATCAAGAAACCTACTTTGAGCAAATCATCGTCAGCTGATCTTGACGATGATGATCTTGATAAAATATTCTCAGAATTAGATGTTATCAAAGAACTTGACGAAGCGGAACTTGGTATTGATGATGAAGATGATGACTCTTTCGCAGATGATGAGGATCTTGACATGATCGCAGATGATGATCCAGAAGAGTATGATGACGAAGATGATATGGAATAATTTCTTCAAAATTGACATCAATAAATAATAAAAAAAGGCTTGGTCTAGATCAAGCCTTTTTTATTTATAAAAGATTGGTCATTCATTAAATAAAAGATTAAATTGAAAAAATATTCAATAAAATCTCATTGAATTATAAAAAACTCCTTTTCTTTGCATCAAAATAAATATTAAATGATTTTTCAAAATACAAATTGGTGGCATATTCAAACTCTCAAATCAGGAAGTTGAGTAGCTAATCATTTTGTATTAATAGATATAAGCGGCTTATCAGATTCCTGGTAAGTCGCTTTTTTTTTTGCTTAAAATTGAATTTATAAAATGATAAACATACATACTCATTCCATCAAAATGCTTTCTGACCTCACTACTCCCGTGAGTCTTTTCTTAAAGCTTAGAGAACATTTTCCAGAGATTTTATTATTGGAAAGTTCAGACTATTCCAGCAAAGAAGATAGTCAGTCTTTTATTTGTTTTGAGCCATTACTTACTTTGAAATATGTAAATGCGCAATACGAACTTAAAAACCATTTGAATAATGAAGTAAGATCACAAATAGCTAAGAATGCCACAACTGCCATTCAAACTTTATTAGATGCTATTGAAGCTAAAAATAGCGACAATGATCGGTTCAATGGAGTTTTCGGATATACTAGTTTTGATATGGTTCAGGAATTTGAAGGACTTAAATTTGATCCTAACAAATCAAATTACGGCATTCTTGCCTTGAGATATGATCTATTTAGATACATCATCGCTTTTGATCATTTTTATGACGAATTGTATCTTATTGAAAATGAAGTAGAAGGACAAGGGAGCACTTTGGACAAAATCCTTAGTATCATCAGCCGTCAAGACCATCAGACCTACCCTTTCAGTAAAATTGGTGAAGAAAGTGGCAATATGACTGATGATGATTATCTCGATATCGTTCAAAAAGCAAAGGCACACTGTCAACGTGGTGATGTTTTTCAAATGGTTTTATCCAGAAGGTTTACTCAATCATTCAAAGGAGATGAATTTAATGTCTATCGTGCCTTAAGGTCTGTCAATCCAAGTCCATATTTATTTTATTTCGATTATAGTAGTTACCGCATTTTTGGTTCGTCACCTGAGGCACAAATGGTCGTACATGAAGGTAAAGCGGAGATACACCCTATCGCTGGAACCTTCAGACGCACAGGAGATTATACGCAAGATCAGTTGCTAGCCAAAAAACTATCAGATGATCCAAAGGAAAATGCAGAACACATTATGCTCGTAGATCTTGCCAGAAATGACCTAAGTAAAAATTGTGTAGAAGTCACTGTTTCTAAATATAAGGATGTACAGTTTTTCAGTCATGTGATACATTTGGTTTCCAAGGTAGTTGGTAATATTAAAGCAGGTATCTCTGGCTATCAAATTTTTGCTGATACTTTTCCTGCAGGAACTTTATCAGGAGCACCAAAATACAAAGCATTGCAACTCATTGATACTTACGAACCTACAGCTCGTTCATTTTATGGTGGTGGCTTAGGTATCATTAAACTTAATGGAGACTTAAATCATGCCATCATCATTCGTTCATTTTTGAGTATGAATGGTCAGTTGCATTACCAATCTGGAGCAGGTATCGTCATAGATAGTGTACCAGAAAGTGAATTGCAAGAAGTGCATAATAAATTGGCAGCGTTAAAAAGAGCAATGGACCTAGGGGAAAATCTGTGATCTGGTGCCCTGTGATCGGTGATGAGTGATCTGTGATTTGGTGATCGGGTAAAAACATGGAAAGATCTTTGGTATTTGTAATTTAACATTAATATTATATTTAAAATTTAAAACATTGAAAATGAGACAAGAGGATTTTAACGAACAATTTAGAAACAGAACAAAAGTAAATTCTGTAAAAATTATAAAGATAGTATCAAAAATAAAATACTCAGACGAAAGTAGCGTCATTAAAAAACAGATCGTAAAGTGTGCCACATCTGTAGCTGCAAATTATAGAGCAGTTTGTAGGGCTAGATCTGAGAATGAAAAATTTGCGAAACTTTGTATTGTTGTAGAAGAAGCAGATGAAACTCTTTTTTGGCTCGAAATTTTGGTGGAATGTGAAATAATATCCCAAGAAACAATTAACGAAGTATATAGTGAAGGATTGGAAATCTTGAAAGTTATGTCATCTTATAAAGATAAATTGAATCCGAAAAATAAATAATACTTCTGAAAAATAAGATTTAGTATAATTATATTTTAAATTTTATATAAAAACAGAATTACCAAACATTAAAAATTAGTAAAATGTCACTAAATCACAAGATCACAGATCTTTTTAATTACGATGACACAAGATCACAAGATCACAAGATAGTTATCATCGACAATTACGACTCCTTCACATATAACCTGGTGCATCTTATCAATGAAATCATAGACGGGGAAGTTACCGTTTTGCGTAATGACCAGTTCGATATAGAAGCATTAGAAGCTTTTGATTATATCATCTTGTCTCCCGGTCCAGGCCTACCAGAAGAAGCAGGATTGCTCAAAGATGTCATAAGGAAGTATGGCACTACCAAAAAGATATTTGGAGTTTGTTTAGGCTTACAAGCCATTGGAGAAGTATTTGGTGGACAATTAAAAAATCTGTCTAAGGTATTTCATGGTATGAAGACTATTATGAAACAAACAGAAAATAAAGACCCAATCTTTGAAGGTATCAATCTAAGTTTTGAAGCAGGGAGATATCATTCTTGGGTGATAAATAAAGAAAGTTGTCCTGATGTCTTATTAATCACAGCTGTAGATGAAGAAGGCGAAATCATGGCGGCACGTCACAAAGATTTGGACATTTATGGTGTACAGTTTCATCCCGAATCTATCATGACACCCGATGGAAGAAAGATGTTAACTAATTTTTTGAAGTTGTAAACCATCTTAGCAAATCAACAAATAAATCGATTAGATAAATTAGCAATTAATATGAAACATATTCTGAATCAACTTTTTGACCATCAGAAGCTTACAAAAGAGCAAGCCAAAGAAGTACTAATCAATATATCACAAGATCATTATAATCCTGCACAACTGGCAGCGTTCATCAGCGTATATCTGATGCGAAATATCTCTGTGGATGAGTTAGCCGGATTTCGAGACGCTTTGCTGGATTTGTGTGTTAAAGTAGATTTTGATGGACTGCCGGTCATTGATTTATGTGGAACAGGTGGTGACGGCAAAAATACTTTTAATATCTCTACCTTAGCTTCTTTTGTAGTTGCTGGTGCTGGTTATCACGTAGCAAAGCATGGCAATTATGGAGTGTCATCTGTCAGTGGATCGTCCAATGTTTTGGAACATTTTGGTTTTAGATTTACAAATGATACTGACATTTTAAAAAGACAAATGGAAGTCGCAAATATCTCCTTTCTACATGCGCCACTCTTCCACCCTGCCTTGAAATCTGTAGGTCCTATAAGGAAAGAATTGGGTGTTAAGACATTTTTCAACATGCTTGGTCCACTCGTAAATCCTGCGAAGCCACAACATCAAAGCGTAGGTGTGTTTTCGATAAAACTGGCAAGATTATATCAATTTTTGCATGAAGAATCTAATAAAAAATATGCTATCATTCATGGCACTGATGGGTATGATGAAGTATCTCTAACTGGCGAAGTTAAATTGATCACCAACAAGGCAGAACAATTGGTTGATGCAACTTATTTTGGATTGCCAGCATATCAACAGGAAGATATTTTCGGTGGAGAAACAGTTCAAGAAGCTGCAACCATTTTTAAAAACATATTAGAAAACAAAGGATCAACAGCACAAAATGATGTTGTCCTTGCTAATGCTGCATTGGCTATTCAATGTTTTGATCAAGGAAAAGATATTGTAAATTGTGTCGAAGAAGCAAGAACTTCACTGATATGTGGTAAAGCAAAATTATGTTTTGAAAACCTTTTAAGTACAAAGTAAAAATGAATATACTCCAAACCATAGTTGATCGAAAAAAAGAAGAAATAAAACTGGCAAAATCTAAAGTAAATGAAAGTACATTAGAGCAATCAGACCTATTCGATAGAAAATGTTTTTCGTTTTCTGAACACATTAAAAAACCTGAATTGAGTGGCATCATTGCAGAATTCAAGCGTAAATCACCATCAAAACCCACTATTAACCTACGTGCAGACGTAACTCAAATCACAACAGGGTACAGTTCCGCAGGAGCTTCTGCATTATCTGTGCTTACGGATGTTGATTTTTTTTGTGGAAACGATGAAGATATAAAAAAAGCTAGAAGCGTCAATCAAATTCCCATCTTAAGGAAGGATTTTGTTATAGATCCTTACCAAATTATCGAAGCAAAAAGTATTGGTGCCGATGCCATTTTACTTATCGCAGAGATATTGACAAAAAGTGAAATAGATGAATTATCAAAAGTAGCGGTCGATTTAGGACTGGAAGTTCTCATGGAAGTACATACTTCAGATCAAATATCAAAGTATAATGAACGTATCAAAAACATTGGTGTCAACAATAGAAATCTAAAAACATTCACGACAGACATTCGTTACTCCATGGATATTTTTCCACAATTGCCTTCAGACACCATCAAAATTTCAGAAAGTGGTCTTGATGATGCAGCTACAGTGGCTTCGCTAAAACGATTTGGTTTCGATGGTTTTTTAATCGGTGAATCATTTATGAAAACCGAAGACCCAGGTAAAGCATGTGCTGATTTTATTCAAAAAATGAAAGAGTTATCATGATTATAAAAGTATGTGGTCTAAAATTTGAGCAGAATTTGCTTGATATATCAACCTTGGATATAGATATGGTGGGATATAATTTTTATGAACCAAGTCCAAGATATGTCCAGAACAAGTTACCTAATATTTCATCACATATTAAAAAAGTCGGTGTTTTCGTCAATGCATCTGAGTCGTTAATCCTACAAAAAGTAAAAGAATACAACCTAGATTATGCACAGCTCCATGGTGACGAAAACCCAGAATTTTGCACAAAAATAAAGGCTTCCATTCCAGTCATAAAGGTATTTCGAGTAAATGATCAATTGGATATGAATTTTCTTAATTCATTTGATTTTTGTGATTTTTTCCTTTTTGATACCGCTACCAAACAATACGGTGGATCAGGTAAGAAGTTTGATTGGTCATTATTGAATGAATTTGACATCAAAGTACCCTTTTTGCTCAGTGGCGGTATTGGTGCAGAAGATCTTGATGACATTCTAAAAATTAGTCATTCAAAATTTGTGGGCATAGATATAAATAGTAAATTTGAAATAAGTCCAGGATTAAAAGATATTGATAAAGTTAAGTTCTTTGTGGATGAAATAAAAAACCATAAAGCTTTCGAAGACCTAATCCCTCTTTTAGGGGTTGAGGGTAATACGGAAAATAAATTTGAAACCCTATCCTCCCTCGACACTCAATCCCTAAAGGGAAGCCATACGCTCTCAGTCAACACAAAAAATCCATTCGAAGACCTAATCTCCCCTTTAGGGGTCAGGGGTAATACCGAAAGTAAATTTGAAACCCTATCCTCCCGCGACCCTCAATCCCTAAAGGGAAGCCCTACGCTCTCAGTCGACACAAAAAATCCTTTCGAAGATGTAATCTCCCCTTTAGGGGCTGGGGGTAATACCGAAATTAAATTT
>DLGT01000074.1 GCA_002482845.1 Saprospiraceae bacterium UBA7687
TATGAAAAAAACTACTGTCTCTTTAGGTGTTAACCATTTATTATTACACTTAACTAAAATCTCAGACGTTATCTATTTTCTTTTGAAAGGGGCCGAATCCGGCGATCCGACCCTCTAACTATGAAAAAAACTACTGTCTCTTTTATATCAAGTGATATATTCAACTTTATAATAATTCACTATCTTTATGTGAACTTAAACATTAACAAATCATCTATCAAAAAGTTCTTAGACGTTAAAATGTTCTTTCTTTGAAAGGGGCCGAATCCGGCGATCCGACCCTCTAACTATGAAAAAAACTACTGTCTCCTTTTTTGACAAATTTGTCAAACTTTATTTTAAAGCTTTCCTTTGAAAGCACTATATCTATTTAAAAATGTAATTAAATAGGTTTCTATATTAATTTCATTGCAAAGATATATCTTATTTTAATTCCGTGCAAGTTTTTAACAAAATTTTATTAAAAATTTATTGCAACATTTAAATCAAACTCATCATAGATCGTTTTATCACCCAAACTATCAAAAAATGATCCCGAACCGTATCTAATATCAAAATCAGATCTATCAATTTTTATAGCAGCTGTGCCTGTACCATTAGCAACATTAGCATCAAATTTAATTTCTTTTGTTATGTTCTTAATCGTGATATTTGCCGTTACTCTATATTCGCCTTCTTTACCTCTAGAAGTAACTTTTACAAACTTAATTGCTGCCGTAGGATGTGTATCGACTCCGAAGAAATCTGGTGACTTTAAATGTCCTTCTAATTTATCTTTGCCACCACCTGATAAATCTGTAACTGCTAAAGATTTTACATCTACTACCAATTCGCCACCAGTTAGTTTGTTGTTATCAAATGTTAGGCTACCTGATTTAAAACTTACTGTTCCATCATGAGAACCAGTAACTTTATAACCTTTCCATATAATTTTGGAAGTTGCTACATTAATGCTTTTTTTACTTGGCTCTATACCTGTAGCAAATGAAGCAACAGAAAATAATAAAATACTTAAGGAAAATAAAAACGATTTCATAATAAACTAAATTTAAGAAGTTAATAAATATTTGTTGCAACAAATGTACGATTCATTTGAATACAGATTTATTAAATTAAATCATTTAATATAATTTTAACAGTTTAATACTCCTTCTTTACTTCACTAATCGCAAACTTAATAATCTTTTCAGTCTCTAAAGGTGAAAAAACATGCCAATCACCATGTTTTTTAAACCACGTAATCTGTCTTTTAGCGTATCTCCTACTATTTTGTTTAATCATTGATATGGCCATTTCAAAACTTTGAAGCCCATCCATCCAATCAAATATTTCACGATAACCTACAGTTTCAAGCGCTTGAAGGGATTTGTGATCATATAGATGTTCCACTTCTTTTTGTAATCCTTGCGCAAGCATCTGCTCTACCCTATTATTTATACGATCATAAAGTTCTTGTCTAGGCAATTCTAGGAGAATAGGTACAACGTTAAAGGGTAATGGTTTCTGTTTATCGTTTGATAAAAACGATGAATATGGTTTTCCTGATGATTCAATCACAGATAAAGCCCTTATAATTCTTCTGTGATTAGCTTTGTCTACCTTATTATAATAAACCTGGTCTTTTAGTGACAGCTCATCTAATAGACCTTGGATACCAAAAAATTCATATTTCTGATTGTATTTTTCCAAAATCTCATCACTGACATCTGGCAATTCATCCAATCCTTCCAACAATACCTTTATATATAGGCCTGTACCTCCTGAAAGAATCGCAACGTCATGATGTTCAAAATATTTATTTAAAGCACTGTTTATTTCTTGCTCATATAGACCAGCACTATACTTCTGATGAATGCTTATATGATTAATAAAATGATGTTTAACTTCTGTTAGTTCAAGTTCCGATGGTTTGGCTGTACCAATGTTCATTTCCTGGTACAATTGTCTACTATCAGCTGAAAAAATTTCTGCATTAAATATCTTAGCGAGCTCTATGGCAACCGCTGTTTTTCCTACTGCAGTTGGCCCCGCCACCACAATTAAAAATTTATTTTTGCTTGTTCTTGTGTTCGACATTCAGCTTTTATTAGCTTTACGCCACAAAAATAGATAAACCAACAAGATGTTTTATAGTTTCCTCAAAGTTCTAGTCAGATTTGTTTTAAAAATATTTTTCAGAAAAATACATATAACAGGTATTGAACATATACAAATCAATAAGGCCCAACTCATTGCTAGCAATCATCCGAATGGTTTTCTAGAGCCTTTGGTCATGGCATGTTTTTTTCCAAAACCACTTCACTTCCTTGTAAGAGGCGACGTATTTGACAATCCAATTTTAAAACCTTTGCTCACATTGACCAATCAGATACCTATTTTTAGATTTAGAGATGGTTTTTCAAAACTGCGAGAAAATAGTCAGACGATGGACGAAAGTATAAAAGTCATCCTCGACAAAAAGAATTTATTGATATTTGCAGAAGGCGGTACCGAAAGTATTAAAAAACTCCGACCACTGCAAAAGGGAATTTCTAGGATTGCGTTCCAAGCTATTGAAAAAGATCCAAATTTAGATCTTGAAATAATACCCGTAGGAATAAATTTCACCTACCCTTCTTTATTTAATCGGACAGTCTTGCTTCGAGTAGGTCCACCTATTCATGTACAAGACTATTTAGAACAATTTAAAGTAGACCCAAAACAAACTCATCAGACTATATTGGACGAAACTTACCGTCTAATGAAAAAAAATGTGATACATATAGAAGACCAGGATCGTATCCATTTATTCGAAAAATTAGTAATTATATTAAGAAGCAAAGTGTCCATTCCTTATTTACCTGTACACATCAATGATAACACACCTCTTGATCAGGAAAAAGAACTTGCTGAAAAAATAGATGGACTTGACGAAGTTACCCTTCTAAAAGTAAAATCAGAAATAAAAACGTTAGAACAAACCTTAAACAAGAAGAAAGTAACCTTACATGAACTTACCAAACTTCCGCTTGATTTTTCAAGAGCAATGATACTGTTTCTTGGACTTATTCCTGCCTTAATATCAATTTTGTTTAATGGGTTACCGATATTATTAGCAAATTTATTTACAAAGTCTAAAGTCAAACATGTAGAATTTAAAGCATCGATATTGATGATAGGCAACTTGTTGTTGTTCATTATTTACTATAAGTTACTTTTTATTACTGCTTTTGTATTTGGATGGCCACTTTGGTACGTGATTGTCGTGATTTTGCTCGCATTTTGGTTAAGATTGTATTATGAATATTACACAACCACTTCCTTTAAATTAAACAGAAAAGAGATTTCTGATTTCAAAAATACTGGATTTAACATTCTAAATAAATTGTAAATGAGACATATATATATATTAACTATTCTCCTTTCATTTATATCTTGTCAACAAAAGACAACAAAAACAGCATCCAACCTAAAACCTGCATATGCTATTGTCATTCATGGTGGTGCTGGAACAATTGAGAAAAAAGACATGGATGCCGCAACAGAAAAGCTGTATCTCGATGCACTCAATGAAGCACTAAATATAGGAGAAACCATCCTAAAAAATGGTGGAAAAAGCATTGACGCAGTAGAAGCAACTATCAGATACATGGAAGATAGTCCACTATTTAATGCTGGGAAAGGTGCCGTATTTACAAATGAAGGTAAAAACGAACTTGATGCATCTATAATGACAGGTGAAAACCAAATGGCTGGTGCTGTAGGAAGTATTATGACTGTCAAAAATCCGATTTCAGCTGCTAGGGCTGTGATGGAAAAATCCGAACATGTCATGATGATAGGCAAAGGTGCTGAAACATTTGCAGCTAATTGTGGACTTGAAATAGTAGATCCTTCCTATTTCCACACAGAAAAAAGATGGAATAGCCTTCAAAAAATACTGAAAGAAGATGAACAAAAAACAGAACTCTCAGAAGATGAAAAAGGAAATAAAAAACATGGCACAGTCGGATGTGTAGCATTAGATAAAGCAGGCAATATTGTAGCAGGTACATCTACAGGTGGTATGACAAATAAAAGATTTAATAGATTGGGAGACGCTCCTATCATCGGTGCAGGTACGTACGCAGACAATAATACTTGTGGGGTTTCATGTACGGGTCATGGTGAGTATTTTATAAGATATACTGTAGCAAGAGACATTGCAGCCATGATGGAATACAAAGGCGTAAGTCTAAAAGAAGCATGCCAATATATCGTTTATGAAAAACTAGTACAAAAAGGAGGTGAAGGTGGTCTAGTTGCGATCGACAAAGATGGAAACATCGAAATGCCGTTTAATTCTTCAGGTATGTATCGTGGTTTTGCAAAGGATGGAAAAAGAGAAGTTAAAATATATAAAGACTGACACCATGCGGTACACAAAAGAGATATTAGCAGTAGAAGCCATTGTTTTTATCATATTCTGGATGAGTAATGAATATCTAGCGACATTAATGACTTTTATTGCAGTGCCGATATTTTTTGCGATTACCGTTATCTCATTAATAGCAGAAAAAATAGAGAAATCAGGTATTTCTGGGGCATACTTTAGATTAATGATAGGTTTGATGATCGTCCCAATGGTCATTTTTGCAATTTTCCATATTGTGAATGGTGGCGAATATACTTGGCTTAAGGAAAATTAATATCTATTTTAATTATCTCTTATTCGGAAAATGACAAAACGTCCTCTACCCTTCCACTCTTAATAATATGCCCATTTCCCATTTTTATCACATGAGAACACAAATACTTGATTAATAGTGGATCATGTGAAATAAACATAGCAGAAAAACCAAAAGATTTATGTAAATCCAAAATAAGGTCCATCATCTTTTTTTGATTGATCACATCTAACGCAGAAAGTGATTCATCAAAAACAATAATGGACGGCTTAATGAATAAGACTCTTGCCAGACAGATTCTTTGCTTTTGACCTCCAGATAATTCGTCGGGATAACGATCTAAAATATCAATATTCAACGACATTTTTTCAAATAAGTCAACTATGGTTTTCTCTTTTTCTTCTTCTGAGCAATTATAAAAATTATTCAATACTTCATTCAGAATATATCGTATGTTATGTTTAGGATTTAAACTGGAAGCAGCATCTTGAAAAACCATTTGAATGTTTTTTGCTATCTGCTTTTTATTTTTCAAATAATTTGAAGCAACATTTACACCATTTAATAAAAAAATCCCTGAATTAGCTTCTTCTAATCCAACCAATATTTTTGCAATCGTAGATTTGCCACTTCCAGATTCACCTAGTATACCTAGAATCATTCCCTTAGGCAGTTCTAACGAAACATCAGCTAATGCTTGATTAGATTCTCTGAAAAACGGATAAAGTCTATATCGATCATATGATTTATAAACGTGAGAAAATTCTAATGCTAGATATGTCTCTTGACTTTCATATTTTCTATATTCAATGATTTCTATGCTATTCTTCAGATAACTTGTAGTATAGTCAGAGACCATTGCATTGACTTCGTTTACCTTGTAACAATCAACTACCTTTCCATCCTTTATCATCAATATAGACTCAGATATTTGTGTCAATAATTTCAAATCATGCGTTATAAATATAATAGCACAATGGGTTTGCTTTTTAATATTAAGCAATAAATCGATAATACCTTTTTTCAGATTTTCATCCAATGATGAAGTGGCTTCATCTGCAATAATAATACTTGGATCATTACATATTGCCATGGCAATGGCTACTCGCTGCAACTGTCCTCCACTTAGCTGATGTGGGTATGAATGATAAATTCTGTTTGTATCTTCGAGTCCTACAGATTGCAAAAGAGTGTTAACTTTCTTTTTTATATCAACATTTGATAACCTTTGATGTGATTGGATGGCTTCAAAGATTTGTTTACCACAACGCATGATAGGGTTAAAAATAGATTCTGGTTGCTGAAATATTATGGATATTTCTTTTCCTCTAATTCTATTTAGTTCTTGGTCATTAGAATGATTTAAGTCTTTTCCTTTATAAAATAATTGACCATCAACAATAAAATCATTTTTTTCATCTAATAGCTTCATAATACTCTTTGCCGTCATGGACTTACCACTTCCCGATTCGCCTGTAATACCAAGAATCGAGTCTTTTCGAACAGAAAATGACACATTATCTAACAACAGTTTTTGATTCTGTATTGAACGAATACCAACACTCAAATTTTTAATATCAAGAATGATCTCACTTTCAGGGGACATGCGAAGAAAAACTATTAATTAATAACAAATGTAACTATTTTTTTTTCAAAACTTGAAACAAATTTATTTTCTCTATACTATTCCTTTCATTATCGTAATTTTGCAGAAATTTTCTGAAGTGAACCGATTTATAAAGGTCAAAAAGATGCTCTACTCAGACGCATTAAATGGACTTTTGATGTTATCTCCTTCCAAACTTAAGGCCAAGGGACCTAGGTTCATGGCATTGTTTTGCGTAGCTATCGTTAGCGTCATTTGGGGAACTACATGGATTATTTCTAAGCAAGCAGTGCGAGAAATACCTGCGTTGGAAATGGCTGGAATAAGACAATTGATAGGCGGATCGCTCTTCCTGATCTACTTTAAAATTAAAAAGTACGACCTTCCTGAAAAAAAAGATTTAATCCCGCTGTTAATATTGTCATTTCTGAATTTCATACTTAGTAATGGTCTTAGTACTTGGGGCGTCAAATTTATTCCTGCTGGTTTGGCAGCAATTATTGGAGCTATTTTCCCTTTGTGGCTAGTTTTGATTGGGCTATTTATTTCTAAACAAAGTCCACCAAAGATGGCAGTTGGAGGAGTCGTCATAGGTTTCCTAGGTGTTTGTACGATTTTTTATGATCATTTGACAGATTTTTTAGAACCCAATTTTAGATTTGGTATCATTTTGTCATTAATTGCAACGATGTCGTGGGCATTGGGAACACTTTATACAAAAAAACACGCTAGATCATTTAACCCATATTTTGGATTAGGTTTTCAGATGTTTTTGTCAGGAAGTGTTTTAACAGCAATCTCATATTCTGACCCGAAGTTTGTGACACTGGCCGATATATCGCTAATGACTTGGTTATCCATTTTCTTTCTGGTAATTTTTGGATCAATTATAGGTTTTATGTGTTTTTTGTATGCCTTAAAGCATTTACCTGCACAACAAGCATCCGTGTATGCCTACATAAACCCGTTAGTGGCTTTAATTACAGGCTATTTTATTTTGGGTGAAAAGATTACGACCCTTATTTTGATAGGTTGTGGCATCACGATTTTAGGTGTTTATTTGGTAAATAGGTCTTACCTAAAGAAGTAGATTCATCTAGTAAATTGAATAATTAGCTATAAATTACCTTCATTTTATTTTCACATGCAATATTTTTATATCTTTGACCTGTTATTAATTTCTATACTTTATAAATTTAAAACATGAAGCAGTTTTTTACAATAGCGGTTATTCTAGTATCGTTACAACTTTACGGACAAAAAAAGATAGTATGGTTTGATATGGGTGCAAAAGTACAATACGGTGCTGCAGGCCTTTACAATTCAGCCATAGCTAATTCAGATGGATATGATTACAATATTTCTACTGGATATTCCTACGGTGGTAAACTAGGTATCAATTTTGGATACAACGGTTTAGCGATTGATGTCATGAGAAGTACAGCAAAACAAGAATTTGAAAAAACAGGTGCTACAACTGTTCCTACTGTAAACTGGCAAGCTTGGGATGTATACGCCCTTTTTAGAAATGCAAAAAACCTTGGTTATTTCGAGATTGGACCTAAAATTTCATTTGTAAGCAAAGTAGAAGATAATTTGATAGAAGGAGGTATTGTAAATCCAACAGGAACGCTTACAGACCGTACTACGAATTATAATAAAAACAATATTGCTGGTGTCATAGGATTTGGAGCAAATATCATGGGAAATGATGGTGCATTCAGTGGAATACTTGGTCTAAGACTTGAATATTCATTCACTGATTTTGTAGGAACTGAAGGTGCAGCAACAGCAGTTAGTGCGCCATTACGTGATCCATCAGTATATGCAGACGGATACAAAAAATCAAATGTTGCTTTTGCAGGATTGGTTTTCGAACTTAACTGGGGAATTGGATATTTCGCAAAAGCACAGTGTGGTGCTAGATCTAAATTCATCATGTTCTAAGCTGGAAATTAAAGTAATAATATCTAGAAAAGGTGATCAAATGTTAAGTTTGGTCACCTTTTTTTATTCGTCAATGACAAAAGTAGCTACACCAACAAAAAAATATTTTGGCAACATTTTAACCATTGAATTGTATTATACCTAGTTGAATTTATAATACTTAATGGACCCGATAGAAAGCAAAAAAAATCCAATCAGCGTAGATAAAATAACAGAAACGCCACATTTGCTCCCATATGCTCATCATGTGGGTAGTGCAATTATAAAGCCCCTAGACAAAGGGAAAGTTAAGGGTGTGGCTATGAAAGCTATGTATCAACAAACAGATAGTCAGCTGTTACAAATAAAAGAGCAAGTAGAAACATTGATTCGTCAAGCTCAAAATATTCATGACCGAATAGCGCTATCTGAAAAAATATATCAAGCTGATTGTGGCTTCAAACCTATCATAGGAAATACATACTTTCTGTATGCGAAAACAGATGAAAGCTGGTTGATTTCTATGATTGCCCCCGAAGAATGGGGCAAAAGTAAACCATATATATACTTGGCAACCATAGAACTCAAAGCTGACTCCACATGGGGAATACTAGATAAAAGTGGCGATATCTAAATTCAGTCAAGATTGTTTAGCCATGATCTTTTGCAAAAACATTGATTTTTTTCAATACTAAAATTGATAGTAATGATCGGATGGAAGTTTAAAAATTATGAATCAGATGGTGATGACGTTGATCCATTTGAGAAGTTATTGAAAATATTTAAGGACTTACTAGTACACACATCTGGTGACGTAAGGGAAGCTTTGTCATGGCTGACAGAATTGGATAAGCATTATAACCTTACTGACAAAAACTACGGTATTGCTGATTTTATTGAAGACTTGATAGCTAAAGGATTAATAGCCAATAATAAGGGAAGTGATGGTAAACTAGGTTTTAATCCTACCACCAAAATGGAGATTGCCCTTAGAAGACAAGCGCTAGATGATATCTTTGACCAATTAAAAAAATCAAAAACGGGTAACCATACCACAAAAATTACTGGCCAAGGTGATGAATTTACATCAGAACTTCGTCCTTTTGAGTTTGGCGACAGGCTTGACAGTATAGCCATATCAGAAACACTCAAAAACGCTCAAATAAATCATGGTTTAGATGACTTTAAACTGACTGAGCAAGATTTGCAGATACACGAGACGTTTTATAAAAGTCAGACTAGTACCGTCTTGATGATTGATATATCACACTCCATGATATTGTATGGTGAAGATCGGATTACACCTGCAAAAAAAGTAGCTATGGCGCTAGCAGAACTAATTATAACTAGATATCCCAAAGATACATTAGACATTATAGTATTTGGAGATGATGCTTGGAGTGTAGAGATCAAAGATTTACCTTATTTACAAGTTGGTCCTTATCATACGAATACAGTAGCAGGTTTAGAACTGGCTATGGATCTTCTAAGAAAACGGAAGAATCCAAACAAACAAATCATGATGATCACTGATGGTAAGCCAACCTGCATAAAAAAAGGTAAACAATATTACAAAAATAGTTTTGGACTAGATAGAAAAATCTTGAATAGGACGCTCGCACTAGCAGCTAGTTGCAGAAAAATAAATATACCCGTCACTACTTTTATGATCGCTAGAGATCCATATCTAGTGAATTTTGTAGACCAATTTACACAAACGAACAATGGAAAAGCATTCTACTCTTCTTTGGATGGTTTGGGCGAATTTATCTTTATGGACTACAATAAAAGTAAAAAGGGAAAGAAGAAGTAATGGGTGAATGGTGGAATGAGTGAAGGAGTGAAGGAGTGAAGGAGAGAATTAAAGAATAATTGAATGATTGATTTAATTAGTCTATAAAGAATCCAGAATGGATGATAGGATTATAGAGATTATAGCGAACGTCGTTTTAACCCAGAAAGGGTGTCATTTAAGTGATTTGTTGGCCTGTGATCTAATGATGGGGAAGTGTCCATAAGCAAAAGACTCAATGATTTAATAAGTCGATGATATGCAAGGATAAATCTAATATTCAGTTTTCACAAAATCTAAAGAAACTGAATTTATACAATATCTCAATCCTGTAGGTTTAGGTCCATCAGAAAATACATGCCCAAGATGCCCACCACATTTACCACAAGTTAATTCCTTCCTAGGATATCCAAGATCGTAATCTGTATCTTCTATAATCAGATTTTTGTCCAAGACATTAAAAAAACTTGGCCAACCTGTACCGCTATCAAACTTGTGTTTACTATCAAATAATGGCAATCCGCATCCACGACAAGTATATAATCCTTCCGTTTTGTTCTCTAGAAGATCTCCTGTAAATGCTCTTTCTGTACCTTTTTCTCTAAGTACATTATACTCTAAAGGTGTAAGCAATTGTTTCCAGGATTCGTTGGATTTTACAATTTTAGGAATGGTGTCTCCCAATTTATTTATGAAGTAAGATTTAGATATATCCGTAGAAGTGACTTCCACATCGGACGTCTTTAAATTATTAGAATTCTTAGTTTTACATGCTACAAAAAAACTCATTATCACTATAAAATATACTCCAATTTTCATCACTTTATTCTTTTAATATTCTGTTTAATTAAACCTTCAATTTTCACCACGCATTCTCTTATCTTGCCTTTGAGCCAGTTTTACTAAAAACTTCATGAAATTCACGATAGACAAAAACACTAAATAGCCAAATGTGAAAACGACATAAATCCATCTCACTGATCCCGCATTATTAATAGAGACACCACTTATTGCCCAAGCCATCAAACCACCTACTACGAGCAAAATTACAAAACTTATGATAGAATGTAACCAATAGGTATTGCTATCCTTCGCCACCAAACATAAAAGACTATTGATAATGGCAAAAAACAAGATCATCCCACATATCACCACCCAAGGCATGATGCCATTTGTAGATGAGTAGGGAGATGATGGCACCAAAGATGAAAACCCCATAAAAATAGCAGCAACAAGAAGCACTCCTATCACTTGTTTGAATGGTGAAATTTCGCGTTCTAAAAAAGATTTCTGTTCCATGGCATTTCGTTTGGCAACACAATAAAAAATAGGTAAAAAAGTTCAGTGAACATGCTTATTAATTACATCACCTTGGAATACTCCAATACTTTATTCCAAACCCTAAAAACATTTCCTGAACACATTTTTTCAATATCACTGTCCGAATAACCACGAGTTAAAAGTTCGTAGATTAGGTTGGGGAAATCACTAACATCTTTTAAGCCTGTTGGTAACGAATCTCCTACCCCATCATAATCAGACCCAAATCCTACATGATCTATCCCCGCTAAAGCAACAATATGATCAATGTGGTCAGCTACCTTTTGTACATCGGAATACAATTTAGGATGTGATTTTTGGAAAGCTTCTGTGAATTTTTTACCTTCTTCAGACTTCTCATCCAATCCTTTATCAACAAGAAGATTTCGCAATTCAGTACGCATACTGTCATTGTACTTTTCAATATTACTATCTAAAAAAGTAGAGCCAAAATTAACCATGATGACACCACCATTTCCTTTTATTTTGGTAATCATGTCGTCGCTCATATTTCGCTCAAATCCTGGAGTAAACTTCCTACATGAAGAATGCGAAGCAATTACAGGAACATTTACATACCTAATCGTCTGATAATAAGTACTATCTGATACATGTGAAATATCTACCATGATCCCCGTACGTTGCATCTCATCCAATACTTGATAACCAAAAGGACTTAAGCCATTCCATGTGCGGGTAGTATCATATGATGAATCGCAGATAAAATTGTCCTTACCGTGTGTGAGCGTAATATAAGAAATACCCCGATTTTTAAAATATGCAATCCTACTGAGATCTGATTCGATAGGTGCGCCATTTTCCATTCCCATAGGTAAAGCTATTTTCCCTTTCTTTTTGGCTTTGATGACATCTTTTGGACTTTTGGCAATGGCAAAATATTTATTTTGTTGCGCAGCAATATATTCTATCATGTTTATTAAACTGTCTGCTAGTTCCTTCGCACCACCATCCACTTGCAATCTTGATGGTATAAAAATCGACATAAATGGTGCATCTAACCCACCCTTTCGAGCCCTTACATAATCAAAATCGCCATCGGTAGTTTGATAAGGTATCCCCAAATATTCTTTTTCCAGTCTAAAGTTCTTAACTTTTAATCTATACGGTAAATCCACATGTCCATCAACGATCACATACTTTTGGGCAAGCTTGTTGGCTTTTTTTAATAATTTCAAATCCTTCTGTCCATATACATGGAATGAAATTGCAAAAGTGAGCACAAAGAAAACAAAATATTTAAGTCTGTACATTGGAGAAAATTTAAACTAGAAATTATTTTCTGACTTTGTTATTTAATATTAACTACCAGAAATCAGACAAAAGTAATAAACCTATATTATAATTGGGCATAATTCAATAACAAAGAATTGCCCATTCGTCTACACCTTCTTCGACGTATTGATGAATGATGCGGAAACCTACTTTTTGGTGTGCATGTAGTGATTTTGTATTTCTAAGAGCAACTTCAGTAACCACATATGGAAATAGACCTTTGTAAGTTTCAAAATACTTTTGATACAAGCCCTGAAAAACACCCAAACCTCGATATTCCTTTTTGATGCAAATCTGGCCCATAACGATATAATCAAGGGTTGAAAGATCCCACTCATCCGTTTTTACCAGGTCTATCATTTCGGACATCATGCTCAATTCTGGTATCTTAATTACAAAATCTTTTGACATCCCAAGCGCATATCCTATTACGCTATCGCCGTCTTTGGCTATAATATGCGGTGTCACATTATTCATTTGTTCGAGCAACTGCAAACTATGTTTTACCGTAAGGAACCCATCTGAAGTTTGAACTTGAATTGGTAAATTGCTTCGGTGATTTTCGGCTTGTAGCAGCTGTATCTGTTCTAATTCATCAAAAGTAACAGCAGTGGTGTAAATGATTTGCATGGAAAATTTATTTTTTAATTATTGAGTTTGCCCTAAAAATATTTGAAAGGAAAATAATAAACTTCTTCTTTCTACTAAAATGATAATCAACTGTTTTCCTTTAGGGTGGAGGGTAAAAAACAGTTGATTTTCATAATTTAAGTGTTTTCGGAGTGTATTTAATTTGTTCATCAGTTTAAATGACTAATAAAAAACATTTGGTAAGAATTATAGTTCCAATTCATTTTGGTACCAGCAATAAATACTTCGAAAGCATGGTGTTTTTAGCAAAATATTATAATTTTGCAGTAGCTAAATATTTACATCATGAAAAATACAGTGTTATTTGTTTCCATTTTCTTTTTCTCTACATCTATTGCTTTGACTCAAAATTATTTGTTTAAGAAAGATAAGAGTGGTTTTTCAGGTTTTATTGGACTTGGAACTAAAGTAAATAAAGATCGAATTGGCATTAGTTTGGGCGCAGATTACACTTTTGATGGCTTATTTAGTATGGGTGTAAACAGAACATTTTTTCAATCAAATAATGTTCTCCTTATTAAAGAAACAAAAGGATATTTTACATTTAATGTAAGTTTAGACCCGCTTAAATTAGAAAAGGGGAAAACAACGTTTTTGTTACCACTCATTTTGGGTATTTCTTTGATAGAAGGAGAACAATTTTTTACATATGGTGCTCGTTTGGGCTTAAGAACCCAAATGTCAATGCATTCTAGCTTTACACCTATATTTTCTGTTATCTCTCAACCAAATATAAATAACATTGAAAATCCTTATACTACCATTTCTAGTGTAGAGTTAAATATCATATACCAAAGTTTCAGAATAGCCCCACAATTTTCAATTTCTGAGAGTGATGTGAGGTTCGGTATAAATTTGGGTTTTCTACTCTAATTTGACTTTGTGAAGTTCAAAAAAAAAAGTTGGAGCGTATGGTTTTAAACACATACGCCCCTATTTAGACTATTTCTTGAGATTTAAAATTATGGCGTTGATAATTTTTTCCCATTTAATTGCTTTAAGAACGTCATCTTGCATTTGTATGGTCTCATCTGCATCATACATTTTAATATGTACAGTACTATTGGCAAGTTTTAGTGTCAAAGTTGCTTTGTGCAAAACATTGGTAGCAGAATTATGTACGGACTCACTAGTAAATGATTTTTCCAAAGTACACGATTTCACTTCTGCTAGATCTATAACATGCAAGTCGTTTTCACCTTTTGAAAACCCTTGGTAATACAACATATTACTTTTTGAATCTAGACCCACCACTCCTTTCTGCCAGATTTCTACATCTACTACTTGATATCCCTTTTCATTAATCTTGGCTAAGAACGCAGATTTTAGTTTGTTTTCAGCTGAACTTCCTGACATGAAAAAATAGGCCATAGGCAAAATTACGATGGCTGCTAAAATTATATTAAATAACATGATTAAATTAATTTTGAAATTACTAAATACTTTTATCCTTCATAATTATGAATGATAATACTAAAAATAGATTACTCAAATACAGCCATTAAGAATGGAAAAACTGAACCATCTTTAATACCAAAATATTTGAATTTAATAAAGATTTAATAATTTACTACCAAAAGGTATGGAAGGGAAACAGCATTTTGAAGATTGCTGTCTGGATGTGGTGAAGCGTATAAAATATAGTAGACCTGCTAAATATAACCTTAAACAAGCTGACATTTGATGTCATTACCGTAAAATAGGCGTCTACATTTAACTTTACAGTCGAATATACTGACTGTGTAAAGTCACCAGATTTTATGGTGGTGTAGTCGTTTGATTGATGAGATTTAGTAGCTGAAACATGGTCTTTTGTGCTACTTTGGTAAGACTTAAAGGTTTGTTTAATATTGTAAACCGATCCTATTGCTGTAAATGCAATAAGGATAGATAAACTAAAAGAAATAAATACCTTTTTATCAAACATGGTGCAAAAGTAAGGATAAAAAATGATATGTATCAAAATTATCTTCCGTCCTCATCAAATACTTTAGTGTAGGATTTAAACATCTTCAACACAAAATATAAAACGCCTGAAATTGCCATAGCCCAAAGACTCCAACTTTTTATAGAATAATATGCTCCTGTAGTAAGATAAGCAACCCAACAATTCATTAGATATATGACCAAAAAGACAGCAAAAAGTCCATTTTTTTCCTTCTTAAGAACTTTTTTCCAACTAAATGACAATTGAGAACCATTAAATTTAGAAAAGCTAGGTATAAATGCAGGCGTTTTGGATGCCCATTCTGTATATTGATTTCCAAACTTTCTTGTTAAAAATTGTTCTTCTGCGTACATGATCCTTTCATAATAGACCCAATATGCAAATACAAATGCCACAACAAACCAAGCATTCGCTGTCAAAAATGCAATACCTAACCACATGAAAAAATTGCCTAGATACAATGGATGCCTTACTGTGGAGTAAATTCCAGTCGTATTAAGTACATCAGCTACTTGACCTTCAGCGGTGTTTCTTCCAGATGTATTTTTGGGTGTGTGCCCAACTGTGTAAATTCTGATAAATAAGCCTAACATACAAATTACAATAGCAGCAACTTCCAGAATGGTAAGATCTTCATTACTAAACCAATCAGGCTGTGTCTGAAGTGCATAGTAAATAACTATAAGCGCAAAAGGAATGAGAATTAACGGAATGTGGCTTCTGTACCTAAATAATATATTTCCTTGAGTTTCAAATTCTTGTTGAAGTGCCATGACCGAAGTATAAAGAGTAAGTTTAAAAAATTTCGCAAAGCTAACTTTATAAACTACATTTATGTAAATTAAGTCCCGTATTTTTTATGTGTACAAGAAATCTTAAGAAATATCAAGACATATTTAGGCATCTTCAAGATTACCAAATTCATCTTTTCTATCTTTGTTCTTTAATCGTTTTTGGCTATTTGCGGTCTTCATGGATTCTCCTACCTGATTACTGGCTGTAAAACTTGCTACCATGTTATTAAGCATTTCACTACCTGCTTGTGGCGAATTTGGCAATAAAATAAGATTTGAATTCGTGTCAGCACCTATTGCTTGCAAAGTATCATAATGTTGCGTCACAACTATTAAAGCAGATGCTTCTTGAGAATTAATACCTACACTATTTAGTATATCAACACTTTCTACTAGTCCACGAGCTATTTCTCTTCGTTGATCTGCAATACCTTGACCT
>DLGT01000037.1:0-20836 GCA_002482845.1 Saprospiraceae bacterium UBA7687
GCCATTCGTAAATTTCTATATGCCTAATGCTTTTACACCAAATAATGATGGGCTGAATGATGAATTAATACCAGTAGGCATCTTCAAAGGTGTCAATGATTATCATTTTTCAGTTTGGAATAGATGGGGAGATCGCATCTTTGAAACAGAAGACTTTAACACAGGATGGAATGGTCAGCGCAATAACACCGGCGAATTTGCACCACCAGGTATGTACACCTTCATTATAAATTATATCAACAACTTTGGCAAACCTGAAGTATTAAAAGGTCACATTACCTTGATCAGATGAGTCATTAGATAATAGCTCAAATTCATTCCCAATATGAAATAGTGCATCACCCAAAGATACTACACTAGCATTATTATGGCAAATGATATAACCACTATAAGTAGATAAAACATCGACACTTTTACTTCCGAATGGATCCTTTATTTCTCCAAGCTTATCCCCTTTATTTACCAAATCGCCCGATCTCTTGCTCCAAATAAACAAGCCAGCTGACACAGCGCGCACCCAGTTATTTTTTTTAATCACAACTCTTTCTTGCGTTTCTGTAACCACATTCTGATCGACTAAACCAAGACCTTTCATCACATTTTTAATGCCTGCCATACCCAGATCTATGGATAATTTATCCAATCTTATGGACTCTCCACCTTCATATACCACAGCAGGTACGCCCATATCATAAGCTGCCCTTCTGAATGAGCTAGGTATTAGTGCTTGTTCCATCAATAATTTCACACCAAATTGTTTCGCTGTTTCAGATGCTACAGGATCACCTTTAAAATATCTGACATGGGGATAATTGTATCTAGCATCTCCACCAGTGTGAAAATCAAGGGCAATGTCCACATGCGGCAATATCTTTTTAGTCAAGATTCTAGCTACTCTTGATGCCAATGATCCATTAATATGTCCTGGGAAAGAACGATTTACATCTTTTCCGTCTGCTACATCCCTACTGAAATTAATAAATCCATACACATTAAGTAATGGAATGACAATCACAGTACCACAAGTAATCTGATTATAGAAACCTTGTTCAATACTTCTTCTTACGATTTCGATACCATTAATCTCATTGCCATGCACGCCTCCAAGGACTAATAATGAAGGTCCTGCTTTACCAGTATGGAACACATGAGCATGAACGTTTATTCTATTGTCAGATGGTAATTTACCTGCATTTATACGTAAGAGCGTAGATTGACCCGGCTTTATGATGGTGCCATCAATACAGAGTTCTTGGTCGGGATTTACCCTTGGTATAATTAAACTTTTCAGCATATTATTTGGATTATTTTCCTTTGATAAGACCGAAACTATTTCCGGCTATCTTCTATGTATTTGATTATTTTTCCAGCAATATCAGCACCCGTAGTGCCTTCTATACCTTCAAGTCCTGGAGATGCATTTACTTCCAAAACTAAGGGACCATTTACTGTTTTTAACATATCTACACCAGCTACTTTTAAGCCTAGTATTTCGACAGATTTTAAGGCTGTTTCTTCTTCATCTGATGACAACTTTATTGCTTCTGCTGTGCCCCCACGATGGAGATTGGATCTGAAATCGCCTGGACGCGCTTGACGTTTCATAGCACCTACAATCTCACCATTGACTACAAATGCTCGGATATCTGCACCTTTTGCTTCCTTTATAAATTTTTGCATGATGACCTTTTCCTTCGTTGTGTGAAAAGCTTCCAGTATAGACTCAGCATTAGCTTTATTTTCAGCTAGAATTACGCCCATACCTTGTGTACCTGTGACGAGTTTTATGATAATAGGATATGGTTCCATCTGCTCTAAAAGATAAGGAATCGTAAAGGGCGAACTACAATAAACCGTTTTGGGCACTCCTACCCCGTTGCTACCCAATATCTGTAAACAACTGAGTTTGTCTCTTGCTTTTAAAAGTGGCTCAGCATGTAGGGTACTGAAAACACCTTGACTCTCAAACTGTCTAATCACAGCAGCACCGTAAATGGTAGCGGTGGATCCTATACGCGGAATGATGGCGTCGATGCGTTCTATAGCTTGATTGTTAAATAGCACCTTGGACTTACCTGATTCTATGATGAGATCACAAGCCATATGATCAATAACTCGGACATAGTGATTTCTTCTTCTGGCGGCATCGACCAGACTATGTGTACTGTAGAGTGATGCATTGCGCGATAGTATGACGATATTCATGGCCAACGATATTCAATAAAAATGTTAAAGGTAATTATTCCCAGAATACATGAAGTAAAATTGGTGACAAAATCTTCTTAGGCACAGCGTACTAATATGATTATCAATAATTCTGATCGAAGCCTTCTCCTATACAAATTGCTTATTAACATTAAAATTCACAAAAAACTTTATTGTCACAAAGATAGTTGCTACTTTGTTCCATCAAAACAAAAAACAAGTACCTCATGAGCAGTGTAATAATGAATAATAGAAAAACCATCAATGCATGGGCAATCTTTGACTGGGCTAATTCTGCATATGCCTTGGTCATATCAACTGCAATATTTCCTGTATATTTTATTAAATACACACCAGAAGAAATATCACTAGGGCCTTTAAATTTCTCAAATAGTTCATTATATTCTTTTGCCGTATCATTTTCATACGTTATTATTGCTTGCCTATCGCCTTTACTTTCGGGAATGGCAGATTTTAGTGGGAGACGTAAATTTTTTCTTAAGATATTTACATTAATTGGTTCGATAGCGTGTACTGCATTGTACTTCTTTAAAGGTGAACCTCAATTATGGCTAGGTACTTCAGCTTTTATTTTGGCAACGATAGGTTTTGCAGGAAGTATAGTATTTTATGATTCTTATTTGCCTTTGATTGTGACTGAAGATAGATATAATAAGGTAAGTGCCAAAGGTTATACTTACGGTTATATAGGCAGTGTTTTACTGTTGATTGTGATCTTATTAATGGTGCAAAAACCTGAATGGTTTGGGATCTCTGACGGACAAATGGGCTCAAGACTTGGATTTGCACTTGTGGGATTATGGTGGATAGGATTTGCTCAATATTCATTCAAACATCTACCTAAAGATACCGTGACTAAATTCACTTCTTCTATGGTAAAAAATGGCTATAAAGAAATCTCATCCGCTTTTACAAAGGTGAAAGCTTCTGCCAATATAAAAACCTTCTTACTCGCCTTCTTTTTTTATAGTGCTGGAGTTCAAACAGTCATTTACCTTGCAGCTATTTTTGCTGAAAAAGAACTCGGTTTTGAAACAGCTGAATTGATTCTGTTGATTCTGCTATTACAACTTGTTGCTATTGGTGGTGCCTATTTTTTCTCTATTTTAGGAAATAAAAAAGGAAATAAATTTTCTATTTTGTGTATGATTGTGATCTGGATTTTAATTTGTGTAGGTGCATTTTTTACTTATGACAAACTTGTCTTTTACTTATTAGCATCTATGGTAGGTATAGTGATGGGCGGAATACAATCATTATCTAGAGCAAGCTACTCAATGCTTCTGCCTGAAAAAGACCATGATACAACTTCCTATTTTAGTTTTTATGATGTCGTGTACAAATCTGCCATCGTAGGTGGTACATTTTTATTCGGAGTCGTAGATAATATTACCAATAACATGAGATACTCTGTTTTGGCATTAGCTTTTTGTTTTGTTGCAGGTTTTTACTTTATGTGGAAAACTACGATAACCAGTAAGATACCTAAAGAAGAAATGATATAAAGTGGACTTAATAGATTGATTATGTAATATACTTTAGTTTCAAAGGAGTGCTGTTTATCATGATATTTCAAATTTAATCACATTCTCTAGCCCATCAATTTGGCAATGCTTCTTTTAAAAGTAGATGTACAAATTATGAGATTAATAAAACTTTAGAAAATAAACTTTTAAACCTTAAAACACTGAAATAACTTTTCGCTGATTGGTTTTAGTTGTGTTGAAAGAAGGAAGGAATCGACTGAGCAGCGGCCTGAATGGGCGACCCTTAAGCGATTCTTGGGATAAAAAAAGAGTTCCAAAAATATTTCCCTCATCAGTCTTCGCTGCTCTTAGCATAATGGTCGAAAGATGAAAGGAATCGACTGAGGAGTGGCCTGAAAGGTCGACCCTTAAGCGATTCAGACTGAAAACAAAATATCTTTCGCTCATCAGTCTTCGTTGCACTCAACTTAATGTGGCTGAAGCTTCCAGCTTCAGAAAAATATCAAAAGTCTAATTTACTGGAAACCAAACGAGACGTTTGAACTAACCTAAGCTTAGCGAGGACGCTAAGCTTATCGGAGAGAGTCTGCCCTATTGGACTTGCAAACTTGTTTGCAAGCACCACGGTTATTGACTGCCGCTCATCAGTCTTCGTTGCACTCAGCATAATGGTCGAAAGGAATTAAAATATTGTCAGCAGAATGCGCACTTAAAAGTGAAATGGCTCTAGACTTACTATGTAAATCTAAAGCCATTATCGGATCTAATGATTGCTTAATTAAACAATCATTGGGAAAACTGTTGCTACTTCCTATTTATGTAAATAGATCATTTTTTTGGTTGCCTTTTGGCCATTGCTTTCTAATTCGTAGAACATTACAGCTTGCACATCAAACTCATCAGCTGATAAGACAACTTCATTTTTGCCTTTAACAAATGTGCCACTAATGATTTTCAGAGTCTTACCTGTGATGTCGAAAATCGTCAAAGTTGCATCTCCATCTTCTGGCAAACTAAAATAAATAGTTGTCGACGAAGCAAAAGGATTTGGATTGTTTTGACCGAGTGCAAATTCACTAGAATTACGCTCTCTAATGATGAGTTCAACATTCATCGCTTCAAGATTGTGGGTATATGCTTCAGATCTTGTAATATCTGATGATAATGTAATACTATTCGCAATGCTACCATTTGCATTTGCTTCAAATTCAACTGTAAAAAGAACGTCATTGTCACTAAATGTTGTCGCATCAAAAGTATTCCAACTGAATGCAATGTGACCATCTTTAACATTTATATTATCAGCATTGACTTTCATCGCGCCTGCTTCTATGGTATTATAACTCAACTTAGAAACATCAAAATTGAAGGTCCACTGTGCTCCGAACATCTCTTTAAAGTTGTCCGCAGTGATCGGTACTCTTACGGTTTCCCCTTTTTGATACGATTGGTCAATTGTAACTAAAGAAAGTTTTTCTGCCTTTCTATTCTCTGTGTCATTACTTTTGGCATTGGTCGTGGCAGAACCATTGACGTCACCGATTTTGACAGCTACAAAATTATTCTGCATATACGATTGATGTATAGTATCAAGTCTGACAAATTCATTTGCTGCATACACATTCGCAAAGTCATTTATATCTATCGCTTTATCTACAAATCTCCATGAAGTATTCTTAGGGAATTTAGCATAAACACCTAAAATCAACTTTCTCAATTCTACAAGGTCTGCTGCTGTTATCTTTTGGTCATTATTGATATCTGCAGCTTTAAATTTATATGGTGAATCTAACTCATTGATGCCTAAGATATGTCTTTGTATCATGACTACATCAAGCGTAGAGATCCCATTCGCATGGTCGACATCTTTATCAGGTATGACTGTATACGAAGTACCTGGAGTAACAGCTTCAAATTCAAAATATCCATTAACATCTGTTTTGGTTGCAATAAATTCTTGACTAACCATATTTTTCAAAATGACAATGACATCCGATACCATTCTACTATTTTCAGTACCTATGTTTCCAGCTATTCTAGAGCCTACGCAAGATGTACCATTTGCCTGAACAAATAATGTTACTGAACAGAAATCTGTATTGCCACTCGCATCCCATACACTCATTTTCTCTTCATTAGATCCCAAATCATCACAAGTAAAGAGTTTGGCAGATGAACATGTAGCTGGCACCCATCTTTGGTAAACACCATTTGCATAAGCTTCTAACAAAGTTGCATTTGTGGTCGGCCAAGCAGCTACAATAATTCCGTCTTTGTCAAACAAAACTTCATTGATCGTAACAGGTGGTTTAAATCCGTCAAATGTAAATTTCAAACCACAACCCGTAAGTGGACAATTGTCAAATGAACCTTTGTCATAATCTTTTGCCCATAACTCTACCTGACCAAGTGTCGGCATGATTACGGTGGTGATTTCAGATATACAATATGGTGTAGGTTTTTTCTTATCGATCACTCTGAAAACATAACTACAGGTAGACTGATTGCCACACATATCTTCTACAGTCCATATAATATTGTGCGTACCTACCGGAAAACTACCTGAAGCATTACTTGAAGTGCCAGTGATAAAAGGACCGATGCCGTCATTTGCTACATCAATAGTGTACGTCCATCTCAATTTGTCACTAGGTGTACAATCACTCGCTGAATTGGTCAATGTAACCTGTGCAGAACAATTATCCGCAAATGTTTCTGTATCTCCTTTAGAACAGTTTTGTAATATAGGAGCATCATTTTCGGAAACAGCAATGGTCTGCGTAAATGTCCACATATTAACACCCAACACTGGTGATGATGGATATAATGCTCCATTTACATCTGTATTCGGTGCAAACTTACACCAGTCTATCACCGTCCATTTTCTCAAAATCTTAAAGCATACACCATCTACAAATGGTATTATCTGATCTTCAAAAGTTTTTGCTACGGCACTACACGCGTTATTACCCAATTCTGGTTCGCCTGTATTCGATGGGTTAATATCAGCATTCATACATCCTGTCATCGACCTTCGTTCTAGGTTTTTCCATGTCACCCCATTTGCATATGGCGAAGGGGCTACGTATAGGACTGGTCCGTTATATGGCGTATTATTTCTGACTGTTATTCTTTGTGTACATTCTGCCTTATTACCAGCTTTGTCGGTCGCAGTAAACGTCCTTGTGATGATTCCTTGACCACATTCGCTAATGGTTCCAATATTTTTCCAAGACAATGTCACATCTGCACAGTTATCGCTAAAATAAGGTACATTAATAGGACTCGCAGAAAAGATAGGCTTGCCAAGCACGTTGACAGATGTATCAGCACCGCAAGTGATAGTAACATTTGATGGACAAGTAATCACAGGTGGTACTTTATCTTGTACATTAGTAATGACCATACAAGAATTCTCATTGCCTGAAAGATCTTTTACTTTAAGTTCTACCATAACATCAACGCCTACATCGCTACAACAAAACTCTACAAAGGGTCCAAATGGGTTTGAATTTTCATCTGTAGAACCATTAGAATTACAACCACTCGTCAATCTTCTGACAGAGAATGTAACTGCAGAACAATTATCGTGACTACCATCATCAAATGTCTCTGCATATATTAAAGCTTTGCCATTTACGGAAAGTGTTACCACAGTGACTTCATCACAAATAGGTGTTGGTTTGATTTTATCAAGAACCGTTACTTCTGTAAAACAATAAGAAAAATTATCACATTCATCAGTCACTGTATATCGCAACCATGTACGACCTAAAGGCAATTCTTTTATCGTATAATTATTGCCAGTTGCTACCACATTATCTGTGAGATATTGTCCATTGACAGGTGGCAATCCATTTGCATCAGCCAATAAATATGCTACAGTCCATGTCGTGGAATTACAATCACTGATAACAATAGGCGCTGGTACAATAAAGTCTCCTGTACAGCTATGATCTTGTGTGAAAATTTCAAAATTTTGGTCTATCGGACATGTAACCACAGGACCTTCTGTATCTTTGACCGCAATCAATTGTGTATGCTTTAATATGATACTATTACACCAATCTACCATAGACCAATCTCTAATAACTTTATAAGTATTACCGCATAAAGGCAACTGCGAATCATGATATGTGACGTTTATTCTACAATAATTATTTGAAATCAAATCAACTGAGCTTGCAAAAGCTAAATCTAGACCACCTATTTGAGGTATTCCTGTTTCTGAAGGATCGGGTTTGCCATTTCTATTAAAATCCCATGCTGGATAAGTAGGTGCAACCCTACAACTTAATTCTATATTAGCTGGCCAAACTACACGATTGATATTGACCGATTTATAATAAACTCTGAAAGTACAAGGAGCGGAAGTATTTCCATATTTATCCTTTGCTACATATCTCAATTCTCTGACTGCAATAATGCTATCTAGTCTACCACATTCTAATTCTGTCAGTACATCACTAATCAATTGGATAGTAGCCGTCGGATCACATGCATCTACAAAAAATGGCGTAGGTACTACAAAATTATTATTCATACAACTCACCGTATAATCATCTGGGCAAGTGATGACTGGTGGCAACTTATCTTCTATTTTTATGGTAGACCAACAAGAGTTTCCGTTCACAATATCAAAGGCATATACCGTTAAAACTTGTCCTATATATGCAGACGTTATTGGATTGGGCACTACCCTATTTTGGCTATCTACAATTCTAATGCTAATCCTAGATTCAAATCTGACATCTTCTAATACCATATCAGGTGTGATAAGTGCTTCACAAGTATGGTCTAAGGAAATATTTACTAAATCATTACATGCTAAAATAGGATCTCCTTCTAATTCAATAATTGCAGATGCAGATAACGTGGCACAAGTCCTAGCAACATCAGTTGAATCAAAAGAGATGACTCTAAACTGTCTGCGATCATCGTCTGCGATTACTTTATCCAAACAAAACTCAGCGCCTGTCGCTCCTGGAATATCTACAAATATGTTATTGACGCTTTGTTGCCATTGGAGTGTTAAAGGTACACCTAATGTATTATCGATAGCCACATTAAAACAAATATCTTCTTGATCTAAAATAGCTATGATATTATGAGGTGAAGCTATGAGCGTAGGTTGTGGTGTAAAGTCTAATTCAACCACAGATACGCCTACACAACCATCTGTCGCTACCAATTGTCCAAAAATACGAACTAATTGATTGGTATAAACATTCAAATCTCCTTGTGGTGTAACAACTCCATTGGACGAATTGACGGCACCATTCCCATTATGGAAAATGATTTTTCCAGTGATAGGATTTGAGCCTTTCATGGCATCCAAGTAGGTGTTATGAAATGATGCTACTAGGTTTCCGTTATCGCCATTATTTATGATCCCATCACCATTGCCAGTTGGATCCATTTCGTTTTTAAATTCAGGGGTATTTATTTGTTTGCCTTGCACTCTCATGGATGGAGGAACGCATTCAGATCTAGCGATGCTACTTCCATTTAACTGACAAATACTGACTACTGCAAAGTCTTCGCCATCTTCATCATCCATATCGTCGCCGAGGGAACATTCATTTGGGAATAACGATGCATTCATGCTATCACATATCTCGTCATCCTTTTCAGGTAATTTCGCAGGTGGATTATTGAGTGGAGGAAGAATTTCATCTTCATCTATTGGATTATCCTTAGTTCTTAAAGACGCTCCATAAGGAACTTCACTTTGCTTAGATGAAATAAGGACCGTATTGACCATAAACATACTTTCTGTATTCGGTTTTATAGAAAGTATAACTTTTAAATTAACCTTTTGACCAGCATTAATCCTATTTATGACTGTATGTAAAGAATCATTGATGCCAGCTGTCCAATTATTGTCATTACCCGTAAGTGCAGCCGTATTTTGTCCCACATTATACTGCATATTAACATCAAGAATGTCGGAAATCCTTACGTTTGTGGCATTTATAGTTCCTTGATTAAAAACTTCAATGTTAAAGATAACAGTATCACCAGGGTAATATTGTTTATTCGGTAAAGCCACTCGCTTTCTGATGGCAAGGTCAAAACATGATTTCATATCTATTGTAGTAGTAGCAGTAGAGAGACAATTATTTTGATCTCTTATTTCTACCCCTAGTGTTACGATACCAGGCTTTAAACACCAAGTAGAAAAATCTTGGACAGCATCATTGGTCGTACCAATTAAATTAATATTGGTAGCCATAGTAGAGCCTGCATTTGTCAGTGTCCAATTATAATTAAAAGTACCTGTTCCACCTGTAGGCGCTGCAAATACTTGGGTATCAAAATCTAGACAGACTTTTGCTGGATTTACATTGGGAGAGATAGCTGTAGGTTGATTAATGTTGATCGAGCACATGGTGATACAGTTGTTAGCATCAGTGACCGTGAGTGAGTAAACTCCTGCTGATAGACCAGTTATGGTAGAAGATGTATTAGAAGTTGGCCCATTAGTTGCCCCATTGCTCCACGCATATCTATAAGGCAATGTACCTCCTACTACGTTTGCTGTTGCTATGCCACTTCCATTTTGGAAACATGTCAAATCCGTTTTTTGAATTGAACACGTCAGTTGTTGTGGTTGAATGATTGTAAATGAGCAACTATCTATACAGCCATTCCCATCCCTTACATATACTTCAAAATCTCGTGATAAAATGGCTGGATCATTGCCAACACCCAAGCCTGTAAAAGTATTTGATGCGTGGAATGGACCAGATAAACTATTCAAGCTATAGCCGAATGGGCCAACAGCAAGCGGGCTGACTGAAATAGTTCTATTGATATTCATACTACCGAAACAAGCTATTGTTGTATCCTTTGGACTACACACAATACCTATAGGCGGATGTGATTTTATAACAACTGTATCTGTGATAGAACACATCAATCCACTATTATTTAAAGGTGGCGTGGTCACGAATATTAAAAAAGTATCAGCTGGAAGATTTGATTGTAAACGTCCAGAACGAATTTCACCTGTTGCTTTACCTAACCAATCAAACCTATAACCAGTATAATCCAAGACACCTTGCACAGAGACATCTACCACTGCACTGCTCACACCAAAACAATTTGCATCTGTCAATACTTCTGAAGTTACTCTAGGTAATGACAGGACTTCAATAATTCCCGTATCTCTATTAGAACAGCCATTAGACTGGGTCACTTCTACCACATAAGCTCCAGAACTGCTCGCTTCTGGTATAATGACAGAAGACATATCGCCCAATAGCGAATCAGGACGACCTGGACGTATTAAACTCCAAGTATAGGTCAAATTTGGATTTCCATCTGTAGATGAAGCTGTAGACAACAATCTAATTTCTTCTTTTTCGCAAACTTGAGAGTCAAATTGGTTGATACTGACCATCGGAAAATTAAGAATAGTAATTGTCGTCTGCGCTTCTTTAGAACAGGTTAATCCTGATTGATTATCTTGCGTATAATTGTAATAAAAAGTATATGGTACATTGATATTTAAGCCAGTCGTATCGATTACAAAAAACCTATTCGTACCCACATCAAAAAATGAAATTATATTGCCAGGGCCTGATAAAGTACCACCTCTCGGATTTGCTCTTAATACAAAACTTGCATCATTACCACATATAGGCAAATTAGAAGGTCTAAATTGCGGATTTATGGCCTGAATATCAAATAAAGCTTCGTACTCTACCCCATTTAAGAGATAATTAATAACATAACTACCACTACCAGCTGTAGGGTCAAAAAAGTATTTACCTAAGTTATCAGGACCTATAATTCTATGATTCTCAGGTGTTCCATCCAATTTAAAAGCAGTATAAGTACCACCAGTTGCTAATGGAATAGATGCTTGAGCGCACGTCACAGGTATCAATTCTACCAGCGCATCGTTATCACAAGCTTCTGAAATTTGTAGACAATACTGTAACGCGTCTGGTGCCAGCATAATTGCTTGCACATTAATGGCATTATCATTTACCATCTGAGCAAAAACAAACTCATCTGGTTTACTTTGGAAACTTTCTAAATCAGCGGGATTAATCTTGCTGGACATGTTTTCATCTTTGTAGAAAGCTACATTGTAAACACTTCCTGTAAGTCCATCACCGTCTACATCTCCAAAATCAGGATTTAAACTCTTATTAAGATTATACTTAAATAAATTAGTACCTACATATTGGTCAGCTACCAAAGTAACTGCTTTACTAGAAAAATCAATAATATTTCCTTCATTAAAACTAAAATCTTCTTGAGCCCAACATCCATTTTGATCCATGACCATTACAGAATGTGTTTCATCAATATTATACCTCACGGAAGATTTGTCATCCATATCTCCAGTACCATCATGATCCCAATCGTATGAATAATTTCCTGTTCCACCTGTTACTTCTAGTTGCAAATAATGTATAAGGCTGTTACCATCATTAACTGTTATTGACTTAGGATTAATCTTTATTGGTTTAGGTTCTTCAAGGATGATTTGTTTAAAATCTTTACATCCATTTACATTTTCAATAGTTACATTATAAGTACCATAATGCATATTTGTGACTAGATTTTTTCTATCACCTGATTCCCATACCAGAGACATCTCTGTGTCTAAATTTGGCATTAATTGGACTTCACCATTAAGGCTACCAAAACAACTTATATCTTTTGAAATTATACTGTAGTCAGGTAGCGTTTTAAGTAATTCGGTATGGCTTCTATGGCACTTATTTTTTTCACAATAAAATTCAACTGTAAGTTTTGTATCCTGAGAAGGTGCCACATTTAATACATCACTGAAAAAGCCTTTTTCAGAAAACTTAGCTTCCTTGTCCATGACCAATTCTGTGCCTGTATAGACTTTTACCCACGTATCATTATTATGATTGGTTAGTGGTGTATCATAAACATAAAATCCAATGTCAACAGGTTTGCCCCTTGTGACGCAGTCATCAAAAACGATGTCTATTTGTGGTTTGCAATTGCAATTGGATTGACCGATTGCATGTAAGCTTGCAAAAACAAGCACCAGGGTATTAAATAATACCGCTTTTAACTTACTAGAAATCCTCATGATAAGTGTGTGTGTTTGTGGTTATGTGTAAAAATAAAAATGTAAATTCATTTATACATGTGCAAAACACGTGCCAAAGTATTATATTTTGTTTTAATATAAGTTGTAACCCAAATTGGGTATATTTCGATGGCATAGCTTTTGGAATTAATAATTTAATCTTTGAGTAAACAGTAAGAAATAAGCAATCAGGACAAAATCAAATACACAATAGTTATATATTTAAAACACTGTTTTTAAATTATTTATATCTAATAAATGCCGTTTGACCTACATCCAAAGCAAGCTATAAACAAAGTCCAATACTCAAGATGGTCCGACATATATTATACTTTTTATCAATATAAATTACTACCAATTTTGGTTATAAAATAGAATTTATACTACAACAATTTAGATATAAAATGCAAATCAACAAACATAATACTACTAGTTTGATCTTTATGATCATAGCTTTTTATTTGCAAATATTTTTTTGGGGATTACAAGCGTTTTTCGTATTTGATATTTATACAAAGTGAGCGTATATCATATTTTTTAAATCTGAGCCGTAATCTTTTTAAATAGATGGTCATAAAAAGATATAGAAATTCAGATTAGCTATTTTCTTCTTAAATAATATTCAATGTAAACCTTTTTTAAAATAGAAAGGGCCTCGTTAAAAACGGACCCTTTCTTTGTGAAAGCATTGGTTGTGCGTTTCTTTAAAGTTTTTAAGTAGCAACCTACTCTTAAACTTCTTAATTTATCTTATTCAGTTTTTTAAAGTCAGGATTTGATCAACATATTTTCATCAAATTCAGACTTAAAACTTCTTTTATATACATTAAAAACAAAACATTAATATAGAAGATATAAAACTTATAAATGAACAATTAATACATGAAACAAAAGTAATATATGTCAACATCATACACTGTAGAAAGGATGAGTAATCTTGTGTAGTATTTTATCTAAATAATTTTAAATATTATATAAACACAATTTAAATATTGCCATTAAAAAAGTATTCTAACAGTTATGAGATATTTGTATTACATTTAGTTTTAAAGCTATATCAAATAGGGTAAAACAAAAAAGGGTCTCCGTATGAATACGAAGGCCCCTCTAATATGAAAGCGTTACTCTTTAATCGTGGTATTTGTTGATAACATCTTGATATCATCATTCTTTATTCTAAAAAAAATCATTAAGAATTTCATGTCAATGTGTTTCTGATAACGATATCAATTTCCGTTAACTTGGATATTACTAGATCCACATTTCGGCGTTTCACACTCTTCAATAGCTGGTGTACATGTCATCGGAGATGTCACAGGTACCGATCTTGCACATGATGCACCGTTTACCAAATCTGTAATTACAATAATATATGTAGCTCCTGTACCTCCGGAACCCTTACCTAATTCAAAAAACTGACCTATGCCATATGTACCAGTAGAAGGTGTTACTGTAGTTCCATTTACACTAACGCTGTAGGTTGTAACAACTTCATTGTTATTAGTAGCTAATATTCCTACCCTTAAAATATTATCTGTATCTAAGTTTGCTACACCACCTTCTATACATTCTAAACTTTGAATTGTCATCGCATTTATTTGACAAACTTTGAATAATCCTATATCAAAAGTGTGGTTATTTTGCCCATTGGCACCCGTAGTAATATTTATTTGAGCAAATCCAAGTACAACACTAGCATCGTTATCACTATAATCAACTTGACCAGAACCACTTTGATTAGTGGATGTAAGATTTGTCAAATTCAAATCACCAGTCCCTGCACCACCAGAAAAATCGCCAGAATTAATTCTTATAATATAATTTGTAAATGGCAATAAACCAGATGCACCATTTAATAATACATTATTAGAATTGAAATAATAGTGACCAGATGCGTCCGTGGTTGTGGAACCCAATAAAATATTTCCAGCACCATTGTATAGTTCTAATGTAACATTTGGAAAGCCTGGCTCATTTGGATCTTGGATACCATCTTGGTCTAAGTCATTCCAAACATAGTTCCCTATTTCTAGACTAAGTGTACTCCCAGATAATTCTATATCACCTAGTCCATTAGCTTTTCCAAAGGTAGATACATCACCACTATATCCTACTTCATACACCCTATTTCTACTACCGTTGTCATTATTGTACCATGCTAATCCAAAAGAATAAATATCGATAGGGTCCATAAAACTACTGACTACATCGCCTCCACCCGGAAGCATAGCCAACGCACCAGCACTAGATTCTGCATGCCATAAATTATCGGCATAAAATTCACCACCAGCACCAGAACTAATAAGTGTATATTGACAACTGCCATCTGGCTGAATAACAGGATTGTATCGGATGAGGTCACCTGCTGATACACCTACATCATTTCCCACAGCTCCATCTACCCCATTGTTAAACCAACCTTTTTGGTCGCCCCATCTATCTCTCAAGCCAATCAAAATCTCACCATTTTTATAAAATGCAATATCACCAATCATTGGTGTACCTATTTCATATGTACCTATAGCATTGTTGCTCCATGGAAACCAATCTTGCTCTACCCTATAACTCATAGGAAAAGATAAAACTTGGCCCCATGTACCAGACCCTGGTGTTGTTTTATGAATGTATCCGAACATATCCGCTTCACTTCCTACTACATTTCCAGAAAGATCTTGAGCAGATAAAACAGTCCCTAAATATAATTCACCACGATAGTATGCCAACCCAAAAGGTCTATGTTCGCCTTGGGCAGGGTTAGTTCCTGGGTCAGGTGTCGACCAAGATCTGATTCTGGCACCTGCATTTCCAAGCGTTGGTGCTTGTGGATTAAAAGGATCTACTAGGTCTATTTCGTAAACTTTACGGTCATACAAATTTACTACGTACAAATATCTTCCATCATCAGAAATATCCATATCTCCAAAAGAAACCTTTCCGACTTGGTCAAAGGCTTGAGCGTCATTATTGGGCTGAAGTGCATCACCAGAAAGACCTCTTTGTGCATTGGTACCAATAACTGGTGAAAAAGGCACTACTGTTCCTCCTACAGTATTTCCAACATACCCTCCTGATATATCTGAAGTCAAAATACCTAAACTATGAAAATCTAAGAAGTTACTTACCACACCAGAATTAGGATCGATGGCATAAATGCCACCAGGACCTAGAGGACCCAGACCAACATGTCTCTTAAGAAAAGAAGCGGCAAATATTTTTTGTCCTTGTCTGCTATATGCAACACCATATGTAGACCCTACTTGTGATGCATCAGCTAAATGTAAAGGATCTGGTGCAGTATTGGGAATACCCATGTTACCTGGTCCATTACTGATAGGCCTTCCTTGCCAGTCAAAGCCAACACCCACAAAAGCGTCTCTTGATGCAGCATTTCCACCTGCTAAAGGATCACCATTTACGTAACAAGGTACATATATAGTCGGTGTAGGATTAAGCACAAACTCTCCTGAATAATTAAGTGCAAAATTTATATTTGATTGAGGAGCCGTTACAAATTGTACAGAAGAACCGTACACTTGTCCGCTTTGACTTGAAAAGTCCAATTGATTAGATAGAAAACCACAATTTGCTGTTGTTGGAATTTCAAATTCCACCCTGATCTTTTCTCCAGGATTTGGACTTCTACCAGATGTTGGGCTTACAAAATCATAAAATCCATTACTATCTGTTAAATCAGAACCAATTAATAAGTCTTTATTAGGAAGTGTGTTATTAATGTATAGTTTCACAACTACCTCCCCGACACCTGGTTCTCCTGTCCCATCTTTAATCCCATTTCCATTGTAATCTCTAAATGCAACACCTGAGATTTGTGCATTCACCATAGAAGCATATAACAATAAGGCTACAGAAATCTGAAGTACTCTAAAAGAACTCTTCTTCATAACGTTTAGCTGCGTTATGAAAAATAATAACCATGCGCTATAATCTGAATTTAATCCCTTCGGAAGAACAGCCTTAATTAAAGAAACCTGACAAGAACTTTTGTTGCTAATGTACATATGATGGATATTTAGACTAAATTACAAACTTAGAATAAGGGTCTAAAATCTATTTTGTCAGGTTATGAATGTTGGTTGCCAGAGGGCTATTATCTATCAACTAAATAATATGACACAAAAGTAATATATGTCATAAGCACAATAAGTAGTCAAAACATAGAAGTTTTTGTAGTATTTTAACTATAAAAATTCCAGATGTCTTTTAACATAGCTAATTATCATGCTTTCAGTTAATTTTTTTTTAAAAATATTCTTCATCTATACATAAAAAACGCTTGTACTTCATTGCAGTACATTTAAACTATTTGGCTTAGATAAAACTAATTTAATCTCCATATTTTACTTAGACCAAAAACACTTATTACACTCTTGAGCAAAATGCATATATAGAGTCAAACCAAAGCATCATAGATAGAGTTATATGCAACAGATTTGAATTTGAAAATTTATCAGATGCTGGTCAAAAATTTAACAGGTTTGTAAAGTTTTACAATTATTAACGCATACATTCAGGAATTGATTACCTGAGTCCGTATAAATATCTGTTGAGTAAAGGGACGGAAATAAAAGCGGAAACGTCAACTTTAGATGTATTACCTTTGGTCAGAAATAAAGTAACATGATTATTAGCCGCACATATGTATCGACAGACGATTGTTCAAATATGTTTTCAATATTTCAATGCTCAAAAATTCCTATGTAAAGGGAATTTCTCAGAGTGTTGAAATTGTTGAAAACCTAGATCAAAGAATAACTTTTATAATTAAAAAATAGTCTAATATTTAGGGGAGCAGTCCAACCATTTATTTGAACATATTTAGGAATAAAATTAAAAATAATTCAAAATAAGTAATTGAATATAAATATCTTGCAAATTATTTTAGAACCAATTATTTTATTTTTCTTTAGGAAAAAGTCAAAATTTTAGTTAAATTAATTGGATAACTAGATTTATTTTTCCACCTTTAAATTCGATCCTTTAGTTATGAAGGAAAATAAACCATATTTTTTAGCACCTGTAAATTAATAAATCATGTCAAAGTCAACACCTGTAACAATTCAAGCTAATCAAGTAATGATGAAAATTGCTAATGGTTATTTAGGATTTAAGTTTAAAAAAAGTGAATTAGTATCGCATCTAGGTTTAGGGGCAAATGTCCTTGGAATAAATGCAAAAATACTGTGGGATACAGATAATGAGAATTTATTTCTTAAATTTTTCAGAGTTGTGAAAAATGGCACCGACATATCTGAAGTTGAAATTCCTGGCTCGCAGCTTACTTCTAATTTGATATTAATTGAAGGAAATGCTATATTCAACGAAGTAAATATTGACGGAATGTTAGATGTCGTTAACATTAATAATTTTATATACTACTTAGGAAAAACATACTTTTCAAAAATTGACTTGGCAACATTATTTAGCTTTAGTTCTGAAATTATTTTTTCTGGTGCCTATATTATAGTTGGGAAGTCCGCTTATTCAAGTAATGTTCCACCTGCAACAGAAGATCCTACATTTCAGCAAACTGTTCAAATAACTGATAGCTCACTTATCACCGATCCATTAGACATCTACTTTACTTTAAAAGTTGAAGGTAAACCCAACAGTCAATTTACAACACCAATTATACAAAGTACTATTATTCCAAATTCAAAAAATAAAAATATATCAGGTTCCAAAAATAAAATAACTTCAATAACATCTACTCAATCTTCTACAAGTTCGTTACAAGGTGACACTATTCCATTAATAGTAGTAGGAGCTCCTTGTCCTCCACTTTGGAGACCAGAGTTTGGCTTACACAGATTTCACCAATCGACTAGCATAGGTGGACCAGGCCAAAAATAAATATAGTCTAATATCTCATATTTTAGTTATTTTAGTTAATATAGTTTTGACTATAAATTTATCAAGTCAAACACAACTTGCATCTCTTAACTATCAATATAACACTTTCTATCAATTTAAAAATCCAGCTAATTATTGGGTGAGCAGTAGTGCTATCGGTTGGACATATAAAAATGGAAATAAATCTAGCCATTATACTTTTGCAGATGCTAAAAGTACAGGACTATTAGGGAGTTATGTCCAAAGCCATATGTATGAAGCTGCAAAAGACTCAATACTAATTACTACTTCCTATGAATATCTAAATATTTTTGATGAAAGATTCGGCATATTCCACTCATGCCAAATTACAAATGACCAAGGAGTTTTATATAAATATGGCTATCAAATAATACAAATTGACACTTCAACATCTAGTGTATGGATGACTTTAGAGAATGATTTAGTAAAATACAATTACAAACTAGATAGGATCATAGAATATATTGCCAAAGACAACAAAAGTATTAGACTAGTTGCAAATGAAACACATGACAATCTCTATGGCGTACCTTGGGAAAACGGTCCAGGAATTGAAATTTACAGCAATAAAAATGGTAATTGGTCTAAAGAAAAACTATTGACTATAAATTCAAAATTTAGTGATATTGTATTTTCCAAACAAAATCTATATTTAGCTAGAAAGAATAGTATCTTAAAAATGAATGTCATTAAACGAAAGACAAAAAGCATTTTAAATAATAAATCAGAAATTATTAACCTATCACTATTCAATGACATTCTATTTGTATCATCAAAGAATGATGGCATTATTGCAATTGATTTAAAAACTGAAAAGCCTATAGATATTGACATTCTAAAGTGGTTGAACAAGCTGTACAAGGGATTTACCTTAAATAACATGCATATTACAAATGATTATTTGATCCTATCCTTTGAAGGAAAACCACCCATTGCGCTAAATATAAAAAACCAAATAGAATCAGTTCCTTTTGATCAGCAAATCGCTTCACATGACAATATATGCGTAGACCAAAATCATATATTTGCTCTTAAAGATGGTTATCTAACTAAACTTGATGCAAACAATGAGACATCAAAAAAACAATTCTGTCCTTATTTACTTAACTCATTCGAGAAATGGCGAATTAAAGAAAATAATGATGAACTAGCAGTTTTTTCACTTTACAATTTATACATTTATGACAAACATTCATTAAAACTAAAATTTGCGTCTAATTTTTCTAATATATATTTTATTAATTCTAGCTCTAATGGGTTTTACATAACAAGTTCAACTGGTTCTTTTCTATTTGAAAATTCAAAGATTCAGGAAATATATAAAAATAGAGACTATATCCATATTTTTGAATTTTATGGCTTAATATATGCGATAAACAATCAAGGTATTCTGGTCAATACTGCAAACCAATCTACAATAAGTGCTATTGGTTTTGTAAATCACATCCTTCAAAATGAAAAAAACGTTATACTTTCATCTAATAATGGAGTTTATAAACTTGATAAACTTAATGTGGAAAAAATGATGCCTAATCCTTACCATATTGGTATAGATTTTTTCGGATCCGCCATGGATGATTTAGGCAATATATGGGTGACTTCTTCAGAAGGTTTGTATCACATTGACCTTCGAACTAAATTGTACAACAAAATTCTCCTTGAACAATTTAACATCATTTCCAGATATGCTCCTATTTATTTTGATCAAAAAATTATGGTCAATAATGAAAATAAGTTTACATCAATCAACTCAAAATGTTATAAATTATTTGTATCCAAGCCAATAATGAAAAAACAAAACTTTATTTTAGATAATAAAAATTTAACACACAATCAACATTACACCATACCACACGACTACAAATTCTTTCAAATTCAATCCATTTTTAGTGAACAATATTCAGATAGTTTATTCACTTTTTTGTATAGGATTCCTAGTATAGATACAACTTGGACTAAAACTTCTACATCTACCATTAACTTTTCAACTTTACAGCCTGGCAGTTATTCTATAGAATTAAAGGCCATAGGAACAAACCATCTTGCCTCCGACATAACCAAAACAAAATTTACGATTCAGCAACCAATCTATCAAAGGCCATGGTTTATACTTTCTATGGCCTTAATCATTTTTGCACTAGGCTAT
>DLGT01000037.1:20886-28163 GCA_002482845.1 Saprospiraceae bacterium UBA7687
GCTTTTTGCACTAGGCTATTATTTCCAAAAGAGAAAGGTCGATAAAATTTTGCATAAAAAACAAATAGAATTGGATAAACTAAAAGCACTACAAGAACAGAGAGAAAGACTCGCCAGAGACCTACACGATGAGATAGGGAGTGGCTTGAGTAAAATCAAATTTATATCTTCTTTAATCGCCGAAAAAGATGATGCACAGAGCGACATACAGCAACTTTCGTCATCCCTACTTGGTAATATGAGAGATATGCTTTGGTCTTTGGATATGGAAAATGATACCTTACATGATTTAATAGCTAAAATAAGGATGAGTGCCAACACCCAACTAAAATTGACGGGGATACAATTAATCATGGATATTTCAGACATGGATACAGATTTGGAGATAGCTGGCTTCGTCAGAAGAAATTTTTTGATGATCGTCAAAGAAGCAATCCATAATGTAATCAAGCACACCGATGCTTCCACTATTTGGATTATGATCGATAGTAGTCAAAATCAACTTCAAATTACAATCAAAGATAATGGTCAAAAAACTACTTACCTTGAAACAAAACAGGATCATACAGGCAAATATGGTTTAACATCTATGCGTCGAAGAGCACTCGATATTGGGGCTACAATTGATTTCCAAAACCTATCGACAGGATGGTGTATAAATATACTTTACCCTATAAAATCCACCTAGACAATTGAATACTATGACTAAAGTTATAGTTTATACTATTTCCATATGCTGTATCTTTGCCTTATGAAAACAAGGAATAATATCATCATCAGCATTATAGAAGATCAACTAGAAATAGGGTTGGGTCTTAAGGATTATATTAATAAACAGACAGACTATTTATGTGATATTCATTACATCAATGCAACTGATGCACTTTTAGGCATTCCTTCTTGTAAACCTGATCTTGTGATTTGTGATATAGGTCTACCTGATATGTCAGGTGTAGAATGTATGAAAAGACTTTTGGTTAAAGTGCCTGAAACCAAGTTTATCATGTTTACTGTTTTTGATACAGACGCTTATCTTTTTGAAGCATTAAAGTGTGGAGCTTCAGGCTACATCTTAAAAGATGACTCGCTGTCAGAAATCATTGGGGCTATCAAAGAAGTAATAAACGGTGGTGGTGCAATGAGTCCTGAAATTGCTAAAAAAGTCATCCAAAGTTTCCATCAAAATGTTAATTCAAAAAAAATAGAATGCCTGACTGATCATCAGGTAGACATTTTGAAATATATCGCAGATGGATTGTTGAATAAAGAGATTGCAGATATTCTCCATATAAATGAAGGCAGTGTAAAAGTTCAAATTTCGACCATTTATAAAAAGTTGAGCGTTAATAATAGAGTCGAAGCAGTCAATTTATTTAAAGACGCAAAGTAGTATTAAACATTATATATCAAAGATAAAGCCCTAAGTGCGCACCTTAGGCCCGTACCCGTCATGATGCATCCAAAGGCCACGGATCATACACAAGTAATTTAATTTTTTAACATTTTTAAATTTATTTTTATGAAAACCATGTTTCATTTGGCTTTGCTATGCCTATTATTTTCATCATGTCACAATGACATCAATGTAGTTCCAGAAATCCAACATCGGGTTCAAAATAGGTCTTCTAAAACTGTAAAGGCTACACTGCTCTTACAAAATGGAAGTACTTTCCAACAATATGTCGTCAAAGCTAATGGTACAGCTCTGACAGATAGTTCATTGACCATTAAACTTCATTTTTCAGAAAAGGATTCAAGTATTTTTATTTGCAAAAATATAAAACTAGAAGAGCCTGATTCTAATCTCAGATTGGAGACATTACTACCTAACTTACTATACACCAATAAAAATGTGTGTATTGCAACGCCTTTTTCTGCCACAACCATAAAAATGTCTGTACAATCGGGCAATATTTTTTTATATCCTAATGGGTTTATTGCAGAAGAACAAGATGGAATTTAAAACAATTTAAGAGTATGTTTAAAAATTTTCTTAGTTACTAATTAATAGGTTATGGTTCTGAAGATAAAAGAATTAAAGAGTTTAGTGCACTAAACGATGAGATTATTTTGAAATCAGGTTCATAAGACATTGATTATAAGGCAATAAAAATTTAAACATACTCTAAGCCGCTTAATTTTTTAGCAAAAGGGGGAACAATTGTTTACCCCTTTTTTTTAACCATCTTTTCACACCATTCACGATAGAAAATCGTGTCATACAGGCTCAAATCTACCTCATAACCATGGTCAATTTTTTTTATTATTTTTACAGTATTTAAAAGGCCCTTATAAAACTTTGTAGAAAATGTGGTTTTATGTCGATTTAGGTATGAAACAAAGTTATGCAAGGTAGTAGCATACAAATCATAATCTATTTTCCTATCCATAAAACAAGCGATCAGATGTAATGAAAGAGCCATTCCTTTTTCTGTATCGTCGGCAAATTGTTTCATTCTGGTGAAGTAATATATTTCTTCATATTTTTCATTTTTAAGACAGTTTATCGCGTGGCTTACATCTCTTGTACTTTCAGCAAAATTGGATGCTATTTGGGTGTACCATTCATTGATAAAATTTCTAACAAATTCAAAACTTTGATATCGGCTCAACTGTCCAACAATATTCCTAAATGTCACAGGTGAAAGTTTTCCATGTTCTGCATAGATACCTTGTTTTAAAGCAAAAGCAAAGAGTTCACTGATGATTTGTACTGTTGGCAACTGACTTCCTCTTTCATACAAATCGGATGTTTTCCTGATCAAATAAACCGTGGAAATGACTTCTTCGAGACTACCTTTTGGCCATTTTCCTCCGACTAGATCATATTTTAAAGATTCCAACCATTCTGTTTTGTCAAACTTTATAAGTTCATACATTTTACCAAAAAATGAACATTCTCCTGACACTTGCAATAGGAGTAGAATTTTTACAGATTTTTCTTCTTCTAGCTGAAAATCATGTTTCTGTATTTTACCAAAATTGACCAGTTCTACTTGATATACACTTAGCATATGCTGTATGTATTCAAAAGTGGCATCCATCAATTGAGATAAGGCTAATGCACCTTTTTCGTATTTGATCGGATTATAACTATAAAACTCCTGATGCAATATTTCCTTCTTCGTCCAAAGTGCCGATAACTCCTTATTGTTTGTCAAATCTTTTTGTAGTTGATTGGACAATTGGTCAGCAATATGATACATGCCTCTTCTTTGCAGGTTCCTGTGTAGCAACAATTTAAAAGTTGTATTTTCATGACTCAATTGTTCATTGACCATCCATCTTTCAGCGAGTTGATATAATAAAGAAAGGTGATTCAAAAACACCTTAGAAGCCATCCCTTTGAATTGTTTTGATGCCAAGATATAAACATCGTCTATATTACTCAGCTCATTTTTTCTATCTTGTAGCCACTTAAAAATCCTATAAGTATCCGAATTTTCTGTATATTGGCTTAGTACATATTTTTTGAACGAAGGCCACTCATCTTTATCAAAAGAAGTCAATAACTGAACAAACTTTGGTGCTGCCATGATAAAAAGTGCTGTATAAAATAATTAAAATTTATTAGGAAATTATTTCAGGCAAATGTAGTATAATTAAATCATTATGAGTGATGTACAAACCTACTTATTTTTAATATTTGATTCGGCTCATTAGGAAAAATAGAAAAAAATGTGTTGTGGGCCAGGTGTTGATAATTGATCTTTGTGGGAATAAATAACGAGTTAACTTAATTATTTTAATGAGTAATCCGAAAATCAATAAAAGAGTAGGACAGGGATGCCGAAAACTGGAAAGAGTAGGCGATTTTTTTTAATAAATAATATCATGGCAAAAGTATCAACGGAATTAGCAGAAAAACCAACATCGGTACCAAAAATTTTGTGTCCAAATCCATCATTAGTTTCATTATCAGAATCTAATGTGTACTTCGAGACAAATGAGTTTAGCACACAGCAATTAAGTACGTCTCATCACGGCAATTTTGGTTCTAATCAAGCAAATGCATTTTTTATGCATACATTTAATTGGAAACCTGAATTAAAGTGTTGTCAAGTTTTAAAAGCAGAATTGATTTTGAAGGTAAAAGCATTAAGGCCAGGAAGTAATCCAACTACTAGTCCAGATGCAGGAAATGACACAGTTACTATAGTTAAAAATGGAGGGACAACTATTATAAGTGAAAAGATTTATCCATCAGGCAGTCCTTTTAGTGCAGGTTATTCAATTTCAAAAACAGTGGTACTTAACACAGTGGCTCAGTTATCATGGCTAAATACAGCACAAAAACTTAGTTTTATAGTGCAAGATGACACATCTGTAGAAAGTGCAACACTGAAATTAACAATTTGCTGTTTGTCAAAACCTGTATAATTTTTCACTTTATAGAAATAAGGTATTATTAATCATGTAACTCCATTTTGAGTTTTCAGACAACTTTGTATGCATCTTGATATGTCAGCTTACAGACTTAGATTATAATACGTCTCATAGAAAAGTAATAAAGATTGAATAAACATATCAATGATTCGGCAGGGTTGGGAATACTGACCCTGCTTTTTTAAAACCATTTCAATCAATTCAAAAATGAAACAAATAGAGTCAATTTTATTAACAATTATTCTTTTATGCAAATTCCAACTTCTTTCACAGACCTTAGTTAGATTTCCTGCTGGTAGTATAAGCCCTGACATAGTGGCCCCAAACATTATGGCATCTAATATATCATTTGGAAATGGTATAAGCCAAATCACATGTAACAACTATTTGGTATGTGATGGTTTTAATCAAACTACTAATTCTAACGCCCTAAATAATGGCGATTATTTTGAATTTACAATTACACCTAACCCAGGATTCTCTATTAATATCAGTACAGTATCGGTACTCACTACAGGCTCAAACCTTGTTGGTACTCCATTATTATCAGAAGCATATTACTATAAAAAACAATCTCAAAGTACTTTTATGTTTGTTTCTTCATATAATTCAACTAGTTTAGGAACAAATATTTGTACGAGTTCTTCTTCAGGTTCAATTCCTGCACCAAATGTAGTTACCAATGAACCTATTACATTTCGTATAGTGTTTTATAATAATTCTTCAGGTGTCCAGGCCAGGATTGGTCAAATTACTGTGGCAGGAGATGTATCCCTCCCTGTTAATTTAACTTCCTTAAATGCATTATCAGAAACTAAGCAAAGCATCCTAACCTTCACCACCGCATCCGAAATCAACAATGCAGGCTTCGATATCGAACGGTCTTCTGATGGAATCGACTTCCAAAAAATAGGATGGGTAGAAGGACATGGGAGCACTACTTCAGAAAAACATTATTCGTTTGTTGATACCAATCCTATTGGGGGTATGAATTATTATCGCCTTCGACAAGTGGATTTTGATGGCAGGTTTGAATATTCAAAGATAGTTTCTATAATGATGAAGTCTGATGATGTGACTATTTCCCCAAATCCTGCATCGGACATACTTCACATCCAAAATGCAACAAGTGGCAGCTATTTAATAAAAAGCGTTTTGGGTACCATTATAGGCCAAGGTGTTTTGACTGTTGATCGCCGCATAGATATAAGTAACCTCCCATCAGGAACTTATCTTTTTTACCCAGATTCAGGTAGGCCACTGATTTTTAATAAACTTTAAAAGAAAATAATATTTTTACACCAAAATCAGGGAAGGTAGGAAAGAATGGAATTCAATACTTAAAACTCAGCTTATGCGATACTTTTATTTGATCATTTTGATGTCCCCTTGCTGGCGCAAGTTTGCAACTTGTGCCTTAAGTAATCTCTAACCACTAATAATAATAAAAAGTGGAAAAAGAAGAGATTTGGGCTTCCAATCATTGACCTCTGTTGGTGCAAGTTTGTAACTTATGCCTTAAGTAATCTCCAACCAATAATAATAATAATAATAAAAAGTGTAAAAAGATGAGATCTGAGTCGCAAATCATTGACCCCTTAAGGCGCAAGTTTGCAACTTGTGCCTTAAGTAATCTCTAACCACTAATAATAATAAAAAGTGGAAAAAGATGAGATTTGGGGCGCCAATCATGGACAATGACCTTACCCCTTGTTGACGCAAGTTTGTAACTTGTGCATTTACTACCCACCCTGCCTTAACTAGTTTATAATTTGTGCTTTAAGTACTTTCTAGCTATTAATAATTAAACACATAAACTTCGAGACTTATAGGTCTTTCTAAAATGTCATTATCCAAAACTCTTTTTTGTACTTAAATAATCTTTAGCAATATTAAATAAATAATATTTGCTTCATGCACAACACATGCCAAAACAAGGGATCGAACAATAAAAAGCTTACATCGAACGTCCTTTGGCTCTTTTTGAACGTTCATTGGCTCCTTTTGAATGATATTTAGGTAAGAGACCGAATCATAAAGCTTCGAAGTCTGGAGACTTCGACGTTTGACGTTTTGATTAAATTTGGAATGTTAAAAGTATGGATAAAGATTTGTTGGAGTCGATTTTTAGTAAGCTTTGTATTGGTAAGTGAAATATATTTCAACGTAAATAATTAATATATAGACTAATATATCCACATATGCAATTATGTATAAAAATAAATATACGCATTTTAGCATAATTACATTTCAACTATGTATCTTTGCGTATATTTATAACTGTACATAATTAAAAAGAGCATAGTATGGACAATATTTTTGGTAATCAGGCAGTATCAGGTGAAGACTTTCATGGCAGAAATGACTTTATCACACATCTTAAAGGTATTCTTGTATCAAAGAATAGTTTTTTACTTCTTGGATTAAGACGTACTGGCAAAAGTTCAGCACTAAAGGAAGTCGTTAGACTTATTGAAATTGAAAATCCTGAAACAATAGTTATAAATCTAGATTGTCAAACCTATGTAAGCATTCATGATCTTTATAAAAACATTTATTTATCTCTTCCTCATACTTGGCGAAGTAAGATGAGGAAATTTCTTTTGGATACTAAAAGAGTGCCAACAAAAGTAATTGATGTCATAACCGACCATGTGGAAGAGGTGAATATTTTAGATTTAGGTTCGGTAAAACTTAGGAATGATGCAATTACTTACGCCAATCCACTTAAAGAAGAATTAGGAACTTTTTTTAAGGAACAAAAGGAACATATTGTTTTAATATTGGATGAGTTGCCTTTTTTATTTGAAAATATTACAGAAAATAATGATGCGGCTACAAAATTAGAAATAGAAATGATCCTGACTACGCTTAGGTCATGGAGAAATATA
>DLGT01000007.1 GCA_002482845.1 Saprospiraceae bacterium UBA7687
CTTTTCGGAGCAGGCTCAACTATGACTCTTTTGACCTTCTTTATTGGTCAGATTTCTTAGTATGAAGAGCGCAACAAAAAGGAGTGCCATTGGTATCAAAGTATAATAAAATGCTTTGTCAGCACCCATGTTTTTAAAGAGCCAACCAATGATTCTAGAGCCAATAGTACCACCAAGCGCTGAGAATATTACGATCAGTCCTGTCATCGGACTATGAAGTTTTTTGGGTAATGAGCTTAAGACCACAGAGTTTATCAGTGGATAGATAGGTGCTATAAAAAGTCCCACAATCGGAAATGCAAACCCTATCAATGGAATATCAAAAAGACTATTTATGACGCCAATCTCCGCATTAACTGCAGCAGGAAGCACAAAGACCACCATGGCCATAGCAGCAATAAGACAAACAGAAAGCACTTGAATCCATGAGAATTTTTGAGTCAAAACACCAGCTAGGATTCTACCTATCCCGAGAGAAAGTGCGAGAATGCTTGCCATCATAATACTGATGTTTTCAGGTAGTTTCAGCACTCTTTCATTAAAAGTAGGTAACCAAGTCATGATACCTTGTTCGATCATCACAAATAAAAAAGCAGAAATGACAAATACAATTACTAAAGTTTTTACAACAAGATGTAGCATTTGAAGTACATCGTCCTTCAGGTTGGCACCAGGAATTTCAGTCTGGGCATCGAATGGTGAAATAAACAAAATAATGAACGAGACAGCACATAAAACAGCCAATAAAAGATATACATTCAACCAACTATTTGGATCACTTTCGTTATTAAAAGCGGGGAAAAGAAAATAAGCTAAGGCAATCCCAAACATAAAAACACCTTCTATCGAACTCATCAGACTATTATGTTCTTTCTCTCCATTCGTAACCAAACCAATGGTAGCATACACAGATACTTTGATCAATGCGAATGACACACCTACGGAAGCAAATAACATCTTGGCAGACCAAAAAGAATTGCCCCAATACATACCCAAACAAGCAATTGTCACAATGGCCAATGCAGCCAACATCGCATTTTTATAACCAATACGTGGCAGAAAAGAAGCAATCAAAAAGGATACTATCGCTATGGGCATATCTTTGAATAATTCCAAAATACTTGCTTGCACTTCGTCCACACCATACACTTTTTGTGATTTTAGAATGACGATACCCACGCTATTAAGTAGGATGGCAAACACAAAATAGTTAATGTATAATGAGAGTTTGATGCCGAGCTTCATGATGATAAAAATTTTGATTGTGTGACAAACATAGTAATTTGATTTCTTATTTGTATCATTGTAGCCACAATACTTTGCAATAATGATATATCTGACATTACCTGAAGAGACATATCCAAGTTTATTTAAGGATGCAGCTATGGCAAGCGTCCTTGCTGATGGCAAAATCCTTGCCGATGCAATACCCCTTTTTACGCCACATGAAATTAATCTTAATTATGAAAGTAGGAAGGATTCACTTGGTTTTGATTTATTGGATTTTCTAAAAGAACACTTCACATTTGGAGTCGCTCACTCTTCGGATTTTGTCACTAATAAGTCCCATTCTATAGAAGAACATATTGATACTTTGTGGCCTTTTCTGACTCGAAATGCTGATGTTCACATCGCAGGAAGCTCTCTGATCTCACTACCGTATAAGTATGTCGTGCCGGGTGGTAGATTTAACGAAATCTATTATTGGGACAGTTATTTTACCATGTTAGGATTGCGAGTTGCAGGCAAAGACGATTTGATAGAAAGCATGATTGACAATTTTGCCTATTTGATTTCTGAGATTGGCTTTATACCTAATGGCAATCGGTCGTATTTTCTTAGTAGGTCACAGCCACCTTTTTTTGCAATGATGGTAGCGTTATTAGTAGAGATAAAAGGAAATGATGTCTACGCAAAATATCTAAATGTACTCCAAAAAGAATATGATTTTTGGATGGATGGAAGTGAAGAAACGAGCGAAATCAACATGGCTAAAAATCATGTGGTGCAAGTTGGCGAAAACCAATATTTAAATAGATATTGGGATCAACTCGCAACGCCGAGGTCAGAAATGTATCGAGATGATGTGCATTTGTCAAGTCAATGTGAAAGAGAAAAAGAAGCGTTGTACAGTGATTTAAGAGGAGCTTGTGAGTCAGGATGGGATTTCAGCAGCAGATGGTGTGAAAGACCTTTAGAACTAGATACGATAAAGACTTCATCCATTTTACCCGTAGATTTAAATTGTTTGTTGTACAACTTAGAATTGGTTTTGTCTAAGGCATATGCACATAGTGGTCAACTAGAAATTTCAGTCAGTTTTGAAGAAAAGGCAGAAGGTAGAAAGGCATTGATTCAAAAATATTTCTGGAACGAAGAAGATGGATATTATATTGATTATCAATTTATTAAAGGAATCAATACAAATGCTATCACAGCAGCGGGTATATTTCCTTTAGCTTTCGGAATATCGGATGATGCACAAGGCAAACGATGTCTAAGTTATTTGAAGGAACACTTACTTAAAGATGGTGGTATTCTCACAACAACTATTGAGAGCGGTCAACAATGGGATGCGCCTAATGGTTGGGCACCATTACAGTGGATGGCTTTCAGAGCTGCTTTAAATTATGGGGATGATGTCCTTGTTTCAGAGATATCAAACAGATGGACAAAACTTATCGAGTCAACCTTTCAAAATACAGGTAAACTCATGGAGAAGTATAATGTTGTCAATACAAATCTAGAAAGTGGTGGTGGTGAGTATCCCGTCCAGGATGGATTCGGTTGGACAAATGGTGTTTATATGGCGATGGTGGATTGGATGAAAAGGCAATAGAAACTTTCTTCTAAGTTAAAATGTAACCTTTACATTAAGCTTAGTTGTGTGCAAAGGTCTTGTTATCGAACTATATTTTTATTTTAGACTCTTGTAATTACTGTGCATCGAGATTGTTCCAATGATTAACCCTCATCTTTTACAAGAACTTGAGATAATGTGTTTTTATTAATTTAAAGTTTCAATCAGTTCCAATTCTTTTTTTATGTTTGCCATTTCTGCTTCAATATCAAAATCGTTTTGAAGGCCGAGCCAAAATTTGGATGATGTGCCAAAGAATTTTGATAATCGCAAGGCAGTATCAGCTGTTATCCTTCTTCGTCCTTTCAGGATTTGACTTGTTCTCGTTTGCGGGACACCTATTGCTTGAGATAATTTATAGGCTGTAATTCCCATTGGTTTAAGAAATTCTTCTTCAAGAATTTCACCTGGATGTATATTCTTTAATTTATTCATGATAATCTATTATTTGAACGTTTTCAGCGTGGTTACTTTGCCAGTTAAATATGATCCTCCTCTGATCATTGATTCGAATACTATAAAAATTCGAAAGTTCACCCTTAAGCTTTTTTAAGTGGTTCGCTGGAGGAATTCTTAGGTCATTTATATTTTCGGCATTATTAATCATTCTGAGCTTTCTACGAGCTACTTGTTGGATTTCAGATGGCAGAATTTTTGATTTTTCGCCTTCCCAAATCTTTTCTGTTTCTCTATCTGCAAAACTACTTATCAACTTTTGATGTATTAACGCAAGAAGTTAGTAATTTGTTTCGATAGTAACAAGATTTATGATAGAGTAGACATTTCCTAAATTAAGTAAGGTGTAATCAATGGTAAAAATGACTAATAAACAAGAATTAAAGGTTTGAATTAAATAGATTTTGAGATAGTATTTAATCTAGCAAAGTAAAATTTGATTATTTATCAAAAGCCTTAGAATTTTAAATCATAATTTAGCTGTCTCTGTGAACGAAATCAGTCATTCATTGTTCGAGTCGTCATGAATAGATCCATAGTTATAAAGTCTTTGCGGCCAGAGTTGCCAAATGTCGTCAATGGTGCTGAAATATCAGAGATAGAATTATTTCAGAATGAAGTATTAAGACCGATCTTAAAATTTCAGAACGAAGTCTTAACCACCTTATTTATCTCCAATTTGAAGAAACGAGACGTAGACTTTTCCAAAATGAATCTCAACGGTAGGATAACATATGTCACCAATGTCATCCAGAAAGATCTTGGCTTAAGGAATGTGCTCATAGGTATGGTTTTGGGCTTGTTGACGGTAGAAGAAATAGGCCAATATTACCAATACGAGACAGAATACAGAAGGCGCATCAGCAAGATGGTCATCGATCGGTTAGCTGACCAATTGGTTAATGGGTAGTGCTTATAAGTGTCTAAACTCCTTATATCTACACACTCACAAGAATACTTGAACTCACCATTAGTTCTTTGTGAAATCCTAATGATCTTTAATTGATGGTCCTTAATCCTTACATGCTTGTCTAAAACCCTTCAGCAAGTCTCGTTAGCTCTTCATCGAAAGTACTTAATCATTTATTACTTGTCATGAAGCATTATTTAATCGCTCGTTAAGCTTTTTGTTATATGCTTTATCCTTTTGGAGATCATTAAAATGCTTTATTAGTTAACTTATAAGCTTTACAATGGTGCCTAAATGCTTTATGATATAGTCTTTAAGCTTTATGGCATAGCAGATAAGCTTCTTCGAGTCTTCGTTAAGCTTTTTGATGTAGTCGATAGGCTTCGAGTGTCACCCTTTAAGCTTCTACAAGTGTCAGTAAATCTTTTTGATAGCTACTATAATCTTTTTATGTACTCATTATCTTTCATCGTATACTATGATCTCTTTAATGAAGTACTTTATAAGCTTTTTATGCACCTCAAAAGCTTCATTTAGTAGTCAATAAGCTTCTAAAGGCATATAAAACCCTTAATTAATATCCTTATAGTAAACATCGATGTTGATTTAGTAAGTATTAATTTTGAAATAGTGAATATCGATATTAAAAGAGTCTACATCAATATTAAAAGAGTCTACATCGATATCGATATTTTCTACATCAATATCGATATAGAAAATATCAACATCGATTTAGTCCACATTGATGTTGATTTATTCACCATTAATATGGATTTTTACAATATCAATATCGAAATAGTATACACTGATATTGATATAGTATGTATTCATGTTGAGCAAGTCAAAATCAATCTTTTAACCATTTTTTTTGGTGAGAGTGTAAAAAATAATGTGTAAACTCGAGAGAAGAAAAATTAGGCATTTTCTAAAAATTGATCAAAGATAATAAGAATTTGATTATGAATTATGCCAAAGTCACGAATCGGCTTTGTCCATTTTGATTGAATTTGGTCAATAGCCATGAAAACAGACTTTAAAGCAGCTTGGTCATTTGGAAAAATGGTCTTTGTTTTGGTGAATTTTCTGATTGCACGATTTACACCTTCGATAGTATTGGTGGTGTACATTATTTTTCTTAATTCAGGCGGGTAATTGAATAAAGGGATAAGATTATCCCAATTTTTTTCCCAGCTTTTAATAGCATAACTGTATTTGCTGTTCCATTTTGTTTTAAATTTTTCAAAAGCGACCAAGGCACTCTGTAGATTAATAGCCCCATAGACTTCCTTCATATCTGCAATGAATATTCTTCTATCTTTCCATGGAACAAACTTTACTGAGTTACGTATTTGGTGGACAATACAGAGTTGAGTGACTGTGTTTGGGAAGGAAGCTTGAATGGCAGTGGTAAAGCCAGTAAGGTTGTCCGTACAAGCTATTAAGATTGATTTTACGCCACGATCTTTTAATTCAGAGAGTACGGAGAGCCAAAAAGATGCGGACTCCGTCTCGGCTATCCAAATGCCTAAGATCTCTTTAAATCCATCAGGTTTCAGTCCAATGACTAAATAGATACTCTTGTTGATTACCTTATTATCTTGACGGATTTTGAAACAAATACAATCCATCCAGGCGATGTAATAAATGGGCTCCAAAGGCCTATTTTGCCACTCTTGTATACTTGGTATCATCTTATTGGTGACATCCGAAATAAAAGCTTTAGAGACGTTAAAACCGTATATCTGTTCGATCTGATCTGCTACATCCTGAGTACTCATACCTTTGGCATAAAGGGATGTTATGACAGATTCTACTTTGGCCGTTGTGGTTTGGCCTTTAGGAAGTACCAATGGATCAAATTCACTGTTTCGATCTCTGGGAATCTGAACTTCAATCTCGCCTTGAGATGTCTTGACCTTTTTTCCATATGAA
>DLGT01000122.1 GCA_002482845.1 Saprospiraceae bacterium UBA7687
GAATGAACCTTCAGTAGCTATGAACGAAGTAATCCGTCATGTAGCAGCTGCTTTGGGAGATAAAGCACGTGTAATTAAAATTGACGTGGATAAAAATCAAGAGTTAGCCGAAGCACTTCGTATTAAAGGTTTGCCTACTTTAATGATTTATAAAGAAGGCCAAATGGTATGGAGACAAAGTGGCGAACTTGATGCTAACACTTTAATTTCATTAGTGCAAGAACAAGTCTAAGGAATTACATCAAAAGTAAACCCCTTATCTTTTAAAACTTGTATTGCCTTAGGCAAAGCAAACTTTAAATTTTGTTCTGATTTAATGCTGTCGTGAAATACTATTATGCTCCCTTGTACTGTGTATGAAATTACATTTTCTAGGCATTTCTCTTTTGAAGTAGAGGAATAAAAATCATAACTCAAAACATCCCACATAATTATTTTGTAGCCTAATTGTCGAATTGCTTTTGATTGACTGGGTTTAATTTTTCCGTATGGAGGTCGAAATAAAAACGAGTGTTCAGTATTCAGTTTTAAGTTTTCAGTTTCGCATAACTTGAAATTATCGATGTAATTATTTGTCTCGGTTTTCCAGCCGTTTAAATGGTTGAAAGTGTGATTTCCTATTTGATGTCCTTCAGATAGTATTCTTTTATAAATTTCAGGATATTTTTTGATGTTATCGCCAATGCAAAAAAATGTTGCTTTAATTTCTTCGGATTTTAAAAGATCTAAAACCCATTCGGTTACTTTAGGAATTGGGCCATCATCAAAAGTTAAATAGATTTTATTATCTGAATTTGGAATATCCCAAGTCAGGTCATTGAAAATCTTTTTAATCCATTTATTTGTTTTTACCCAACCGAAGTTCATTAAGTAAAATTAGTTTTAAAAAATGTCCCAACCGAAATCTCTTCCTATTGGGACATTTTATTATTTATTATTCCATTCTTCTGCCAAAACGAGCAAACATTTTGTTGTAATTGTTGAATTTTACTTTTTCTGCATCATAAAATTCGGAATCACTTGCGTTTTTGGCAACTTGTAAGTAACTTCTGTATTGCTCAATATCCAACATAATGTCCATTGCACTAAAATTTTGATCACTTGGTTTCCAGGAATTAAAATAAGTTAGCATTTCTTGTTGTTTTTTAATTAGCTTAGAAAGTAAGTTTCTAGCTTTTTCTTTTTGATTAACTTCATAATATCCAGCAGCAAATGGTTCTAATAGTGAATAATATTCAAAGAATTCGAGCGGCATCTTTGTCATGGCTAAATCAATTACCTTTTCGGCTTTATCTAATTTACCTTCATTAATTAAAGTTTGAGCTAAACGAGCTAAATTCGTTCTATATGATATACTATTTTTACGCGTTTCAGGGTCATGATAAATGAATGGGCTTTCGCTATTTCCCCAATCCCATTTCATTACGATTTCATACATTTTCTCTGAATCGATGTATCCCATTTCCATCGGATTTGGATCTTTTACTGATGTTTTTACCGGGACTAATTTAAAGCACATACCATCTAATTGAAGGTAGTCTTTCATCCAAATGTAGTCATCTTCACCAAAACTTCCTCCTGTGAAATATATTGGTCTTTTCCAGTTGTTTTGATTTACAATATCTAACATCATTAAACGATTTTTGTAAATAGCTTTGTCTTTAATAGTAAATTCAATTTGCGGAACAATAGAATCATAATATTTAGGACTCACCACTTTGTGTTTAATGATTGTATTTTTGTCAATAGGGAGAATAACCTTTTTAGAAGGGAAATAATTTACTTGATTTCCGCTTTCTAATTTTATTTTTGCTCTATCGTCGTCTAATGCAATGAATTTAAGCATTTCATCAAGTAGTAAAGGTTCTTCGGTACGTTCTACATACAAGCTATAGTCTCTTCTACTTCCTTTGTATTGTTCTCTGTTAAACGAGCTTGGAATAGGCTCTGAATTGTGTGTTTTCATTTTCATTTGATCGATGTACCAATCAGTCATGAATAAGCTGGTATTTACAATTCTAACATCTGTTCTATATCTTTCAATTTCTTGAGCATACCAAAGAGGGAAAGTGTCATTGTCACCAATAGTGAATAGGATGGCGTTAGGTTCACAAGAATCTAAGTAAGCCTTTGCCATTGCCAAAGCGGTGTATTTATCAGATCGATCATGATCGTCCCAGTTTTCTTTAGCCATTAGAATAGGTGAAGCCAACAAACAAATTGTTAAAACAATTGGTATCGCGATTTTAGGAGCTAGGTACTGTTTGATCCAATCAAAAATTGCGTAAATTCCAAATGCTATCCACATGGCAAATACATAAAACGAACCAACTAATGCATAATCCCTTTCTCTTGGTTCAAAAGGTCTCTCATTTAAATATATTTTTAATGCTAAACCTGTAAAAAGAAATAAAACTAATAGGACATAAAAACTTTTTATATCGCGTTGTGCATGAAAAACAATACCAATCAGAGCCAGTAAAAATGGAATACCAAAATAAATGTTCCTAGCTTTATTGTTTGCAATGTCTGAGGGGAGGTTTTTTTGTGACCCTATGAAAATTTCGTCAATAACGTCAATACCAGTAAGCCAGTTTCCTTTTAAATCATCATATTTTCCTTGTTCATCGTTTTGTCTACCTACAAAATTCCATGCTAAATAACGCATATACATATACCCAAATTGATATTGAAATAAGAATTTCATGTTTGAAATAAAACTTGGTTTGTCAACGATTAGATATTCGCCATAGGTTTTAAGGAATTTATCATAACCTTTTAGATCTACTTCACCTGTAGCATAAGCTTTTCTGAAATCGGTTACAATTTGAACCAACTCGTCTTCATGTGAATATTCAGGATTTATTCTGAATTCTAGAGGTTCACCAAAAGTCATATAATTTACAGCATGATCGTTACTCCACATTCTTGGAAGAAGTGCCTTGTGAGCATCGTCAGTGTTTTGTTTTGCGTTTTTAAAGTTGTTTGTAATTACGTATTTTTTTGTTTTGTAATCTCTTTCATAATTTGGTTTTTCATCCAAAAAAGGAGTT
>DLGT01000077.1 GCA_002482845.1 Saprospiraceae bacterium UBA7687
AGACAACGAAATATGTATCGGAGATAATACGACCTTGACAGCAAGTGGTGGTAGTAGCTATGTATGGAGTACAGGAGCAACCACAGCGAGTATCAATGTGAGTCCAATTGCGACAACAAGCTATGATGTAACAGTAACAGACGGATCAGGTTGTACATCAAGTGCAAACATCACGGTGACTGTCAATCCACTACCAGTGGCTGCAATCACAGGTGATACAGAAATATGTGTAGGCGAGGAGACCACATTATATGCATCAGGCGGTGCAAGTTATGTATGGAGTAATGGCGAGACGACATACTGGATCGATGTCAATCCAGTGGTAACGACAACATACAGCGTGACCGTCACAGACGTCAATGGTTGTAGTGCAAGTACAAGTACGACAGTGACCGTCAATCCACTACCAGTAGTAACGATCAGTGGCGATACAGAAATATGTTTAGGCGAAAGTACGACCTTGACAGCGAGTGGTGGCAGTAATTATAGTTGGGGCAATGGATCTACGACAGCAAGCATAGAAGTGAGCCCAAGTGTGACGACAACATACAATGTAGTAGTAACAGATGGCAATGGCTGTAGATCAACATCAAGTGTAACAGTGGTCGTCAATCCATTACCAATAGCGAGCATCAGCGGAGATACTGAAATATGTATCGGAGACAATACAACCTTGACAGCAAGTGGTGGCAGTAACTACGTATGGAGTACAGGAGCAACCACAGCGAGTATCAATGTGAGTCCAATTGCGACGACAAGCTATGGCGTAACAGTAACAGACGGATCAGGTTGTACATCAAGTGCAAGCATCATAGTGACAGTCAATCCACTACCAGTAGTAACGATCAGTGGAGAGACAGAAATATGTCTAGGTGAAACTACCATGCTTATTGCAAATGGAGGTACAAGTTATATCTGGAGTAACGGTAGTACGACGGCAGCTATAAATGTCAATCCAATTGTCAACACCTTATATATCGTTACAGTAACTGATGCAAATGGATGTAGTGCTTCGACAAACATTACTGTTATAGTCAATCCATTACCAACAGCAACAATTACGGGCAATAGCGTTATTTGCGAAGGTGATTCTACTTTATTAACAGCAGATGGTGGTATTACTTACTTGTGGAGCAATGGAAGCACAACTAAAACGGTAATTGTATCTCCTTTAGTAACAACAACATATACAGTGACTGTTACAAATATCTTTGGATGTATAGATACTGCTTCTATCACCGTTTCTACTAGTCAGAAACCAGACATAATCATAACAGGTATAGACAAAATTTGTAAAGGTGATTCTTCGATCATAGTGGCAACGGCATTTAGTAATGTAGAATGTCCTGGTGTATGTGAAGTTGAAAGTCCACAAGTAATTGCTTATTGGGCTTTAGATGCATGTGCTTCATTTATGAATTTAGGTACTCATATGGATTATTCAGAATTCAAACCAATTATAACTAATCCTAATTGTACATCTGTAGCTGCGGGAAATGTACATAGAATAAATGGCAACAAACATTCTTGTACCCCAGGTCCAGAAAGTGTAGCAATGTGTATTGGTTCTCAAAAAACTTGTAATCCGTCTAAATTGAACTTTAGTCAGTCATTAAGATTTGAGGTGGAGTTAAACCCTGCACAGGGTGGAACGATTTCAGGTTTGCAATTTTATGAACAGTCACCAGAAGTTTATCAATGGGTAGATGGTGCTTCAGGACCAAATAATTTCGCTACCAAATATGTCTTGAGAGTTTCGAAAAATGGTGATGTTATCTACTATGACGACCAACTTAATACCAATAGAACATGGGGATTGGTTGAGTTTGATTTTTCTGATAATCCTAATTTTGCTACATTGGGTTTAGCGACATATCTATTCGAACTTGTACCTTATTGCACAGTAAATAATGGCGCTATAGAGTCTGTATGGGATATTGATGAGATCAAGGTATTAGGAGGATGCTGCAATGCGACCACTAGTGAAATAGCATCTTATGAATGGTCAAATGGGGAAACTGGCCCTTCTATTACTGTAAAACCTACAGAAACAACTTCTTACACAGTCACAGTTACTGATTGCAATGGTTGTTCAAATGTAGAAGAATATGAAGTAGTTGTTAATTGTCTAATGGCTGACTTAGGTCCTGACAGAATGATTAATCTTGGCGAAACATTGGTTTTAACACCAATTATTACTGGTAAATCTAGTTGTTCAGAAGATGATAGTTTAAATACGATCAAATATCTTTGGTCGACTGGTGAAACAACACCAAGTATCACTGTCACACCATCTAGTTCGACGTTCTACCGTGTAACAGTTATTGATTGTAATGATTGTAGAGATACAGAAAGTCTATCTATTCATGTGATGATGGCGAGACCAATTATTACTTATCCAAATCCAGCAACTGAGAGGGTAAATATCAGCTCAGAAATACCGTTTGAGTCAGACATGAGTATTAGGATTTTAAGCTTAGACAACTCAGTAATATTTGATAGTGGATTGCAAATGGTGAAAAATACACCAACAAATGCAACTTTAGTATTCCCTTCAAATATCGTGAATGGCGTTTATATTCTTGAGATTAAAAACGGTGATCGTATTTATACTGATAGAATTATCATATTGAAATAACAAGAAGGTTATATCTTTTTTTGATTTTAAAAATGCAACTCCTTATATCTATAATGGAGTTGCATTTTTTTTACTAGTTGTTATAAAACCATAAATCTCCATATGCCAAAAATAAATGAAGTATGTTAGGCATTCAGTTATACCAAGTGGACTCAGAACTGAAATTAAGTGATTGAATAAATTTGTATGAATGATATAATTTAACTTGACAGTTTTGAAGTTTCTATAGTTTAATCGATTTAAAATCAATAAAATGATAATATAAATTACATTTGGTGTAAGTGTTTATTTTCAAGGCGTAGGCGGAGCAAAATGTCTATTGATAAAATATATTAGAACTTGCGTAACATTTTGGAGCTTGAGTGCCACAAAACATTTTTCGTCTAATCAACTAGTTCGAATAAACCAAGACAATTTTAAATCTCAAATAGGCATACTAAAAAAGCAGCCGTAAAATAATATTACGACTGCTATTTTATCTTTTGTTGGTAAAGTAAAGTTTAAATTGCTTTACTTACGAATTTGTTTACAGCATAACTTGCCTTGTTTATAACATCATAATTAATGTTATAAACATGGAATTTTCCGGTTACCTCAACCGACACCACGCCTGACATTCTTAAAATTTTCAGATGCTGCGATGTAATACTTTGTTCTAAATCAAGACTACTATAAATCTTGTTTACATTGATCGATTTATTCTCGTCAATGTACTCCAAAATTTTTAATCTCAATGGGTGAGCTAAAGCTCGCATCAACTCCGAAGAATAATGTAACTTATCCTTATCGAAAGTAACTTTTGTACCTCTCATGTGTGTTCCTTATTTTTTATTTTTAAGACCTTGGCACAAATATGATGAGATATTTTTTATTGACCAAACAAATATTAAAAAAATATCTAATTTATACCAAAAAAACTTAAAATAAGCTTAAAAAGGACGCAAAATCAAAAAAGTAGGTAAATTTTTGTTACATAAATCGTTGATGTTCATTTAATAAATGTGATTGACTAAAAGTAAAATTTAACTAGTCAAATCTTCCACTAAAGTAGAAATCTGACCTAATCTCTCTTTATCTAGAGAGTAATAGATAAATTTACCTTGTCTATCTGTTGCCACCACACCAGCTCTCCTTAGAATCGCTAAATGCTGTGACGCTACTGACTGTTCCAATCTCAGTTTGATATAAATATCAGTGACGGTCATGGTCTCACCATCTTCTAAAAGATCGATGATTCTTTGGCGGAGTTTATGATTAACAGCTCTCAATACGAGAACCGCTTTTCTTAGGTCAGCATAATCGAGCTGAACCTCCTTTCCTCCCTTCTTCAGGGTAACTGTTTCGTTCTTCTTATTTCTCATGCGAAATGATTTGTTAGTTCACGGAATTCAGATAGGATAATCCAATAACCATACCAAAGAGTGTCGTAACAGAAAATAATTTTTTAATTTTTTTAATATCACAAATAGTAATATATATAAGTAACTATTATCTAGTAATAAAAGTTCAATATACTAGAATAAATTCTTATTTGATTTTGTAATATTAGGGGCCTTAAAATAATTAGGTACGTAGTAAGCTATGTCTACAAATTCATTCATCAAGTACTTTTCCATGGCCAAACTACTCATGTAAGTTGCTGAAGTCTTTATGTGATGTAATGTGAGCTTTTTTGAAGGATAGTTTTCTATAAATTTAATAGCTCCCGAACCACATAAGTGAATTTTTGATGCTTGCGTAAATTCTTGTAGACTGTTTTCGTATAGTATATGCGCTTGTGTATCTAGTATTTTAACGAGTCTCTTGTCAAATACTGCGGTGTACACTTCAAGCCTTCTGGCATCTATCATCGGGATTATGACGTCTTCTTCGGCTATGTATTCTTGCGATACGCCAGCTGCAAGGATCTGCAAACTGTCTATTGCTATCATAGGTATATGTAGACCATAACAAAGCCCTTTGGCAGTGGCAGCACCTACTCGCAACGATGTGTACGAACCAGGTCCGTCACTTATGGCTATCGCATTTATTTGACTTATTAATAGATCACTTTCTTTTAGACATGACTGTATCAACAAGGTGATGACCTCACTATGGCTGTTTAGTACTTGCGATTCAGCTATGTTGACTAATTTACCATCTTTAGAGATGGCAACTGAACATACATCCGTAGATGTTTCTAATTGAAGGATTATGGGCATAAATAAGCTTATTTTTTACCCAAAAGTGACTTGTACTTATTTGTGTCTTTTAGAACGGAAATCGCTTCTTTTACTTCTACGTCATCATCTAGGGTCTGTTGTACCTTACCCTTTTGGAAGTAGTAGCGCGTTACGATCTCTTTTTCTATTTCATCTATGATTTGCTCTTTGGCAAGTTCTAAGTCTTTTGATTTATTATCATTGATTTTGTCTTGAAGCTTTTTGACATCATTGAGTAAATCCTTTGAAGTGGCAGACTTTTCTATTTCTGTCTTCATACTTTTTAGATGTTTTTCTGCTTCAAGTTCATAGGTAAAGTTTTTCTTCTTTACAAAAGCCACAAAATCATTGTAATCTGTAAATTGGAAGGTTCCTACTTTAGCTATACTATCTTTGCCTTTACAGAATTTATTGACGTAATCAAAGATAACATATTGATCCAATAATGCCTGTGTGACAGGATATTTTTCTTTGGCTGGTAGTTTTATGTCAGGTGCCACGCCTCCACCATCTAATACGATACGACCATTTCGGGTTTTAAATTTTGATCTTTGACTATCTGGGATGTCTTTAGGTTCACCATTTTCATATTCTACACCTTGTATACATCTACCACTAGGGATATAATATTTTGATGTCGTTATTTTGAGTCTAGAATTGTACCCAAGCTCTCTAGTATTCTGTACTAACCCTTTTCCGAAAGATCGCTGACCTATCAATACGCCTCTGTCCAAATCTTGCAATACACCTGAGACGATCTCTGATGCAGAAGCCGATCTTTTATCAATGAGTACTGCAACTGGAATATCGAGATCTAAAGGCGGCGCTATGGTTTTGAATGTTTGGTCACGCTCCTTTATTTTTCCTTTTGTCGTTACTACGATCTCACCTGTAGGGACGAAAATGTTACAAATATTGACTGCCTCATGTAGTAACCCACCTCCATTTTGACGTAAATCTAGAATAACGCCACTCATATTTGGGTTTTTTGACTTCAAGTCTTTCAAAGCTTTGGATATGTTTGCGCCAGCATTTTGGGTGAATGTGGTCAATGAAATATAACCGACACCATCTGCCACAAATCCTGAATAAGGTACATTCGGTATGTTCACTTCACCACGTACGAGATTTTTGCTTTGAATGATGGTCTCTCCTTCTGGTTTTATGGTCATTTTGATCTCAGTGCCAGGGATACCCCTCATGATGGCATTGATTTCTTCTATTTTTTTACCTTCGATATTCACATTATCTATGGAAATGATTTCGTCACCTGCTTTTAGACCCGCTTTTAATGCTGGACCACCTTCGTATGGCTCTACGATCTTAAATTTGTTATCGATAATGGCTACTTTGGCACCTATCCCCTGATATTTTTCATCATCATTTATCCAATAACTTTCTACTTGAGACTCTGACACAAAATTGGTGTACGGGTCTAGGGAATGTGTCATAGCATCTATCGCTGTCCGCATCATGGTAGATGGATCTAGTTCGTCTACAAAGTTTGTATTAAGCTCTTTGTAAACGCTAATGAAGATTTCTAGATTTTTGCTTATTTCAAATAATTTGTCATTCGTGTATGTCGCAGCAGCAATGCCTGAAAACATGACTGCTCCTATGATGATGAATTTTAATCTTCTGGTCATTATATAAGTGTATTTGGTAAGGATAACGCAATCCTCCTTGATTATTCTCTTATAAAAGCGTTAATTTCTTCAAAAAGTTCATTTGGTTTGTCTACATGTACCCAATGCCCGGCTCCCTCAATGGTGACGATTTTTGAATTTGGGAATGTTTTTTGAATCTCAGGAATATCTTCGTCTCTGATATACTTAGACCGAGAACCACGTATAAACAATGTTTTGGTCTCACATGGATGATCAAATTTTATTTCATCCAAGATGTTATCATACTCCTTATATAATAAAGGTAGATTTAGTTTCCACTCAAAACCACCTTCTATTTTACGGGTTAGGTTTTTCATTAAGAATTGTACAGTACCTAGATCATTTAGTTTTTCCAAAAGTATTTCTTGAGCTTCATCACGTGAAGTTATTTTTTCTAGGTCAACTGCAAATAGGGCATCAAAAACATCTTCATGACCAGATGGGTATTGTCTGAAACAAATGTCTATCACAACAAGCTTAGTGATCATATCTTCATGCTGTGATACGAACTGAAGGCTGGTTTTTCCACCCATGCTGTGTCCAATGAGTATGGTCTCATGTATCCAGTTTTCTTCCATCCATCTCAGAAGGTCGTCCGCAAGAAGTGGATAGTTAAATGCATCAGTGTGGTCAGACCTACCATGATCTCTCTGGTCGATGAGAAAAGTCATAAATCCTTCATCTTCCAATTTTCGGGCTGTGGTGAGCCAATTATCTAATGTACCAAATAGTCCATGTAATATAATGATAGGTGGACCTAGACCAACGGACTTAAAATTTAAGACAGGATTCATAACCTTTGTATGTTTTAAGATAAGATGGCAAATTTAGTCATCTCCTGAAAGATATTTGAATTGTTCATCAGATAACTCGAGTAAAAGCTTAATTTCTTTATCTTTTAATTTATTTTCTCTGAGAGAATAAATCATTTTTCGGTTTTCATACACGGCTTTATTTATCAGATATTGTTCACCTACTAGTTTGTATTTACGTGCAGTCACATATCCTAATGAATATTTTTCTGTCTTTATTTCCATCTGATTAGGTATGAGCTCTCTAAGACCAAAATCCCAATCTCCATTGATAATGATTTCGTCACTGTAAAATTCGAAAGGACCTACTATTTTATATCCTCCCACAAAAAAAGTATCTACGTATTGGTCAAATATTGGTTTTCCTTTACCCACGAAAACTGCGTTTTCAAAGTAATACTTGCCTTTGCCTGGGTTAAGAAAAGTTTTTCTGTTGTAGTTAAGTTGAAAACTTATCCCTTCACCATTGTTGAATTTTACTTTTCTATTTCCAGGTGGTAATTTGATAGCATAATAACTTTTTTAGGTAGTGTAAATGGGGGGCGATCATCAAATTCAACTACGATATCTTCTTCCGAACTATTCTCCATTTCTACCAAGATGGGTTCACGTGTACAACTAAATATACAAAAAAAGGAAGCAATTACTAACATTAATTTCACCTGTTTCATAGAGATGTTTTTTTGATTTTATATGAATACTATGATAGGACAAATTTAGAAAAAATATTAAGAATGGGAACGTAATCTACCATTATACTTCAAATATTTGTGGGTATTACATGAAACAAAACTTTCCTTTTTAGATAGTTTCTAGCTTTAAAGTTTGAGCCTACTCCGAAAAGTCCTTAGTTAAAATAGAATGAAAACTTTTTATTTCTACTGCATTGACAATCAAGCGTTTCCCTATATGGTCAGGGTTAGAAACGGTTGATTATCAATCAATTTGTGTTTTCGGAGTTAAATCAAGTTTTAATTAGATCAGTAATTATACCATCGAGCTAAAATTTTAATGTGCAATTAATATTCTGAAATTACTATTGAAATTAACTAAATGTAATTATATAAAAATCTGTAAAACAGAGTTTTAAGCTTGCCTGCGGAAAAGGAGATTTTAATCACCATCCCATATGACCAAAATCATTAAATCGCCCACCACATGTTTCTACTTTGCATCAAATTTCATAATTTAATGAAGATCATCCTTTTTTTAATCATCATAAGCATTACCGTCGCTATTTGCTTTTTGGCAGCTTTTTTTTGGGCTGTGAGAGATGGACAGTTTGACGACGAGTACACGCCTAGCGTCAGAATACTCCTAGACGATGATATGATTGATAGTAGCAAAAACAATTCTTAATATATAAAATCTGACTTATGGCAAATTTAGAAACATTTAGTTACGACAACAAGATTGTGCGCAACTTCGCCTATGCCACCGTGATTTTCGGGGTGATAGGTATGTTGGTCGGTATCCTTGCTGCTCTGCAACTTGTTTTTCCAGCGATGAACCTCGGTTTTGCGGAAACCACATACGGTAGAATTAGACCTTTACACACCAATGCAGTCATTTTTGCATTCGTAGGTAATGGTATTTTTACTGGTGTTTATTATTCACTACAACGATTGCTCAAGGCAAGAATGTTCAGTGATTTATTGTCTAATATACACTTTTGGGGATGGCAGTTGATCATTCTTTCAGCTGCAATCTCATTACCACTTGGCCTTACGAGTAGTAAAGAATATGCCGAGTTGATATGGCCTATCGACTTAGCTATTGCTGTGGTATGGATCGTATTCGGTATCAATATGTTCGGTACGATTCTCAAGAGACGAGAGCATCACCTTTATGTTGCCATATGGTTTTATATAGCGACATGGATCACCGTAACCGTTCTCCACGTATTTAATAATATACAAATCCCTGTGAATGCGACACATGGTATCAACGTTTTTGCTGGTGTACAGGATGCATTGATTCAGTGGTGGTATGGTCATAATGCAGTGGCGTTTTTCCTTACGACTCCTTACCTAGGACTGATGTATTATTTTATGCCTAAAGCGGCCAATAGACCAGTTTATTCCTATAAATTGTCTATCATCCACTTCTGGGCACTCATCTTTATATATATATGGGCTGGCCCTCACCACTTACTATATACATCGTTGCCAGATTGGGCACAGTCTTTAGGTACAGTATTCTCTATCATGTTGATCGCACCATCTTGGGGCGGTATGTTGAATGGTTTACTTACACTTAGAGGCGCGTGGGATAAAGTGAGAACAGATCCTGTCCTTAAGTTTTTTGTTGTAGCTGTGACTGCTTATGGTATGGCTACCTTAGAGGGACCACTATTGTCTGTTAAATCATTGAATGCGATCACGCACTATACAGACTGGACAGTGGGTCACGTACACATCGGTGCTTTAGGATGGAATGGTATGCTTACCTTCGGTATGTTGTACTGGTTGATCCCAAGATTATTTGGTACTAAACTTTACTCTATTAAACTTGCAAATGCGCACTTCTGGATTGGTACATTAGGTATATTGTTTTATGCGATTCCATTGTATTGGGCAGGATGGACCCAAAGTTTGATGTGGAAACAATTTACACCTGATGGATTCCTTCAGTATGGTAACTTCCTTGAGACAGTAACTAGAATATTGCCAATGTACATGATACGTGCGATCGGCGGTACTATCTATTTCTCAGGTGTGATCGTAATGATTTACAACCTTGTGAAAACCGTAAAAAGTGGCTCGCTTATCGCAAATCAAGAAGCGCAAGCTCCTGCTAGAGAAGTGGTAGCATCTCACAAAGGTGAATACTGGCACAAATGGATCGAAGCGAGACCTATCCAAATGTTGGTACTAAGTGCTGTATTAGTCTTGATTGGTGGTTTGGTAGAAATTATTCCTATGCTTACCATTGACAAAAATATCCCTAAGATTGCTTCTGTAATGCCATATACACCACTAGAGCTAGAAGGTCGTGATTTGTATATCAGAGAAGGTTGTGTAGGATGTCACTCTCAGATGGTAAGACCATTCAGATCTGAAACAGAAAGGTATGGCGAATACTCTAAATCTGGTGAATTTATATACGATAGACCATTCTTATGGGGTAGCAAACGTACAGGTCCAGATTTACACAGAGTAGGTGCAAAATATCCTGATAGCTGGCATTACAACCACATGAATGAGCCTACTTCTATGGCTCCAGGTTCTATCATGCCTCCATATCCATGGTTGCTAGAGAATGATTTGAACACTAATTATACAAGTTCGAAAATCAAGATACTTCAGTCTTTGGGTACACCATATCCTGATGGATACGCAGACGTAGCTGTAAATGACCTGAAAGATCAAGCCAAAAAAATAGCTGAAAGCCTTGCTAAAGATAATATCAAGCAAGAGAATCTTGAGAATAAGGAAATAGTAGCTTTGATCGCTTATCTACAAAGACTAGGTACGGATATCAAAGTAAAACCTGTAGTAAAGTAAGCCTTTAATTAATTTTATCAATCATTAAAAAATCATAAAATGGCAAAATATATATTAGAGCAAGCAGGTGGTATCAATTGGATGGCCATATTTGCTTTACTTACTTTCTTTACTATTTTTTCAGTGAGTGTATGGATGGTTTTTAGAAAAAACAATTCGACTATCAAGCATATGGAGAGTCTCCCGCTTGAAGATTGAATCCTTCTTAAAACCACTTAAATAATTAATTTATCTTGATCACAAAACAAAATAATAAGAAATGAAGAAGCTTTTCTTAACCATAGTTTTATATTTATCTGCACTATTCGGAGCTGTCAATATATACGCTCAGGAAGCTGTAGTAGCGGCTACACCACCTGAAGAAGGTGATATTCTAAAATTGGCATACAACAACATATTGCTTATTCTAGCTGTTCTCGTATTGATAGGAGTTATCCTTGCAGGTCTAAATTTGATATGGGCATTGATCGAAATTCAACGTATGAAGTTGCTCGAACAATATGGACCTGAAGTACTAGAAAAAGCCAATTTATCTGCCACAGGTACACTTTGGGACAAAATTTCACAAAAATCTTGGAATTTAGTACCATTAGATAAGGAGCAGGATATTGATCTCGGTCATGAATACGACGGCATCCGCGAATTGGACAATTCATTGCCGCCGTGGTGGTTGTGGTTGTTTTATATCACCATCATTTGGGCAGTCGTTTACATTTATTATTACCATGTATCTGATAAGGGCTTAAACCAAGAGCAAGAATACATTGCTGCGATCGAACTCGGTGAAGCAGAAAAGGCAAAATACTTGTCTTTGCAAGCGGATGCCATAGATGAAAAGACGGTCACCGTACTTTTGGGCGAAGCAGCTCTTGCAGAAGGTAAAGAAATTTATACTGCAAACTGTCAAGTATGCCATGGTGAAAAAGGTGAAGGACTCGTAGGACCTAACTTTACAGATAAGTATTGGATACACGGTGGTAGTGTTAATAATATTTTTTCTACCATCAAATACGGAGTGCCTGAAAAAGGTATGATATCATGGAAATCACAACTTGGACCTGCTGCAATGCAAAAAGTAGCTAGTTATATCCTGGCCTTCCAAGGTACCAATCCACCTAATCAAAAAGAAGCTCAAGGTACACTTTACCAAGGAGAAGGTGAAGGTGCCGCTGTAGATACTACTGCTGTAGGTGCAAATATCAGCAGTACAGATACTACAGCGACCACCGCTGTTAAATAATTTTTGTTTGGAGAAGTAGTTTGGCAACTTGTCTCACTACTTCTCTTTTTTTTCACTTGAAAGTTATTAGTATTAGTTTAATAATCGATAGTGACCATCAATCAATAAATCAAACAATTATGGCCAAGTCAGCCGATACCCAAAATGCAGAGCAATTTAGAGATAATATTGCCACCGTAGACAAGGATGGTAAAAGGGTCTGGATATATCCCAAAAAACCTTCAGGAAGATTTTACGATTACCGTACTTATCTTACTTGGTTTTATCTCATTATTTTGTTTGGCTTACCTTTGATCAAAGTCAATGGTCAGCCCTTTGTGCTTTTTAACGTAATAGAGCGAAAATTTATCCTTTTCGGAATGAATTTTGGACCGCAAGATTTTTATCTCTTTGCGATAGCTATGTTGATATTTTTGGTTTTCATTATTCTATTTACAGTGGTCTTTGGTAGATTGTTTTGCGGATGGATCTGTCCGCAAACCATATTTATGGAGATGATTTACAGAAAGATCGAATACTGGATAGAAGGCGACTTTAATGCACAAAAAAGACTAGACGCATCCCCATGGACCACTGACAAGATGATCAAAAAAGTGTCTAAACAAGTCATCTTTTTTGCCATAGCCGTATTGATAGCAAATACTTTTCTAGCATATATCATCGGTGTAGACGAAGTGATCAAAATAGCAACTGAACCTATCAGTGAACACTTCAGTGGTTTTGTAGCCATGATTATATTTTCTTTCATGTTTTACTTTGTTTTTGCAAAACTTAGAGAACAAGTCTGCACTACGATATGTCCTTATGGAAGGCTACAAGGTGTTATGCTAGATAATAAATCGCTTGTAGTGGCTTATGATTTTGTAAGAGGCGAACCTAGAGGAAAGATACAAAAAAACAAACCTACTCCACCCGCTGAAAAAGAACCAAGCAAAAACGCTTGCGCAGGTTGTAAAGCTGGACTCGGAGGATGTCATGATGAAAATGAACATGAAACTGCCACTGTCCAAGAGGATTTTATAGCATCATTCCAAAATAAACTAGGTGACTGTATAGATTGTAAACTGTGTGTTCAAGTATGTCCCACAGGAATTGATATCAGACACGGAACACAGTTAGAATGTGTCAATTGTACCGCATGTATGGATGCATGTGATGAAGTCATGGTAAAAATAGATAGACCCAAAGGTCTGATTAGACTCGATAGTATAGAAGGTATAGAAAAAGGAGAGCGAAAACTTGTAAATACTAGAACTGTTGCTTATTCTGTAGTGTTGTTCTTACTGATAGCAGTAGAAGTATTGCTATTCAGTATGCGGTCTGATCTAGACGTATTATTATTACGTACGCCTGGTATGCTCTACCAAGACCAACCTGATGGTAGCATTAGTAATTTATATAATTATCAGATTCTCAATAATACCACAGATAGTTATAAAGTCGAATTCCGATTAATAGACATGCAAGGTAGTATAAAGATAGTGGGTGAAAAGCAACCCGAAGTAGATGGAAATGAAAAAGCAGAAGGTGCTGTATTTATAAATGTACCTAAAGCTGGTCTTAAAAACGGTAAAAACAACATCAAAATAGGTGTGTACGCTGATGACAAATTGATCACAACAGTCAAAACCACGTTTTTTGGACCTGTACAATAGGGCTTTATCCGATTAGCTTAGCGTGTATCCGAATAGCTTAGCGTTTACGATTAGCTTAGCGTCCTCGCTAAGCTAAAATTAGTGTAAGCTTCAAGCTTACGTAAGTTTCAGCTTCTAGCTTAAGTAAGTATAGCATATAACATCAACTTAACAATTTTCATAAATTTACAAATTATACAAACACATGAAATTCAATTGGGGCACAGGTTTGACAATATTTTTTATCATCTTTGTATCTACACTAGTTTTTGTTTTATATCAGGCTTTCCAACAAGATAATAGCCTCGTCATGGACAATTATTACGAAGAAGATATCAAGTACCAACAACAATATGATAAGATTAAAAATACTTCAGAACTCACAACTAAAGTAAAACTAGACTTTGATAGTACCAAAGGAGAGATTTCGCTCACTTTTCCGCTAGATTCTATGGCAATCACAACAGGAAATGTTTGGGTATATCACCCTGCTGATAAAAGTGCAGATAAGAAATACGATTTTAACCTAAATCAAACCAATGTCTACCAAATAAAATTAGACAAAATGACTAAGGGCAGAATCAAAGTCAAAATAGACTGGGAGCGTGCAGGGGTCAAATACTACCAAGAAGAAGAAATCATCATCTAGTGTATTGGATCGCTATATCGCTTGGTTTTCTAGGTAGTTTGCACTGTATCGGCATGTGTGGCCCACTAGCAGCGGGTATGTTAGGTCGTAGGAATGATAAAGGGCTGCAAGTATGGTGGTCGGCACTTGGCTACAATACAGGTAGGACCATAGGCTATATGATCATAGGTTTACTATTCGGATTGATAGGCAGTATGGTTGCTTTTGCAGGTATTCAGAAAGCGATTTCTATAGGACTAGGCGTCATCATGGTAGTATTTTTTGTATTCAGCGTCAATCCCGATCACTTGATATCTAATCATCCTTGGCTGCGTGCTTTTTATGGCAGCGTCTCTACAGCGCTAAGCCGACTTACCACCAAAACAGATCACGTACCGAGTATAGGACTAGGACTTATCAATGGATTTTTGCCATGTGGCCTAGTTTATCTTGCAGTGGCTGGAGCGCTTTCACTCAGCAATGTATGGGGAAGCATGGGTTTCATGATGTTTTTTGGATTGGGAACTTTTCCGGCTATGATGGCTATGGCGATGAGTCATAAGATGATCAGTATAAAACAACGAATGTCTATGCGCAAAATCTACCCTATCGTGACCCTAGTGATGGGTGCTTATCTGATCTACCGTGGACTGATGTCAGAAATGCCACTAGAATTAGATTTTTTTGAAGCCTTAAAACATCCTGTGATGTGCCACTGATTACCCGAAACGAATTGCTAACATTAAAAATAGAGATATAGCTTCAAACAAATATTATGTCATAAAACTGTAAAATATCGTCATAAATGTGGAAAAAATTACTCGTTAAATCAAAATAATGAAGTGATTTCTTTGTGGTGTCAAAATAAAAAAATATTTTTACAATATTATTAAACTTTGTAAACGCTCACAACATGAAACAGTACGCAAACAGTACGCAAATTAATTAGCAATTTTGAGTATTAAAGGCAGTGTAAAATACTTTATATCAAGCCTTTTGGCAAAGCAGCCTTGCTTTCAATCAATACCAAATTTTAATACCTAAAATAACTAAATCAATACTCAAATGAAAACAATCATATACTTTATAATTCAAGTATTAATTTTTACAACGTTTTTGCAAGCCCAAACGCAATTACCACAAGAACCATATGCAAAAATAAATTATGTTGGATTGAACCCTATTTGGTACGAAACTTGTCAAGACACTAGCTTTGTTACAAATAAAATAGATGGATACAACCATTTCAGACCAGGTTATGCTACGCCTTTGATAGTCGGTGACTATATCTATACTTCACAATCAATAAATGAAACAAATTCACCAATATTTGGAACATATATTGATTGTAGAGAATTGGCAACAGGAAAATTAGTTTGGCAAGAAGAGTTTAGTGTACGAAAATCAGGCAATTATGAAATTGTACGTTTGATAGAAATGGATGAGAATAACAATTTAGTACTTCTTGGACAAATGAAGAAGAGAGGGACAAATGAACCAGATATTTTGGTATTTCATGATGACTTGATATTATTTAGAAGAACATACAATGCTGCTACAGGAGAATTATTGGACTTTTCACATAGAGCATTAGATGATGAAGAAGCTGTGAGAATGAATACAAGTTTCTATCGTACTGCAAAACATTCTTACTTGATTAGAGAAAATGATCTACTTAGATACATCGATGCTGTAAAGGTAAATGACACTTTTCATTTGCGTAGTTTATTGATGGACGAGACCGGTAAAAAAGTAGGTGAAGAGTCTTTATTGAAGTTTAAGTACACTACGTACTACTTTAATTTAATCCAACTTGCTCAAGATACATTCATTCAAGTTGAAATTAATTTTAGTGATAGTACCCTGTTATTTAGATATCTATCACCAGATTTACAAGAATATGCCACCTACACGACGCCAAAGATTAAATCTAGACCAGATTTATTAGATTTTGTAAAGTTGTCGGCTGATAAAAAGAAAATCCTTTTTGAATATATTGACAGAAATGATCCTTTTTTTAATTTTGTAGAGTTGTTAGTGTTTGATACCAAAGCCAATCTACTTAAACGTGCAGCTTTGGATAATTATAGTAACAACTATTTTGAAGTCTTAAAGTGGGAAGATGAAGGTGATGAAGCATTTACCGTATTAAAACAACAAATCATCAAAGATGAAAATAACAATAGGATTAGTGTTTTGAATGTATCTATCTATGATGATCAAAATGGGGAATACATTATAAATACTTTCAAATCAACTGACCCAAAGAGGTATGCCATACCCTACAATACTATCCAGATAAACAATGGTAATTATTTTATTCAATTCGGTGAACAAAGAAATGCTTCCTCATTCTCTAGAGATTTTGGAGCTTTTGCAATTAGTCAGATGCTACTAGATGGTAATACCCTATTCTTACCTAGTAATACAGAAGACCTGACTACTGTGTCATCTGCCATTAAAGCGTACCCAAATCCCGCCATAGATGAGTTTACACTAGCTTTCGATACAGAATATACAGGTACTATACAAGTATTCAGTATAGGTGGTCATCTTTTATTACAGAAATCTGTATCACATACACGATCAGAACAAATAGATATCGCGACGCTAGACGCAGGTATGTATATGGTACAATGTATCCCATCTGACCAGAAACTGTCGCCTGTCACCCTGAAGCTTGTAAAGATGTAATTTTTTGATTCAATTTATCACTAACCAAAGAAAAGAAATGAAAACAATCACCTACTTTATAGTTCAAATATTTTTTTTAACAACGTTTTTGCAAGCCCAGGTACAATTACCAGGCGAGCCATATGCAAAAATAGAATACGAAGGATTAAACCCTATTTGGTACGAAACATGCATAGATACTACTTTTAAGAATAGTAGGATGGACGGTTATAACCATTTTAGACCAGGAGATGTATCTCCTATGATATTGAATAATAAAGTCTACATGACTTTTAATATTAATGAATCATCCGATCCATTTTATGGAAATTATATTCAATGTAGAGATTTAACTACGGGTGAGTTAATTTGGCAATATATGTTAGGGGTAAAAGAAAGTGGACATCAAGAAGCAGTTAGATTAATGAATGTGGATGGAAGTAATAGACTTAATGTCATTTCCCAAATTAAAAAGGCAATTTTTGATCCAAATAATAATGTCTATTTTTATGAGGATATGATTCTTAGTAAAAGAATTTTTGATGCAGACAGTGGTGAGTTATTATTTTCGTATCGTAGGGATTTTAATGATGTAGATGCTTATGAAATGCAGTTTTCGACTGATAAAAGAGCAAAGTACTCCTATTTGATTCCAGAAAATGAATATTTTAGATATATAGCTCCTACAAAAATAAATGATTCATTCTTCTTGAAAAGTTTACTGTTAGATGAGACAGGTAAAAAAGTTGGAGAGGAGTCGCTTTTAAAATTTAAACTTAGTACCACATATTTTAATTTAATTCAGATATCAGCAGACACTTTTATACATGTAGAAATCAATTATGCGGATAGTACCCTATTATTTAGATATATATCACCTGATTTAAAAGAATATGCCACCTACACGACACCAAAGCTAAAATCTAGACCAGAATTTTTGGAGTTTGTAAAGATGTCTGTAGATAAAAAAAAGATCCTTTTTGAATATTTAGACAGAAATGATCCTTTTTTTAATTTTGTAGAGTTGTTAGTGTTTGATACCAAAGCCAATCTACTTAAACGAGCAGCTTTAGACAATTATAGTAGCAACTATTTTGAAGTCTTGAAGTGGGAAGATGATGGTGATGAAGCATTTACCGTACTAAAACAAGAAATCATCAAAGATGAAAATAACAATAGAATTAGTGTTTTGAATGTATCTATTTATGATGACCAAAATGGGGAATACATCATCAATACTTTCAAATCAACTGAACCTACAAGATATGCCGTTCCATTTAATAATGTACTTTTAAATGATGATCAATATTTTATACAATTTGCTGAATTTAGAAACGCATCAGCTTTTTCTAGGGATTTCGGCGCATACGCTATTAGTCAGATGCTACTAGATGGTAACACCCTGTTTTTACCTAGTAATACAGAAGACCTGACTACTGTGTCATCTACCATCAAAGCATACCCAAATCCCACTACAGATGAGTTTACACTAGATTTTGATACAGAATATACAGGTACCATACAAGTGTACAGTATGGGTGGTCATCTTTTATTACAGAAATCTGTATCACATACACGATCAGAACAAATAGATATGGCGACACTAGACGCAGGTATGTATATGGTACAATGTATCCCATCTGACCACAAAATATCTCCTGTCACTCTGAAGCTTGTAAGGATGTAATAGTAATTGCTCATTCTATCATCATAAAACCACCTGTCTTTGTTTTTTTAGTAGAACATCACAGGTGGTTTTATTTTTTAAGCCACCCACTTAAATACCATGAAATGAGCATGAGTACTAACACACACAAATCTTGATGATTATTTTTAATGCGAATTCCATCTGGCTTCTTTAAACAGGCATTCAGAGAATGCCAATAAAAAAAATAAACAAATGAAAAACAATAAAAAATAAGACCATATTTCTTTGTATTTTAGGACAAAATATCATAACTTTGACAAAACTCTGTGGAGAGCTAAGTAAAGGTTTTTAAGGATTATTTATTTAACCTGTGTAGCTATTTTAGGACGAGACAGAGTAAAGAGCCCTCCCGACGTTGTCCCGACCTTCCCCCGACCTTCTCCCGACGTAGTCCCGACGTAGTCCCGACGTAGTCCCGATGGAACTAAGTAGGAACTCCGTATGTACTCCATAGGAACTCCATAGAAACTTAAGGGAAACACCCACCACATTCCCTTCGTACACACAGAATAGCCCTGTGGTGTAAGTTTTGTTATTAAACTCTTTATCTATGAAGGGATGTGTTTAACAAAGGCAATTATTAGACATACAAGTTTACAAACCTATCTAAATTAAAATCCAATTTTTGTAATCCTTTTTTCAATTTTATTGTTTCACAGGAAAGTATTTAAAAAATGGTGTTTTTGTATATAGCAATAGTATTGGCAACTGTATTAGGGATGGAGTTTGTTGCTTGGTTTGCACACAAGTATCTGATGCATGGTTGGTTATGGATATGGCACGAAGATCACCACAAACCTCACTACGAAAAAGAAGGTTTTTTCGAAAAAAACGACCTATTTTTTCTAGTATTTGCACTACCTAGTATGACTTGTTACATTATTGGTTCATTATTTATGGACTATAGATGGGTATTGTTTATAGGAATTGGGATTTCTATTTATGGATTGATCTACTTTTTAATACATGATGTGTACATACATCAACGATTCAAATGGTTCAGACAACTAGACAACAAGTACAGTCGAGCGATATTGAGAGCGCACGGTGCCCACCACGCAAAAACCCAAAAAGAAGACGGTGAGTCATTCGGTCTTTTGATCGTAAATCCTAAATATTTCCAGGGTAGAAAACAATCTCAATCTTAACCTAAGCATTTACCTTAATTTTAACCTTATACTTAATCTTAACCTTAGACTTAATCTTATTCTCATTCCCCCGCTAAGCTTAGCGTCTTCGCTAATCTTAGATTAGTAAAAGCGTCTCGCTTTTATACTCAACCTTAACCTTAATCTCAGTCTTAACCTTAATCTCAGTCTCAGTCTTAACCTTAATCTCAGTCTCAACCTTAACCCAAAACCCTCTGTAACTTTTGTTGCTCCATCATAAGTTGACTTTTTTTAACTTTGCACCTTAAAAGTCGGAGTATGTCTTTAAAATTATTAATTCCTGTTTTTTACTTATTGAGTCTTAGTATCGGCTGTAGCCAATATCCATTGTCAGGACATATAGACATGTCTCAATCTGAGATGAAACCGATGTTATATCTGATAGACCCAATAAGTTTTGGCGCCCTAGGATCTACCTATGAAGGCAAAGTAATAGATTCTGCATCAATAGATGATAAGGGAAATTTCAGCTTTGACAAAATGCCATCATTCGAAACTGCAAAAATGTATATACTCACTATTCAAAATCCCAAAGAAAAATACCCCACAAAGCTTGAAAATGATCAAATAGATAAGTCCAATTACATACCTTTTTTATATAGAAAGGGTGAAAATGTCACCATCCATACTACGGCTGACCACCTACTAAAAGATGCTGTGATAACGGGCACCACAAATCAGAATGAGGACATCATGCATCTTATCAAAAATAGGGTTCAGCTACAAAAAGAATTTTTAAACTTTGAAGTTGAAGTAAATGAATCCAATTTATTAGAACATGAAAAGGCACTGTATAATTACCAAAAAGCACTAATGGCTTCTGTAGCCAATAGTTCAGATGTTGCTATCCATGCGCTCGCATTACGATGGGTAAGTCCGAATGGAGATTACGAGCGCATCCCTGAACTAGTCAAAGAAACATGTGAAAAACTTAAACAATCTGACCCTAACCACCCTTGGACCGTACAGATATGTAAAAAATCAGCTACGTTACCTCTAGCTCATGGAGACATATTGCCAGATTACCCACTTCCCATGATGAACGGCGATACGGTATCATTACATCAATTACTAGGGGCTAAGCTGACGCTGATAGATCTGTGGGCATCTTGGTGTGCACCGTGCAGACATGAAAACAAAAGTACTCTAGTGCCTTTGTGGGACGAATTCCATACAGATGGATTTCAAATCATAGCTTATGCCTTAGATTCTAGTGAGAAAGGCTGGAAAAATGCCATATACAAAGATGGAGCTAATAGATGGCCACACGCTTCACACCTGAATGGCGACGACTCTCCGTTTTTTAAGACATTAAAGATATCTACCATTCCTGCCAATTATCTCATCGATAAGAATGGCGTCATTCTTGCTAAAAACTTGCACGGAGATGAATTACGAAATTGGGTATCGGATTATATGAAAAAGTAAGTACCTAGTAAACATCTTGGCATATGCTTAAGTGAACCAGAATTGGAAAAAGTTGCCAGAATAGATTGATACCCCCGATTAGCTTAGCGTCTTCGCTAAGCTAACATTAGTAAAAGCGTCTCGCTTTTCTCTATCTTTCTAAACCTTACACTTAGCCTCAATCTCAATCTCAACCTTCCTTGATAAGCTTAGCGTCTTCGCTAAGCTTGGGTTAGTAAAAGCGTCTCGCTTTTTTCAAGCTTTCTAAACCTTACACTTAACCTCAATCTCAATCTCAACCTTAATCTTAACCTCAGTCTTAACCCTAACCTTCTTTGATAAGCTTAGCGTCTTCGCTAAGCTTGGGTTAGTAAAAGCGTCTCGCTTTTTTCAAGCTTTCTTAACCTCAGCCTTAATCTTAACCTTAACCTCAATCTCAACCTTAATCTCAACCTCAGCCTTAACCTTAATCTTACCCTTAACCTTACCCTCATTCTCTCACATCATCATGTGACACACTAAAAACGAAAATCACTAAATTTATGACTATTTTTGCCCATAATTAATGCAACGATAATGGGCAATAAGATAAGGGTGGCTATTTACGAAGATAATGCTGGATTAAGAGAGATCTTGGCATCGATCATCAGAGAGTCAGACGAGTTTGAGCTTGCTGGTGAATTTGGTCATTGTATTGATGTCGTCCAGAATACAAAAGCTTTTGAGCCAGAAGTAATCATTATGGATATAGATATGCCTGGTCGAACGGGTATAGAAGGTGTAAAGGAATTGAAGTTTCATTACCCTGAAGTAGAAGTCATTATGAATACTGTGTTCGATGACGATGATCGCATATTTAATGCATTAAAAGCGGGAGCTACTGGTTACTTACTCAAAAAAAACTCATTGGCTACCTTATTGACAGCGATCAAAGATGTCAAAAATGGTGGTGCACCTATCAGTCCTTCGATAGCAAGGAGAGTATTGCAATTGCCGTTTGCCGCAGGTAAAGGGTCAGAATCTACTTACAATCTTTCTGAACGAGAAGTGGAGATATTAAAACACTTGTCCAAAGGACTTAGTTACAAAATGGTGGCTGGAGAGATGATCATCAGCATAGATACTGTACGCACTTATGTCAAACGAATTTACGAAAAACTCCACGTTCATTCCGTCACAGAAGCAGTCCATAAGGTATTTATTGAAAAAAAGAATTAGCTTTATTCCTTCTTTTAATCCATCAATAATGTCATCAATGTCTTGACCTTAAAAAACCTTCATATTGTCTTGGTTTTAAGTATCTGTGTTTTTTCGTTCTTCCAAAAAACATCAGGACAAACTATGCAGCAAACGATTATTTTTGATCATTATGGTGCACCACAGGGATTTAATGCTTCACAAGCGTTGTGCCTAGAGAAAACTAATGACGGATTTCTATGGATAGGGACAGAACAAGGTTTATTGAGATATGATGGTCATAAGTTCAAGTCTTTCAGATCAGATCCATTTGATTCAACTACGATCTCATCTAATTATATCAGAAATATATTGGATGATAAACATGGTAAATTGTGGGTATCTGCATTGCCGGATCTAAATATTTTTGATACAAAAACTGGGAAAAGTAAAAAAATAATCATTCCTGCTAATATAGACAATGAAAAAAAGCTCGACATCAGGTGCATGGAATATGATGAAAAAAATGATGTCATGTGGATGGGAACCAATAAAGGATTACTGTATTCGCAAAGAAAAAATGTGCACTTAAAACAAGAAATCATACCTGAAAAAGACTTAGCATCAGGAATTTACGATATTGAGATAGACGATGATGGTGTTTTTTGGCTTGCAGCAAATGACGGTTTATGGAGATATGATGCTCAACAATGTACTGTTAAAAACTTTCACCGTCCTAATCATGATCCCAATATACGTTTTGATGATGGTTTTTTGAGCTTGTATTATGACAACCAAAACAAAGCGATCTGGATAGGTTGTTGGGTGAGTGGATTGATGAGATTTGATATGTCTACTGAAGAAATGGTTGAATATAATTTTGCGGATAAATCAAAAGTTCAAAATGGCGTTATAACTATTCATCAGTCTGGTTTTAAAGATGAAAAAAATATACTTTGGTTAGGAACCACAGATGGCGTTAAAACTTTTAATATTCAACAAAAAGAATTTAAAGACTATAAGACTTCAAATCATGACGATATTAAAGGTATAATAGGAGCTGGATTTTGTTTTAAGCCCACAGCCACAGAAGGTATGTGGATCGGTACGTATAAAGGACTACATAGGTATGATCCGTTCAAACAAAATGTAAAAGTGATCAATGTAACCTTACCAAATAGTCAACTTGATTGGATTTTAGGAGAGATTAGTTTTGAGAGAAGTAGCTCCAAAGATAGTATTTTATGGTTTGGAGTTGGATACAAATCCTTTTACAGATACGATATGGTTAATAAGAAAAATCTAAATATTCCGCCCATATTAAAACCATATTGCTCAAAGGTCAAACCACATGTTTTATACATCGATAGCAAAAATATTTTATGGCTCTCATCAGAAATGAAAGGATTCATAGGATATGATTTGACAGAAAATAAGCTGGTCCATCCTAATTTTAATATTGGTAAAAACAAAATACCAACGATTCTAAAAATTCTAGAAGATAAGGATAGCAATCTTTATTTAGGATCTACAAGTGGAATGTATAAATATGATCGTAAGCAAAGTGAAATCAATGAAATTAAAGAAATTCGTAGCTTTTTAGATAAGCACAAACTCTCAGATTTTGCTTTCAGATTTACTATAGATACAAAAGGAAAATTATGGATATTTTCTACCCCAAAATATAAAGAAGACGATGCAATGTATAGTTTTGATCCGCTTTCTAAAGATATAAAATTATTTACGCAGGACAAGTATCCGGCACTTAAGCGATTAAAATCCCTAGAATCTGTAGTAAGTATCTCTCCTGATAAACTGATGATCACATCGTTTAATGGATTTTGTGTAGTCAATATTTGTAATGATATACCTTCATTTGAAATCTTCCAATCTTATAATGACAAACCATTAGGCATTTTTGGTTATGTGATAAAAGACCACAAAGGGATCGTTTGGATGTCATCAGATATAGGGTTAGCTAGATTTGATTCCAATACCAATACAATCAGTAGATTTACATATTTTAATTCAAATATGGGCAACACTTCAATGCCAGAAATTGCCTTTTCTGAAAAGACCCATACTCTTTATATTTCTCAAAATCTATCTATTAATAGTATAGATATAGATAATCTGAAACTTGCAAAACCAGGAAAAGTAATTCTTTCAGATATGAAAATTCTCAACTTCTCCATAGACGAAATGCCAGATTCTGGACAAACATTGAGCTTGCAGCATGATCAGAATAATATCGATTTATATTTTTCTAATTTGAGTTTTACCAATTCACAGGATAATACCTATCAATATCAAATTGTAGGTGAGGATCAACAGTGGATACAAATGAATGAAAATCACCTAAAATTTGATAATCTTGGATATGGACATTATTTACTTAAAGTCAGGGCAGAAAATAGCTTTGGATTAGAGAGTCCTAATGAGTTTTTACTTTACATAAATATTGCTCCTCCTTTTTGGCGAACATGGTGGTTTAATGGATTGGTTATATCATTGATATCATTTATATTCTTTAGTTTCTTCAAGTATAGAGATTTGCAAAGGGAAAAATTGGAGAAACTACGTCACAATATAGCACGTGATCTGCATGATGATATGGGAAGTACACTATCACATATCCGGATGATGAGTGAGCGTGAAGCAATGAGAAACGCATCCAATCCATCATTTCAAAACATAGCTGACAAAACAGCCGAGGTTATGAGCAACATGTCAGAAATCATCTGGAGCATAAATCCTAGAAATGATAGTCTGAAAAATATCATTGGAAAAATTCAAGAATTTGCAATTGATACTTTAGAGCCATTGGGTATAGAAATAGTTTTTGATGTAGATGATGTACCCAATAATATCAAATTAAACCCTGAAAATCGTAGACACTTCTATCTTATATTTAAAGAATCTATCAACAATGCTGCAAAATATAGTAAAGCTAGCGAAGTAAGTTTTGCCTTCAAACTTGAAAAAGGAAAAATGATAGCCAAGTTTGCGGACAATGGATTGGGATTTGATCCTTTACTCATTTCTAAAGGCAATGGTTTGAAGAATATGGCTAGTAGAGCGCAGGCATTGCATGGTAAAATAGATATAGAAACAACAAATAAAGGAACCATCATTTCATTAATCCTAAAAAGTTAAACTTGCGTAACAAAAGTTATAGTTTTTATAGTCTCGCACAATAAAACTCTTATAGTACGTTTGAAAATTTACTTAGTTGCTAATCAATACTTTATGGTTCTGGCAATAAGAGAATTAAAGATTTTAGCGAACTAAACCAGGTTATTATTTCGAAGTAAGGATTTTAAAAGATTTTGATTATAAAGTATTAAGAAAATATACATTCTCTAATGTTGCTATATTTAGGCTAACATTTGTGATTAGCAGGATTGGATAAAAGGCATGATGATGCTTTAGCATACTTTTGAGCTAAAATATCATATTATGGATAAGCAAAGTTTATGTGATTCAAAATATTTTCCTGCAATGATTACGATAATAGTTTTTGGCATGTTATTTCAAATTATCAGGGCTGGCATCGATTTCGGTCAATGGTTATATACAATTATCCATTAAAAATATTCAAATCAAATCAAAAATTGAATTTGGTAGAAGTTAATGCTTTGTCTATCTATTAAATAAAGCGCGATTGGTTTGATTTTATAATTTTGAGTTTTTGTAAATAATCAAACAATTAATTCAGATTTTTATGTTACGATATATCAGCAGCTTTTTGCTTGTATGGCTAAGTACCTTTGCCATTTTTGCTCAGACTACCTATTCGATTTCTGGTATGATCACAGATGACAAAGCTATAGGCATTGATTTAGCTTTAGTTACATTGATGACTGAAAAAGATTCTATTCTCAAAGTTACTTATACAGATCAAGACGGAAGTTTTTTGTTTTCATCTGTCATTCAAGGCAATTATAATATTAAAACATCCATCTTGGGTTATGAAACCCTTCAAAAAACAATCGAAGTTAAAGGATTAAATAATCAAATTAAAGTGGGATCTTGGATATTGACAACTAACGCGCAACTTTTAGATGCTGTCACGATTACTGCAAAAACACCTTTTATAGAGCGAAAAATAGACCGCACCGTTGTCAATGTAGATGCGCTGATAGCGAATGCTGGGAGTAATGCACTCGAAGCATTAGAGCGAGCACCTGGGATATCTCTCGATCAGGATGGTGCGATAAAACTGAAGGGTAGATCAGGAGTGACCGTATTTATTGATGATAAACCAACCTATCTTTCTGGAACGGAATTAGAAAATTACTTAAAATCATTGCCTGCGTCTTCCATAAAACAAATAGAAATTATGCCAAATCCTCCTGCAAAATATGAAGCTGCTGGCAATTCAGGTGTTATTAATATTATCACAAAAAGGACCAAAACTTATGGCTTTCATGGTAACACAGTCCTTAGTGTACAACAGGGTAGATATACGAGAAGCAATAATAGTGTAAACTTAAATTTTAATAAAAATAAAGTGAGCCTTTATGCCAATCTCAATAGTGGATTTAGAAATAGTTTTCAAGATTTGAACATTAATAGATATTACAAAAATGATCAAAACATTAGGACATCATCCTTTTCACAAAATTCATTCATTGTCAAAGATGGCCAATCAGGGAATGTGAAGTTAGGATTAGACTACTTCGTCTCTGATCAAACGACTCTTGGTTTTTCTGCCAAAGGTCTACTCAGTAATGCTGGAGATCAGACAGACAATACGGCTTTTGTCAGAAATGCTGAGAATAAGACTTTAAATAGGGTTTTGGCAGACAATAATACAAAAAACACATTTAATAATGGTACATTCAATGTGTATCTCAAACATTTATTGGACACCATAGGTAGTATGATCATCATAGATGCTGACTATGTCAAATATAAATCTGGTAGTGATCAATTGTTTAACAACTTTATTTATGATAATGCAAATGTATTGACTTATGATGACATCATCAATGGTGAAATACCGTCAGAGATAAGTATCTATGCGGCAAAAGTAGACTACACAAAACCACTCAATGCGACTTCAAAATTTGAAGCAGGAATAAAATCTGCTTTTACCCAAACAGACAATGAAGCTATATATACTAATACTATTGATGGCGTCACACTACCTGATTTTGGCCTGAGCAACAAATTTTTATATGATGAGTGGATTCATGCAGCTTATATCAATTATAACAGAAAACTAGGAAAACTGGATTTGCAATTGGGGCTGAGAGCCGAAACCACAAGCTTGAAAGGTAAGCAATTAGGAAATGAAGTTCAGCCTGACACCAATTTTACACGTACTTATACCAATGTATTTCCTACTTTTTATGCATCCTATCAAGCGGATTCTTTGGGTAATCATATCATGGTTTTTTCGTTTGGCAGAAGGATTGATAGACCGTTTTTTCAAGATTTAAATCCTTTTATCAGTCCTCTAGATAAGTTTACTTTTTATGGAGGTAATCCTGGACTTTTACCTACTTATTCCAATAATTTTTCACTAACGCACACCTACAAAAATAGCATAAATACTTCATTAAATTATGGATTAACCACTGATGGAATCAATGAAACATTAGAAATCAGAGAAGGTATTTATTACAGCCGTCCTGGCAATATATCTACGAATCACACACTGTCTTTATCTGTAGACGCATCGACTGACATCACTAAATGGTATCGTCTGAATACTTACATAGAATTAGGGCATCAGATTTTTGAAAGTAAGTTATATACAGAACAACTCGATACTTCAGGTACTTATTTTGCTGCGAATGTGACCAATAGTTTTCAGCTTGGAAAGGGATGGAATGCAGACATAAGAGGTGATTATCAGAGCAATATTGTATATGCTCAGTTGCTTATAAAGAGTTTCGGTACGCTCAATCTTGGCATTCAAAAGAAAATCCTGAATGATAAGGGAAGCATTAAACTGAGCCTGAGTGATATTTTATACACAAGAAGGGCTGATGGCATCATTAATAATCTAAAAAATACAGATGCTGATTGGAATAGTACCCTTGATACAAGGTCTGCTACGATTGCATTTTCTTATCGATTCGGAAAATCGACATCCAATAAGCCCAAATATACAGGGTCAGGCTCAGATAGTGAGCAACGAAGAGTAAAAGGTTAGGTCAGGGTAAATGGTAACCAAAATAAATTATAAGTTGCCAAAATTGTACAATTAATCTAATTTTGGCAACTTATATAGTTTTATATTTTGCCAAAATAAGCCTATTTTATAGATTTTGGCGAGATATAATGGATATGTATATTAGTTTAAACATGACTGTCAGTTATATTCCAATCAAACTATAAATCTTATCAATTGTCGCCTTCGATACAAAAGCAATAAATTCCATCGACTCAGCGTATTTATTGGTCGAAACGACAATTGAATCTTTTTTGCATTGCTTATATTTGATGTAAAATTAATATTTTATGTATTTAGTTGCAGATGAGACGGGAGTCATAGGGAAACATAAAAATATGGATGGGAATATTGTAATGTATTCTACGTGCAAAAACATTGATACAAAATTGGCTTTTCGTAATTTTTCTATCAAATATGTTGTCGAAGGATATGAATTATATCGGCTAAAGGACCATGATTATACAATTAAAAACAGCCAATACTTGCTTTGTAATACACATTGCGAAGGCAAGGTAATGATAGAAAGTAAAACGCAAGTTAATGGTATTTGTATAGATATCTCGCCATCCATTATATCAGAAGTGGTTTCTACTTTTTTAGCCCCTGATACTAATATTGCAGATCTTTCGTTGGATAATTTTTTTCATTCTCAAGACTTTTTAGAACAACAATTTGATGCAAATAACACCCAATTGGGCGCCCAATTAAAGCAATTAGACAATATCATTAAGCATAACCCGTACCAAGACTATGAGTTTGACAATGAGTTTTACTATCGACTTTCAGAAGGAATAGTATCTGATTATATTCCCGTGGTAAAGCAATTTCGATCTCTAAGATGCATTAAATCTGGAACAAAAAAAGATCTCTTGCGAAGAATTGCAAAAGGCAAATGTTTTATTGATCAATACTATGCACAAGAAATCGATATAACACAAGTAGCTATAGAATCTAACATATCACAATATCATTTTTTTAGATTGTTTAAGACCGTTTATGGTGTCAGTCCATACCAATACATAAAACAAAAAAGAATGCTCAAAGCACAAGAGCTACTTAAAAAACAAAAGTGGCCAGTGGCTCAATTGGCGATTGAGGTGGGTTACAGTGATATTTTTTCATTTAGTAAAGCATATAAACAGTTTTTCGGGTATGCTCCATCACAATGTTAAATTAAAAATTCAAGTTAGCTTTTGATATTGTGTGTGATCAAAAGCTAACTTAAATATCCTTTACAAGTATTATAATATCACCACTTTCCTTACTACGTCCAGAAAACCTTTTTTTTTGATCTTGACAATATAAAGACCTGGTTTCATCATGCCATCTTGATTAATCATGAAGTTTGTATTACTTCCATCTTGGTTTGATGGAATGATTTGGCTTATAGATTGGCCTGTAAGGTTGGCTATTTCGACTTGAATTTCATTTGCATCGGCCTCTTTAATAGAAATAGTGATCTCAGAAGTCGCAGGGTTTGGATAGATATCGATATTTGATTCATCTAATTGCTGGAGTGATGATATGGACTCATTGGTTATATTTATTTCGTCGATGAATATATTATTTGCACTACTAGATGCAGGGTCAGCTCTAAAATAAAACCTTAATTTGACACTTGGCTTATTTTTAAACAGTGATTGAAATGCAGATGTCAAAGTTACTTTTTTCCATTGTTGTGCACCATCAGGATAAAACGCATTGGAAGTAACACCTCCAGTATTGTTTGCCATAGTATTGGGGCCAGATATACCCGGGAAAGTTTTCCATGTTTTACCGCAGTCCAATGTGTATTCTATTCTGAAAGTATCTGATTGGTTATCACTGTTTTTTGCATATGCATAATAATAGGACATATTGGGTTTAGGGTTATCTGTAAAATCATAAAAAGGCGTCTCGAAGTAGGCTCCACTACCTCCACCTGAGGTCGCGTTATTTAGGAAAATACATCCTTCTGTATTGTATGCACCAAGTGAAGATAAAGTTTCCCATTTTTGGTCCGATGCTTCATTATTGTAAATTTGAATATCATCTGGTAAAGTACCATTTTCGAACGCATAGTAAACGGGTGCTTTTATACCATTATTGCCATCCAAAACGCGAATGAATTTTGAAAGACTATCTACACCATTTGGTCCTGATACTACGAGTTTGATTTCGTATTCTCCTACTTCTGAGAAAGTTATATCAACTATACGATCCTTCGAAAATGAAGGAGTACCACCAGGAATATACCAAGATATGTTATAAATATCTGACCCTGTTTGACTTTGATCAAAGAATCTAATCGTCTCTCCCTTGCATATATTAGAAAAAATAGAATAAAAATTAGCCAATGTAGTACATGGTTTATCACCAATTATGCCCGTTGCTATCAGATTTTCTTCACTGACCAATTGATCTCTTTTATTGAGACCTAGCGTTATAGTTTCTCTCATATAAGCAGCTTGTCCATTAGTAAACATCAATTTGCAAGGTGTATAATCCATATAATTTTGAAGATTTTCTACTATGTTGGTATCACAAATTTTAGCATTATTAGGAGTACATGTTATAAATCCTTTGGTAATAGGCGTATCTTCTACATCATCATCTCCACAAGCGACTCCTGGTGCATTACTCACTCCCCAAATATGTGGTAACCCAAACCAATGCCCTATTTCGTGGGTCAAAACTCTAGAATTTGCAGTCGTTGCAGTGCCAATGCTACCCACAAGCCAAGATTCGCACACTATAGCATCTGCATAATCTGGAATCCCAATCCCAGGCAAAAATGTGTAAGCAGGGGCAATGTCTATCTTTTTTACTATATAAATATTCATATACTTATCAACTGGCCATGTGTAGGTAAAGTCTTCTAGCCTTGACGAGTTCCAATTGGTTTTGGGTGTATAGTGTCTCACAATGCCATTTGTACAGTTACCATCAGGATCTAACTTGGCGAGTTGGAACTCAAAATTAACATCAGCTATGTTGTTTTTAAAGCTACTTATTACTTGAGATGTATCTGCATTCATTTTTTGATAATCTCGATTCAGAATTCTGATTTGATCATGGATTTGCGCATCGCTTATGTTTTCAGGTCCATTGAGATGTAGTATATGGAACACAACAGGAATTATAATTTTATTATTTCTGGACCCCAAATTTTCACTTTTTGTTTTTTGTCTTAATGATAAGGTTTGCTCATATTGGGTTTTCATTTTTGGATGTTGGTTCCACCATTGAAATAATACATGGTCATGACCACAAGGTGAAGTGTGTTGTGCAAACAAAGGAGATGTCATGTAATATAGTATTGACATGATCATGACTATTCGTAAAGATTTGATATTCATACTTTTATTTTTTACGCAAAAGTAGCATGAGAAGCGTGGGTCCGTTTGTCCATTTCTGCTATTTTTAAATCTTAACCTAAACCTAAACCTTAACCTTAACCTAAACCTAAACCTTAACCTTAACCTTAGCCTAAACCTTAACCTTAGCCTTAGCCTTAACCTTAGCCTTAACCTTAAATGCTCACATCATTATGTGACAACCCATTTTGAGATGACCGATTATTTTTTGTTTATGTTTGCAGTCTAAATTATTTAAGAACAAGTAGTTTTTTAATTGAATAACCACCACAAAACAGGCTTTATGAAGCAATATGCTGTCCTAATAATTATTTCTATTTTATTCATTCATGTTTCTTATGCGCAGCATGTAGGTATCAATAATGCAGACCCACAAGTTTCGCTAGACATCAGCGGAGCATTAGCCAATAGGAGTGTTTCACTTAATCCATTTTTGAATGCAGTGAATTTACCATCTAATATTAGTTTTGGCGTCATTGAGCCGACTGATGTGGATGGACCTGTGTCAATCATAGATCCTGAGATTTGGATAGATGGCAGAAGGTTGGTTTTATGGAATAATACTGGTTTTGTTGCAACTTTTGCTGGAGTCTCTATAGAGCCTAATGGCGTTAGAGAATTTATTTGTAAACCTACAGCAGGTGGTTGGAAACCAGTTGGCGATGGTGAAAGTCAACTCGAAAAAATAACTGAAGGTGTCAAAACAGGATGGCGATTACTCGGCAGTGATCCTACACATCATGGGGATATTGGTATCAATGCAATAGATCTAACATATTTTGATAGCCCTTCAACCACTAGAGGGGCAACGGGCAACTATTCTTTTGCTACTGGATTTGCATCAAGATCTTCAGGAGCGTTTTCTACTGCAATTGGATATGATGCAAGTGCAACAGGGTATGTATCTACAGCTTTGGGTACGGGTAGTATGGCTTCAGGAGATTTTGCTATCTCGATAGGTGGAGCAACCATTGCAAGAGCATTTCATTCAATGGCTGTTGGCCATTTCAATGATAGTATTACGAGTGCCAATCCTAATGCTTGGATTGCTACTGATCCTTTGTTTTATATTGGTAATGGTATAGATGCCAACTATAGAAATAATGCATTGGTAGTATATAAAAATGGGACGCTACAATTGCAAAACCAAACTTCTACACCAGCTAATATCGCTGACAAATTTTATGTGCTGAATAATATTCCATATTTTGGCTCTAATAAATTAGAATCGAGTCAATTGGAGAAAATAACAGAAGGAGGTAAAACTGGATGGCGATTGCTTGGGAGAGATGCAGCAAATTATGGTGATATAGGTAATGATGCAGTTGATTTTTCATTTAGCTCGCCCACAGTTAATCCACGCGGAGCCACAGGTACATATTCTACTGCCTTTGGAGCTAATACTACGGCGAGTGGAAGTGAATCGACTGCGTTAGGGATATTTACAAGTGCAAGTGGCAAAGCTTCTACAGCCATTGGAACAACAACAATTGCAAAAGGAGAAAATACTTTTTCGGCAGGATTCAATACCATTGCCAGATCGTATGCTTCACTCGCTGTTGGAAGGTATAATGATACGATTGTTGGTTCTAACATGACAAGTTGGGTCGCCACAGATCCCTTATTAACAGTAGGAAACGGAACATCGACCGTCAGAAGTAATGCAATGACCGTGTATAAAAACGGAAATACGGATATCAGCGGATATACCAAACTTGGTAAGGTTTCTGAATCAGCTCCATCAATAAAAATGAAAAAAATAGTTAATACTGGCCCAGCTTTAAACGGAAATAAACTGATTCCACATGGTCTTGACGCTTCTAAAATCCTAGAAATCGAAATACTCATGGAATGGCAGGTTGAAGGATTTCCTGCTAGTCCAACTCGAGTAGTTCCGCCTAACTTTACATCTTTGAGTGGCTTAAACTATCAATATGAATTGCTAGATGCGAACATTATTATTTATAATATCAATGGTACAGAGATAGCAGGACGAAATTTGAGAATATTGATTACCTATGAAGAGTAATTTTTGGACTCAATCGCTAAATATTTCAATTCGTAAAATACAAAAACGTTAAAAATGAAATACATTCTAAACCTTCTTTTTGTAATACAATTCATATTTATTGAGCAAACAAATATTATTGCCCAATCTAATCAAACATTTTTTCTCGGTCATAGTCTAGTCAATTTTCACATTCCAAATATGGTCAATAAAATGTCTATAGCAGCGTCCGATAATTTTTCATACAATGCAAATATTGGAATAGGGGCAAATTTGTCGTGGCATTATACACAGCCTTCAAGTGGTCAAGGCGACCAATGGAATTTTACTTTGAATCAAGGTGGATTTGAAAATTTTGTCATTACCGAAGCAGTTCCACTCAAAGGGCATCTTCAGTGGAGCGGCACCTATAGATACACGGATAGTTTGTATCTATTTTCTCAGACATACAACCCTGATATTCAATATTATATATATGAGACATGGCATTGTATTAATAGTGGTACACCTACAGGTTGTGAGTGGGATAATGATGACCATATATCATGGCGTAATAGACTTTCGCAAGATCTCTCACTTTGGGAAGGCATAGCGGACTCTATAAATTTACTGCATGAAAAGGATATGTTGATTATTCCGGCAGGTCAGGCTTTGGCAAAACTTTATGATCGTATCCAAGATGGGCTTGTACCCGGATTTTCGTCCATAAATCAGCTTTTTACGGACGATATTCATCTTACATACACAGGTAATTATTTTATCGCTTGTGTAATGTATGCAGTCTTACAGAAAAAATCACCAGTAGGATTACCTAACCAACTCACGGATGAATGGGGAGGACTTTACACAGATTTCCCTACACCAGAACAAGCTTTGGTTTTTCAAAATATTGTATGGGAAACCATCACAGAATATGATAGAGATGGTGTCGAAGGATCGCCTTTGAGCATACTTGAAGTTTATGCAGATTCAAAAATTATGCCTTCTGGACAAGTGGCTATAAATTGGGAGATTGTGCACAATGATGAATGTGCACATTTTGTGGTGGAGCGATCTATTGATGGTAAAACATTCAATGGCATTTCTGAAAATATATCCATTAGCCAAACACATAAATATACTTTTATTGATTATGATGCGCCAAAAGGAGTATTGTATTATCGTATCAAACTTGTAGATTGTGATTTGATTTCTTCTTACATCAAAGTTTTGAAGGTGGACAATTCAGACAATAATAGCATATCATTATTAAACAATATGGTCTCTGAAATACTACAATTTAAAATGACTGCTGATATGCAAAAGTGTCACTTTAGTATTGTAGATGCAAATGGGTCAAAAGTATATGATCGGCAAGAAGGTCTTCTTTCTTCAGGAGATATTCAATCTATGGATGTTTCAAACTTGGCACGTGGTATGTACTTTTTAGTCCTAACAGAAATATCAATAAACACGCAGATATTCAAGTTTATTAAATATTAAAACGAACCATAAAATCTGACAGCATCAGTTTTTATAATGGTGAAACATAGTTTGATTTTGTCTCAAAATTCTAAAAATAAGAGATGTAAATCAACCTGACGTTTATGGTCAACATTATAACAATCCAAATAAATACTTTTAAAATGAAGAACGTATTAATTTTTTTCTTATTTATAGCATTGGCTTCTTGCGGGAAAGACGACGACACAAATGGCAACAATAATTCAAACAATGGTGTCAGCTCCATCAGTATGAAAATCAATGGTGTAGCTTGGAAAGGTGAGACGAATTTTGTCTCAGGATTATTTCAAAATAATTTTTCTGCACAAGCTACATTTAAGATAGGAGATAAGTCACAAGTGGCCAGTTTTGGTTTTGAGAATGCCAGCCTAACAGGTGTGAATATTCTAGATGACGACAGTAATGGAGGCTTTTTATTTCTAGATAATGTAAATAATAAATCTTAGGGAATTGGGAGTGGAAGCTCTGGATCAGGACAATTCAAGATCACCAAAACGAAAACAAGTCAGGGAATAACCCAAGCGAGTGCAACATTTTCTGGCACAACAAAAGACATTGACGGCAACACAATTACTATTACAGATGGTGTGATATATAATGCTTTGACGGATTAAACTTGTATCCTCTTCCTGTGAATTTAGGGTGTCACTTGTAAAAAAGTGACATCTTTTTTTATTTATGGAAAGATCATTTTTGCAATTGAATGCTACTTTATTAATTCTTTGAACTTGTTGATATTTTAATTCCTATTTTTGTATCAGGATTCAATTTTTTGCACGAAGCAATAATATCAACCAGGTTCATATGTATCAATTTACAGTTTTATTGGCAATGATTTGTCTTTATGGATTTAATATTCAGCAAGTTACTAATACTTCTGGATCATTGAGTATCATTTCAATAGACACTACACAAACACCACTTGTAATGTATGGCGCACAAATATTTAAAGATAAAAAGTGCCAAAGATGCCATAGACTGGATGAAGATGGCAAAAAGCGATTAAAAAGTCTCGATGGTTTAGGTGGTAAATTTCCTGATATTTGGTTGTATGGCTTTCTTCAAGATCCAGAAACCTTCATACCCAAAACTAGAATGCCATCTTTTGAATCCTTATTTAAAAAGGAAATTGACAAAAATCGTTTTGATAAAATTTTGCTACAATCATCCGATAATATTTCTGCAGAGCAACTCGATTTAGCATGGCAGAAATTACAATTGGAAGTAAATGAAATTAGGTCTAACTTACAAAAAGATTTGCCGCAAGGTACAGATGTTTTGTCTTCAGAAGGGCTAGCATTAATGGCTTTTCTCCAGAAAATTCCATCTAGCAAAAAGTAGTATACTGATGAGCTTAGCGTTCTCACAAAGCTTGAGTTAATAAAAGTGTCTTGCTTTTATAGTGCTTTCTCAAACTTAATCTCAAACTTAACCTCAACCTTAACCTCAACCTTAGCCTTAACATCAACCTTAACCTTAACCTTAACCTCAACCTTAACCTCAATTTCGTTAAAGTTTTCTTAAATGTACGAAATAATTCGTACAAAAATTTGACATTACGAAGCTCTTCGTATATCTTTGTATTCATATTCTTAAAAATACAAAATAAGATGTCAAATTTTAAACCCACAGATTCTGAACTAGAAATACTCCACATCCTTTGGGAGAATGGACCTTCTTCGGTAAGATATATAAATGACATGCTAAATGAGCGTCGAGATGTAGGCTATACCACCACACTCAAACTCATGCAGATTATGAATGAAAAAGGTCTGGTCAAGCGAGATACTGCTGCAAAAACCCATATTTACATAGCAGTAGCCAAAGAAAATGATACCAAAAATAACTTGGTAAATGATTTTGTAAATGTGGCATTTCATGGCTCTGCAATGAATCTTGTCATGCAAGCACTAGGCAATACTAAATCATCACCTGAAGAGTTGGAGGACCTTAAAGCACTTATTTCAAAACTAGAAAACCAATCCTGAAATGAATTCCTTATCCATCCTAGAAAGTAGCACAGTCAATGCCTTAGTTTGGTCCATCATCCATTCGATTTGGCAATTTTCATTGATAGCTTTGATCATGTCACTATTGTTAAAAAGATATCAAAACCACACAGCCAATCTTAGGTATTTGATTGCATTAGGCAGTCTTGGTTTTTCATTTGTGGTAAGTTTAAGTACTTTTTTGTATTATTTCTATGAGACATCAGGGACGGATATGATTACTATGTCTGAGAAGGAAGATTTTGTTTTATATATGGGTTCTGAGCCACTTGTTAACACAAGTTTGTGGATGGATATGTATGCTTGGATAGACCAATATCAGCAACCGATATTTTATACATGGTTGATAGGTGTATTATTATTTGCATCCAAATTTTTGTTCTCGCTCGGCTATGTAGAGTTTTTATCAAGAACTGCTACACCTATTTTTGATCAAGACGCTTATAGGAGTTTTAGAAAGATAATTAACCACTTAAAAATAGCTCAAAATATCCAAATTGGTGAAAGCAAGTATGTAAAATCTCCCATGATATTGGGCTTTTTTAAGCCAATTGTTTTGTTTCCTGTTGGCATCATTAATCAATTAGATATTGCAGAAACAGAAGCAATTCTTGCCCACGAATTAGCGCATTTTGTTCGTAAAGACATTACTATTAATATGGTGCAGACCTTGGTAGAGATTTTATTTTACTATCATCCTGCCATATGGTGGATCAGTACGAATATCAGAGTAGAACGAGAAAACTGTTGTGATGACCTTGCCATCAAGTACATAGGTAATAATATACACTATGCAAAAACACTCGTCAAAATGCAAGAAATAAATAGCAATCAATCGCCGATTTTGGCCTTAAATTTTAGTAATAAAGATAGTTTTTTTTCTCAACGCATCAAAAGAATATTAAACATGACACAGACACGTAATTATTTAAAAGAAAAAATTTTGACTTCCATGGTTATTTTGTTGTTGGTCACATTTTTTGCAAAAGATATGATAGGGAATGACCATGACATTGTGGTGGACAATTTGAATGAAACAAACCAAGAGATCGAGGCAAATATTATCACATTGGTAGATACAATGCCAATTAAAAAGGAATCGATTACCATTCAAAAAAAGACCAATGACCAAGATCTTAAAATATCAATGGAGAATGGTAAAATCACCAATTTGGAAATAGATGGGAAAAAAATAGACGAGAAGGATTATGATCAATACGAAGATATTATTTCAGAGGTTAAACCACGAAAATTTGGATCAGGTCAAGGAAGTATCATGTTTTTTGGTGACGATGGAGAAGCTGCTCCATTTGAGTTTAATTTAGGTAGAGGAGGAAATTTGGATTCCATCATAGGTAAGATGGGTATGATGAATTTTGAGAAATTTGATTTTGACCAAGAAAAAATGCAAGAACAAATGCAGAAAATGCAAGAACAATTGGGCAAGATGAACTTTGATTTTAGGGGTTTAGATTCTATGAATTTTGATTTTGCGTTTCCTGATATTTTGGATGAAAATATGGCGCCACAAATGAGATTTTTTGAGTTCGAAGATGGCGATTTATTTATGGAGCCTTTTGGTGAATTTCCTGAAAGTCAACGAATACATGGTCAGATGGACGACATGGATTATGGCAGACGTTCATCCAATTTTAGTGAAGCGCTCGGAAATGCTTTAAATAGAGATGGGTTGCTAATCCCAAATAAAGAAAATAAAGTGGAACTTACTGGCAAACATCTCAAGATAAATGGCGAGAAACAACCAACTAATATTTATCAGAAATACAAAAGAATTTTTGAAGAAACATCTGGCACCACTTTGGAAAAGAACTCTAAACTAGAGTTTAAATTTGAAGGTAAGGAATCAAAAAGAAAATATCGAGTTTATTAAATAGTACATTTAGTTCATTAACAACCTATAAAATATTTAAATATGATCATCAGGACCATAATGACTTTTGCAGTTGCCTTTACTTTGGTAGTAAGCGCTACTGCACAAGACACAAATACAAAGAAAAAAGTAGTTATCGTAAAAAAAACAGACGATAATGGCAAAATTACAGAAAGCCGAACGGAAGCAGAAGGTGCAGAAGCAGACGCTTTGATCAAAAAAATGGAGGCGGAAGAAGGAGTTAGTATTAATGAATCTGATGAAAAAGGGAAAAAAGTAATTCGTATTGATAAGTCTACGTCTGAGAAAAAAATCAATTCTTCAGATAATAAAAATGTAGAAATCACCACAGAAATTATCAATGGTAATAAAAAGGAAAGGTACAAAATCATTAAATCTGATGAGGAAGGTGATCAAACCATGGAATGGGATGGAGAGGGCGAAATGCCTGAAGATATCAGAAAAGAATTAGAACAATTGGATATAGACACAGAGATGGAAGGTGATGTCATGCGTATTCATATCGATGCCAATGACATGGAAAAAGAAGAAAATGATGAAAGAATCATTATCAATAAAAAACTAAGAGATGGCGATAAAAGGCAACGAATGATGTGGAAAGAAAGAGATGGCAAACCATCATTTCCTGAAGGTAGAAACAGATCCCTTAGTTTTAAATCCGATAGTCCAAACACCAATAAAGTGAGTCTAGGTGTCATGATAGAGAACACGGACAGCGGTGTGGTGGTGACAGATATCGTGCCTGGCTCAGCAGCTGAGTCAGCAGGTCTAAGACGGGGAGACACGATCCTTAAGATCAATGATAAATATATTTTCACCATTAATGGACTCTTAGAAGCCCTTAATCCATTCAATCCTGATGAAAAAGTAAAAATTAAATACATCAGAGAAGGCAAAGAAAAATCTGGCAGTGGGAAGCTAAAAGCTAAATAGAATAAAGAGCATTAACAATCAAAAAATAGAAGAATTCCATTCCATTTGGATTCTTCTATTTTTATTTTTAACAATAACATATTTTCAAGCTCTTTCTACCAATTCCAACCATTTGGCCAAAACAGACTTCAACGCTTCTTCTTTATATAGTACTTCTGAAACTGACGTAAACTTGGCCACTTTTCTACCATCTGGAAAATCTCCTTCTAGGAGTCCACTGGTGTCCGTTACTTTTGCTCCAGTGGGGAAAACAAGCAGCACAACATCTTTCTTGTGCAAATTTATAACTACGATATCTCTTTTATATTCTTTGGGGTCAAAGTCTCTCATCTCACCTGTAAAATAAAAGGCTGGCGAGTTCCATTTAATTTGTTCTCCTATCTCAGCACCACCATCTAAAATAACTTTTCTAAGCGAATTTATCACATCTTTTAATGGATGTTCATTAGTTTTGTAGAATGTTGCGACTTGTTCTTCCATACTTGGTTTAGACGTTTTTGCCATTTTATATATCTTTAAATTTTAGGTTTGCAGCTGCTAGTAATTGATCAATTTTTTTAAGACCTGATGGTCCCATACCGTGCAAATTTGCTATTTCTTTTCTTGTAAATTTGCATAAAGACTCTAAATCTGAAACTTCTATGCTTTCTAATGCACGTCTTGCCGGCGCACTGAATTCAACTATAAACTTTGATGTTGCGTTTTTTTCAGATTCGCATATTGGACATACTGGACAGTCACTACTTTTATAGTATTTATGACCTGATTTGCAAATTCTAAGCGTTTTATTTGGTTTTGAAATCTTCATTTACTTCTTGTACTCTGAATGTTACAATCTCCCGGATAAGTTCATATGGTATCTCTTGGTCGAGTGGAAATTGAATAGATCCTTTACCCGTTTTATATTTCGCAAGCTCTTTTTGGAATGCAATATTTCCAGAAGGAAGGGCATAAAATCCAATATGATTTTTGAAAGCGGCAAAATAAACTAAAGGTTTTTTGTGCAGCTTAAATCCAGGCATATTATAAGATATTCCTTCCATTGCTTCAGGTGCTGCTTCAGTGATGACGCTTTTTATTTTTGTCAAGATTTCTGATATTTCACTCGGCCAATCTGCTAAATATTCAGCAATGGAAGTATAGGTTTTGCTTTGATTCATGATGATATTATAAAATTTAGTTATCACAATTAAACATCCACTTCACACCAAACTTATCTTCACAACTACCATAGTATGCACCCCAAAACATAACTTGTAGATCTTGCTCGACCACGCCACCTACAGTGAGCGCATCAAACAATCTTTTGGTTTCTTCTTTGGTGTCAATATGCAAATTGATATACATATTATTTCCAAAAGTAACCTTAAAACCTAATTCAGTGGGCGCATCAGTTCCCATGAGCACAAAGTCTCCCATTATAGGCAATTCCACATGCATCACGCCATTTCTTAAATGATCTGGTAAAGAAGGCATACCTTCCATGGGAGGCATATCACTAAATCTTCTAATGCCAGGAGCCACAAATTCTCCACCAAAAACAGTTTTATAAAAGTTAAATGCTTCTTCCGTTTGGGATGTAAAATTGAGATATACGCTTACTTTGGCCATTTTATTTAGATTCTAAAATGTTTTTGATATTTTTGAGACTTTGTGTTTGTGCTTTTTTGATAATATATCCACCCATAAAGTAGCTCATCAAATTCATCGGGTAGATGGACTTACTGTAAAATTCACTCGTAAGTATGGTTTGATTTTCACTTACTTTTGAGAGAATATTTGCGGCTTTAGATTCTCCTTTCATTGGTCTTTTGAATCGCAAATCTAAGTCAATTCTATCTATAGACATTGCTGTGATTTCTTGTTCACCTTCTCCAACTCCATCCATGTCGCTATTCCATTTTTGGATAGCGCCGACAGTACCATCTGTACCAATTATCTCGGGTACAAGATTCGGATCTTCCATAATCCACACACTATATTTTTCTTGATTTTTTAAGATTCTAATGTAGTCAAATACTTCTTGCTGTGGCTTATTAATTGTTTCAGAGACACTTATGGTGAATTCTTTGGGAATAAATATGGCCAATATTAGTAAAACCACAATAAGGATAATTATTCCAATTCCAATTATTTTCAGTATTTGCATGATTTTGATTAGATGATTTATAACTGCAAAGTTACGCTAAATTATTATTTGTAACTTACATAAAAACGTCATTTATAGGGTGATTTGCGACAGAAGTTTTACCTTTGTTGAGTACAAATTTGTTATCATGAAGACCATCGCTATCCTTGTACCCGAGCACGCAGTTATGCAAGCAGTGGCTGACCCACAATATTGTTTTAGTGCTGTGAATCAGTTTTTAATTCAAGCAGGTAAGTTGCCATTGTTTGATGTAAAACTTGTCGGTGCAAAAGAAATGGTAACCCTAAACTTTGGCTCTTATCAGGTTAATGTAGATGCACTCATAGATGATATCCAAAAACCAGATTTGATTTTTATTCCTGCACTTTTTGGTGATTTGAACCAAGCTGTTGAAGCTAATAGAAAACTGATTCCTTGGATTGTAAAAAACTATATACAAGGGTCAGAAGTGGTTTCTCTCTGTTTAGGTGCTTTTCTACTAGGAGCTACTGGATTATTGAATGGGCGGAAATGTTCTACTCACTGGGGATTTATAAATCAATTTAAGGTGATGTATCCTGATGTAGATGTACAAGATGGTCAGATAATAACAGAAGACGAACGCCTATATTCTAGTGGTGGAGCAAATTCATATTGGAATTTGTTACTTCACCTTGTAGAAAAATATACTGATAGGGAAATGGCTATACTTACAGCTAAATATTTTGCTATCGATATTGACAGAAATAGCCAGACAGCTTTTGCAATTTTTAATGGTCAAAAGTCTCACCAAGATGAAGCCATAAAAGTCGCTCAACAATTTATAGAAACCAATCTTCAAGAAAAGCTTGTAATAGAACAGATAGCAGATCAGGTAGCCGTCGGCCGCCGAAGTTTTGAGAGAAGATTTAAATCCGCTACTGGCAATACGGTATTAGAATATATACAAAGAGTCAAAATAGAAGCTGCAAAACGCAATTTTGAGTCTTCATCCATGAATATTTCAGAAGTTATGTATAAAGTCGGCTATAATGATGAAAAGTCATTTCGTTCGACATTCAAAAAAGTGACAGGAGTGACTCCTACTGCATACAAGAAGAAGTACCAAAAAAGTCTATTTTCTATCTAAATTTATAAAGTAAATATTGGGTAAATAAAAAAGGCTTCAGGAAATGTTTCCCTAAAGCCTTTAAAAAAGTTTTCCCAACTTTATTTTTTCCATGGAAGTCTATGTGCAGATCTTCCTATTTCTTTACCGAATCTTACACCTTCTTCACTGTCCATTCTGAAGTGTACGCCAAGTGGTACTCTTGACCATGCATTTTCATTTGCCATCTCTTCAAAACTTGAGAAAGTACGCGGTGTGCCTTCAAATTCAGTTCTATTTTTGTGACAGTTGTCAGTCATACCGTAAGAGTAACCAAAAATGTGTCCCAATGCTTCTGCACCTGCGGCACCCATAGTAGAGTGACCAGAAGGATAAGCAGGGAAAGAAGGCGTAACTGGATCTACATCTCCAGGGTTAAAAAGATTTGGTTCCCATGATGGGTCTATTAATCTTTGAATGTATGATTCTGGCCTTTCTACATTGTAGTGGTATTTTGAATTCCAACAAGCTACACCTGCATCATTACAAGCTGTGCCAACTAATGCTGTCATCCAAACAGCTGTCTCAAGGTCACTATTCTCAAGTTTAAGTACTTGATCACCAATTGCAAGAAAACGAACCCCTGGGCTGAATGTTAGATTTAAAAGATCATCACTCCAGAATTCACCTATCCATTCTGCTTCGTAAGAAAGTGTTGGTGTATTTTGAGAATATACTTCTATTGCTTGTGAATATAAGTGTGATTTTGTGTCTTCGCTGTAAGGGATTGGCTTACGACAAACTTTTTGGTCTTCCTTGATTGCAAAAGTTCTTGCTTTGCCCCATACACCACCCATTGGTTTTCCTGGACCTGGGAAGGTAGGCTCCCAATCACCTGGTTTTTTAAAGTTAGCTTCCCAGTCATAACCTTGGAATGGATCTAGGTAATGGTCGTGCCCTACAATATCTGTTTTGGACCATTCCCACACTGCCTCAGCTACTTCTCTACCTCTATTTACTGATCTGTCATAAACTTCGGCAGAAACTTCAGCTTTGTATTTGTCGTTAAGTCTTTTTGCAGTGGTTTTGATTAGTGTTTGCTGTGCATCACCCACACGTGCAAAAAATCTTGGCATTAAATATTCATAACTTGCGTTTATTACCAACGGCCAATAATATTCTTTACTTCTATCAGCATCTGGGACATCAAAACCTGCCCAATAACCATCAAATGAATTAAAATCTGGCATACCTGCGATACATGCTTCATATGCTGACAAGCCTAGATAAGCTACAGATCTTGGTGCTGGACCAGGGCGATATCCTGCTGCATACCTTTCCACTTGAAGATATGTTTCGTTCCATTCAAAGGTAGCTTCATTGTCGAAGTCAGCCACTTTTTTGAACTCAGTGTTTTCTGTTTCGTCTGTAACATCTTTTTTACATGACGATACCACAAGGGTAACTGCAAGTAAAAGAAAAAGTAATTTTGTTATACGGATCATATCGAACTATTGTTTTAATGTTTAAAAGTGACACAAAGCTACTCCTCAGCCTATTGAGTTAACCAATTTTTTCATTAGAATTTTATTAGAAATGATTAGTAACCTTAAGATACGAATTTATTCTCTTTATATTTGCTTCGTAATAAGTAGATTACATGAAGTTAAGTTGTAGTTTATGATATGTAAGTTTGTAAAATAAGTGAAGTAGATGCATATTCTATTGGTAGAAGATCAGCTAGGAGTAGTACAGTCATTGAAACAAGGACTTGAAGAAAAAGACATTAAGGTCGATACTGCTACAAATGGTATAGATGGCAAAAAACTTGCTGAAGAGAATACATACAATGTTATTGTCCTTGATGTGATGATGCCTGGAATTAATGGCATAGAGTTATGTAACATGTTGAGAAAATCAGGGAGTAGCGTTCCTATTCTTATTATTTCTGCATTAGATTCTGTAGAAGATAAAATAATTGGCTTAGATGCAGGTGGCGATGATTACCTTGCAAAACCATTTGAGTTTAACGAATTTTTAGCTCGCATCAAAGCATTGGATCGAAGGTATAACAGTATTTATCAAGCAACTACAACAAGACAAATTGAAGACTTAGATGTTAATTTTGTTAACAGGACAGCTTTCAGGCTTAAAAAGAACTTAGATTTAACACCAAAAGAATTTAGGCTACTCGAGTTTTTTATAAATAATGAAAATAAAGTGGTGTCTAAAAATGAAATTGCTATAAAGGTTTGGGATGTAGATTTTGATACGGGAACGAATGTTGTAGAAGTGTATGTAAATTATCTGCGTAATAAATTGGACAAAGGTTTTGACAAGAAACTAATTCACACTAAATTTGGCATTGGATATATATTCAATCCAAAATAACATGCAGATACGTACTCGGCTTACATTATGGTTTATAGGAATTACGGCACTTCTTCTGTTGTCTTCTTTGGTATTTATTTATATTAATTTTAGTAATCATATCAAAGCAGAATTTTACGAAAGCCTTGAGTCAAAAGCAGTAATGACCGTGGTGATGCTTGTAAAAAACAATCCAGAACTAGAAACTGAGAAAGAAGAAAACCAACAAAATGATGTCCTTCCATCCAAAGAAAACATCATTGTTTTTAATACAAAATTTGAAAAGCTATTTTCATTCAATAAGGAAGACCAAATTTCTGAGTCAGTTTTAAGGACGATTTTGGCGAAGGGCGAACATAGATTTAATCTTGGTATGTACGATGCAGTTGGGATAAAATATACTACAAATTTTGGAAAGGAATTGATCATTATTTCCAAAGGCGTCTTTTTATCACAGGAATTGGTCAGATTGGGAAATATTTTGATGATTACATTTTTCTTATTTTTGACATTGACTGCAGTTGGTGGATATTATTTTGCAGGAAAAGCTTTGCAGCCTATCACCAAGACTATGAATGAAATTGACATTATGTTGCCATCTGACCTGACACAAAGATTGAATGTAGATAATAATAAAGATGAACTTTCGAGGCTTTCATTTACTTTCAATAAATTGCTAGATCGGATAGAAGATGCCTTCAAAATTCAGAAAGGATTTTTATCAAATGTCTCGCATGAACTGCGCAATCCATTGGCTTCAATTATTTCGAGTATTCAAGTTAATTTGTCCAAGGACAGGTCCACTGAGGATTACAAAACTTGTCTCCATAATATTTTACATGAAGCGGCAGATCTAGAACATACATCCACACATCTTATGGAATTAGCTAGAATATCGGCAAATTCTGATAAAATCTTATTTGATAAAACAAGAATAGATGAGTTAATTTGGCAAGCTATCACAACTGTCAAAAAATCAAGCAATCAATATGTTATTCGTTTTGACTCCAATAATCTTCCAGAAGATCCTGAAAAGCTTAATATTTTGGCCAATGATGCATTAGTAAAAACAGCCTTGGTAAATCTTCTAGAAAACGCTTGTAAATTTTCTCCGGATCACCATGCCCAAATAAATCTAAATATAACTAATAATCAATTTATTGCCATAGAAATAATAGATTCAGCATCTAGAATCTTAAATGAAGAGAAGGAATTGATATTCAAACCATTTTATAGAAGTAATGCCACCAACAAAATAAAAGGTTCGGGCATTGGACTTTCACTAGTTGCAAGTATTGTTAATATTCATAAAGCTAAATTAACTATATCAGATAGTGAAGGAAAAGTGGGAAATGTTTTCACCATTACATTTCCAATTAATAAAATGTAGGTCAAGCAAAATCAATTCTAATAAAATTCTAATCCTAAGCTAATCAAAAAGTTGTAGTTTTGTGACTTTAATCGAGTGATGTTAATGTGTAATCAGGTAATATTAAATAGAACATTTGGGTGGTTTCGTCAGTTGGCGTTACTTTCACTGATTATTTTATTTTCTTTTTTTAACCCGAAAATGCATGAAGATAAAAGAAGAGACTACGAGGTTAAATCAATAGTTTTGCAATGGTATAGATTATTCCTTCATTTAGAAAGTAAAGACACGACCGCTTTTCCACCTATTTCAGCACAACGCCTAGCTGATATGGGCATGAGTGGATATTTGTCTCTTGACTACCAAAAAACAATGTCCTTTACACAAGATGAAACCTTAGAATTATTAAATAAGGTATATAGTGATGCATTAAGTAATTATTATTCACATCTAGATGTAACGTCTAAAGAAAGTATAAAAATACTTGAGCATGATATTTCGGCCACGATATCTATACCTGCGCATAGTGAAGACTTGGTAACGAAGGCTAGTGAAAATATTAAAAACAATCTTCCTTATTTCTTTGAAAGCCGGTCAGAAAATTTCTGTGAAGTGGCAGAGTCCCAATCAAGTGGTACGCAGAAAGATATTAGTAAGTCTAAGTTTGAGTATAAGTCAAATCATGCAATTTTACCAGAATGGGGTCAGAAAAAGACCATCGTAGTTAGCAAAAACAAAGTAACCTGCGAAAAACCATATGCAAAAAATGACGAGTTCGATAAAGCACTTTATGCAGAAGCGCTTGAGATTTATTCTATGTCTCATAATTTGACTAAAGATGACATTTGGGTGGCTGAATTTTGGGGTGATGACGTCAGAGGCTTGACTTTTTCACCACCTGCACGTTGGATTTCAATCTTAAATCAGATAGTACAGAAGGAAGAAATAACGGCAGAAGAAATAATAGAAGTATACCTAAAAATGGGAATTGGACTTCATGATTCGGCCATCGTTTGTTGGAAAAATAAGTATGACCATAATTTGTTAAGACCATCGGATTTTATACAAAACAATATAGATGGTAGTTGGCATCCTTTTCATGATAACCCAGATTTTCCTGCGTATCCATCAGGACATTCTGTGTTCGGAGCAGTAGGTTCTAGGATTCTAGAAGCTAGCTTTGGTACTGATTATAAAATGACGGATATGAGTCATTCCCATAGAATAGAGTTTGTGGGTAAAGAGAGGTCTTACAACTCATTCAGAGAAATGGCACACGAAAATGCATACTCTAGAATGATCATGGGGGTACATTATAAGCAAGATTGCGATGAAGGGCTGAGATTGGGGTATGAAGTAGGTGATATCATCAATCAAACAGATTTTAAATCTATTCTTGTAAAAGATAACTACCACTTATAAACATTCTCTCTCCGATGGTCTGGCTCCAAGACAGCCTATCGGTAACTTTGGATATTTTCAATAAACAGATAATTTATAAGAATTCTCTCCCTGATGGTCTGGCTCCAAGACAGCCTATCAGTAACTTTTAGATTATCAACAAACCGATACGATGTCTTTGAGCCATCGTATCAGAAGTACACCTTAAGAGAGCCCTACAATCTTACCATCATCATTTATATCGATATGTTCTGCACTCGGTATCGCAGGAAGACCAGGCATTCTCATCACATCGCCTAGAAGAGGAATGACAAATCCAGCTCCACCAGCAAATTCAAATTCTCTCACGGTGACATTAAAACCTGTAGGTCTACCTATTTTCTTTTCGTCATCCGAGAAGCTAGCAGGTGTCTTGACCATACAAACAGGCAATTCTTGATATCCTAATTTGGTAATTTGTGCTATTTGTGATTTTGCTTTTGACGTATATTCTACATCATCTGCGCCATAAATTTCTGTGGCTATCGTTTTAATTTTGTGTTCGATACTATCCGTAAGATTGTATAATGGTTTGAAATTGTTCTTATCTTCAAGTATGCTTTCTACAACAGCAGCGGCTAGTTCTGACGCTCCAGCACCACCATTTGCAAATGCAGTACTTACGATGGCTTTCACACCTTTTTGTGCACACAACTCTTTAATGACTTCATATTCATCATTTGTATCTGTGGGGAATGCATTGATTGCCACGACTGGATTAAGGCCAAATTTCTGAACATTCTCAATATGTTTTTCTAGATTGCAGAATCCTTTTCTCACGGCATCAGGATCAGAATTTGTCAATACATCTTTATGTACGCCACCATGATGTTTTAAAGCTCTTACCGTGGCAACTACGACTACGCCATCCGGCTTTAGCCCTGAAGAAACACATTTGATATGTAGGAATTTTTCAGCTCCAAGGTCAGCCCCAAAACCTGCTTCTGTCACTACAAAATCTCCAAGAGAAAGCCCCATTCTTGTAGCAATAACCGTATTAGTGCCTTGAGCGATACTCGCAAATGGTCCACCATGAAGAATAGCCGCATTTCCTTCTAATGTTTGCACAAGATTCGGCTTGATGGCATCTTTTAGCAAAACAGCCATAGCACCAACAGCCTTTAGATCACGTGCAAAAACCGGTTTGCCGTCATAAGTTTGACCTATATAGATATTACCTAATCTACGTTTCAGATCCTTAAGATCATTAGATAGACACAAGATGGCCATGACTTCTGAAGCAGGCGTGATGTTGAATCCATCTTCGCGCATGATGCCATTGCCTTTGCCACCGATGCCAACTATGATCTGCCTCAAAGCTCTATCATTCATGTCCATAACACGTTTCCATGCTACCGTACGAGGATCAATATTAAGGTTGTATTGTTTGTTTTGAATATTATTATCGATCAATGCAGAAAGAAGATTATTTGCTTTTTCGATAGCTGAAAAATCTCCTGTAAAATGAAGATTGATGTCTTCCATAGGAATGACTTGTGCATATCCACCACCCGCAGCTCCACCTTTGACACCAAATACAGGACCTAATGATGGCTCTCGCAAGACTGCAATAGCTTTATTGCCATTATAGTTAAGACCATCAGTAAGACCAATCGTTGTGGTGGTTTTCCCTTCACCATATCTAGTAGGTGAGAGAGCTGTCACCAATATAAGTTTACCACCAGGCTTTTCTTTCTGTAAGTGCAAAGGAAGCTTTGCTTTGTATTTGCCATAAAACTCTAGATCATCTTCTATGATATTGAGTTTTTCAGCGATATGTTTAATATGCTGAATCTGTGCGTTTTGGGCGATTTCTATATCGCTAGGGAAAGTGGCCATGTGGTTTATGATTAGGACTGCAAATATGGCAAAATACTTTGAAAGGCGTGTATGTTTATATCCTAAAATGTAGTGATAAATATCAGTAACTTTTCCTACATCTTTACCAAAGTGGCTATTGTATCTTTGGTACCTAACTAATTGTAAATATTTGATATCATATAACTTGGTGCTTATAGCATGTTTAAATTTTTATGGTGTATTGGAGTTGTAAACTCGTTTGCAACATGTACTATGTGATTGTAAACAAGTTTGCATTGCCAAAAGTGACTACCAAATTAATTTAAAAAATTCCAAGAAACCAATACATTCTTTGCCCCAAATTACCTATCTTTATACCTAGTTTATATCGACGTTTGCACTTAAAGAGTACAAATGATAAGTGACCGTCAAAAGTCCAAAAAAGCTGCCAAAACTATCGTTTTCCAACAAAAATGAACAAGGGTTGTCCCGAGGTTGTCCCGACCTTGTGCCAAGGTTGTCCCGAGGTTGGCCCGACCACGCTCCGTTGACGTTCCCTATACGCTCCCACTACACTACAGTTGTACTATACCAGTTCAAGCACCTGTTTCCAATACTAAATAACCAAACATTGCTCCATAAAAGCAGTTTTTTAAAGCATTTGTACAATCGTTAGTAAAATTTGAGCTTTAACTAATAAATACCCTTTGTCATTAGCTTTATATTTCAATTTGTTGGACTATTGCATCTCTTTGATCGATTATTTGTCTCGCAGACTACACAGATTTCGCAGATTTTTTAGAAGAAGTTTGTTGCTAATTGGCACAATACCTATCGGTAGCATGTCTTGGAGCCATACTACCGAAGGATATAAATGTTAAAATATTCGTAAGATGACAAATTTTAATCCCACTGAAATCACTTTGATGATATCAAAAAGTTAAAGTTTCAAATGTAAGAAATTTGTATTGAAATAATACCGTTATTTGTAGTAACTAAATCAAAGATATTATGGGTACATCACTATTTGAATTTGTAGGTAGAATAGGTAATATGGTATATTACAAACTTGATAGCAAACCAGTAAAACGTAGGATCGGA
>DLGT01000047.1:0-18967 GCA_002482845.1 Saprospiraceae bacterium UBA7687
TGAAGAAAGATCGCAAGCTCCTGATGAAAGATCTTGGGCATTCAATTAAAGAATTCAAACAGTTATAGATAGATATCAGGCACTTGAACAAAGATTTTGATCAGTTGACGCTCAATGTTATTCATTCTTAATTTAACCTGGTTTATGCATTAGGATTCGTAATGAGAAGTTAAATTGCAATAAATCAGCAACTTAGATTCGAAAAGCATAGCACCGCTATGGTTACAGAAGATAAGTTGTCCGCCTCGGCGGATTCTGATTTGCAGCAATTTAGCTTCGTAATAGATTTTCTAGTGCATAATCCAGGTTTAAGGCTTTAAAATAGTGGTGAATCCAAAACCAGATAAGTAAATCTCAAAACCCAAGTAAATGAGCAAATATGAAATATCCCATCAATGGCATTTGTATGTAATTGGACCATTATAGAACATCAGGTTTTCAATCCATCTCACATATTTAAAAAATATTTATAGAACTATATCTAATATTTTACGTTTCAAATATTATTTCATAGTTTTGCAGCATAGTTTAGTTAAAGATAATTTTTAGATGGACAACATTAAAATCGATAAGGCATTATTAAAGTCATTTGCCAAATACACAAAAACTAGTAAAACAAAAGCTACCATTCAGATTGTAAACTCCTTTATTCCTTTCATTGCCATTTGGGTTTTGATGTATTATTCTCTAGACTATAGCTATTGGCTAACATTTGGTTTAGGTATCATCAATTCTTTTTTTCTTGTTAGGATTTTTATCATTCAGCATGATTGTGGACACCGTACTTTTTTGACTAATAGTAAGGCTCGAGCGACTATCGGGTACATTTGTAGTCTATTTAGTACTATCCCTTATCATTATTGGGCAAAATCGCATCATATTCACCATTCTCACAATGGTCAGTTAGAGATGAGAGACATAGGAGATATTAATACCCTTACGGTCAATGAATACAAAGCTTTAACGACATTTGGTAAGTTTAAATATAGACTCTATAGATCATTTGTGGTAATGTTTATTATTGGACCTATTTATTATGTGTTGATACACAATAGATTGGCTTCTATTAATATGGATGTATTCAAAAATGAAAAGTGGAAGCTTTGGTTGAATAACTTCATACTCTTAAGCATCTTTTTAACATTGGGCTATTTCCTTGGCATTAAGTTTTTTGTTACCCATATTACAATCATCGTATTGTTTTCTGTTATCGCTATTTGGTTCTTTTATGTCCAACACCAGCATGAAGAAGCATATAAACAATGGATGGACAAATGGGATTACCTTACAGCGGCATTAAGAGGTAGTACTTATTACAAGTTGCCTGCTTTATTTAACTGGTTGTCTGGTAATATTGGTATCCACCACATTCACCACTTAAATCCTGCTATTCCCAATTATAATTTGCAAAGTGCGCTAGCGGAAAACCAATGGGTAAACCAATATGTGACTGTAATGTCATTTTGGGATAGTCTAAAACTAGCTTCCAACAAGCTTTGGGACGAATCTCAGCAGCGAATGATCACTTTCAAAGAGTATTCAAGATTAGAAAAATTAGGTTTGGTGTAAATTTTATTGTAGTTTGCAAAATAAATGTTTATCTTTGCGGCTTCAAATAAAATATAACATTGCAAACATTTAAAGATTTAGGCCTGAGTGAAGACATTTTGAAATCACTAGGCGAAATAGGTTTTGTCTCACCGACTGAAATTCAGTCACGTTCTATACCTACACTACTCGAAAATAAGCCTGATTTCATTGGGCTTGCATCCACTGGAACAGGAAAAACAGCAGCTTTTGGATTACCATTGCTCCATTTTTTGGACACATCGGTCAATAAAGTTTTTGCCCTAATTCTAGCACCTACTCGAGAACTTGCGCAGCAGATAGCAAAAGAACTGGAAACATTTGGTAAATACAAAAAAGGACTATCTATACAGGTAGTATACGGTGGTACTCCTATCACGACTCAGATTCGTGACATAAAAAGGAATATTCCCCACATTTTGGTCGCTACACCAGGTAGATTACAAGATTTGATCGATAGAAAAGCGATTAAGCTTGATCAGATCGAATTTTTAGTTTTGGATGAAGCGGATGAAATGCTCAATATGGGCTTTCAGGAAGACATCGACAAGATTTTGATATCGACACCTGACGAAAAAGTAATTTGGTTGTTTTCAGCCACTATGCCACCCGAAATACGTAGAATAGTAGGTACTTACATGGAAAAACCTTTTGAGGTGAAAGTCCACTCTGATAGTAAGACCAACGAAAATATAGACCACAAATACATCTATGTCAATAGATCTGATAAAGAAGCAGCACTCAAAAGAGTACTTGACTACTTGACAGATTTTTATGGTGTTGTATTCTGCAAAACCAAGATGGATACACAGGAACTAGCAGAATACTTAGAGCATGAAGGCTACAGGGCAGAACCACTTCACGGTGACATGTCTCAAAGTCAAAGAGATGCCGTGATGGCGAAGTTCAGAAACAAAACTACTTCTATCTTAGTAGCTACAGACGTTGCAGCACGTGGTATTGATGTAGATTCATTGACACACGTAGTCCATTATTCTTTACCTGAAAATCCAGAGTACTACACACACAGAAGTGGTCGTACAGCGCGTGCAGGTAAAAAAGGAACATCACTTGCCATAGTGACTCAGCAAGATATAGGAAGAATCAGGTTTTTTGAAAAATCTATTGGCGTTGATATCAAACATATCAAAGTGCCTCTCCAATCTCAGATGTACGTCAAAAAACTGGAGAAGTGGACAGAAAAAGTGCTTCACACCGATACCATCGAACTAAGTGATGACTTGATCGAAAAAGCTGTAGAAACATTTGAATCTCTTACTAAAAATGAGTTGATCGAAAAGATTCTAGCTTTAGAGTTCAACAAGCTTTATAAAAAAGTAGAGAAAGACGATCTTAACGTCAACTTCAGCAACGAAAGACGTGACAACAGATATGGTGAGCGTTCAGGCGGAAGTAGAGACTACGGAAGAGACGGCGGCAGAGATAGCGGACGTGATGGACGTAGAGAATATGGCAGGGATGGCGGAAGAGACGGCGGTCGTGATGGTGGAAGAGATAGCGGAAGGGACAGTGGTAGAGAATCATCTAGAGATAGAGGCGGAGACAGTCCACGTCGTTCAGGTCCTGCAAATCCACATATGGATACTTTCTTTATCAATATCGGAAAGATAGATAACGTGCATCCTGGTATTTTGATTGATATTTTAGCTGGACATTCTGGTTTGAATAAAAAACAAATAGGAAATATCGATATTCAGAAAAGACATTGTCTTGTGGAAATCGACAAAAAATTCTCTAAAAAAATGGATGAAGGCAAAATCTTGAAATACAGAGGCCGTAAAATCACCATCAAAAAAGAAGGTTTTAATTCAAACGAATAATTTTTTTATAACATAAAACTATCAGGTTGAGTAAATTGCCTTGACCTGATCAAACATTCAACAAATATATGGAGTCAATCAGAAATATAGCCATTATTGCCCACGTCGATCACGGGAAGACAACATTGGTAGATAAAATAATCCACGAATGCCATGCGATGGATGACAGAAAAGATACAGGCGAATTAATCCTTGACAACAATGACTTGGAGAGAGAGCGTGGTATCACCATCCTTTCGAAGAACGTATCTGTTATGTTCAATGGTGTGAAAATCAACATCATAGATACACCTGGTCACTCCGATTTCGGAGGTGAAGTAGAGCGTGTACTTAATCTTGCGGATGGTGTATTGCTTCTAGTAGATGCATTCGAAGGACCGATGCCACAAACTCGTTTTGTATTGAACAAAGCAGTAGAATTGGGTCTTAAGCCTATCGTTGTTATCAATAAAGTAGACAAAGAAAACTGTCGTCCTGAAGATGTACAAAGTGATGTATTCGATTTGATGTACAATCTTGGTGCTACTGAAGATCAATTAAATTTCGTGACGCTATTCGGATCATCAAGAGATGGTTGGATGAGTTTCGAGCATGATATCCGTACTAAAGATATCAAACCATTATTACAAGCAGTGATCGATGAGATACCTGAAGCGCCATACAAAGAAGGACCAGTACAAATGGGTATCACTTCATTGGACTTTAACGCATTCCAAGGAAGACTTGCGATCGGTAGAGTGTACAGAGGAGATCTTGAAGAAAATAAGGATTACCTACTTTGCAAAAAAGATGGCGTCACTAAAAAAGTAAGGGTCAAAGAACTTTATGAGTTCAAAGGACTTGGTAAATTAAAAGTTCCTAGTGTCAGAAGTGGTGACTTGTGTGCAGTGGTAGGTATCGACGATTTTGAAATCGGTGACTCTATCGTAGATCCATTACAACCAGAAGCTCTACCAAGAATAGAAGTAGATGAGCCTACGATGAGTATGTTATTTACCATCAATAACTCACCATTCTTTGGTAAAGAAGGAAAATATGTAACTTCAAGACACTTACGTGAAAGATTGTATAAGGAATTGGAAAAAAACCTTGCCTTAAGAATCGAAGACGGTGAAACAGAAGATAAATTTAATGTATTCGGTCGTGGTGTCTTGCACTTGAGTGTATTGATAGAGACAATGAGAAGAGAAGGTTACGAATTGCAAGTAGGTAAACCACAAGTAATCATCAAAGAAATAGATGGTGTCAAGTGTGAGCCTGTAGAGTTATTAGTCGTAGATGTACCGGAAGTATCTTCAGGTAAAGCCATAGAATTGATCACTCAAAGAAAAGGATTGCTTAAGGTGATGGAACCAAAAGGCGATATCCAACACTTAGAGTTTGAAATCCCATCTAGAGGTATCATCGGATTGAGAAACAACATACTTACTGCTACATCAGGTGAAGCAGTAATGACACACAGATTTTTACAATTCGAACCACATAAAGGAGATCTTCCTGCACGTATCAAAGGTTCGTTGGTATCTATGGAGCAAGGACAAGCACTTCCTTTTGCAATTGACAGACTACAAGATAGGGGTAAGTTCTTTATCGATCCAGGTGAGCAAATTTATGTAGGTCAAGTATTGGGTGAGCACTCAAGAGATAATGACCTAGAAATCAACGTCATAAAAGGTAAAAAATTGACCAATATGCGTGCTTCAGGATCTGACGAAAACGTAAAGATTGCACCAAAAATCCAGTTTTCACTAGAAGAAGCAATGGAATATATCAGGGATGATGAATACTTGGAAGTTACACCATTGAACCTTAGAATGAGAAAAATCAAGTTCTAAGCTTTATAACTTTTAAGTTATCTATATAATAAAAATGGTCTCTTGCTTGATAGCTTGAGACCATTTTTTTTGGCAGTTGCAAATTATGAATAACCTACTTCACCAATATCACTTTATGTGTTGCATTGCTTCCATCGGTAAATTGTATATTTAAAAAATATACACCATTGGATAAGAATGAAATATCTACTTGTGAAGATTGATCATAAGGTAAAGTGCTAGATACACCTAAAGCATTGATAATCTTTACAGTAGAAATACTTTGTTTGCCATTATATCGTATAGTTAACAGTCCAGTTGTAGGATTTGGTATTAGGCTGACTTGTTTTATGGTATTATCAAGTGTCGAACTGATGCAACTTATTATGATAGAGTCACTTAGAAAAATACAATTGGATACATTGGTTTCTAATCTGAAACAGTTGTTGGCAATATAATCCACACCACTGAAAACGCCATCAGGATTTGAAGTTTGATAAGGAATGGTATCTTGCACTACTTGATTTCCTGCACAATCTATCAATCTATAAATTGCAGATAATGTAGTGTCTATCTGGGTTGCATCTATAGCAATATCCAATGTTGTCTGGTCACAGCTTGGAAGAATATATGATAATTTCGCAGCATGATCATCACTATTTATTATTTGAATGAAAGCCTTTTCTACATTAGAACAACCTATTTCGTCCGTTATTGTGATCTGATATTCAGCACTAATTTCAGTCGTCACAAAAATGTTTTGAGTCGTGTCGCCTGTTGACCATAGGAACCGTAGATCCCCTGTTCCCCCATGGACAACTGGTTCAATTACGGTAGTAACTATACTATCACTACATGATTTGTAAGGTGTGATGTCGATATTAATATTTGGATGGACGATCACTGGAAACGTATCAGATTTGATCATACAATTTTCAGATCCTTCTTTTATTTTTGCTACGTAATAAAGTATCTGTGTAGTATCAGAAGTGTTGACTAAGTTATCAACAATTGTGCCTTGACCATTATTAAAAGTATGTCTCTTTTGACCAAAAATATATGGATTGTTTAAAAAGTAGACTTCAATGATATCATTGCTTCCATTTTCTATCATTAGTTCTAAATCAGTTGATTCGTGACTGCATATTTCTACTGCATTTCCACTGATTCCAGCATTGGCATTTAGGCTTTGAGAACAATCGATCTCCCAATTTGGTCCTATTTGGGCATAGTCTCTGAGACATTCAGCAACTGGATCATTCCAACAACCTGTGACCCCATCAGAAGTTGTCTGAAAATTGAACCTTAAGTTTCTATTATTAAAACAATCTGTCTCTCCATCAAATGTTTTTACCTTTAGATCAATACAAAAATTAATGGAAACCACCACAGAACCAATACCATAATTAGTAGATGGACTGCAATCATTATCACAACCTGCTCCACCCGGCTGACTCCAGAACCAACCACTTGGTAATGATGATCCTTCGAGCAGTGGTCCGGTACAAGGACATGATTGGCATCCTGTATTGCACAGCACCAATCTCCCGGTCAATGAGTCTGTATAAGTACAAAGAAGTGGCATCTGTTCAGTGATTATTGGACCACAATTTATATCAGACATATCTAGCCATTCACCACCTTCAGGCGAGATAGTAATTGCTGTCGGATCAAATGCTGTCATATCCCATCCTGGGCCAAAATCTGGAATTAATCCATGGAACCAATCAACACCAGTCTCTGATGCGTCATAATCAAATGAGATACATACCGTTACTTCTTCTCCTTGGCAAAACTTAGGGTCATCGAGTGACCTGTTGCTGCTTCTGTTTGCGATTTCCCACTTTGCTATAGGTTCACATCCTACTTCACCAATGCATGAGATACAATTTGCTAATGTAGTCACACCTAAAGAAAAATCGGGATTATCTATGATACCAATACCAGAAACAGCTATCCAATATGTCCTAACATCTTCCACAATATTAACACTATGAAGGCCAACATTTGAGTCTGAATTGCTACAAGGAATGGGGTTTTGTGTATCAAAGCTTCCTGTAACTAAGATTAAAGAATCACAGTCACCATAATACACTGACCAAACAGCTTGCCAAGACCCCAAAGTTGTAACCGTGGTTTGTAATTGTTGCGTTCTTGCATCTACAAATACCTTGAACCAGACTGTTGGATATTGATCGGCACCACATTCAGTAATGATCGTTTCTGGAGTTGCGTCCGTAAGGCATCCATTTATTATTATGGGAGAGACGCTACAATTGGGATCTGTAGGGTTGGGCGTTATAGTTTCTATAAGGGTTGAACATCGATCTTCGTTGCAATCCTGTGCTTGATTACTTGTGATAACAAAGAAAAAAGCTGCAATAATTCCTAATTTTTTTGTAAACATTCTAATATCCATAGCTATGAATTTTTTGGGGTTATATAATTGATTTTAAGTAATGATGATAAAGGTAAATTTATTTTTTTAATAGAAGCTTGTTTTTTATAAAATTATGAACAAGTGTCGTGTCGGGGACTACATTCCAGAGTTGGTCGCTTCTTATTATTCAAATTTTCATTTATTAAATTTGATAAAAAAATAAAATATTAAGTAAAAACTTTAAATCATTTACCACTGCAACTTTTGTTACTGACTCATCTTTCCCTACCACCTACCTTTGTGTTATCAAATAAAATTTTAAAATGGATATTCAAGAAAATAACAACAAACAAGTTTTTTCAATGCCTAGAATAGGTGAAAAAGCACCTGAATTTAAAGCTGTAACCACACAAGGTGACATCAATTTTCCTTCTGATTATAAAGGGAGTTGGGTGATTTTATTTAGTCATCCAGCAGACTTTACACCAGTTTGTACATCAGAGTTTATGACTTTTGCTTCCATGGAGCAACAATTTAACGATGCAAATTGTAAGTTAGTAGGATTGTCAGTGGATGGTCTTTATTCCCACATCGCATGGTTACGTACGATCAAGGAAAAGATCGAATATAAAGGGATGAAAAACATTGAAGTTACATTTCCTTTGATAGAAGATATCACTATGGAAGTCGCTACGAAGTATGGAATGATGATGCCTGGTGAAAGCAATACGAAGGCTGTTCGTGCTGTTTTTGTTGTTGACCCACAAGGGATTATAAGGACAATCATATATTATCCTTTGAGTCTTGGTCGAAATTTTGACGAGTTGTACAGAGTAATTCTTGCATTACAAACTGCGGATGCATTTTCTGTAGCTACACCAGCTGACTGGAGACCGGGTGATGAAGTGATCGTGCCTACAGCAGGATCTTGTGGAGTGGCAAAGGAGCGTATGGAAAGTCAAGATGAAACCACACAATGTTATGACTGGTTTTTCTGTACTAAAAAACTAGATAAGGAAACAGTCATGAGTAGAATCATAAAAAGTTAGATTGTTGTATATATTTTGTGCACTGGACTTTCTTGGAGATTTATTTTACACCAGAATAATTTCAAGAAAAGTTCAGTGCTTTTTTATTAAACTAGGATCGATTTTACACTAAAACTATGCTATCTTTATACGTAGCATGATCTTTAGAAAGCTATTGTTAAGTCTACTCCGAAAAGTCCATAATTTAAAATGTAGAAAATATTTATTTCTACTGCATTGATAATCAAACTTACCCCTTTAGGGGCAGGGGTATTTCCCTTTAGGGTCAGGGTGAAAAATGTTTGATTATCGCTTCATTTTTTGTTTTCGGAGAGGATTCATTGTTTAATTTTTTTGGAAAAATGAATACTTCCCACATCGATTATTAACGAAAAATGTAATGTTCCTTTTTAATAAGTTACTTCTTAATTGACTCATTTGATATTTCATCGAGCAAAGGGACAAAAACCAATCCTGATTTTTTAGCTAAGTTTTTTGCTTGAGTCAAGCTTTTATCAGCTTCAGCTTTTTTTTGTTGATTATGGTGAATAATACTGATAATGTCATGGTACCGGTAGTCTTCGTTAAGACCTTTTTTTGTTGACAATGCTTGGGCAACATTTGGTATGAGCGTTTCATAACTCTTGGCTTTTACCACTTCTTTAAATGCTTGATAAAGAAGCGCCATATCTGCTGTTTCGGGATATTGAGTCAGTAAATCTTTAGCAGTTAGGTATAGACTTTCTGGATTACTCATACCAATTTGTTTTCTAACATTCAGTTCTCGATAGGCCATGATGTAGGTCAACACTTTTTCTTGTTTTATACCTGTAAGTTGAGTAAGATTTGGACAACCTGCTTTAATTTTATCATCGTTTTGGAAGTTTTTGTCGCTTGTCAAAAAACTTACCATTAGATTTTCGGCTAGTGATTGGTCCGTTTTGTCATTGATTTTGATGTATGCTTCTTGGAATATCGGGAATTCAATTGCCGAATTATATTTAGTTAAAATTGGTTTGGCAAAAGGTTGACCTTTTTTTGCGATGATGTTTAAATATCCATTTCTTGCTGTCAGTGACATAGGGCTGATGGCTTGAGAGATTTCATTTAAAAACTGTTCTTCATTAAACTTTTCACCTTTTTTAACCACAAATTCTTTATTGTACACACTCTTAAGGTTTTGAAGAGCTATTGCTTTTTCTTTCAAATATTTGGCTTTTTTATATCCGCTCAATCTCTCTACGACTTCCCCTGATTTGTTTAGAAACAATAAGGTGGGAAAAGATTTAATATCATATTGTTTTAAAAATGTCTTGTTGCCTTTTTCATTTATTTTTAGGTTTACAAAGTTCGCATTGTAATAATTTATGAGGCTTGTATCTGCATTCATTTCTTTTTCCATGAGCTTGCAAGGTCCACACCAATCTGCCATGACATCTACAAAAATGAGTTTATCTTCTGAAAAAGATTCTGTTAAAGCTGGTTCTAGGCTGCTTTTGAAGTTTATAGTCTGGCCATTCAAAACATTTATGAATACCAAACTAATTACTATATAGATAAATCTTTGCATTTTGGTCCTATTTTTTTGAACTGCAAAGATAGCCTACTTTTTAAAATTTTAGGTCGTGGAAACATATCTTTCGATAAACGAAATGGAATTTTATGCTTTCAACTTTAGCATTATCAGGTACATTTGTATATTTTTGCCATTGTATTCATTTTACCTGAGAATTTTATCATCTTTTGAGCAAACAAACCATTACATCTACGGACGAAATGAGCAAAGTGACTCCACTTATGGCTCAATATTTTAAACTAAAGGCCAAACATCCTGATGCTATTTTATTGTACAGGGTAGGGGACTTTTATGAAACCTTTGCACAAGATGCCATTACTGTGGCAGATATTTTGGGCATTGTGCTTACAAAAAGAAATAATGGTGGCGACGATATAGAATTGGCTGGTTTCCCATATCATTCCTTAGATGTTTATTTACCTAAGCTGGTCAGGGCAGGGTATAGGGTAGCTATATGCGAACAACTAGAAAAACCCAGTAAAGAAAAAAAGATTGTAGATCGCGGTGTTACAGATGTCGTTACTCCAGGTGTTACTATCGATGATACCATCTTAGATCGCAAATCCAATAATTATCTAGCAGCCATCCACTTTACACCCAAAAATGAGTTTGGTGTCGCATTTCTAGATATTTCAACAGGTGAGTTTTTAGTATCTGAGGGTAATGCTGCCACTATCGAAAAATTGATTGATGGATTCGGACCTTCAGAAATCATTTTTTCTAAGGCTTTTAATAAAGATTATAACCGTACTTTTGGAGACAGGTATTATTTCTATGGGGTAGAAGAATGGGTTTTTACACACGATTACGCTAGAGAAAAACTACTTGACAAGTTTGCAGTCACAAATTTAAAGGGATTCGGTATTGAAGAATTTCCACTTGCCCAAGTTGCAGGAGGAGCTATTCTACATTATTTGGCTTCGACTCAGAATGACAAATTAAACCACATTTCGGGCATCACACGTATCCAATCAGAAAATTTTGTTTGGTTAGATCGGTTTACAGTCCGCAATCTTGAGTTGATACGTAGTTCGCATGAGACAGGTAGTTCATTGGCACAAGTTATGGACAAAACCGTCTCTCCAATGGGTGCTAGGTTGCTCAAAAACTGGATACTATTGCCACTTCTATCGATAGAAAAAATTCAGGCTCGGTTAGATATGGTCAGTTATTTTGTAGAGAAATATTATGACCAAGAATCATTGTCAGCACTTATCAAACAAATAGGAGATATCGAGCGTATTGCGTCCAAGCTTGCTATGGAAAAAATATCTCCACGTGAATTGTTGCAATTGCGCAAATCGCTAGAGTTGCTTCCTGACATTGTTTTGATATTAAAATCAAGCAATAATGAAGCTTTGGGCATCTTGGCAGACAAACTCATTCTTTGCCAAAAGCTTAAGGAAGAAATCAAACGTACTCTCTCTGACGAACCACCTTCCATGGTTAGCAAGGGAAATGTCATTAAAGAAGGTTGTAATGAACAGCTAGACGATCTGCGCAATGTCATCAGAAATAGTAAGGAATTATTACTAGAGATTCAGCAAACAGAAGCGGAACGAACAGGTATTACAAGTCTTAAAATTGGTTTTAATAATGTATTTGGGTATTATCTTGAGGTCACTAATAGATACAAAGATCATGACAGAATTCCAGATACTTGGATACGAAAACAGACTTTGGCCAATGCAGAAAGATACATCTCTGAAGACCTTAAGGTATTAGAAACAAAAATCTTGACGGCTGAAGAAAAAATAGCCGAACTAGAAGAGCGACTCTACCATGAATTGGTCATCACAGCGGCAGGATATTTGGATGCTATCCAGCAAAATGCAAAAAATATAGCTATTATAGACTGTATTTTGTCATTTGCCCACATTGCTACCAAGTATAATTATTGTAGACCTGATGTCAATGAATCTTACCGAATAGATATTAAAAATGCTCGTCATCCAGTTATAGAAAGACAGCTCACTCTAGGACAAGCATATGTTCCGAATGATATCACACTGGACAATGATGACACACAAATCATGATGATCACAGGTCCCAATATGTCAGGTAAATCAGCAGTATTAAGACAAACAGCCTTAATAGCTTTGATGGCCCAGATGGGATCTTACGTACCTGCATCAAGTGCAGAGATAGGACTTGTCGACAAGATATTTACTAGGGTAGGAGCGAGTGACAATATCAGTAGTGGCGAATCTACCTTTATGCTCGAGATGAATGAGACAGCTAGCATCATGAATAATATCTCCAAAAGAAGCCTTATACTGTTAGATGAGATAGGTCGAGGCACGTCTACTTATGATGGTATTTCTATTGCATGGTCTCTGGCAGAATTTCTTCATAATGGCAAAGTGCAACCTAAAACCCTATTTGCCACCCATTATCATGAACTCAACGAATTAGCAGATAAATATTCTCGAATCAAAAACTATAACGTAGCTACCAGAGAAATCGGAAATAAAGTCATCTTTTTGCGCAAATTGACTGAAGGTGGTTGTGAGCATAGTTTTGGTATTCATGTAGCCGCCATGGCAGGAATGCCAAGAGATATCATCAATCGTGCTATGGAAATTTTGCAAGATTTAGAATCCAAATCCATAGAAGGCAATGACGGTAGCAACAAAAATGATACGCGTCAAAATGCAAAAAATATTGTGCCCAATAATTTCCAATTGAGTCTATTTGAGACGTCAGACCCGATAGCAGGAGAATTAAAAAATAATATCAAAACCTTAGATCTAAACACTATGACACCGATTGAGTGTATGTTGAAATTACATGAATTGAAAAAATTGGTGGATGGTTGATGTTGTAAATGGCATCACCAAATGCTGCAGTAAATCATTAGATTCAAAACTTTTTTTACGAATAAATGAAACTTTGTTTTAAATATTAGTCTTATAAAGATCATAACACCTAATAAAATATCATTCATTATGAAAATACAAGAAATATTATACATTGTAGGTATATCTATTTTACTCGCTTCTTGCGCAAGAAATCCTGTAACGGGCAAGAGAGAATTATCACTCATGTCAGAAAGTCAAGAAATAGCCATGGGCAAGGAGTACGATCCATCTATTGTAGCCGAGTATGGCGTATATGAAAACCCCAAAATGCAAGCCTTCATTACGGAGAAAGGCAAACAAATGGCTGCCATATCTCACAGACCTAACTTGCCTTATAGTTTTAAAATATTAGATTCTCCTGTGGTAAATGCATTTGCAGTACCGGGTGGTTATGTATATTTTACAAGAGGGATTATGTGTCATTTTAATAATGAAGCAGAGTTTGCAGGTGTTTTAGGTCACGAGATAGGACACATCACAGCGAAACATAGTGCACGTCAACAACGTGATCAGATCCTAGGTCAGATAGCACTTATGGGTGGAATCATTTTCTCTGAGAAGTTTAGAGAATTTGCAGATGTTGCACAGCAAGGGGTAGGCCTTCTTTTCCTTAAAAACAGTAGGGATCATGAGACAGAGTCAGATAAGTTGGGTGTTGAATACTCCACAAAGATTGGATATGATGCAAACCAAATGGCTGGATTTTTCAAGACCCTTAAAAAATTAGGTGGTTCTGATGGTGCAATACCTACATTTTTATCTACACACCCTGATCCAGGTGATAGATTTAATAATGTGGGTAAACTTGCTACAGAAGCACAAAAAGGATTGGACCCAGCTACCTTAAAGATAAATAGAAATAACTATCTAAAAATGATAGATGGTATTATATATGGTGAAGACCCTAAAGCTGGATATGTAGAAGCAAATGTATTTTACCACCCGGAATTGAAATTTCAATTCCCAATACCTTCGGGTTGGAAAGCAGTAAACTCACCGGCACAAGTGCAAATGGCACCAGCAGATGGTAAGGCGCTTATGGCAATGTCACTAGCAGAAGGAGCTTCATTAAGTGCGGCAAAGGATCAAGTCATTAAAGAAAACGGGCTTACAGTATTAGAATCGACCAATATTACTGTAAATGGCCTACCTGCCATTGCCATGTTATCAGATATCGTACAAGCAGCAGAGGCAGGACAACAGCAGACTGAACCACTCAAAGTCCTAACCTATCTGATAGAATACAATAAAATGATTTATAAATTTCATGGATTGAGTTTAAAAGCTGATTTTAATACTTATTATAGCAGTTTCCAGAATACCATGAAAAACTTTAAAGTATTGACCGATCAAGCTAAGATTAATAAACAGCCGACCTTGATCAAAATAGTAGAAGTAAAAAAGAAGTCATCTTTACAGCAAATACTTAATGATTATAAAATGCCTTCTGCCAAACAAAATGAGTTGGCCATACTTAATGGATTGGAACTCAATGCAATGGTAGAAACGGGCACGCTTGTAAAAGTGTTTGGTGGACAATTTTGAAAAAAAAAGTAATTTTTGTGCTTTAAAAATTTGGTCAAATAAAAAATAAGAACGTATCTTTGCGTCGCTTTTGGAAAAGTCCAGTAATAAAGCACCATGCGAAAGTAGCTCAGCTGGTAGNNNGGGTCGCGGGTTCGAATCCCGTCTTTCGCTCCACCTTTTTTTACAAAATTTTATATTAAGTCTATGCCCGGGTGGTGAAACTGGTAGACACGCAGGACTTAAAATCCTGTGGCTGTAATGGCCGTGCCGGTTCGATTCCGGCTCCGGGTACTTAATTTGAAAACTGTGAAAAACTACGAAAAATATGGAACTATCGCTCTTGTTGAAATTCTATAAAATTAAACATTCATATAGTAAAATTATTGGGTTGATTACTTTATTACTTTAGTAAAATGACCAATTTAAAACAGTCTTCTGCAAGCTGTAATAATTAAAACTTGAGTCCACTCCGAAAACACGAATTTACTGACAATCAACCGTTTTTTACCCTGACCCTAAAAGGAAATACCCCTGCCCCTAAAAGGGTAAGTCTGATTATCAATGCAGTAGGAATCAAGATTTCTCATTTTGTTTGAACTAAGGACTTTTCGGAGTAGACTCAAACTTACAGTGCTTTTTGCAGGTTCTTGCAAAAGAACCATCTTTATCTTTTTACATTATATTTTATAACACTTCTACCTTGTAATATCAATTTTTGGTATCAATCACTGATTGAATACTTAGATATTTAACTTATGGGTTTAGGAATAAATGAAAATCTATTATTAAATGAATAAGTAAGCAGAAATGTATTTATTTATATGGGACCTATGGTTAGAAAAAGTAGAGTTTTATGCATTAATCTACATTCTAGTATCATTAATCGATAATTTAATCCCCAAGGAACTAAAAACAAACATTTACAGTTTTCTTATACATATCTATTTACCGTAACAAAATCAAAAATGAAATCACTGATCTTTTCTCTAATTGTCTTAAGTAATATCGTATTTTTAGTATCATGCAAAGATACAAGTCCACAGCCATCTGATTTAGTAGGCAATTATACTGTAACCATGTCGCTTCGTGATGGTGTTGTGAATACTGAAGCTATCAAGGATTCTATCAATGACGCTATGTCAAAAGCGAGTGAAGAATTAAAGAAGGCTAGGGTAGAGATGAACGAAGATTTAAACCTGTCTGCTATAGATACAACAACTCCTGAAGGGAAAATAGAATATGCAGCCAAAAAATTTGGTCAATCCATTGCCGAAGCAGGATTAGGTATGGGAGAGCTTGGAAAAGAAATGGGAAGTTTATTTAGTGGTTTAGCAGAAGGAGGTATTGGTATGACAAAATCTATTCTTGAAAACATGACCTTAGATGTAGAATTACAAGCTGATGGTGACCTTAAGGCATCTGGAAGTGTCTTAAATATTGGACTAAATGACAAAACATGGAAGGTAGTTGGTGATGATTTTATACTTACAGACGGTAATAAAAATGAAGACCAAGTATTAAAAATATCAGAAAGGAATGAAAGCGGATTTACGTTGACAAAAGACGAAGTTATTATAAAATTGGTAAAAAAATAACACCAAATTAGCTTTCTTCCAACAGGCTATCCAAATAGTCTTTTTCTTCTTTGATTTGGTCAAATTTCTTAAAATTATAAGAAGCTGAAGTGTTTCTAGCAATGGATAACGTTTTCCATTCACCTTTAGATAGTTGTTTACATTTGTATACTATCTGTCCTACATGGTAACTGTAATGGCATAGTTGTCTTATAATGGCATCTGAAACTTTGATACCTTCGTTTCTGATGTAAATAATGCGGTCTAGATCTGATGGTGTGAGAGAATCTAAGGTCTCAAAAAGTGTAAACCAACCAGATTCCCATACTTCCATTGCTTCTTCCTTAGTTTTAATAAGTTCTTCAAATTCTGAATCTCTATTTCTCCATTCTTTTTCACCATCTTCTGTAAAAATATTGGTCCATCTAGATTTCATATTTCCAGAAAGATGTTGAATGATCATGATAATGCTATTATCGTCTTCATGTAATCTATGGAACAATGCTTCTGGTTCTATTTGGGCTATTGATTTGTCAGCGAGTTGTTTATTGTACTTAAACTGTTTGATAGAAGAAGTAAGCATATTTGTATCTGAATTTGCCATAAAAGTACAATTTTTTAAAAATAATCACAGAATAATTTTGAAACACATTATAAAAATGTTTAATTTGTATAAAATTTGAACAAATTGACATTTAACATCATTACAGATCTTTTCATTAATCACCTTCGAGTAGAAAAAAAGTATAGTGAACACACTTGTATTTCATATAGGAATGATTTAAATCAATTTTTCGAATATTGCACATTGGATTATGAGATGTCAGAAGTTGGGCTTATTAAGCATCTTCATATCAGGAGTTGGATCGTAAGTTTAATGACAAACAACATTTCACCCGAATCTGTAAATCGTAAAATTTCAGCACTAAGGACCTTATATAAATGGCTTCTAAAAAAGGGAACAGTTTCAAACAATCCTATGCTTAAGATCATGGCGCCTAAAAAATCAAAAAGATTGCCCGTGATTATCCAAGATGTAAATATGGATAGATTATTGGAGTCAGATCTAATTAGTTCATCACAAGATCCATATACAGACGCGAGAGATACTTTTATTATTGATTTATTATATAGTACGGGAATAAGAAGAGCTGAGTTAGTTGCCTTAAAAGTAGCAGATATAAATTTAAGCAGAACTGAAATCAGGGTGCTGGGTAAAGGTAATAAAGTAAGAAGTATCCCTATGACAAAGCATTTGATCGAAGCTTATCAAAAATATTTGACTTTTAGAAATAATTTGGACCATATAGAAAGTGATGTTTTGTTTCTGACAGAAAAAGGTAAAAAAATATATCCAAGACTAGTGCATACTATAGTACATAGAAAATTATCATCAGTTACATCTTTGGATAAAAAAAGCCCACACATATTGCGACACTCATTTGCCACACACATGTTGGATAGAGGTGCTGATCTAAATGCGATAAAAGAGTTGTTAGGTCATGCAAGTTTAGCAGCAACTCAAGTTTACACACATAATAGCATCAGTAAGCTAAAGGAGGCTTATGGTAAGGCACATCCTAGATCTAGTATTGATACTTAAATTTACAATTTATTAACAAATTTATAAACTTAATATTTCTTTATTTCGTTTAAGTAGATATAACACTTTGTATTAATTATTATTAACCTATAAATTTTTTTGAAGTATGCAAATAACATTTCAGGCAGTTCACTTTACTGCAGATCAGAAGTTGAAGGATTATATAAGTGATAAGCTTCAAAAACTTGTAAAATTTTATCCGAAGATTTTGCAAGCAACTGTTTACCTAAAGTTAGAAAATTCTGGACAAGTAAAAGATAAGGTAATAGAGGTTAAACTCAATGTGCCTGGTCATACTTTAATTGCCACAAACACTGACAAAGCATTTGAAGCGTCTTTTGATGATGCATTAGATAATATTAAGAGACAGCTTAAAAAATTGAATGAAAAAGTACAAGCTGTTAGGTAGCAGATAGTGTGTGAATAAAAAAAGAGGCCATTCTGGAAAGATGGTCTCTTTTTTTTTAAAATATTTTTTAAATAGTTTTTTTGCTAACTTATTGAAAATAAACGTCATGTTTAAAAATTATTGTGGCTCTTATCAAATAACAAGAAAATATTTTACAAAATTTTGTCATAAAGTTTTTTTTATATGTGACAAACACATACCTTTGCATCGCTTTTGGAAAATGATCCATTAGTTTATTGAAAAATTGACGTAATAATAGCATGCCGATGTAGCTCAGTTGGCCAGAGCAGCTGATTTGTAATCAGCGGGTCGGGGGTTCGAATCCCTCCATCGGCTCACAAGTGTGAAGGGGATGCGCCGAAGTTGGAGAGACGGGGCAGACTGTAAATCTGTTGCTTAGGCTGAATAGGTTCGAATCCTATCATCCCCACATTTTTACACTGCTATTGATCAATCTGCGGAAGTAGCTCAGTTGGTAGAGCATCAGCCTTCCAAGCTGAGGGTCGCGAGTTCGAGTCTCGTCTTCCGCTCCATTTTTCACAACACCCGGAGCTAATTTTTTTATTGGCCGATGTAGCTCAGGGGTAGAGCACTTCCATGGTAAGGAAGGGGTCAAGGGTTCAAATCCCTTCATTGGCTCATATTCAAGTATATCATTTATTAATAATATTTAAAGTTCAGAAAAATTTTCACCGATGGCTAAATCAACATTTGTAAGAACCAAACCACACGTAAATATCGGAACGATTGGTCACGTTGACCACGGT
>DLGT01000047.1:19053-85433 GCA_002482845.1 Saprospiraceae bacterium UBA7687
TCCAGAAGAAAAAGAAAGAGGTATCACTATCAACACTGCACACGTAGAGTATGAAACCGCAAACAGACACTACGCTCACGTAGATTGTCCAGGTCACGCCGATTACGTGAAAAACATGGTAACAGGTGCTGCACAGATGGATGGTGCCATATTAGTATGTGCTGCTACTGATGGTCCAATGCCACAAACAAGAGAGCATATCCTTCTTGCTAGACAAGTAGGTGTACCTGCTGTAGTAGTATTTATGAATAAAGTAGATCTTGTAGACGATCCAGAAATGTTAGAGCTTGTTGAAATGGAACTAAGAGAACTTCTTAGTGCTTACCAATTCGACGGTGATAACGCTGCTATCATCCAAGGTTCTGCAATTAAAGCTCTTGAAGGAGATGCTGCTGCAAAACAAAAGATCATGGATCTTATGGCTGCAGTTGATGCTAATATTCCTGAGCCAGTAAGAGATGTTGATAAGACATTCTTAATGCCAATCGAAGATGTATTCTCAATCACTGGTAGAGGTACTGTAGCAACTGGTAGAATTGAAAGAGGAGTTATCAACACTGGTGACCCTGTTGAAATCATCGGTATGCAGAAGTTAGGTGATAAACCATTAACTTCTACAGTAACAGGTGTAGAGATGTTCAGAAAGATCCTAGAAAGAGGAGAAGCTGGTGATAACGCTGGTATCCTTTTAAGAGGTATCGATAAAGAAGCAATCAGAAGAGGTATGGTTATTATCAAACCAGGTTCTGTTAAGCCACATGCTCACTTCAAGTGCGAAATTTATGTACTTGGTAAGGATGAAGGTGGAAGACACACACCTTTCTTCAATGGTTACAGACCTCAGTTCTACTTTAGAACTACTGACGTAACTGGTGATGTTAAGTTACCAGATGGCGTTGAGATGGTAATGCCAGGTGATAACGTTTCTTTAGAAGTTAAATTAATAAACCCAATTGCAATGGAGAAAGGTCTTCGTTTTGCGATCAGAGAGGGTGGTAGAACTGTAGGTGCAGGTCAGGTAACTGAAATCATTTCCTAAGTTTTAATCATTCTGTTGTTTTAAAATATTGAAAAATTAAGCACTTTCATTAGTGCTTAATTTTTCATTTTGGTAAAGATTGTGAATCTTTACGATTTAGGGGAGTAGCTCAATTGGTAGAGTGGCGGTCTCCAAAACCGTAGGTTGCAGGTTCGAGACCTGTCTCCCCTGCTTTTATTAATTAATTGTTTCTGCTGGGCAGAATTAAAATTTTTTAAAATGGAGAATATCAGACTATACCTTAGAGAGAGTTATGATGAACTAATTAACCATGTTACTTGGCCTACATGGCCTGAGTTATTCAGTAACGCAAGATTGGTGATAGTTTGTACAATTATCATTTCTTTGGTAGTTTTACTTTTTGATACTGTATTCAATTCTGGTTTGAAAGCAATATACTCATTGTAATCGAGCATTAAACATATTTCCAATGTCTGAAGATAAGAAGTGGTACTCATTAAGGGTCGTAAGTGGTAAAGAGAAGAGTATTAAAGAACGTATAGAACTTGAAATACAACGTAATAAATGGGAAGACATTGTTACTCAGGTATTGGTACCATCTGAAAAGGTATATAAGATCCGTAATGGAAAAAAAGTTATCCTTGAGCGAAATATTTTGCCGGGATATATCCTTGTTGAAGCACTTCAGTCAAAGTTTTCAGGAGAAATTGTACAGACTATATCAAACGTACTTAATGTCATACACTTTTTAGGAAAGAATCATCCGATTCCAATGACTCAAGTGGAAGCTAACAGAATGCTTGGTAAAGTAGATGACTCCCAAGATGTTTCAGCAGCTATGATTGAGCCATTCTTGGTAGGAGAGACTGTCAAAATCATTGATGGTCCATTTAATGATTTTATTGGGGATGTTAAAGAAGTGAACGAAGACAAGAAAAAATTAAAAGTAATTGTGAAAATATTTGGTAGAGGGACAGAGGTGGAGTTGAATTATATGCAAGTAGAAAAACAATCTTAAAATAAACCTGACTTTAGATCATATTTGATGCTTCCCTAAAGTCATAGTATTAATTTTTAATAAACCAGATAGTAAAATGGCAAAAGAAATTCAAACATATGTAAAGCTTCAGGTGAAAGGCGGACAAGCAAATCCAGCACCACCAGTTGGACCTGCATTAGGTTCTAAGGGTTTGAATATAATGGAGTTTTGTAAAAGATTTAATGCAGAAACACAAGATAGCATTGGTAAAATATTACCTGTGCTTATTACTGTTTACAAAGATAAGTCTTTTGATTTCGTTATAAAGACACCACCTGCAGCAATTCAGTTGATGGAAATCACAAAATTAAAGAGTGGTTCTGCACAACCAAACCGTAACAAAGTAGCTTCTGTTACTTGGGATCAAGTTAAAGGTATTGCAGAAAACAAAATGAAAGACCTTAATGCATTTACAGTAGAGTCTGCTATGAAAATGGTAGCTGGTACTGCTAGAAGTATGGGTATCACTATCAGTGGAGATGCACCTTGGGGCAATCCAGTGGTAGCTGAAGAAGAAGCATAATTATTTATTCATCGGTAAGGGAGTTGTTTTTAAATAGATAACGCTAATACCTTAAAATTTATTTAAATGGCAAAAGTTAGTAAAAAAAGGCAGATTGCAAATGCCAAAGTAGACGCTACTAAGTTTTACGCTCTTAAAGATGCTGTATCACTTGTTAAAGAAGTCAACACTACCAAATTTGATGCTTCAGTAGATCTTCATATCCGTTTGGGTGTAGATCCTAGAAAGGCTGACCAAGCAATCAGAGGTACCGTATCTCTTCCGCACGGAACAGGTAAAGTTAAAAGAGTACTCGTTTTATGTACACCAGACAAAGAAGCAGAAGCTAAAGCAGCAGGAGCAGATTATGCTGGATTGGATGAGTATATTACAAAAATCGGACAAGGATGGACAGATGTTGATGTGATCATTGCAATGCCAAGTGTTATGGCAAAAGTTGGTCAGATCGGTAGAATATTAGGTCCAAGAGGTTTGATGCCTAACCCTAAAACAGGTACAGTAACTATTAATGTAGGTGCTGCTGTAGAAGAAGTGAAAGCGGGTAAAATATCATTCAGAGTAGATAAATATGGTATCATACATTCACCAATAGGAAGAGTGTCGTTCACTCCAGAGAAATTGGCTGAGAATGCTATGGAATTGATCTCTACTTTAGAGAAAATGAAGCCATCTACTGCAAAAGGTATTTATATGAAGTCAGTAAGCCTTGCAAGTACCATGAGTCCAGGTATTTCTGTTGATACTAAAACCATTAAATAAACCATAAAATATATTCAAATGACACGTACAGATAAAGGTTTATTAATAGAAGAGTTAAAAGAAAAGTTTGAAAATTCATCGTACTTTTATGTAACGGATGCTTCGACTTTGACAGTAGCCAAAATCAATCAACTTAGAAGAATTTGTTTCGAAAAGGGAGTTGAAGTTAAAACTGTGAAAAATGCACTTGCTGTAAAAGCAATGAGTGAGCAGGCAGACAGTAAAAATTTCAAAGGAATTTTTGATGCTTTTAAAGGTCAAAGTACAATTCTATTTTCAGAGGATGGTAAGCTTCCAGCTGCGATCATCAAAGAATTTAGAGGTAAAGATGCTAGACCAATTTTAAAAGCAGCATATATTGATTCAGATATTTTCTTTGGTGATGATCAGCTAGATATCTTAACGAAACTTAAAACTAAGAATGAGCTTATTGGTGATGTAATATTTATGTTACAATCTCCAGCTCAGAATGTTATAAGTGCACTTAAGTCTGGTGGAGCTACCATAGCAGGTGTATTAAAGACTCTTGAAGAGAGAGGATAGTTTTATATGTATCCCTAAGGGGAATTTTAATGTTACGTTATAGCTTCCAATCTTAACGCATTTTTTTATCAAAATTAATTAAAAACCATTATATCATGGCAGATTTAAAATCATTCGCAGAGCAATTAGTAAACTTAACAGTTAAAGAAGTAAGTGAATTAGCTCAAATCCTTAAAGATGAGTACGGTATCGAACCAGCAGCAGCAGCAGTTGCAGTAGCAGCAGGTCCAGCAGCAGCAGCAGCAGAAGCTCCAGCTGAAAAAACTGAATTCGATGTACACTTAACTTCAGCAGGTGCTAACAAATTAGCTATCGTTAAAGAAGTTAAAACTCTTCTTAACTTAGGTTTGAAGGAAGCAAAAGACATCGTAGATGCTGCTCCTGCATTACTTAAAGGTGGCGCTTCAAAAGCTGAAGCAGAATCTATCAAAGCAGCTTTGGAAGGAGCAGGTGCTTCTGTTGAGTTGAAGTAATTTGATAAGTTTTATATGGACTTAATTTCAGAAGTTAAGTCTGAAAATAAATGACATCTGGCTTAACTGACCTTCTGGTTGGTTAAGCCTATTGTCATTAATGACATTTTTTTGAACAATTTGAACCATTTTGTTCTTTATTTAACGAATTTCGCTAAACAAATATAAAGTATGACATCAAACGGAGTAGCAACCGCAGCCGGAAATAATAGAGTCAACTTCGGCAAAATTAAATTAGCAAACCAATATCCTGACTTACTCGAGATTCAAATAAAATCTTTTCAGGAGTTCTTCCAATTAGAAACTACCCCGGAAAATAGAGGGAACGAAGGTTTGTACCGGGTTTTTCAGGAAAATTTTCCAATATCGGATGCTAGAAACATTTTCGTACTCGAATTTTTAGATTACTTCATAGATCCACCTAGATACTCCATCGAGGAGTGTATGCAAAGAGGTCTGACTTACAGCGTTCCTTTGAAAGCGAAGTTGAGACTTTCATGTAATGATGAAGAACACGTAGATTTCCAAACTATCGTTCAAGATGTATTCTTAGGAAATATTCCTTATATGACTAATAAGGGTACATTTATGATCAATGGTGCTGAAAGAGTTGTTGTTTCTCAATTGCATAGATCACCAGGTGTATTTTTTAGTCAGACATTTCACCCTAATGGTACAAAGATATTCTCTGCAAGGGTAATACCTTTCAAAGGGGCTTGGATGGAGTTTGCAACAGATATTAACTCTGTAATGTATGCCTATATCGATAGAAAGAAGAAGTTTCCAGTTACCACTCTACTTAGAGCAATAGGCTTTGATTCAGATAGAGATATATTGAATCTTTTTGATCTTGCTGAAGAAATCACGACAGATAAACAATCTCTAAAAGCTGCAGTTGGTAGAAAACTTGCTGCAAGGGTTTTGAGAAAGTGGACAGAAGATTTTGTAGATGAAGATACTGGTGAAGTTGTAACAATCGAAAGAAATGAAATCATCTTAGAAAGAGATGTAATCTTGGACGAAGATAACATAGATTTAATTTCTGATGTAGACACTGATACAATTATTCTTCAAAAGGAGAACCTTGAAGAAGATTATTCTATCATCTATAACACATTGCAAAAAGACCCGTCATCTTCTGAAGTTGAAGCGGTCATACAAATATATAGACAATTAAGAGGTACTGATCCACCCGATGAAGAGACCGCGCGTGGTATCATCGATAAATTGTTTTTCTCGGATAAGAGATACAATTTAGGTGAGGTAGGTAGATATAAAATAAATAGAAAACTAAAACTAGATATTAGTAGAGATACTTTGGTTCTTACAAAAGAAGACATTATTTCTATCGTAAAATATCTTGTAAGTTTAGTAAACCAGAAAGCAGAGCTTGATGATATTGACCATTTAGCTAACAGAAGAGTTAGAACAGTTGGTGAACAATTATATGCTCAGTTTGGTGTAGGTTTGGCAAGGATGACACGTACTATTCGTGAAAGGATGAACGTGAGAGATAATGAAGTATTTACTCCAATAGATCTTATCAACGCTAGAACTTTATCATCTGTCATAAACTCATTCTTCGGTACAAGTCAACTATCTCAGTTCTTAGATCAAACCAATCCATTATCTGAAATAACACACAAACGTAGGATTTCAGCGCTAGGGCCAGGTGGTTTGTCAAGAGAAAGAGCAGGTTTTGAGGTTAGGGACGTTCACTACTCTCACTACGGTAGACTTTGTACAATTGAAACTCCAGAAGGACCAAATATCGGTTTGATATCTACACTTTGCGTACACGCAAAGGTAAATAAAATGGGTTTCTTAGAGACTCCTTACCGTAAAGTTACTGATGGAAAAGTAGATATGTCTGGAGATATTCTTTACTTATCTGCAGAAGCAGAAGATTACAGAAGAATAGCTCAGGCAAATGCAGTGATCAATGAATCTGGTGCATTCACAAGTGATAGGATTAAGTCTAGAGAGCACGGTGAATTCCCTGTATTGACGCCTTCTGAGCTTGAATATATGGATATCGCACCAAACCAAATCGTAGGTGTATCTGCATCTTTGATTCCTTTCCTTGAAAATGATGATGCCAATAGAGCCTTGATGGGTTCTAACATGCAACGTCAAGCGCTTCCGCTAGTAAGACCAAAGTCACCAATCGTTGGTACAGGTCTTGAAGCTAAAGTTGCTGAAGATTCAAATATGTTGATCAATGCTGAAGGTGAAGGTGTTGTTGAATACGTTGATGCTAACGAAATCGTTATTAGATACGATAGATCTGAAGAAGAATTGCTTGTTTCTTTTGATGACAATCTTAAGAAATACAACCTTACCAAGTTTATCAGAACTAACCAAGGCTCGTGTATCAACCTTAAACCAATTGTTAAAAAAGGACAAAGGGTAAGAAAAGGAAGTTTGCTTTGTGAGGGTTATGCGACTGAAAATGGTGAATTGGCTTTAGGTCAAAATCTTCAAGTAGCATTCATGCCTTGGAAAGGTTATAACTTTGAAGATGCGATCGTACTTTCTGAAAGAGTTGTAAAAGAAGATATTTTCACATCTTTGCATATCGAAAGTTATGAAATTGATGTGAGAGATACCAAATTAGGTGAAGAAGAATTGACCAATGATATTCCTAACGTAAGTGAAGAAGCAACCAAAGACCTTGATGAGAATGGTATCATTCGTATCGGCGCTTGGGTGAAAGAAGGAGATATCTTGATTGGTAAAATTACACCTAAGGGAGAATCTGATCCTACTCCTGAAGAAAAGCTTTTGAGAGCTATCTTTGGTGATAAAGCAGGTGATGTAAAAGATGCATCTTTAAAGGCATCTCCATCTACGCAAGGTGTTGTCATTAGTAAGCAATTGTTCGCTAGAGCTAAGAAGGATAAATTCCAAAAAGTTCAAGAGAAAGAGTTGTTATCTAAATTAGAAGACACTCATGCGATCAATATGAATGAGCTTAAAACCATTCTAGTTGATAAGTTGATGACTTTACTTGATGGTAAAATTTCTGAAGGCGTTCGTAGTATATACAACGAAGAATTAATACCAAAAGGTGCTAAGTTTACACCTAAGTCTTTCAAAGAACTTGATTATTCTCAAGTAGATTATTCAGGTTGGACAAAAGATGGTGCAAATAATGAGTTGATTGCTAGATTATTACACAATTACTCTATCAAAGTTAACGAGGAGCTTGGTAGATATAAGCGTGAGAAATTTAATATCAGTATAGGTGACGAGTTACCAGCAGGTGTATTAAAACTTGCTAAAGTTTATCTTGCTAAAAAGAGAAAACTGAAAGTAGGTGATAAGCTTGCGGGAAGACACGGAAATAAAGGTATTGTATCTAGAATAGTTAGGGATGAAGACATGCCTTTCTTGGAAGATGGAACACCTGTAGATATCGTACTAAACCCATTGGGTGTACCATCAAGGATGAACCTTGGTCAGATTTTTGAGACTGTATTGGGCTGGGCTGGAAAGAGCCTTAATGTTAAATTTGCAACTCCAATCTTTGACGGTGCGAGTTTGGCGGAAATTGAACAATACATCGAAAAAGCTGGTCTACCTGCATATGGTCAAACGTATTTGTATGATGGTGAAACAGGAGATAAATTCCACCAACAGGCGACTGTCGGAGTTATCTACATGTTGAAATTATCACACATGGTGGATGACAAAATGCACGCAAGATCTATCGGACCATACTCATTGATCACACAGCAACCTTTGGGTGGTAAAGCTCAGTTCGGTGGACAGAGATTTGGAGAGATGGAAGTTTGGGCACTTGAAGCGTATGGTGCTGCTAATATTCTACGTGAGTTATTGACGATCAAGTCGGATGATATCATCGGTAGAGCAAAAGCATATGAAGCCATCGTAAAAGGTGACAATATTCCTGATTCTAACATCCCTGAGTCATTTAATGTATTGGTACATGAACTCAGAGGTTTAGCTCTTGATATTAAATTTGATTAAAAGAATTTTTTAACGTTATATATTTTATATTATGCTTAAAAAGAAAGGTGTAAAACCAACCAAAGGATTCGAATCGATTACTATTAGTTTGAGTTCGCCAGATGAAATTCTGGAAAGATCTTTCGGTGAAGTATTAAAACCAGAAACAATTAATTATCGTTCTTACAAGCCAGAAAGAGATGGTTTGTTTTGCGAGAGAATATTCGGTCCTGTAAAGGATTACGAATGTTACTGTGGCAAATATAAAAGAATAAGATATAAAGGTATCGTCTGCGACAGATGTGGAGTAGAAGTTACTGAAAAGAAAGTCAGAAGAGAGAGAATGGGACACATTAAGTTGGTTGTTCCAGTTGTTCATATCTGGTTTTTCAAATCATTGCCAAACAAAATTGGTTATCTTCTTGGTTATTCTTCTAAGAAATTAGAATCAATCATCTATTACGAAAGATATGTAGTAGTTCAGCCTGGTGTCAAAGAAAATGACATTGCAAAGCATGAATTGTTGACTGAAGAAGAATACTTTGATGTATTAGATACTCTTCCAAAAGATAATCAATTACTTGATGATTCAGACCCTAACAAGTTTATAGCTAGAATGGGGGCTGAAGCTATCAAAGATTTATTGGAAAGAATCAAATTGGATGAACTTTCATTCGAGTTGAGACACCAAGCTGCCAATGAGACTTCTCAACAGAGAAAATCTGAAGCACTTAAGAGATTAAGAGTAGTAGAAGCGTTCAGAGATGGTATGGCTAGTCAGGACAATAGACCAGAATGGACTATTATCCAATATTTGCCTGTAACTCCACCTGAATTGAGACCACTTGTACCTTTGGATGGTGGTAGATTTGCGAGTTCAGATTTGAATGACTTATACAGAAGAGTTATCATTAGAAATAACCGTCTAAAGAGACTTTTGGAAATCAAAGCACCGGAAGTAATCTTGAGAAACGAAAAAAGAATGTTGCAGGAAGCTGTGGATTCATTGTTCGATAACTCAAGAAAATCTAATGCAGTAAAAGCAGAAGGTGGTAGATCTTTGAAATCTTTGAGTGATGTACTTAAAGGAAAGCAAGGTCGTTTCCGTCAGAACCTTTTGGGTAAAAGGGTAGATTATTCTGGTAGATCGGTGATCGTCGTGGGACCTACATTGCTATTACATGAGTGTGGTATTCCTAAAGGTATGGCTGCTGAGCTTTTCAAACCGTTTGTTATCAAGAAATTGATAGAAAGAGGCGTTGTTAAGACAGTTAAATCTGCCAAAAAACTTGTTGATAAGAAAGACCCTGTAATTTGGGAAATTCTTGAAAATATCTTAAAAGGACACCCTGTTTTATTAAACAGAGCTCCTACACTTCACAGATTGTCTATCCAAGCTTTCCAACCAAGGTTAGTAGAAGGTAAAGCAATCCAACTTCACCCATTGGTGTGTGGTGCATTTAACGCGGATTTTGACGGTGACCAGATGGCAGTGCACGTTCCTTTGGGACATGCAGCAATATTGGAGGCACAAATGTTAATGTTGTCTGCGCATAATATGTTGAACCCGCAAGATGGTTCTCCAGTAATGTTACCTTCTCAGGACATGGTTTTAGGATTATATTATCTTACAAAACCACGTAAATCTGTAGGAGACATTAAGGTGAAAGGAGAAGGTAGTACTTTCTATAGTGCGGAAGAAGTAATTATTGCATTCAATGAAGGCAAAATAGATCTTCACGCAGTGATAAAAGTTCGTGCAAATGTGGAGGTAGAAGATGGTAAATTGGGTATTAGAATTACTGAAACAACCGTAGGAAGAGTTATTTTTAACCAATCTACACCACCAACAGTTCCTTTTATAAATCAATTAATGACTAAAAAGTCATTGAAAAAGATCATTCAGGACATTATCACTCGTACCGATTTCTCTGCTACTGCAAAGTTTTTGGATGAGATTAAAGAACTTGGATTTTTCTGGGCTTACAAGGGTGGATTATCATTTAACCTTGGAGATCTTATCACGCCGAGTATTAAAGAGCAAACATTGTTAGATGCACAGGAAGAAGTAGATGAAGTTTGGGAAAATTATAACATGGGTCTTATCACTCCAAATGAGAGATACAACCAAGTTATCGATAAATGGACATTTGCAGATAATAAAATTACCGACAACCTTATGCGAGAAATCGCTCAGCACAAACAAGGATTTAACTCCGTGTTTATGATGCTTGATTCAGGAGCTAGGGGATCTAAACAACAGATCAAGCAGCTTTGTGGATTGAGAGGATTGATGGCAAAACCAAGAAAATCTGGTGATACAGGTGGGGCAATCATTGAAAACCCTATCCTTGCAAACTTCCTTGATGGACTTTCGGTATTGGAATATTTTATCTCTACACACGGTGCGCGTAAAGGTCTTGCGGATACAGCCTTAAAGACTGCGGATGCAGGTTACCTTACAAGAAGATTGGTGGATGTTGCACAAGATGTAATCATTACTGAAGAAGATTGTAAGACACTAAGAGGTATTGATACTGAAGCCCTTAAGGATAATGAAAACGTTATCGAAACGCTTGGTTCTAGAATTGTAGGTAGATATTCACTTTATGATGTAAAAGATTTAGTAACTGATGAGATGTATGTAGAGGCTGGTGAATATATTTCTCCAGAAGTGGCTGCAAACATTGAAAAGTCAGGTATAGAGATGGTCACTATCAGATCAGTGCTCACTTGTGAAACAAAAGTAGGTGTGTGTGCGAGATGTTATGGCAAAAATCTTGCTACTGGTAGAAGGGTCGAAACAGGTGATGCTGTAGGTATTATTGCAGCACAGAGTATTGGTGAACCAGGAACTCAGCTTACACTTCGTACCTTCCACGTGGGTGGTATTGCATCGGTTTCTAAAACTGAATCAGAAATCACTTCTAAATTTGACGGAATACTTGAATTTGATAATATCAAAGTGACTGAGCAAATCGAAGGTGGCGCAAAAAGTCAGGTTGTATTATCTCGATCTGGTGAAATCAGGGTTATGGACCCTGAAACCAAAAAGATTTATAACTCATACTTTATTCCTTATGGTTCTACATTGATTGTTCAAGACAAACAGAAGATAGAAAAAGGAGACGTTATTTGTAATTGGGATCCATTTAACAACTTGATCATTTCTGAATTTGGTGGAATTGCTAAATTTGAGGATATCGAAGAAGGTGTCACTTACCGTGTGGAAAGAGATGACCAAACTGGATATGCTGAAAAAGTAATCATCGAAGCTAAGAATAAGAAAAAGATTCCAGTAATTAGAATCTTTTCTCCAGGTGGCGATGAACTGAAAACATATAACATTCCGTTAGGAGCTTATATTTCTATTGAAGATAATTCAGAGATCGTACCAGGTCAGAAAATCGTTAAAATACCACGTAACTTGGGTAAAATTCAGGATATTACGGGTGGTCTTCCAAGGGTTACTGAATTATTTGAAGCGAGAAATCCTTCAAATCCAGCAGTAACGGCTGAGATCGACGGTATCGTGACTTATGGTAAAATCAAGCGTGGTAATAGAGAGATTTTTGTCGATGACGAGAAGACAGGTCAAAGAAGAAAATACTTGATAGGATTGTCTAAACACTTACTCGTACAAGAAGGAGATTTCGTAAGAGCAGGTATGCAATTGTCAGATGGTGCTGTAGCTCCGTTGGATATATTGAATATCAAAGGACCTTTTGCAGTTCAATCTTACTTGGTGAATGGAGTACAAGAAGTTTATCGTTCTCAAGGTATTGCCATCAATGACAAACACATCGAAGTAATCGTGCGTCAAATGATGAGAAGGGTAGAGATCATCGATCCGGGTGATACTACTTTCCTTGAAGGAGAAGCAGTAGATAGACATGAGTTCAATGAGCAGAATGACTGGATTTATGACAAAAAAGTTGTTGTAGAACCTGGTGATTCACAAAATTTGAAAGCAGGTCAGATTGTATCTATTCGTCAGTTCAGAGAAGAAAACTCTAATCTGAAGAGAAATGACAAAAAGATTGTAGAAGTAAGGGATGCAGTTCCTGCTACATCTAGTGTTATTTTGCAAGGTATTACAAGAGCTTCGCTTGGTGTAGAAAGCTGGATATCAGCTGCTTCATTCCAAGAGACAACGAAAGTCTTGAGTACGGCTGCGATTTCTGCGAAAAGAGATAACCTTACTGGATTGAAAGAAAATGTAATTGTTGGTAAAAACATTCCAGCAGGTACAGGTTTAAGAAGATTCAAAGATATGGTTGTCGAAGCAGTTAATGAATATGATGTAGTCTAGTTTTTTGAAGATTAGAAATATCTAAATATAAATGGCTCCTTGTTTGATTACTTGGAGCCATTTTTGTTAAAATTAAGATCAACGATTTTGATAAATCATTAGCTAATTCAATTGATATGCAACTATACACGACTTGTCAGGGATGTGGAAAGCACATTGTATTGAAATCAAATGCAGTCACAAGGCCTGAATTGAGAAAAAGGGTAGGTGAATATGTTGAAATTGCCTGTTCCCATTGTTTTATAAAGGAGCAAGTACATATTAATGATATTATTGCTCGACCGAGTGGTGTAATACTTTGGTCCGCAATGATTTTGGGTTTAGTCTTAGCTTTTTATTTATGGTGGACTTTTAATATTTTCAGTTTAATTTCGCTAGGCTTGCCTTTTTTGATCTGGAGAAATCAAGCTAAAAAGACCCATACTTTTAATGACTACAAAATCTATTAAAAAGCTTTTTATTTTGCTAAGCTTCCATTAGAAGTTGAATTCCCATTTTTAATGAAGTGTTATTAATGGTTCATTAACCACTTCACCATATTACCAAACTGTTGTCCCCACATAACTTCACTGTGTCTACCTCTATCTTTGATAACAACTCTATAGTTTTCGCTGGGATAGTTGTGTTTTTTGAATGTCCAGTATGTTTTTTCTAGTGTAGCTTGCATGCCTCTACTTTCTGATTTACTGCCCATCACATATATTTTGCTGAAATGCTTTGATTCAATATTGTAAATCGGTGGATAAATCCAAAAAGCGGGCGACATTACACCTGCTTTGCCAAAAACATCACTATGACGAGTAGCTGCATAAAAAGAAATAAGCCCTCCTAGCGAACTACCTACTATAATTGTGTTTTCTCTACTTGGTAAAGTGCGAAGGTGCTGGTCCACTTTAGGTTTCAACTCATTAATGATGAAATCGAGGAATAGCTCTCCTTCACCATTATATCTTTTATGGTTGTGTGGCATATATTCTGATCCACGGTAATGTCCACCATTATCAATACCTACAAGGATTACTTGATCTTTCAAAGGAAGACTATCCATTACTTTCTGTAAGTTCCACGGTTTGAAGTAAGCAGTATTTTGATCAAAAAGATTCTGACCATCCATAAGATACATGACTGGAAACTTTTTTTCAGGAAATTTATAGTATGCTTTTGGCAATAATATTCTTGTGGTACGGCTTCGTCCCAATTTCGACATCAAAATGTCTTGTACGAACAATTTGGAAATATTTTTTTGAATAATCATGGTAAAGGAATAAACGTTGGGATATAACAATTTTTATTCTCATAAAGTTTGTTTTTGAGTAATTTTAATGTAAAAACTTAATATTTATTTGGTGGTATTTACTTTGAATAGAAAGTTCTAAAGAATATTAGAAATGACAAAGAATCATTTTGAGTGACCTATTTAAGAATTTTCTTTTCGATCATTTGTACCTACCTAATTTTTTATAACTTTGCCAATCTAGGGTCAGTTTTAAAAATGGTTTTATTAGCCAAAATGTGACTTGTAATTGCAAATTGACAAAATTAGTTTAAATTTAATAAAATGAAAAGGAGAACATTTATTGCACAAACAGCTACTATGGCTGCTTTAGGGTCTGTTACACAAGTTATGGGAACTGCAGGCTTATCTTTGTTCTCGTCTAAAGTCAAGTGTGGTTTTATAGGTGTAGGCGCTAGAGGGTTAGGTACTTTGTCACTTGCTTTACTCAGGAAAGATGTATTAGTCACTGCAATTTGCGATATAGATCCTATCACTACAGAAAAAGCTGTAAAAATGGTCACAGATGCTGGTCAAGCTAAGCCTATTTTATTCACTGCTGGCAATCAGGATTATAAAAAATTGCTTGATCATATAGATGTCGATGTAGTATTTATTTGTACTCCTTGGGAGTGGCATACACCAATGTCCGTAGATGCGATGTTGGCAGGAAAAGCAGTAGCTTGTGAAGTCGCAGGTGCTATGAGTGTGGATGAATGCTGGCAAATGGTACGCACTTACGGAAAGACGTTGACACCATTTATGATTATGGAAAATGTCTGTTATCGTCGAGACGTCATGGCTGTATTAAATATGGTAAGAAAGGATGTATTTGGTGAGATGATACATCTTGAAGGAGGATATCAGCATGATCTACGTGAAGTAAAATTTAATGATGGTGTCAATTATTATGGTGGCGGTGTAGAATTTGGTGAGAAAGGGTATAGTGAATCTAAATGGCGCACATCTCATTCTGTCCACCGTAATGGTGAGTTGTATCCGACACATGGTATCGGCCCTATAGGAAGTATTCTCAATAATAATAGAGGAAACAGATTTGAATATCTTACATCGATGGCTTCTAAAGCTAGAGGTCTTCATAAATTCGTCACTGAACATCCAAAAGGTGGCGCTAATCATCCGAATGCGAAGGTTAATTTTAGACTTGGAGATGTCGTTACCACAAATATTATGACCGCAAATGGTGAGAGCATAACATTAACACATGATACCAATTTGCCGCGACCATATTCTTTAGGGTTTAGAGTGCAAGGTACCAAAGGCTTGTGGATGGATGTGAACAAATCGATTTATATAGAAGGTAAAAGTCCATCTCATAAATGGGAAGCTGCTGATGTTTATCTCAAGGAAAATGACCATCCTTTATGGAAAAAATATGAAGCTGATGCATCAGGCGCTGGACATGGTGGAATGGATTGGTTTGTGTTGAATGCATTTCTAGAAGCATACAAAAATAACGATCCGATGCCACTTGATGTCTATGATCATGCAAGTTGGGCCGTAATAACTTGTCTCTCTGAACAATCTATTGCTTTAGGTGGTGAGCCGCAGATTTTCCCTGATTTTACTGATGGGAAATGGATGAATAGAAAGCCAATTTTTGCTTTGGGTGATAAATATTGAATATTTTATACAAAACCTTACCCAATAGAATACGTTTAACATATAGAAATTATAGTTTTTTAAGTATTTAATGATATAATGGACATTATAAAATGGGATATTTCTCTTTTTGAATTTATCAATCACGACCTAAGCAATGGTTTTTTTGATATGCTCCTACCTTGGTTAAGAGAACCTTTGTTTTGGGTTCCTTTTTATATTTTTCTAATTTCATTTGTTTTTTTTAACTTTGGAAAAAAAGCTTATTGGTTTGTCATTTTTGTGATTTTGACTGCTGCATCTGCTGATCTTATTAGTAGCAGAGCTATAAAAAAAACAATAAAAAGGATCCGTCCTTGTAATACCGAAATGATACAGATAGTAGAGCGAGTGCATTGTGGTGCGGGCTATAGTTTTACATCATCACACGCAGCCAATCATTTTGCAATAGCTACTTTTCTCATAATGACCATTGGGCAAATTTTACCAAAGATCAAAAAGTGGCTGTGGCTTTGGGCAGTAAGTATTGCTTTAGCTCAGGTGTATGTGGGTGTTCATTTCCCTTTGGATGTACTGGCAGGTGGCATACTCGGGGTGGTTTTAGGAAGGCTATGGTCAGTTCTCTTTTTAAAGTATTACGGGCATGTTTTGTATAAAGAAATGTTAGCATAATGAATATTTCAGAAATAAAAGATATTTTAGCTTCTGTGACGGATCCTGAAATTCCGGTAATTACTATTTACGATCTAGGGATTCTAAGAAATGTAGAAATAGAAGAAAGTACACAAAAGGTAGTCGTTTATATTACCCCGACATATACTGGATGTCCTGCGATGGATATGATTACTGTCCAAATCAAAGCCGCTCTTCAAGATTATGGTTATAACAACGTGGAGGTTATATCTTTGTTAGAGCCGACATGGACGACAGACTGGATCAGTGAATTAGGGCGTCAACAACTCATGGAATATGGTATATCACCTCCTGCGGAAAAGACTACTGATCCATCATTTCTAAAAGGTGTAGCTCCAAGTGTCCAATGTCCACAATGCAAGTCTTTTGACACAGAGATGATTAGTAGATTTGGCTCTACAGCTTGTAAGTCATTGTACAAATGTAAATCCTGTTTAGAACCATTTGATTATTTTAAATGTCATTAATTATTGATTATTAATATATTAAATATGATATTAAAATTTATGTGTATTCATTTGAAGTATTGCAGTTAGGTAAACATATATTTCAGATTGCTTTAATGGGCTCATTAAACTTTTTACAGCGACTTTTTTATTAGATTACTAAAATAGGTTAATGGTTAGAGATTTTGGCTAATTAAAATATTTTACTATATTTACATTCATGTTTTGTTTTTTTAGTATTAAAAATAGAAATCCAATATGTCATTTATAAACTTAAGAGTAGCATCAGGAATAGCAACGATTACTTTTGACCGAGCAGAAAAATTCAATAGTTTTGTTAGACCTATGGCACTAGCCTTTCAAAGTATTTTGGACCAAGTAGCTGATGATACTTCGGTACGGTGTGTCGTAATCACAGGAAATGGAAAGGCATTTTGTGCAGGTCAAGATTTGCAGGAAGCCACAGATCCTGAAGGACCTGCTTTATCTAAAATTGTGAGTGAACACTACAATCCTATTATCACAAGAATTAGAAATATGCCTAAGCCTGTTATATCAGCTGTGAATGGTGTTGCCGCAGGTGCAGGAGCTAACATTGCACTAGCTTGTGACATAGTAATTGCCACCGAGTCAGCTTCTTTTATACAAGCATTCAGTAAGATTGGATTGATTCCGGATAGTGGTGGAACTTATACGTTACCAAGATTGATAGGTTTTCAAAGAGCATCTGCACTCATGATGTTAGGGGAGAAAGTGAGCGCAAGAGATGCTCAATCAATGGGGATGATATATAAGAGTGTTTCTGATGAGTTGTTTTTGGCCGAAGTAGATAGGGTTGCGGCACAATTGGCTACTATGCCTACTTATGGATTGGCATTGACAAAACGAGCACTAAATGAGACTTACCAAAATAATCTAGAAAGTCAATTAGCTCTAGAAGATAAATTGCAAACATTAGCTGGTATTAGTGATGACTATCGAGAAGGGACAACAGCTTTTTTGGAAAAAAGGTCGCCAATTTTTAAAGGTTCATAGTGTTTTTTATTGCTGTTGGTTTATCCATAATTTCTAAAAAGAAAGAAATCAGTTTAAATTTTGATTTTCAAATGAAAACTTGAATTGGAACTCAAAAAATTTAAGAACATGAAGATTTTTAAGAATAAACAAGACATTTCAACGATTCTTGAACAAATAAAAGAATATGAAGGTGAAGAACTAGATTTGTTGGTTTCTCTTGTCGTAGCAATTAGGCCAACAAGCAAGGAAAGGAAAAATGGTATTCTGATAAGATTTGATGGATTAGTACAATATTTAAGAGGAAGTACAGCCTTTAGGGTAGGACTTAAGAACTACTTAATCAGAATTACTAAAAATCTGCGGATAAGCACGACCCTAACAGATGCTAATATCATTTCAGGTATAGATTTTTGGAGTGAATTGTGGGATAGACTGTCCTACAAAATATTACCTGATCAGCCAGAAAAAGGATCAATCGATAATTTACTGGTAAACGTATTTTTTCAAGAAACTGATAGTAAATGGGTTAGCAGTATTCCTGAAGACAAAGCAGATGAATTGCTTGACTTACTTGAATTTAAAGGGATGTATGAGTATGCGTTGGGAGATTTTGTTATGCAGGAAATTCTTTTTGCTATAAAAGTTCTTTCCTTGAGAATAACTGGTAACGCTTTTGAAGGAGAAGTATTGAGAATGGTGCCTGAATATGCTAACCATAAAAGTCCATTTGCCGCTTTACAAACTGAAATAAGCCGATATTCAAAAGGTTTGGAATCAGGTAATTCTTCAAGAATAGTAGATGACGAACAATTCAAACAAATTCAAATACTCAATAAACAATGTCGAGATTTTATAACGAATGCGTATGCAAACAAAGATAAATATGGAATAAGCTTCAAAGTACATCAACAGTTGATGTTGATGGAAAGGTTACTAGATAGATTGTTCTTAATTTTTGACTTAATGGTCATTGATCCTGCTGTTAGAAGTGAAACAAAAATGCTTCGATTTATCACAGCATTGATAGATTTTAATACAGGGAAATCTAAAGTTTCGGACTATATCAATAAGTCTTCTCAGATCATGGCCAATGAAATTACGAGAAATATTGGCATCAAAGGGGAACAGTATATTACGAGAACAGGTCGAGAATATTGGAGCATGCTCAAGACTGCAGGAGGCGGCGGCGTGATTGTAGCATTGGCATGTATCGTTAAATTGAATTTGTCAAGTGTTCAAGCTAGTCTTTTTGTCAAAGCGTTTTTATATAGTATGAATTATTCATTTGCATTTATTGCTATATATTTACTACATTTTACCTTGGCCACCAAACAACCTGCGATGACAGCGGCTACATTAGCCCAAGCCATAGAAAATGATCAGAAAACTGGGGATAATTTTGAAGTATTATCGCGTTTGGTCGCTAGAGTTTGGAGATCTCAATTTATTGCATTTGTAGGAAATGTATTTTTAGCTTTTCCAGTGGCCCTAGGTCTTTTGTATTTATGGGGCACAATATTTGAGACAAATCCAGCTGCCCATAAAGCCACAAAAATGATCTATGAATTGAATATATTTTCTTCGCCCGCCATTTTTCATGCAGCCATCGCTGGTGTGTTTTTGTTTATTTCAGGGATGATAGCAGGCCATGTTTCCAATAAAACGAAATATCGACGAGTACCAGAAAGAATTAAAGAACATCCGGTATTGAAGCAAATCTTAAAATCGAGTACGAGAGAAAAGTTAGCGTGTTTTTATGAGAAAAATTGGGGAGGAATTGTCAGTAATTTTTGGTTTGGTGTGTTTATGGGATCAGTAAGTACCGTCGGTATAATTTTAGGACTGGACCTTGATATCAGGCACATTACATTTGCGGCTGGCAATTTTGGTATTGCTTTGTACGGAATGAATTTTGTTATGTCAACTTACGATGTGGTGATGTCAATAATTGGAATTGGATTAATAGGGTTTACAAATTTTATTGTTAGTTTTACGCTATCTATGATGCTTGCTTTAAGATCTAGGGGCATACCATTTAGTGCTTTGAGAGCTATTTTAAAAACAGTCTTATATTATTTTTTGAAAAATCCCGCTTCATTTTTCTTTCCAACATTATCGAAAGCCCAAGTAGATAAATTGGACATGGATACTGAAGATAAATTAGAGTAATATTGATATTACATTTGTGGATTGAGATCTTACTCCTATTTTGACAATTCTTTGGCTCGTTTCTCAGCCGCAAGCAAACCTTCTTTTATTGACTCTCCCAATCCACGCTCATTAAATACTTTGAGCGCTGCTTCTGTAGTTCCGCCTTTAGAAGCAACTGCACTTATTAGCTCATCAAGTCCTAGCTCAGCATTATTAATCAAATGATAAGAACCTAGCATAGTTTGTTTTACAAATTGGAGTGCTGTACCTTCGTCAAAGCCCATTTGTTTTCCTGTCTCTACCATACTTTTTACAAAGTAGTAGAAATATGCTGGACCACTACCACTCAGAGCTGTTACTGCATCTATCATAGACTCATCTTCTATATAAATAGACCTGCCAGTCGCATTTAATAGATTCTCTACTTTGAATAGCTTGCCGATGCTGATACCTTCCGCGGATGTAAAACCCGTTATACCCATGCCTAACATTGCAGGCGTATTAGGCATAGCTCTGACGACATATTTATGATTAAGTAAAGTTTGGATTTTCTGAATGTTGATTCCTGCCATAATTGACAAAACTATTTGTTCACCGTGCAACTTTCCATCAAGGTCATTGGCTAAAGTTTCAAAATCTTGAGGTTTTACAGCTAGAATAATTAAATCATAATTTTTGATTTGATCACTAATGACATTTACGACTACACCTTCTTTGAGTTTTGTAAGAGAACTGCATCTTTCTTCATTCTTTTCTATAAGAAGAAGATTTTCTTTTTTTACTAAATCATATTGGACAAATGACCTAGCGAAAGCAAGTCCCATATTACCACACCCTAAAATTGCTATTTTCATTTTTTTAAGATATTAATCTTTCCAAAAACATTCTGGATGCGCAAATATAAGGGTAGTTTGATATCTTGTAATCTAAATAAGCTATAAACATTGAGATAAAATAGATTCCGTAGATCTGGAATTTTTGCCATTCATCTATTATAATTGACTTTTGGTAGAGTATAAATGGGTTTTGGTAAGAATGGTGCAACTTCAGATATCATTTTTGCGTCTTTGGAGTATACAATTTTATTTAACAATTTTAATTTTAAACCCTATAAATACATAAAAATGAAAAGTGTAAAAAGTTTATTAGCAGTAGTTTGTTTTGCAATGATCTCTAATTTTGCCATAGCAGCAGGAACTCCAAACAACAAAAAACCTGAAGGTGCTCAAATCCAAGCTTACCTAAAAGGAATTGATTTTAACAAAATGGTCAAGGCGGACACAAAGGTGAATATCAGCTTTATGATCAATGCTCAAAATGAAATATTAGTAGTTTCTACCAATAATAAAGTTCTTGACGGTGTGTTGAAGTCGGCTTTAAATTACAAATCAATTTCAGTTAGTGAACTTGAATATAACAAAATATACACGGTGCCTGTATTGTTAAAATAATAGTTTTTCATAGTTAATTGTTTGTAGCCGAAGATTTGTAAGTCTTCGGCTTTTTTTTGTGATTGTTTTAAAGTAATATCATGTTATAACGAAATTTATTTTCTTTTTTTTAGCTAAAATGAAACAAATTATAATTTATTTCGTTTTAAACATTGATAATTGGTGAAATATTATTTTCTTTGCACCCAATTTATAATTCAAATACAAATAAAATTTTAAAATAGTTTACAATGGCAGACTACAAGATGGACAAAATAGACCTGAAGATAGTTAAAATGCTTCAGGAAAATAGCAAAATAACCAATCTTGATTTATCTAAAAAAATAGGTTTATCTCCTGCTCCTACATTGGAGAGGGTGAAGAAGCTGGAGCAATCTGGTATCATTCAAAGTTATCACGCTAAGGTAGATTCTTCTGCAATAGGTCTTAATGTAAAGACTTTTGTATTGGTTTCACTTGCATGGCAGAAACCGAATGCGCTTGATAACTTCATCACTAAGGTAAAGAATGTACCTGAGATCACAGAATGTTATATCATCACAGGTGATGCAGATTTCTTATTGAAGATAGTATGTAAAGACATTCCTTCTTATGAAAAGTTACTTTTCAAAACATTGTCTCAAATCGAAGAGATCGAAAGATTAAAAACATTGATGACATTATCAAAAGTTAAAAAGGAAAAAGTACTTCCTTACGACTACGATAATGTAGAAGAATAATATTTTGAATAGAGCGTATAAACTAAAAAACCGTCATGCTGACTTGATCTGCTGACGGTTTTTTTTATCTAATATATTTAATTGATTCACTCAGCAATGCTTTGGAAATTTTATAAAAACGATCCTGATGTGTGTCATTATGTTTTTGGTACAATGCATTTGGCTACAGAAGCAGCTTATGCACATGTAGATATTGCAAAAAAGTACATTCAATTATCTTCTATTTATGCCGCTGAACTTGATCTAAACGAGCAAGCAAAACATAATATGGAACAGTACTTTTTATTAGAAAGTGGTACTTTTTCTGACTTTTTTACATTTAAAAGATTCCAGAAATACGTAAAAGTGGCAAAAAAAGCATTCGACATTGATCTAATGCAGTACAATCATTGCACACCTTTTTTTATTAATACGCTAATAGCTGAAAAAAATCTAGAAAAAACTTACGCTGAAGCATTGGATCATTACTTATGGAATTTTGCTATAGCAGAGGGTAAGGATTTGAGAGGCGTAGAGAGTTTTGATGATCAAGTAAGAATATTAAAGTCAATTCCACTCGATACACAGTTAAAGACTTTTAAAGATAGTATGTCTAATGTGGCAAGTCTAAGAAAAAAACTAGAAAACCTGAATGAAATGTATAAAAATGGAGATATGAAGCAGCTCTATTTGAGTACAAAAAAAAGTATGGGGAAGCTTAGAAAACTTATGATATATGATCGAAACATGATGATGACTAATCGTATGATAGTGATAGGTCAAGAAAAACCATCCTTTTTTGCTGTTGGAGCTGCACATTTACCTGGTCCAAAGGGAATATTGACCTTATTAAAAAAACAAGGATTTAAAATAGCACCTGTAAAGTAAAATATAAATTATTGCATCAAATTAAACTTCATAAAGTCTATTTTAAAAAATTTGCATAAAAACCCTTTGTAGCAATTTCTGATTCAGTAATTAAACTTATGAAATATATACCTGGAGTTTCTGGTGTGAATTTGATATTTATTACTTTTTCTCCAATAACTGGTGGTGTTATTTTTTGTGTCCATATTTGTTTTCCTGTTGTATCAAAAATTGATAGTGTTATTTCATCTTGGTTTGGACTTTGATATTCAACAAGTAAATCTGTTAAAATCATATTTGCTTTTGTAATGGATAACGCACCTCTTGGAGATATCACAGTCTCACAATTATCTTTTAGAAATAGTTGTAAAGCTTCGAAGATATTAAGTCTTCCACCTGAGACTGTTTTCCCATCCAAACTATTTTTTTTATCTACGCTATTCATCAGAGCATCTTTAATAGCTAAAACAGCAGTTGATGGGGCGTTTTTTATTAGATTTTGAAAATTTTCACAACCAGATGAATGGAGTAGTGCAGCTGCGGCAGCCACGATGGGTGTAGCTAGAGATGTGCCAGATGCTTCTTTATAACTTCCTTGGGCTGTGGGATATGTTGTTAATATTTTTTCGCCAGGTGCTGAGATGTCGACACTCAACGATCCATACCCAGTATCTTTTGTTTTTTCATCGGTTTTATCTGTGCTATTCACAATTAGTAAATATGGGCTGCTGCACGTGGATGGAATATCTCCTAGTTCATCTACATTTTCTGGTTCATTAGTAGTGGCTCCAACATTTAATACTCCAACAGATCCTAATTTGTTATAAAGATTACACCAAACTAAATGGTCTTTTTCGAATCCATTTGCAATACCACCAGAATAACTTGATACCAATATATTTGCTCCTTTGGTGCCGTTACTTGCGTTGTATTTTTGTCTTTCTGAAAGAATAAACTCATATGCTTTTATAACATCAGGCTCTGTGTTTTCGATATTTAAGGGTAATATTTTAATATTCCAGTTGATACTTGTAATACCCTTTCCATTATTTCCAGCAGCACCTAACATGCCTATGACATTCGTTCCGTGATTTCTAATCTCTAATGTATTTGTGTTATTTTTTATGTTCCATCCATTGACATCATCTTTATAACCATTATTATCATTGTCTATTCCATCATTCGGGATTTCGTCGGGATTAACATAAATATTTGCTGTTAGATCTTCATGCATTAAATCAAATCCATCATCTATGACTGCTATAACTATGTCTTTTCCGTCAAATGTAGTACCACCTGTAGTGAAATCCCAAGCATCAAATGCCTTAATGACACTGAGATAATATTGTTCAGATTGCCTTGGATCATTTGGTTTTTTACGTAATTCTGTCTCATGACTATACTGGATTGCGACTACACCGCTTTGCTTCTCTAGGTGATCAAATAATGATGCTACATCTTCTCCTTGAATGAAATATATATTTGTATTAGGACCAATAAATTCCCAAGTTGCTTTGTTTGCCCTACTTTGGTTGTAGCTTGATATGATAGATTCAAACTTTTTACCTTCATATTCTACTAGTACACCATTGATTTTGGCAGCCTGTGCAGAAAAAATTATTGGTATCAAACAAAAGATTGTAATTATAAAATGTTTCATAAATTGTTTTATTAAAATTTAAGGTGCATGCTGATTTAAGGTGATTACTAAAATTCTCTTAATTGGCAAAAAAACTGATTAGGATATCGAATTTGAAGTGTTTTGTAAATTATATCTTCAAAACTATAACTTTTATTATAACATCAATGTAATAAAAATGATTTTGAAGCCATAAAGATTTGCCACACTTTTAGTTAAATATTAGCTTCGTTATCAAAAAATAGAATATACGTAAATCTTCATAATACATATAATTATAATACAAATATATATGAAATTATTAAATAGTCGCTACTTTTTGCTAGTTTTTTTATACTTACTTTACTTATTTACTTGGATATCTTTAACTTATGATTCGTTTTTGTGAAATTTAGGATTAAATTAAGGTAACTGAGCAATAAAAAAATCAAAATTTGGTAAAAATTGAATGTTCTGTGGATAAAAAAGTAATTGTGCAAGCACGAAATTTCTATCATCATTTGGATTATCATATTTTGATTTACTATTCATATCATAATCACCTTGAAAATAACCATAAGCTTTATCAAAATTTGAATTTCCCAATGTGTTTTCTGGAAAGACAAAGATTTCAAAAAATAGATTATTTATATCATCATTGGGATTGGATGCTTTTATTTTACTATTGGCGTCAAAGTCTCCGGCCCACATTGCATTAAAACCACTGTAAACATAACTGTTTTGGGCTAATCCCGTGTAATCATAGCCATTGTTTTTAGTGGTTCCAAAATCAAAAGTTGGAAATGACATTGAGGTGAAATCAACTAATGATTGTAATTCAAAAACAGGTAAGGCATTCAAAGACATAATTCCAAGATGATTACGATGTCTAATACTTACAAAGTATTGATCTATAGCAATATCTGGAAATTGTAATGGATTTGTACCATCTATATCGACAATATCACCATCTCTTTGTAATAATCCAGACCTAGTAGCAACTACAATTTTATTGTCCAATTTGGATCGTAACTCTACGAATACCCAATCAACAATTGCATTTTGCCCATTGATGCCAAAAACAGAATCAGGCATTTCAATCGTCTGAAACCTTGTATATTCGCCGCATCCTACATGATGGTATTTATTTCTTATGTCAAAAAAAGTATTTTCAAATTGATAGGGATCATTGTTTGGGATATATCTTGCTCCAGTGAATAGACTATGTCTAAGATTGTCTCTCATTAGTGGTCTCCCTTCAGCTGTTTCGTTTCCATTATGTAACAGAGAACCTTCTAGATAAACCCTTATTTTTAATTCTAGATTAGGCAGAACTATTATATAAAGTGTTGCTTTAGAGCATGACACGGCGACATTATCATCACAGACTTGGTAATTGAAGTTAACGGGACCTTTGAAGTTTTTACTAGGACTAAAAGTAAAATTTCCTAGATTGTCTAAGACAAAAACGCCATTAGCGTTTGTGATATTTTGAGGAGTAACTATTTGGCTATCATTTTCTGCATCAATATCATTTAATAAAACATTTCCTATAACAACTTCCCCATAATTTGCAGTGAATAAATCGTCGTTGGTTACGGTGGTGTTATTGGATTTATTTGCTACAATATTGATGATTTGGTAAGCAATATCACAATTTCCTGGCTCGGAATCACTGCATACTTCATATAATAATGTATCAAGACCTAAATATCCGACATTAGGTGTATATAGTATTTCGCCTGTTGATGGGTTTATCATCGCGGTACCATGACTTGGTGGAATTGAAATATTCACACTTGCATTATCTAATAAACAACCACCTACCGAAATGCAAACATCATTCTGTAGAGTAGGAATATTTACTTGAGTATTCAAAAAGGTAGTTACATAATCTGTATTCGCTACTACGGTTTTTGTTGGTTTTGAAGGATCAATAACTGTAATGTTCAGATAAGAAGTAGGGCAATCTACAGCATTGGGAGGCACACAAATACTAATATCAAAGATGTAGATACCAACACTATCCGCCATGAAATCATAGCTGCCATCCAAACTGATGTTTAAGGAATAATTACTGTTTGTAGGTGTAGATATCTCATTGAATAAAGGACCATAGTTTACAGCAACAGAATTAATATCATTTGTATTAAGGTTACCTAAAGTTAATGTTTCTATATTAGTAAAGTTAATGTCTGGTTTAAAACAATGAATCACAATCAAAGTATCAGTGATAGTGGTATAGGCACATCTATTTGTTGTATCAGTAAAAGTGAAAACTGTCCAACCTAATGCCTTGGTCGTCACTTGACCATTTGGTGTGATCTCTGCGATATTTGGGTGTAAAGAAGTCCAAATTCCTGATGGCGAATTAGAGAAAGTTATAGTTCCCCCAATGCAAGTTTCTTGGATGATAGGTAAATCTATAATTGCATTTTGGAATACTGTCAATGGTGGTGAAGGTAGAGACGGACAACCAGCCAAAGACGTAATAATAAATGAAGTTTCTCCTGCTGAGATTGCTGTTGCAAGTCCAGTCATCGGTTCAATTGATGCTATTTCTGGATTGGATGAAGTCCAAGTACCACTTGTAGATGAAGAAAATAAAGAAGTTTCACCGATACAAATACTATCAGATGCCATTAGGATTGATTCTGGTGTAGGGTGGATTGTAATCGCATCTGATGGCAGAGAATTACATCCTGTAGCAGTCTCTGTAAATGTAAAAGTTGCTTGTCCTTCAGAAATACCTGTCACAATTCCATTATCAGTAATGGTGGCAACTGCTGTATTACTACTAGACCATATTCCGCCATTTGCAGGCGTTAATTCTGTAGTACTACCTTCACAGATATTCATATCTCCAATGATATTTACTGTTGATCGGTCAGTCACTGAAAGTGTTAATGTGTTTTCACACCCAGTTATGTCATCTGTATATAGAAGCTGAACAAATCCAGCACCAGTACCCACTACAAAATTGCCAAAAATAAATGCAATATCACTATCAAGACTTGTCCAAGAACCACCAAAAGCAGGTTGTAGCATCGTAAAAGATCCTACACAAATGTTCGGCATGTCTATAGCTAGTTCTGGTTGTGCTAAAATGGTCAAAGTCTCTGTTGTGGCAGAACAACCGTCTATGTTATTTGTATAAGTAAAAGTAGCTTCCCCATTACTAAGACCCGAAACTATACCAGTACTGAAACCCACATTAGCAACTAAAGGAGCATTACTAACCCAAGTGCCATCCATATTGGGTATTAAATTTACGATATCACCTATGCATATTTCTTGTGTAGTCAGATTAACCGTTGGGCTTGTATTAATGGTGATAGGTGATAGGGTTTCGGCATAACAACCAGTAGTGGTTTGGGTCCATATAAATGTACATGTACCACTATTAATTCCTTGGACCAAGCCATCATTATTCACAATAGCTACTGATGGATTATTACTTACCCAAGATCCACCATTGCTTGGCGATAGTTGGGTAGTGGCGTCTATGCAAATGAGATTTGGACCTGTGACACTAGCTTCAGGTACATCATGAATGACCATATGATAAGCATCAGAAATACATCCTGAATTACTATCTGTAAATATCATATTAGTATTTCCTGGGCTCAATCCAGCTACTAGACCTGTATCGTTAATGCTTACAAGAAGTGGATCCCATCCTGACCAATACCCAATATCAGAAGTACGTAGTATGGTAGATGAACCAACACATAGCTCAGGAGTACCGTCTAAAGTTATCTGTGGAATAGGTAAAATATTCAACAAAGAAGACATAACACTACAACCAGTGGCAAGATCAGTATATGTAAATATTACAGAACCAATGCCTTCAGATTGAATTATTCCTTCATTATTGATATTCGCTACTAGTGTATCAGATGTAGTCCATATTCCACCAGATGAAGGTGTTAGGTGGAGTGATTCGCCGAGACATATAGTGTCTATTGCATCACCACCTATGGCAGGAATGGCATTAACTGTAATAAACATGGTATCTGAACAAGAACCAGTTGTATAAACAAACCCATAAACACCGGCTGAACCTGAATCAAAATTTACTTCAGCATTGCCATCATTTTGGTTAGATATAGTGGCGCCTATGTTATTGTCAATTACTTGAGTCCACATGCCAGATATCGGATTTGAACCAGATAAGTTTACTGAAGTACCTGGACAAATAAGTAAATCTTCTCCAGCAGATGGCTTATTTTCCGCGTAGATGATCAATGAATCTCTACATCCAAGTCCATCAGTTGCGATGATTTTATAATCGCCAGATTGTGAGCTAATGGCTGGTGAAATAGCTATATCTTCAGTATTTGACTGGAAATTGTTTGGACCAGACCATCCATATGATAAAGGCAATTGGCAATTACTAGTTTGAATTGTTATGTCTATTTCTATACCTGAATTACAGCTTACATTAGGTATATCGATGAATGTAGGAAGAGGCGGATTAATTTGGTTTTCGGAGGATAAATAAATATTTGGACTATTAGTAAGATTAAAATCATTACTACAATCTAAAAATCCCATACCTGGTTCAAGTGGCCCAGGATCAATACCATTTCTGAAGATTCTAATGTTTTGTCCACAATCAGTAATGTTATCAAGATTTAAACTAAACAATTTTATAGTATCTCCAGTGTTTAGATCATTATAGCGTGAGATGTCATCCATAGAAGGTGAGAAAATGTAGAAATCAGATTCTGGCATTATTTCAGGTGCATTAATGACACTATTGATGTTCCAGTTGACTGGTTCAGTACCATCATAGAATTCATTGTCTAATAAGGGTAAATAGCTTTTGGCAACCCAAATGATCGTACCAGCAGGCACAACAATAGTATATTGCGTATATTCTTGTATTCTATCTTGTGGATCAATAGCATTACCTGAATCAACAATCAGAAACGCATCATACCAACAGGAATCAATATTGTATTTCAATTGATATTTGACACCATTTACCTGACCTTTTAATTGAAAAGAAATCAGGAAAAGTGACATTAAAAACATTGATTTTACTGCACCCAAAATCAATTTGTACACTGTCACATTTAACTATTTAGTTTGTTTAAAAACTAATGCTATAAAAACCTTTATTTGGTAAGGTCAAAGATATAAAACTCTCTGATAATACCAATAATTAAATATTATTATTTTTTAGATATTATATAAAATATAAGTGTAATACTAAGGTAAATGACTTCATTTTTTTAACAATCAATAATGTTTACTGCTGTTGCTAATCCACCTTCTGATGTTTCTTTATATTTTCTATTCATATCCACAGCAGTTTCCCACATGGTTTGAATGACGTTATCTAAAGGTACTTTTACATCGATAGGGTTTCTATCGATTGCAATAGAAGCAGCATTTATGGCTTTGATCGCGCCCATAGAATTTCGCTCAATGCAAGGTACCTGCACTAATCCACCTATAGGATCACAAGTCATACCTAAATGGTGTTCCATAGCCACTTCCGCTGCAATTGTACATTGGTCAGGTGTACCACCTATTAATTCTGTAAGTCCAGCTGCCGCCATAGCTGACGATACACCTATTTCAGCTTGACAGCCACCCATCGCTGCTGAAATAGTAGATCCTTTCTTAAATATACTGCCTATTTCGCCAGCTGTACATAGGAAACGGATGATTTCATTTTCACCAGCATCTTTATTTATAAAACACAAATAATAAAGCAGTACAGCAGGAATTACACCTGCACTTCCATTTGTAGGAGCAGTTACCACTCTTCCAAAAGAAGCATTGACTTCATTGACACCAATCGCAAAACTACCAACCCATTTTAAAATATCTTGGAAACCAGCATTTTGATTTCTTAACGATACTAACCAACCTTCTTTGTTAGTATAATCTTTATTATTCAATAATTTTTTGGTCACTTCAGCAGATCTTCTTTTTACTTTGAGCGATCCAGGAAGGAGACCTTCTGTATGACAACCTATGTAAATACTTTCGAGCATGACATCCCAGATTTTTAGAATATCAGTTTTTATTTCTTCCATAGTCCTGTCTATCAACTCATTATCTAGTACTATGTCAGATATAGATTTATTTTGTTTTTTGCAATAGTCAAGCAACTCGATCGAATTTGAAATGGGAAAAGGATGCTCTTTTTGTTCTCCCATAGATGTTAAATCTTCTCCTTCTCTAATGATAAATCCACCACCGACAGAATAATAAACTTCTGAATATACATCTCCATTTGGTTGGGTCAATCTAAACATCATGCCATTGGCGTGGTAATGGAGAAATTCTTTTTCGAAAATGATGCTTTCTTTTACATCAAAATTTAGCTGCAAATCATTCGAAACGGGTAGGGTAGAAGTGGTGGTTATTTTTTCAATAATATCCGAAATTGCTGTAGTATCCACTGTCACAGGATCATAATTGCAAAGTCCCATAATGATGGCAAGATCTGTCGCGTGTCCTTTACCTGTCAAAGAAAGTGACCCATACAAAGATACTGAAATTTTTGAATCAAATTTTATTTTATTGTCTGATAAACAGCGATTTATAAACTGACTTGCTGCCTTCCATGGTCCTAATGTATGCGAAGATGATGGACCAACTCCTATCTTAAAAACATCAAAGATGCTAATATATTCCATGATTATTGTGGCTAAAATGATAATAAAATTTCGAAGATATCTTGGGTTATAAATTATAACTTATCAATACCATAAATATTGTTTTCTACCAATTGACAAATTATATGTCCAACTAATATATGAGATTCTTGGATCCTAGGTGTATTTGATGATGGGATTTTTACCATAAAATCGCAATGGTCATTCATATCGCCTCCGGATATTCCAGTCATTCCGATAGTGACCATACTTTTAGATTTTGCTGCTTTTATTGCATTTAGGATATTATTTGAATTACCACTTGTGCTCAAAGCAATCAAGACGTCACCTTCACAACCAATACCTTCAATCATTCTTGAATAAATAACATCAAACCCATAATCATTACCTACAGCTGTGAGATATGAAGTATTCACATGGAGTGCTTCGGCTGGTAAAGCAGGCCTATTTATTTTAAATCTTCCTGAAAATTCTGCTGCAATATGCTGTGCATCAGCGGCACTGCCTCCGTTGCCGCAAAGTAAGACTTTGCGACCATTTTTAAATGCATTTGTGATTGAGTTACAAATATTCTCAATGAGCACAATATTAGAAGCATCTGCTAGAAATGATTGTTTTACATCAATGGATTCTTGGATGATGGAACTTATGGCATTCAATGGTTAAGATTTTGTGCAAAAGTAATCTATTATTTCGATTCTTCAAATGGTAATAATTGCTTCTGTAAATTGTTGCCAGCTAAGTTTCTGTTTCTCTATTTTGATTTCTTGATTAAATTTGTTCATGTCAAGCTCAGTAATGTTGACCATTGCAGCTGCAATACTTTCAGGTACAGGATCGCAAACAATGCCTAAAGATTCGGGTACTAAATCTGGCAATGCACCTACATTGGTAACAATCATTGGTACTTCAAAATGATAGGCCAAAGGCGTTACACCACTTTGAGTGGCGCTTCTATATGGCTGAATGACACAGTCGCTAGCACTAAAATAGCGTGCCACTTCATCATCACTTATGTAATGCGTACGTGATATTATACTTTCTTTAGATGAAGATGCCGAGATTTGGCTAACTATCTCAGATTCATCAGCATAAAATTCTCCTGCAATAACTAAGGTGATATTTTTGTTTTTTGGAATAAAATCTATGGCATCAATCAGCATGTCAAGTCCTTTATATTTTCTAATAAAGCCAAAGAATAAAAAGATAAAACGATCCGCTGGTAAATTTAATAATGTTCTAGCTTCGTCTTTGTCTATCTTAGTTCCAAAATTGTCAATCAGCGGATGATTTACAAGTTTAGTAGGTTTGTTAGTGAATGAAAGTAATTCATGCTTTACATGTTGACTCATAGTTATGAACTTATCTACGCTATCAGTGAAATATTTGGATAAAAATCGATCACCAAATCTTTTTTCGTGTGGCAAGATGTTGTCAATTAATGCAACAATTGCTGTTTTTTTATTCCTTCCTGTTATTCTACAAATTGTTCCTAAGCAAGGGGCCATAAATGGTAGCCAATACCTTACAATTATAATATCAGCGTTTTCTTTTTCAATTTGGATTCCTACTCTTAACCAATTGAGTGGATTGATAGAATTGATACAGACTTTTATATTTATATCTTTAGGTGGTTCGCTATCAGAATATTGTGTAGTGCCAGGAAATAGAAAATTGGGATATTGAAGTGAAAATGTATAGATCAGGGTTTCATGTCCTTCTTTGGCAAATTGTCTCGCTAGTCTCTCATCGAAAGAAGCTAAGCCTCCGCGAAGTGGAAATGCTGGACCAATAATTACTATTTTGCTCAATATCTTAAAATTTATATATGACAGCAAATATAATATGTTTGGTGAATTTTAAAGATAAATTGGGACAAAAGGTTTTTTAAATCCGATTTTTTAAATAATATCTGAGATGGTTATAGATTAATTTTAGCTTAAGATTAACAGCATATTTTGAACCATTATTATAAAGAATGAGTTGTTTATTTTTATAAAATAAAAGATCATGACGAAATTCATATTTTTATTTGCTTTCAGTATTCTAAGTACGGCAGCATTTAGTCAATTAAAAGAAGCAACTCAAAATCCAGTTCCAACAGATGTAAAAGCAAAAGAAAAGAAAGAAGTTTTCAACTCTCCAGCCGCGTTAGCTAAGTCGAAAGCAAAAAAAATGAAGACTAGTCTTAACTTAACTGATAAGCAAGAAGCAAGTATATATAATGTTTTTTTTAAATACGAAACAGATACTGAAAAAGTACAAAAAAGTAAATTATCTAAAAAAGAAAAATTCACCAAATTAAACACCCTTAGCAGAGAAAGACAAAAACAAATGCAGCAAATTCTTACCAAAGAACAATACCACGATTACATTATGTCGTTCCCATAGTAGTATGGATATTCAAAGAATGTAATCTATTAATAGATTAATTTTCTTTGATTTTCTATTTCTTTATCGTCAATATACTCATCAAAAGTCTTCAGTTTATCTAAGAATCCTTTAGGTCCTATTTCGATGACTCTATTGGCTATTGTTTGTGTGAAGGTATGGTCACGAGAAGTGAATAATACATTACCAGCAAAATTTATAAGTGCGTTATTTAGCGTAGTGATCGTCTCCAAATCTAGGTGATTAGTAGGTTCGTCGAGCATGAGTACGTTTGCTTCGGTGAGCATCATACGAGATATCATGCATCTTACTTTTTCGCCTCCTGAAAGTACATTTGACATTTTGAAGGTTTCTTCACCTGAGAATAACATTTTTCCAAGGAAACCACGAATATAAGCTTCGTCTTTTTCTTTAGAATATTGTCTCAGCCAGTCGATAAGATTCATTGGTTCAGATGCAAAAAATGACTCATTTTCATTTGGAAGATAAGATGCTGTGATTGTTTGTCCCCATTCTATCAGTCCTGAGTCAGGTTTGATTTCGCCGGCTAAAATCTGGAAAAAAGCTGTTGTTGCAAGACTGTTTTTTGAGATAAAAGTAATTTTATCATCTTTATCTACATTAAAACTTAAGTTTTTGATTAGTTGCTCCCCATTCACACTATAATTAAGTTCTTTGATGGACAAAATTTCTTTTCCTGCTTCACGAGATTGTTTATATATAATACCAGGATATTTTCTAGAAGATGGTTTGATATCTTCAATATTGATTTTTTCAAGCATTTTTTTACGAGATGTCGCTTGTTTTGACTTAGACGCATTTGCACTAAATCTATCGATAAATGCTTGAAGTTCTTTTACTTTTTCTTCAGCTTTTTTATTTGCATTTTGTTTTTGTCTCAATGCTAGCTGACTCGATTCGTACCAGAATGTATAGTTACCTGTGTAAAGATTTATTTTGCTAAAATCAATATCCGCTATATGTGTACAAACGGTATCCAAAAAGTGCCTATCGTGAGAAACAACTAGAACTGTATTCTTAAAATCAAGTAAAAAATCTTCCAACCAACTTACCGTATGAAGATCCAAATCGTTGGTAGGTTCATCGAGTATCAATACATCTGGATTTCCAAACAAAGCTTGAGCTAACAAAACCCTTACTTTTTGATTTCCATCAAGATCTTTTACCAATTTGTAATGTTCACTTTCAGCTATTCCTATTCCACTAAGTAGATTTGCTGCAGATGATTCTGCATTCCAACCATCCATTTCTGCAAATTCTTCTTCGAGTTCAGATGCTTTAATACCATCAGCCTCAGAAAAATCTTCCTTCAGGTAGATAGCATCTTTTTCTTGCATGATCTTCCAAAGCTTTTGGTGACCCATTAGCACAGTATTGAGTACGGTCACTTCATTAAATTCGAAATGATTTTGTTTCAGAACAGCCATCCTTTTGCCTGGTTCAAGATGAACACTACCTTTATTAGCTTCTATGTCACCAGAAAGAATTTTCATAAAAGTAGATTTCCCAGCTCCATTGGCACCTATGATACCGTAACAATTACCTTCCTTAAAAGTAACATTAACTTCATCAAAAAGAACTCGTTTGCCGTATTGGAGTGAAATATTTTGGGTAGAAAGCATTATGATTTGAATTTGACCGCAAAGGTACATTTTTTTATAAAATATCCATTCATTGATTACAAAACTAGTATTTGTAGTGCCAAGATACCATCATTAAGGTTAAATTTTAAAGTCCTTTTAATAGATAAATCAAGATTTTAAGCTATATTTTGAAAGAAAACTTGGATGATATATAAGCTGTCTTACGTAAATGGATTACTTTTGTCTGGAAGATTTGAATAATCGATACAACAAATGAATTGAATTCTGAATCATCCGATTTGTTTTTATTCTATGTCAATCTGTAGTTCAAAATGGATTAATGACAGAAGAATTATGAAATTTAATTAGGAGAATAAGAATGTTTTATAAATGCAAAATTTGATTAAAAAGCAAGATATTATTAAGTTAAATAACTATAAAATTATTGTTTTATTGGTAATCTCAATATTTTATGGCAGTAGTTTGTATTGTCAAGAATATAAAGATATAAAGAATATCACAATAAAAGATGGATTACCGTCCAATGTTGTCTATGGGATAAAACAAGATTCAAAAGGATTTATATGGGCAACGACTAATAAAGGAGTAGTAAGATATGATGGAAGAAAATTCAAATTATATACAGTAGAAGATGGTTTGCCATCAAATGATAATTTTGTCATGTTGTTAGACAGTAAAGACAATGTCTGGTTGTATTCTTTTAAGGCTGTGTGCAAAATAGGAAATGATGGAGTAATAAAAACCCTCGTGGAGACAAACTCGCATTTTGGCTATTTTTTGATAAATGAATTAGATGAAGTTTTTTTTAGAACTTTAAATGTAAATTCCAAGGAAAAAGGTTTTAAAAGATATAATCATTATATAATTAAAAATGATGTAGTAAATAAAATCGACTTCAGTAAAATATTAATCTTCTCTAATGTAATTTATTCAGTTTTTTTAGAAAATAATAAATTAGCTCATTTCTTTTATGGTAAATCAATCAAAAAAGGTTACATTTATAATAAGACAAATAGTACATTAGAACAGGTTGAAAACAATTCAAATTTGTATCCTGAATTGATGGTTACTCATAAACGGCCACATATTGGTGAATATATAACCATTAATGACTCAATTTCTATATTGATGAGCACAAGTCATTATAGAATCTATATCTGCAATGAACCACAACTAGAAATGGAATTTCCTTTTGGAATAAAAAAGTTTACGAATGGCAATTCCTATTTATATAAAAATGATCTTTTAGTCCTATTTGATAAAGGAATATACAAACTTAATTTAAATAAAGATCGTAACGGTGTTTTTGAATCTTTTATGGACATTCCACAATCCACTGGAATTTTGTTTGATAATGATGGAAGTTTTTGGGTCTCTACATTAGGCGAAGGCATATATAAAATTAATAAGCAAGTCGCTCATTCAGAAAATAAAGTATTGAGCATTATTGAAGAAAGACGAATTATAAAACTTTCAGGAAATAAAAACGAAAAGTTATGGTTTGTCAATTCAAGTAATGAAACTAAGGAATATTATACTAAAAGGAGTTACTCATCATCAGGATTGAGTGATATTAGATTTATTGAAAACGATGGCTCTAGCATATTTTATGGGGGAAGTGATGCACTTTACGTAGACAACAAAATAATATCTACTTTTAGTTTTAAATCTTTATCTTTAAGAAAAGACTCACTTCTCTCTTCTACAACATTTGGTATGAATTTTTTAGCGAAAGATAAACCAATAATATCGACGATTGAAAAATATCAAAATGTAGACTTATCTGGTAGGATGATTGCAGTATTATTGTTAGATGACCTTTTTTATTGTGGTAACGAAAATGGGCTTTTTTATGGAAGGAGAAATTCGAAAACCTTAATACCCATTTGCTTATCAGAGAGTGAAGCAAATATAAGTATTAATGGGATATTGAAATCATCGGATGGATTGATATGGGTATCTACAGAAGGTTTCGGAGTTTTTATTCTTCAAAATAATGAACCTGTAAAACACTTTACAAAAGAGTTACTCGATTTAAATATTCATTCCTTGAGGATAGACAATAGGAATAATATTTGGGTTTCTACTCGATTGGGTGTAAATATGATTTCAAAAAATGGCTCAAGTTATGATGTTCAAAAGATTACAAGTTACCATGGATTACCTAGTAATTATGTAAACGATACTTATTGTTATGATGATATCCTTTATGTAGGAACGGACGAAGGGTTAGTAAAACTAAATTTAACCGATTTTGAACAGGAAGAATTTAATAAGGCGCCTTCTGTTTATATTCTAAAAAGTAATGTAAAAAGTAATGGCAAAAGATTAAATATCGACTTTTTTGAAGATAATTCATTCAATTTTAATCAAAATACCTTCAGTTTTGAATACACAGGTATCTCACATAGAAGCAATGGTAAAATTGGGTTTGAATATAGATTGCTACCAGGTATATCTAATTGGACGGCCACTACAAATGATAATATTACTTTCAATTCGCTTTCACCAGGGACATATACATTTGAAGTTAGAGCAATAAATGCAATTGGGATTAAAAGTGAGTTTCCCGCATCCTACTCATTCACCATTAACAAACACTACACTCAAACTACATGGTTTTTTATTTTGATTGCTTTATTATTGGTTGCTTTATCCGTTTTGGTAGTTTCAACTTACTTTAGATACAAAAGAAAAAGATTTGAAGAAGCTAATAAAACTCAGAAAACTATCAGTGAGTTGAGACTAAAATCTCTTCAATCTCAGATGAACCCTCACTTTATTTTCAATTCACTTAACGCTATACAGCAGTTTATAAATGTCGAAAATAGAAGAGCAGCCAATGACTATTTGGCGCGTTTTGCCAGGTTGATGCGTTTATATTTAGGAGGTTCAGAAAATCAGTTTATATCTCTAGAACAAGAAATGGAAGTAATTAGGCTTTATTGTCAGTTGGAGCATCTTAGATTTGCAGATAAATATGAGTATGAAATCAAGATTCAACCCGGATTAGACCTGTCACAAGTCAAAGTTCCTGCAATGTTGCTGCAACCACATGTTGAGAATGCAATCAGACATGGATTAGTTCCGTCAGGTAAGGATGATAATTTTTTGAATGTTGAAGTTTACAAATTAGGTGAAGGGATTTTATGTTCTATAAAGGACAATGGCGTTGGTAGATCAAAATCACTTGAATTAAAGATGTATAAACAAGAAAGACATAGATCATTGGGCAATAAAATTTCTAAAGAGAGGTTAGAAGTAATAAGGGATTTGAAGTTGGCAAATATTACAGAAACTATAGACGACGTAATATGTGACAACATGATTTGTGGGACAGAAGTAAGAATATTTATAGGATTTTAAAATATCTTTTAATTTTGCAAGTTGAGAAGGTGCAAATTTCTTCAATTAACATTTAAGGCAACGGTATGAATTCTGAAAAACTCAAAACGGTCATAATTGATGACGAAAAGCCAGGTAGAGATAATCTAAAGGCAATACTAGCTGATTATTTTGATGATATCAAGGTAATTGGCGAAGCTGATGACTTGAATTCTTCCATTCAATTATTAGAAAGGGAAAACCCAGATTTAGTCTTTTTGGATATTGAACTTGGTTTGAATACAGGAATTGAACTATTGAGTTTGGTGAAAAATCCAAGCTTCGAAGTTGTTTTTATAACAGCCTATGAAGATTATGCAGCCAAGGCATTTAGAACGATTGCAACCGATTATCTTTTAAAACCTATTGATATAGACGAGTTACGCGAAGCTATCCTTAAAGTAAAACAAAAGATCTTTACAAAAGTATCTCAGAAGCTGATGCTCGAAAGTGCTACCGTAGGAAATATCTCAGATAATGGTGGAAACTTAAAAATCAGCAGTACTGATGGAATTGAAATTATCTCTTTTAAGGATATTCTCTATCTTAAATCAATAAACTACTACACTAATATCTTTTTGGTAAATGGTAAGGAAATCATTACTTCAAAACATTTGAAGGATTATGAAGAACAACTTAAAAATAATAAATTTTTCAGAATTCATAATTCCTACATAATCAACACAGAATATCTACAAAATATAGCAATGAAGGAAGGTTTTTTTGCAAATTTGGTGGATGGTACATCCATTAAAATTTCAAGAAGAAGAAAAGATGAATTTTTGAATTTTTTAAATTCATAGCACAAAAATCGACTTGTTTGTTGTCAAAATTTACCGAATTCTGACTCATTTCCACCGAATTCTGATTTTAACCCCATATACTTAAATCTATTTATTATTTTTGGGTTGTACATTGACCCTTTGATTATGTTTAAGTAAGTTTTTTCGACACCAAGACTTACCAAAGCAAACTATTTTATTTCAATCCACGTTTTGTGGTGTTTTGATGTCAATAGTACCCGTTGTTAAAAAAAAAATACCTGTACACAATACAGGTATTTTTTTTGATTAATCTGAAATAAATTTTTATTTGGCATAGTTTAAAAATTCAGACTTTCTTTGCTCGTCTTGAAATTTGCCTGAATAGGACGCTGTAACAGTACTACTGTTAATATCCTGAATACCTCTAGATGACACACATAAATGTGTTGCTTCTATATAAACTGCCACATCATCAGATTCTAAAACTCTTTTTAATTCTTCCGCAATTTGTACTGTTAGTCGTTCCTGGACTTGGGGCCTTTTGGCGTAGAACTGAACAATTCTATTTAGTTTTGACAATCCGATTACTTTCCCAGACGATATGTACGCTACATGAGCCTTCCCAATAATTGGTACAAAATGATGCTCACAATTAGAATAAAAAGTTATATCCTTCTCCACAAGCATTTCTGAATACTTGTATTTATTATCAAATAGTTTTACATCTGGTTTGTTATCGGGGTTGAGACCACTGAAAATTTCTTTGACATACATTTTGGCTACTCTATGCGGAGTTCCTTTAAGACTATCATCCTTTAAATCCAATCCTAGAATGTCCATGATACTCCTGAAATGATTCTCGATCGCACTGATTTTGTCTGAGTCACTCATGTCAAACGCCCCTTCTTTCATTGGTGTATCAAAGCTAGTTAAAATATGATCATCACCTTCAGCATCATAATCGACTTGAGTTTTACTAGCATTTAATTGCTCATAATCATTATCCATTAAATCGAAATGCTGTACATTAAATTCTGACTGGTTAAACATTATATTTTGATTTAGTATTTCAGCATAACATCAATTTATATTTATTGTTTAAGTAATAGGTTATTTATGTTAAACAAAATGTTCTAAATACTAATGTGGTCAAATGAATTAATTTTCAATTTTAAAATAAATAATGTATTAAATCTAAGCTAGAATATATTTCTATTTTTAATTTTAGAGTGACATATATCATATTTTTGGATGATTTTTTTTAAGTTATTTCATAATTTTTAGTATATTTTTGTATATTATAAATTCTAAACAATTTAATCTGATATTATGCTTAAAATTCTTTGTCCAACTGACTTTTCACAAAATTCCAAGTTTGCTATCGAGTATGCAATCGATTTGAGTAATGCTTTACAGGCTAAATTATATTTTGCAACTTCATTCAAAGTTCCTACCATAGCTGGTAGCTTGAGATCTCTTGACGAAAAAATTAGAACTGCCCTTGAGGAAGATCTTTTGACTTTTGTATCAGAATTTAGTGATTTAATAAAAACAGGTATAGAACCATCTGTGGCGGTACTGGAAGGAAATACCACAGATTCATTATTGCTTTACAGCAAACATGCCGAAATCAATCTTATCATTATGGGGACTTTAGGGAGTTCAGCAATTGCAAATATGGTTACAGGAAGTATTACAAAAAAAATGTTTGAGAAAAGTACTATTCCTGTGCTAGCTATACCGTCAACCACTCGGTATAATATGACTTCCAATAGATTTCTTTTAAGTTTGGACTCAAATGGTATTGGTAATAAATCGTCTATAGAATTATTGAAAAAATTGAAGTCTTTACCAAGCACAACTATTGATGTTTTTCACATGTCAACAAAAGACGAGAATGTATCTTTGGATCCCAAATCAGGTGAATTAGCAGGTATTGTAAATGAAATTATCAATGTAGAAGGAATAGATGTTGTTAAAGAAATAAAATATTTTGTTGACACAAATGATATCGGCATATTGATCATGGTGGGAAGAAAACATAGTTTTTGGGAAAGATTATTTTTGGAAACGAATACCACAGCAGAATTGTTCAGTACAAATGTGCCAATATTAATTTTGCCAGAATAAACATCTAGATTTATTCGAAATATGTTTTGCAATTTGTGCTAAATGATTTAGGTTTACATTTCAATTTAAATTAATTGCCAATATGGAAATTGTAAATCATTCTTTTCAGGAAATAAAAGAGTCCTTTGATAAAAAAAGGACTTTTTTTAATTTAGGTCATACCAAATCTTACGAATTTAGACGTAATGCACTGAAAAACCTAAGGAATGCCATCATCAAATACAAATCCGAAATATTAGATGCTTTATATGCAGATTTTAAGAAGCCATTTTATGAAGCATATATCGGTGAAATAGGTGTCACAACTGATGATATCAATTTTGCATTAAAACATTTAGCCCAATGGATGGAAGTGCAGCATGTACCGACACCGCTTACTATTCAGCCTGCGTCCAGCAAAATCTATGCAGATCCCAAGGGAGTCGTTTTAATTTTTGCACCATGGAACTATCCTTTCAATCTTACGATGATACCTTTGATAGGGGCGATCGCTGCAGGAAACTGTGTCATGCTGAAACCTGCACATGAAACACCAAATACTGCCAAAGTAATGGAAAAGATCATAACCACCACTTTTGACCAGAGTTTTGTAAGTGTAGTCATGGGAGAAGGAAGACAAATCGGCGAAATCCTATTGGACAATTTTACTTTTAACCATATATTTTTTACAGGTTCTCCCAATGTTGGGAAATGGATTATGGCGAAAGCTGCCAGAACTTTGACACCTGTGACCTTAGAATTGGGTGGTAAAAGTCCTACTATCATAGACAAGACTGCAAATCTTAAGGTAACGCTCAATCGTCTAGTCTGGGCTAAGTATTTTAATTGTGGTCAGACCTGTACGAGTCCTGATTATATCCTTGTCCATAAAGACATCAAAGAAAAATTTATAGCTGGTTTAAAAGCCAAAATCAAAGAGTTTTATGGTGAAGACCCTCAAAAGTCGCCATATTATCCTAGAATGGTCAATAAAACTAGATTTGATGTCGTGAGCAAATATTTATCTCAAGGCAAACTCATCTCTGGAGGTAGGGTAGATCCTGCTGACAATTATATCGAGCCATCTGTCATCGAATTGGATAATCTTGAAGTTCCTGTAATGCAAGAAGAGATTTTTGGTCCAATCATGCCAATCATTACTTGGTCGGATAAATCAGAAATATTGACCATAGTGAGGAAAAATAGATATCCACTTACTTGTTATGTTTTTGCTGAAGACAAGGCTCTCATTGATTTTGTGATAAAAAACATTGAATTTGGAAGTGGATGTATTAATGATACCATGGCACAATTTGCTAATTCTCATTTTCCATTCGGTGGCGTACAAACGAGTGGTATAGGAAAATATCATGGTAAATATAGTTTTGATACATTCTCAAACCTGAAACCTATATTGAATACTTCGACTTGGATAGATCCTGATCTCAGATATCCGCCTCACACATCTCTAAAAATGAAACTCGCCAAATGGTTTTTGGAATAAAGTAATTTTAATACAAATATTACTTAAGCGTTTTTATGAATGTTTGAAGTTTGTCTTCCTGTTTGGTTCCAATAAGAATTTTTTTGCCAGTTTTCATGTAAAGCTGAACACCAGTATTTCCATTTATAATATAGGCTTTTCCAGCTGAGAAGCTATTTCTGATACCCCATCCACCATACTCCCGAATAGGTTTGAATGTACGTATTTCTGATTTTTCTACATCCGACCACAAGATAGTTTGCCACTTAAGATGAAGCGGAAACAATTTATAATCGATAGTCTTTTCGTTTATTTTAGAATGTAATCTCATGAAAAATAACAAACCACTGACAAAAGCGGTGGATATCATACTTCCATAAAAAAATGAAATATCCACATGGTCCAAGTGGAAATAGATGATATAATTGATCACAGATACCAAAGCCATTATAGACAAAGGCCAAATTGAGTCTATTCTTTGCGTTTCTTCGTAACTTTTCGTCATTAGAATGTCACTGATTTGGTCATTTCTTTACCTTCCCTTAAGAATTTTACATCAATGGTTTGTCCAGGCTTGAATATTGACAAACACTTCATATATGACTGCATATCAGGCACTTCTAGTTCTCCCATTTTGGTTATGATATCGCCCTTTATCAACCCAGATACTTGTGCAGGCTTACCGTCCTTCACACCATCAAGTTTTAGTCCTACACCATCATAAAGGTAGTCAGGCATCACACCTAGAGTAACAGAAAAAGCCATTCTAGCTTGTGATTCATCTTTAGTTTTTGTAAAGGGCAGTTTACCCTTACTTTCAAGTGCCACCACTACTTGATAAATATAATCCACAATATCATACACACCTTCATAATTGATCAAATGAGCATCGTCACTTGGCTTATGATAATCGCTATGTTGTCCTGTAAAAAATGCTAAAACTGGTATTTCTGCATTGTAAAATGATGCATGATCTGAAGGTCCCATTCCAGAAAGATCTTTTTTAATGCTGAATTTAGGTTTTTTGATTTTATCTAAGATTGACTCTAAATCTGGAGAAGTACCAATACCACTAATAGCTAGTTTTCTCTCTGTATTAAGTCTGCCTATCATGTCCATATTTAGCATGATATTGAATGATTTTTTATCAAAAGTGGTATTGTTTACAAAGAAATTTGATCCCCAAAGACCTTTTTCTTCACCGGAGAAACAAATAAACAAATAATTATGATTCTTAAGACCGCTTTTTTTAATTACATCAGCAAGGTATAAGACACCTGCCACACCACTCGAATTGTCATCTGCACCATTGTGAATAGCTAGTTCACCTACATATAATGAACCTTCATGTCCGTATCCTAAGTGATCGTAATGTCCACCAATAATAATGGTAGCGGCGGCTTTATTATCTATATAGCCTAATATATTCCTACCTGTAACTTCTGTGCCATTTGAAGTAGACTCATCGCCATGTGGGTTTCCGCTTTTTTTGCGTTTGAATGTTTGGAAATAAGTGTTGTTTTCTCCAGTAGTTTTCAGTCCGATTTCAGCAAATCTTTTAGCTATATAATCACCTGCTTTTCGCTCACCTTCTGTGCCTATTTCACGACCTTGCATGTCATCGGCGGCTAATGTCTCAATATCCATTCGAATACTGCTTTGAACATTACTAGCAGGAGCAATTGTTTTTTTGCTACAAGATGTGATTAGAAAAGTGAAAACAAATAAATAGATATAAACAGTTCTGAAAGAAGACATACGATTAATTTTATTTTGCAAAATTATAAATTAATTAGCGTTAATTATAATAGTGATCTGCATTATTACAATCTCATGATATTGCTCTTGGGTTTGAATATAGATTGACAACCAATTTTTAAACTAAGGTACAAAGATGGCTTGTCTTATGTTCACTAGTGTCGTTAATAACGATTCTAGATTATCAAGTGGCAACATATTGGCAGCATCAGATTTTGCTTCGGAAGGATTTGGGTGTGTCTCTAGAAATAATCCATCAGCTCCTACGGCAACTGCTGCTTTAGCAATGGTGCTTATTAAGCCAGGTTTTCCACCTGTTACTCCTGATGGCTGATTTGGCTGCTGAAGTGAGTGTGTACAATCCATAATCACAGGTACACCAAAAGACTTCATTACAGGAATTCCTCTATAATCTACGACAAGATCTTGATAACCGAATGTCGTTCCCCTTTCTGTTAACATCACTTTTTCATTATGACATTCACGTACTTTTTGGACAGCGTGCATCATTGATTCAGGACTCATAAACTGTCCTTTTTTGATATTGACGATCTTTCCAGTGTCTGCTGCTGCTTTGATGAGTGATGTTTGTCTACACAAAAAAGCTGGTATTTGAAGGATGTCGACATACTCTGCTGCCATCGCTGCTTCTTCGTCTGTATGGATGTCGGTCGTGACAGGTAGGTCAAATGTTTCAGCAACTTTTCTTAATATTTTTAGTGCTTTTTCATCTCCTATACCTGTGAATGAATGTATAGAAGACCTATTTGCTTTGCGATAAGAGCCTTTGAAAACATAGGGAATCTTAAGGTCTGAAGTAATTCTTTTTACTTTTTCGGCAATTTCCATAGCCATTTGTTCTGACTCAATCGCGCATGGTCCAGCAATGAGAAAAAAGTTATTAGAAGTACGGTGACCGATATTTTTTATGGATGGAACCAAAGAATATGATTGCATGAGTTGTTTGTTATTTTTTAATTTCCAAAAACGTATTGAACTAAATTCGCACCCATTCTTAGTGCTTTTATTCTTGCTTCTTCAGGGTCTTTATGGACTTCTTGATCTTCCCAACCATCTCCAAGATCACTTTCAAATGAGTAATAACAGATGAGTCTACCTTCCCAAAGCAAGCCGAAACCTTGTGCCGGTTTGTCATCATGTTTGTGTATTTTGGGCAATCCACCATCAATTTTATATTTTTGACTGTAAACAGGGTGACTGAATGGCAACTCTATAAAACTGAGCTCCGGAAAGACTTTTTTCATAGCCAATCTTACGTATGGATCCATGCCATAATTATCGTCAATGTGAAGAAAACCACCTGCGATTAGATAAGTTCTTAGGTTTTCTGCATCTGAATCTGAAAAAACTACGTTGCCGTGCCCCGTCATGTGAATGAAAGGATAGTTGAATATTTCCACACTTCCCACATCAACGACTGCGTATTCTGGATCTATATTGGTATTCAGAAATTTATTGCAAAAGCCCGCCAAATTTACCAAAGAAGTAGGATTACTGTACCAGTCGCCACCTCCAGGATATTTCAATAGTCCTAATTTAATAGAAGGTCCACCATCCGCAAAAGCAAAAAATGGTATTAATAATAAATAAATAAACTTCATTTTTATGATATCTTATTACAACTACAACGTATCACCTATGAAAACGTTTATAACTATAAGTTAAAATGCATAATCTTAATTATGGAAGATTAGATGGACTCATAATATTTTAGAAATACTTATAGCTTTGACCTGCTTTAATATCCAATAAGGTCTCATATATAAGATCTATGACGCTAAGGATATCTTTTTCATGAGCCATCTCCACAGTGGTGTGCATATATCTCAATGGCAAAGATATTAAGACCGAAGGTACACCACCATTACTGTACGCAAACGCGTCAGTGTCCGTACCTGTACTACGACTCGCAGCGGCTAACTGATAATCTATTTTTTTTGCATCTGCGACGTCTATGACTTGTTGAAGCAACTTATTATGTACTGCGGGAGCAAAAGTAAGGCTAGGCCCTAATCCACATTTTGTATCTCCTTGAATTTTACTATTTACAAGAGGTGTACTGGTATCATGCGTGACATCGGTTACGATAGCTACGTGTGGTTTTATAGTATTGGCGATCATTTCTGCACCACGAAGACCTATCTCTTCTTGCACTGCATTCACTATATATAAGGAGAAGGGAAGTTGCTTTTTGTTTTCCTTCAGTATTCTTGCTACTTCTGCAATACAAAAACCACCTATTCTATTATCTAATGCACGACCTGTGTAATAGACATTATTTAATTTTGTGAGTTCGTCTACGAAGGTAATCACACTTCCCACATGTACGCCCATTTCTAGTACTTCTGCCTTATCTTTGGCGCCTACATCTACAAAAATGTTATCCATTGTTGGCGAAAGATTTTCGTCTTTCCCTTTTCGAGTATGAATAGCTGGCCAACCAAAAACACCTTTTACAATTCCTTTTTTTGTATGAATATTCACACGCATAGAAGGTGCAATAATGTGATCTGAGCCACCATTTCTGATGACATGGATAAAGCCAGTATCAGAAATATAATTAACATACCAAGATATTTCATCAGCATGTGCTTCTATGACCACTCTGTAATCCATGCCAGGGTTTATGACTCCGTAAGCTGTTCCATAGTTGTCAAGATGCCACTCATCTACGAACGGTTTTATATACTCTACCCAAATCTTTTGGCCAGGTGCTTCGTATCCGGTAGGTGATGCATTATTCAGATAATTGTATAAAAAATCTTCTGATTTTTTTGTGATATGACTCATCAAAAAATTATTTCGGTTTTTAAAATATTTTTTTAAAAATTATTTTGATACCAGTTTTGAGGATCGCTATTCCATTTGCTAAGCATTTCAGCTTCTTCATTTGAAATATAAGATGCTGCTGTTGCTTCTGAAATCAAATAATTATAATCGGACAAAGTACGGTATTTACATTCTGAATTCCTAAAATTTTCAGCTGCTTTTTCAAAACCGTAGTCAAATATTGCAACGACGCCAAGTACATTATGACCTTCATTTCTCAATATTTCAACCACTTCTATAGAGCTTCCACCTGTACTTATCAGGTCTTCAACAACCAAAATGCTAGCTCCCGGCTCGATTTCACCTTCAATTTGATTTTGTCTTCCATGACTTTTTGGCGCAGAACGAACATAGGAAAAAGGTAGATTGAGTTTATCTGCTAGGAGTGCTCCGTGTGCAATTCCAGCAGTTGCTACACCGGTGATCATATCTATTTTTCCGAAGGATTCTGACAGTTTTGAAAAGCCATTTTTAATAATGTCTCTCACCTCAGGATGCGACAAAGTGACTCGATTATCACAGTAAATCGGTGACCTCATACCCGATGCCCAAGTAAAAGGATTTTGTGGACTTAATTTAATTGCTTTAATTTGCAAAAGTTTTTGAGCAACCAATGTTTCAAACATCATATTAATATTTTAATGGATAAGTCGCAAATTTACAAAATCTATATAAACGAAGTAGAAGTTATCTTAAAACCTTCTGCAGATGTTACTTTAGAAGATACGGTGACTTCGGGTAGCGTGGTGGTAAAATATACAGGAAATAAGAAACATTTGCTGGATTACATCAGTATTTTGGAGAAATCTATCAAGTCGGAGAAACTCATTATTCATCATGAAGATTTTCCAAAACTTAAGTCTGACTTTAAATCTCATTTTTCTGAGATAGAAGCAGGAGGAGGATTGGTCAAAAATGAAAAAAATGAATATCTCTTTATTTTCCGACGTGGATCTTGGGATCTACCGAAAGGTAAGATAGAAAGTAACGAAACCAAAAGAGAAGCCACTATGCGAGAAATAACCGAAGAAACAGGTATCAAAAAAATGACCATTGTTTCAAAATTGATGGTAACACGACATACTTACCGAAGTAATGTGGGAAAAAGAATCATCAAAAAATCTCATTGGTATCTAATTGATGCTAAAAAACAAGCTTTAGTTCCGCAAGCAACAGAAGATATTGAAAGAGCTGATTGGATGACATTGGAAAGATTTTTTAGTAAAAAAAGACAAGTGTATCCCAATATTTTGGAAGTATTGCACACCCAAGACACCCAAGATATAAAGATAAAAGTCCAGATTAAGATTAACTGACATCAAAAAATGAAGCGTTTCTATGTCTAATTGGGATAAAATAAAGCTCTTTGCAAAGTCATATTATAAGGATATAGTAGTTGGTTTTATTATATTTTCAGTGACTTGGGTACTTTTATTACGAGTGTTTTATCCTCCAATTACACTAATGATGGTAAAACGAATAATCTATGGAAATGAGAAAGGATTGGCTTACACATGGAAATCTACAAATGAGATATCGCCATATATTCAAGTTTGTGCCATGGCTTCAGAAGACCAAAACTTGCCTTTTCATTATGGCATGGACATGGAAGCTATCGATAAGGCGCTAAATGTCAATAAAAAGGGTAAAAAGGTTTTTGGAGCAAGTACAATCACACAGCAAGTGGCCAAAAATGTATTTCTTTTCCCCCAACGATCATATATAAGGAAGGGACTTGAGTTGTATTTTACACTTTTGATAGAAACGCTTTGGACAAAACAACGGACGCTAGAGATGTATTTAAATGTGGCCGAGATGGGCGATATGATATTCGGCGTAGAAGCCGCAGCACAAGCGTATTTTAAGAAATCTGCGCAAAAACTTACCCTTAATGAATCAGCGCTCATCATTTCTGTGTTGCCTAATCCTATCAAATATTCCGTTAAAAAACCAGGGGCTTATGTAAGTGAGAGACAACAGCAAATTTCATCACTTTATCATTCTCTCGATGGCACGCATTATCTCAGAGAATTGTATATAAAGACAGATAATTCTCTTTATGATTTTAAAAAATATAAAAAATAAGCATAGAAAATAATTACCTTTTTAACTTTTTTGAAAATTATTTATCAAAGAATAGTACTTTTGCGTCCAATTAAAAAGTAAAACCATGTTAGATCAATTTAATAGCCTTACCGAAGAAGAATTTGAGAAATTGAAAGATGCCGTTCCTTTGATTACTGTTTTAATAGCAGGTGCTGATGGCAATATTCACAACGATCAATTAGAGTGGGCTAACAAAGTGACTAAAATTAGGAGCTATAATATGAAGGCAGAGATGAAAGCTTTCTATCTTGAAGTTGGAAAAACTTTTTCGGAAAGACTACAATACTATATAGATGCTTTTCCTACCAATGTGGCAGATAGAACTAAATTAATAAGCGATAGATTATCCCATATCAACGACATTTTAGCTAAGCTTGAACCAGAAGTTGGAGCTAAGTTTTATAAAAGTTTTACTAGTTTTGCTGAGCACGTGGCAAAAGCATCAGGAGGTTTTTTAGGGTTTTTTAGTATCAATAAAGATGAAGCAAAGTTGATAGGATTGCCTATGATTCACCCAATAATAAGCACATCTGACGAAGAGGAATAAGTAAGAGTCTTTCATTTTTTTCTTGTAATAATTGTTTCAAGGACAGTTCTTGTCATATTGTATTATAGTTTTGAAGCTATGATGGATTCTTGTATTTATTTGTTTTGTCGAAAATAATTATAAATTTTTTCTAATTATACAGAAGGTTTAGAATGTAATTGTATTTTTATGTTGTCATTACATTTTAAAAGTAATATTATTGAAATGTAACCTTTTTTGGTTTCCTTAAAGTATAATTATAACAGTATGAAAATTCATTTTTATTTTACATGCTTTTTGATTTTCTGTTTCCAACAAGCAAGTTTTGCTCAAAACAGCACAATCACAGTTAAAGATTATAAAACCAGAGAAGCATTGGTTGGTGCCACAATCATTCATGGGGAAGGTGGATATATTACAGATATTGATGGGAAGTTTACTATTCTAAATCCTACTTTTCCCTTCGAAATCGTTGTATCTTATATTGGTTATGAAGATCAAAAAATTAACTTCAAAACTTTAGTAGATATACCATTAGAAATATTATTGGTACCATCTCAAACCGCTCTTGATCTTGTTACGGTCACTAGCACGAAATACGAACAAAACATCACTAGATCTATGGTTTCTGTAGATATTCTAAAGCCAGATCTTTTGCGAAGCGTAAATGCCACATCATCAGATGAGATATTAAATAAGGTGCCTGGTGTGCAGATCCTTGATGGTCAGGCAAATATACGTGGTGGATCTGGATATTCGTATGGCGCAGGTAGTAGAGTGATGCTGCTTATTGATGATATTCCTGCTTTGCAAGTGGACGCAGGCTTTCCCAATTGGAATGACATTCCCATAGAAAACCTTAGCCAAATAGAAGTTCTGAAAGGTGCGGCTTCTTCTTTATATGGTTCATCAGCACTGAATGGAATTATTAATTTTAGATCATCATACGCAACATCAAACCCTGAAACTCGTCTCTCACTTGCGACAAATATTTTCCAATCTCCAAAAGATGTAGAAAAAAAGTGGTGGGGAGATACCTTGAGACATGAAACTAATGCATCCTTTGTGCACAAACAAAAGTTTGGTAAACTTGACTTCATAGGAAGTGCTTTTTATAATAAATTGAATGGATTTAACCAATCTACTAATGAGGAACGAGGTCGTGCAAATGTAAATCTTAGATACAGACTGCGAGATAATTTGGTTTTTGGTCTGAATGTACTCTATAATCAAAGTGCAAGTAATAGCTTTTTTATCTGGAAAAACGCTGCTTCTGGCGCTTTACAACCACTTGCAGGTACAGTCTCGGATAGGACTGCAAAACGTTTTTATATCGACCCATCCATTCGGTACACAGACAGTCACAATAATAAACATAAGCTTTTATGGCGGACCACATCTGTCAATAATGAAAATAACACCAATCAGTCTAATAGTTCTATAAACCATTATGGCGAGTATCAAATCCAGAATACTTCAGACGGACTTGGCTTGACATATACAGCAGGTGTAGTGGGTATTTGGAATACAACGGATTCACAGATACTTGGCGATACTACATTTAAAGCTAGTTCTTATGCTACTTATCTTCAACTAGACAAAACTTTTGGTGATAGGCTCACTGTTGCAGGTGGACTAAGATATGAATATAATGCTCAGAGTAGTCCCATTTCATTGATTGATCCAACTGGTAAAAAGTCTGATGATCAAATCATTGCACGACTTTCGGCAAATTACAAACTTTTTGAATATACTTTTTTGCGTGGTTCTTGGGGACAAGGTTATAGATTTCCTACACTTACAGAAAGATTTGTGACGACAAGTTTTGGAGATTTTAACATATTTTCTAATCCTGCTTTACGACCTGAATATGGGTGGACTTCAGAAATTGGTGTCAAACAAGGCTTTAAATTAGCAAGTTTTCAAGGATTTCTTGATTTTTCTGGATTTATCTCCGAGTATGAAGATATGATAGAGTTTACTTTTGGCTCAGACGATAGGGGATTAGGATTCAAACCACAAAATATCGGAAACACTAGGATTTCAGGTTTTGAAGTAGGCGTGATGGGACAGCTAAAATTATTTGCTGTGCCGATCAATGTTTTCGGTGGATATACTTTTATAAATCCGATATATAAAAACTTTGATTCTAGCGAAGAGATCAGAAATAGTGTATCTGAAAATCAAAATGTTTTAAAATATCGAGCCAAGCACCAAATGAAAATGGATGTCGAAGCAAAAATTTGGAAGTTTAAATGGGGCGTTTCGATACAAAGAGTTAGTCATACTATTAATGTAGACAAGGCGTTTGAGTCCGTTCCACCTATCAATTTTGACTTTTTCGGAATCGCTGCATACAGAGATTTAAATAATAAAGGTTATTATCTATTGGATAGTAGACTAGGAATAGAACTTGGTAAATTTACTTTTACATGCTTGGCAAACAACATTCTTAATCAAGAGTATAGTTTACGTCCTGCTCTGGTGGAAGCGCCGCGTAGTTTTGGTTTTAGAATCGATTATAAAATCAATTAAACTGAAATATCTTGTTAAATATTTGTCTCATTACGGATCTTCATATTGACGCACTAGGTTATTCTTTCAATGGAATTGACCCAAGGGCGAATTTTGTAAAAGTACTTAAAGAAGCCACGTCCAAAAGTCCAGAATTAATCGTTCTTGCGGGTGATTTGTGTAATAAAGTAGGTGATTTGGAAATTTATTATTGGATAAAAGATCAAATGGACGCTGTCAACATTCCATATTACTGTATTCCTGGCAATCATGATGATGCATCTTTGATGATGGAAGTTTTTTATAAGGATACTTTTGTATCAAGGAGCGAACTATTTTTTGTAAAAGAATTTCATGGTCACAGCCTTATTTTTTTGGATACTTCTCAAGGTAACATGTCAACAGAACAATATAGTTGGTTAAATAAAATTGTGTCTGCTATTCAAAAAGATGTCTTCATTTTTATGCACCATCCACCGATTTTAGCCATTGCAAAGCACATGGAACCAAATTACGCATTTCAGCAAATGGAGGAGTTTCAGTCCTTTTGTGCAGCGTTTCAAGACAAAAGTTTCCGTATTTTTACAGGGCACTATCATTTTGAAAGGTCAATTGCTAAAGGTAATATCACCACTTATATTTCCCCTTCTACGTATCTCCAAATTCATCCTGATTATGAAGAATTTAAAATTCTACATGATAGGATAGGGTATAGGGAAATAAAGGTGACGGATCAGAGTGTGGTGACCAATGTAAACTATTTATAAAAGTGAAATTGTAAACACATTTATACTTAAGCTAAACTATTAGAATCCCAAAGTCGCACTAAATGGATGGAGTGGTATTTTTGTTTTTGCACCATAAAGTATTATCTTTGCATTTTGATTTACCTAACCAAATTTTAATCATTAAATCATGCAAAAAGTATATATTGTTTCAGCTGTAAGAACTCCATTGGGTAGTTTTGGTGGTGGATTGTCTACTATTCCTGCAACTCAATTGGGAGCTACGGCCGTCAAAACTGCGGTCGAAAAAGCTGGAATCACACCATCATCTGTCCAAGAAATATTCATGGGGCAAGTCGTACAGGCCAATGCTGGTCAAGCACCTGCAAGACAAGTCGCTCTTCATGCTGGATTAAGTAATGCCACTCCTGCTACCACCATTAATAAAGTATGTGCTTCTGGCATGAAGTCTCTCATGTTTGCCGCACAATCTATCCAACTAGGCCAAAACAATGTGGTCGTAGCTGGCGGTATGGAAAATATGTCTGCGATACCATATTATATGACAAAAGGTCGTTATGGTTATGGATATGGCAATGCAGAATTGATAGACGGGTTGGTACGTGATGGCCTTCAAAATGTATACGATGGTAACGCCATGGGTTGTTTTGCAGATGCTACTGCGACAAAATTTGAGATAAGTAGAGAAGAACAAGATGCCTATGCCATACAATCATACCAAAGATCTGCAGCCGCTTGGGAGTCAGGCAAGTTCACTAATGAGATTTCAGGCGTAGAAGTAAAAGATCGTAAAGGAAATGTCAAAGTGATAGACCACGATGAAGAATATAAAAATGTGATGTTTGAAAAAATACCTTCACTTCGACCTGTATTCACTAAAGAAGGCACCGTCACTGCAGCGAATGCATCTACGATAAATGATGGTGCAGCAGCATTGGTATTGGTAGATGAAGCGACATTAAAAGCGCACAACTTGACACCACTTGCGAGCATTGTAGCTTATGCAGATGGTGCACACGAACCAGAATGGTTTACAACTGCGCCAGCTATTGCTGCTCAAAAAGCACTGGACAGAGCTGGATTGACAATTGGCGATATAGATTATTTTGAAGTAAATGAAGCTTTTGCGGTAGTGGCACTTGCATTTATCAAACATTTTGGACTTTCGCAAGATAAAGTCAATGTCCATGGTGGTGCAGTTTCACTTGGACATCCACTAGGTTGCTCGGGAGCCAGAATTGTCACTACATTGACCCACGTCCTTCAGCAACATGGTGGCAAATACGGAATGGCAGCTATCTGTAATGGTGGTGGCGGCGCAAGTGCGATGATTATAGAGCGATTATAGAAAGAAAGTTTACGCCAGAATATTGGTGGTACATAATTTAATAAAAGAGTTTTAACTGAGTAATTGGTTAGAGCTCTTTTTTTATTTAAGATAGAAATATCATTTATGAATTTTCTGAAAGGTGGTAAATTTGTTTATCTATATTTGGTTAATTGATATAATTGGACTATATTTGTTTTAAGTATATTGCTTGTGATAATAAAAGTATCGATATGCTGGATTAAAACACAAATGTATCATAAAATCGACATGAAAAATCAAATAAAAATAAACATATGAAGCACCCAAATACTTTGGTGTATTTCTGTCTTTTTACTTTTTGTGCACTATTTGCTTGTCAGAAAGATACTGAAACATTCAAAATGGATGACCCTATACCGTGTGTTGGTCCTGAAACGATAACCGACACTACAAGCGGATTTCTAATATTTGAAAAAGGAACTCAGGAGTTTGGATATTTTAAAGGTACTAAGATTAATCTTACATTTGAAGGTAGCGCTGTATTAATATTAAATGACACTACATTTAGCATTAGTATGGCGTCTTTTTGGCCGGAATCTCAGGGATATTTTGCATTGGCAGAACAAGTAGGATTTAATAAAATTCCTTTTAACTATTTTAATAATTGTTTTGAATTGACAAATAATAGGTATTTTAAAACTGACTCCATTTTTGTTGGCTATAGTGTAGGAAATGATGATGTAGGAATATTAACTTATGAACTGGATATAAAAGCGGATAATAAATTAGAGATCATATCATTTGACAAAGAAGCCAAAAAACTCAAGGCAAGATTTAAAGCTAGTTTCATAGGAAGAGAACAATATCCTCCTGATTTGCCAAAACATGCGAGATTTGTAGATACTTACATAGAGATTGGGTATTAGACGATATCCAAATTCAAAAAAATATTTTATCAACACGTCTAATAGATAAGCTCATGAAATCAAATAATATACTTTCCTATATCTGTCTTTTTGTTTTTTGTACACTATTTGCTTGTCAGAAAGAAACGGTAACATCCAAAATGGATGAACCTATACCTTGTGTTGGACCCGAAACTATAACAGACACAACTAGTGGTTTTCTAATTTTTGAAAAAGGAACTCAGGAGTTTGGTTTTTTTAAAGGCACTAAGATTAACCGAACATTTGAAGGAAGTGCAGTTTTGGTTGTATATGACACTACATTCAGTATTGTGCTTCATACTACGTGGCCTGAGTCTCAAGGAAGTTCCGCAGTAGCTGAAATATTAGGATTCAATAAAATTCGAATTAATGCGGATACATATTGTCTGGATCTTACAAGTGAGTTACAACCTTCGCTCGATAAAATTAGATTGTCATACAATGTAGTAAATGATGATGTTGGAATTTTACGATATGTTATTGACACAACTGCAGATAATAAACTAGAGATCATATCATTTGACAAAGAAGCCAAAAAGCTCAAGGCAAGATTTAAAGCTAGTTTCATCGGTGAAAAAGAATATTTACCTGATTTGCCAAAACATGTGAGATTTGTGGATACTTACATAGAGATAGGGTATTAATTAAATTGATCATTTAGATTATCGAACGATTATAGAAAGAAAGTTTACCCAAGAATATTGATGCTCTAAAATTGAAGAAAAGAGTTTTAACTGAGTAATTGGTTAGAGTTCTTTTTTTTATGAGTACTGAAATGCTACGATCTATTTCTGCATGAGATTCTAAAAGGGAAATTATCTTAGTATGTCTTTTTATTAAATATTTCTATAATATGTAACTAATTGAATAAATTTGCTAAGGGTTATCACCCAAAAAGTGTTAAAATTACATAAATTACGTACAACCAATAATAAATACATGTAAATTTGTCCTAATATGTTTTAAAGGTCTTATTTATTAATTATTCTAAAAGTCTCAGAAGAATGAAAACAAATTTTTACACAAGATTAAGATCGGCCTCGATTTTGATATTTGCAGTCATGCTTATATCAAGATCTTATGCCGCAAATGAAAAGGCTGTTTGGCCATTTACACTCAATTGTCCATCTGATGTCACCGTCAGTTGTACAGATGAAATTTGGGATCTCTCCATGTATGGCAATGCCACTTATACGTATGGTTACCACACCTACAGTGCTGGAAGTCCGTCCGTTCACTATTATCTGAATAGCTGTAATGCAGGATACATCACTCGCACATGGATGGTGGAAGATTATAATTGGAACTGGCACAGTTGTACTCAGACTATTTACGTATCTTCTTCAGGTACTGGTGGACCTAATATTGTATGGCCACTAGATATTACACTAGAAGGATGTAATCCTAATACGCATCCTAATCAGCTACCAGATCTATATGACTATCCTTCATGGGTTTCTTCTGAATGTAGTATGCTAGGCAGATCTTACAGTGATCGATTATTTACTGTAAATAGTCAATGTAAAAAGATCATGCGTACATGGTGTATTCTAGACTGGTGTGATTACCACCCAAGTACAGGTTACAAACAATATATGCATTCTCAGTTTATATATATTATCAATAGCGAGCCTCCTGCGATTAATTGTCCAGCTGAAATTACCGTTAACTCGTTAAACTGTAAAAATGCTGAACTTATCGTAGCTCCATTGACCATAGATCCAGGCACCTGTGGTGGAAATTATGAAATAACAAATAATTCACCATACTCAACATCAAAAGGAGCGAATATCTCAGGTACATATCCTATTGGAACTACTAAAGTAAAATATACCGTGAAATATGGTTGTGGTAACTTTAAATCTTGTACTGTAAATGTAGTAGTCAAAAATGGCAGTAAGCCAATACCTTACTGCATAGGTACATTGATCACAGCACTTATGGGTGTAGATACAGACGGAGACGGACTAGTAGATGATGGAATGGTAGAATTATGGGCAAAAGACCTAGACAAAGGAAGTAAATCGCTTTGTGGTTATCATCCTTTAAAGTTTTCATTCTCACCAAATGTTAATGAGACTAACAAAGTATTTACTTGTGATAATATTGGCAAAAACGATGTTAAAATGTATGTCACAGATAGTAAAGGTGCGCAATCTTATTGTGTAGTCGAAATAATCATTCAAAACAATGGTGCAAACATTCCAAATTGTCACCCTGAACCTGATGAACCTGAGATTCCATTATACAGTGTGCGTGGAACTATACAATCAGTTTCAGATTTTCCATTGGATAAAGCAGAAGTTACTCTAAAGTATGTGGATCCTATCATTACTTATTCATCTACATTTGACACTACAGAAACCTTGCAGTTGGATTCATTTATTAATGCATCAGGATATAAACTGTATAGATATTTGACGGTCACTACTGTTACTGAAAAAATTGATTCTACAGTGTCTTTTGTTACCAAAAAAACAAAAACAAATGCCTTGGGTCAATATTTATTTGATAGTCTAGTTGTAAGGGATAAAAAGGTATCTATTTCAGCAACTTATACAGATGCGCCAAAAAAAGGATTGGACAATAAGGATGTGGAATTGTTGACTAAATACTTACTCGGTGAAATTTCTTTTAATAATTACTTACAATATCTCGCCGCAGATATTGATGAAGATGGCGAAATTGACATTGAAGATCAAAATATTTTAATGCAATTGGTAACCAATGAAATCTCTAAATTACCTGGTGATAATCAATGGTATGTGTTGGATAGGAAAGCGACATTTGCAAATCCTGAAGATGCATTAACACTAGCTTTACCGTATGAAGTATTTTTGGATACGATAGCTAAAGACAGTAATATTGTTGATTTTGTAGGTATCAAAAAAGGAAATTTATCTATTGATGCAGGCTCTGTAGTAAGTCAAGAAGTGTCTTCAAGAAGTGCAAAAGTCGAAGAGACTTCATTAAAAGTATATCCAAATCCATTTACGACTGTATTGAATTTTGATTTAAATGCAGCTGCAGAAGGTAAGGTTATGATCAGACTGATGAATAGCCTTGGTCAAGAAATTCATACTTCAGTACAGACTGCCATTAAGGGTAAAAACACACTTACTATTGATGTAAACAATGATATTTCTGGACTTGTCTTATACCAACTTACCATAGATGGCGTCCAATACACAGGAATGTTATCTACTGTGAAGTAAGCAAAAATCATTTTAAGTTATAAGAAAGCCCCACTGGATTTGATTCTGTGGGGCTTTTATTTTAAAGTGTATTAACTGATTGCTAGATATTGAAGTCAACAAATCTTGGATAAACATATTGTGAATATTTATATGTATGCAAATTATCCACAATTTGGGCATTGTTTTTTGTTTGGAGTATTGTCGTAATTGAATATATTTCAATAAATACATATTTTGATAAATTTTAATATGTTAAAGCGTATATTGATAAACTATCTTTAAATTAATACATTATGATAATCATTGATATAAAATATTCAGCTTTATTTGTTATATTTGCATTTTTATAATATATTTATCAAGACAATAGGAAAACTAAAAAATGACTTCTCCACACGTAATTCAGGTTTTCCACAAGTTTTCCACATTATTTAAATCCTGAACTGTTTTTGATTCATTAACTTGTCTTACCTTTGTGTTACATATTTTCATAATACGATATCTTTATATATTTTCATGTCAGAATATTCAAATTCTTTAAGGGCGATTAGCGGCAAACTTACCACTACTAAAGCGGACAATGATCTAATTTATGGTAGAGTGCAGCCACAAGCTATTCCATTAGAAGAAGCCGTACTTGGAGCAATTATGATCGATAAAGATGGATTTCCTTCTATCATCGAGATTCTCCGTAAAGAAAGTTTTTACTTAGACAAAAATCAGTTGATATTTTCAGTAATGTCTGACTTGTTTGGCAAATCACAGCCAATAGACCTTCTTACAGTTCACGAATCTTTAAAAAAATCTGGAAAGCTAGAAGAAGTTGGTGGTATAAACTATTTGATGGAACTCACAAATAAAGTTGGTTCTGCCGCAAATATTGAATTTCATGCACGTATTATTGCTCAGAAATTTATCCAACGAGAGTTAATTCGGGTGTCAACGACCATCATCCATGACGCTTTTGAAGATACCAAAGATGTACTCGAACTCCTAGACGAAGCAGAGCGTGGTCTCTACGATATCACTGACCAAAACCTTAATACTGGTTATGAATCACTTGGTTCATTGGCAGTAAAAGCACAAAAAGAAATTGAAGCAGTCAGTCAGAAAGGATCAGAAATGACTGGTGTCACCACAGGATTTGTCGAATTAGACAAAATGACCAACGGATGGCAACCTTCAGATTTGATTATCATGGCAGCAAGGCCGGGCATGGGTAAAACTGCCTTTACACTTTCCCTTGCCAAAAATGCTGCACAAGCCGGTAGAGGTATTGCATTCTTCTCATTGGAGATGGCTAGTGTACAGTTGGTACAAAGGTTAATATCTATGGAAGCGGAGATTAATTCAAGCAAACTCCGAAATGGTCAGTTAGAAGATTTTGAATGGAGAAAACTTCACTCTGCGGTAGATAAATTAGCTCAGATTCCTATATATATAGATGATACACCAGGTATAAATATATTCGAATTGCGAGCAAAATGTAGACGTCTGAAGCAAAACCACAACATTAGTATGATCATTATAGATTACCTTCAGTTGATGGCAGGAGCACCTAATGATAAGCGTGGTAACCGTGAACAAGAGATCTCGTCCATCTCTCGAGCTCTAAAAGGCTTAGCCAAGGAATTGCATGTACCCGTGATCGCACTTTCGCAGTTGTCAAGGGCAGTAGAAAGTAGGGGAGGCGAAAAACGACCACAACTTTCGGATTTGAGGGAATCAGGAGCGATAGAGCAAGATGCAGATATCGTTACATTTATTTACAGACCCGGATATTATGGTGTGGGCGAAGGTGAACTAGACAAACCAAATGATTTGACAGAGATTATCCTTGCAAAACATCGTAACGGTGGATTAGGAACTGTGGAGCTCAGATTCGTTCCACATTTTGTGAAGTTTGAAGATCCTGGTGAAGGTGGTTTTAGCAATGACTTAAGTGATGTATTTAATGTCAATCCATTTGGTAGTGGTGGTATCATCACGCGTCCTTCAAAGATGAATGAAACAGGGTCTGATGCGCCATCTATTACGTTAAATGATTCGGAAATTCCGTTCTAAATGGTCTTTTTAAACATAAGTTCACTCCGAAAATATACATAGAATAATAATCAGCTGTTTTTTACCCAATCCCTAAAGGTAAACATCCGATTATCAATGCAGTAAAAGGCATCTACGGAGCGGGTTTAAACATCAATAAAATAAAAATGGAAGATAATGTCTTACGATTAAATAAATTTGTTGCCCATTGTGGTGTTGCAAATAGAAGAAAGGCAATGGAAATCATCAAGGCTGGTGAGATTTCAGTAAATGATGTAGCAGAGTTAAATCCATTCTACGAGCTTAAGCCTGACGATAAAGTCAAATATAAAGGTAAAGATCTCGAAATTGCAGAAAAAAAGGTCTATCTCTTGCTAAATAAGCCTAAAAATATGCCCATGAGTCACGATGGAGAAGCTTCCAAACCTGACATAGAAGCATTGATGAAAAAGAAAACGGATATTAAAGTAACTCCAATAGATAGTCTTTCTGAAAGTGCTGCTGGCCTTTTAATATTGACCAATGACAAAGACCTTATTGAAAAATTTAAAGATGGAAATCGCAAGGTAAAAAAAGTATTCCAAGTAAGTCTTGACAAAAAAATATCAGAAGAAGACCTATCAAAAATAAGATCAGGCATCGAAATAAATGGAAAAATATTTCCTGTACTAGGTGTCAATCACGTACAAGATCTTGGTGTAAATGAAGTCGGGGTGGAAATAATGTCGGGTACGGATATGGAAATTAACCAATTATTTACTTCATTAAATTATGAAGTTTTGAAACTGGATAGAACTTTTTATGCCGGAATGACAAAAAAGGATCTTAAACGTGGTTGGTCTCGATTTTTAAATGAAAAAGAAGTTATATTTCTTAAGCATTTTGGATAAGGAATGTTTAATTGTTTAGGATTCAAATAGTTACAACAAATCATTATTAAAGTTACTTATGAGTCAGCATCGCCATTTTATAATTCATAAACCTTTTGGTTATTTGTCTCAGTTTGTGAACAATCAAAAAATTAGACGAAATAAAAAATTATTGAACGAGCTCGGTGATTTTCCTGAAGGCACAATGTCCATAGGACGACTCGACGAAGATTCAGAAGGCTTATTACTGTTATCTACAGATGGCAAGGTAAGTGCCCATATTACTAGCAAAAAAATAGAGAAAGAATACTTCGTTCAAGTATCTGGTGAGATATCAACTGATGCAGTAAAACAACTTCAAGAAGGTGTAGAAATAAGTTTAAAAGGAGTAAAGTACACAACACTTCCCTGTAAGGCACTTAAGTTATATCTCTTACCAATTTTAGCCGGTCAAACAAAAAAAGTAAAAGACGAAAGACATAGGCCTACAAGCTGGTTGTCAATCACCATAAGAGAAGGTAAATTCCGACAAGTTCGCAAGATGACTGCGGCCGTCGGTCATCCAACTTTACGCTTAGTTCGTGTAAGAATAGGGAATATTCATCTCAATGATTTGAAAGCTGGAGAAATCATAGAAGTCGACAACTTTGAGTTAAATAAACTGAACCCATAACTTTTTATGGTCGTATTCCATTATAAAATAGAAACTAATTTAAAATCTCAATTTTCGATGTAAATTCTTAAAGGAGAAATTGCAAATTTTGAACTTCATATTTACGATTGTAGCTGAATTTTAACATGGTAGATTGATTTTAACGTCTTTTTCTTTTGTCTTGACACAAAAGAAACAAAAAGTCAAGGCTGTTTCATTTTCTTAACGCCAAAACTTCATTAAATAGCTAAACCGAAAAAACTCGCTTTTGAGTTTGTTAGCTCGTTATTGGCTTTAGTAGCACTACGTTCATAATCACTCGTTTTTACATCCGTATTAGCTCGAACAGTTTTCGCTTCTTAACGCTATTTTATGAAGTTTTGACTAAAAATGAAAAGGCCGGTCAGACCAAATACTCGTATAAGGAGATAATAAAAATATTGGGGGTATCCCAATTTTGCACAGAAACTAATTAAAAATTCATTTTGTCACCTGAGGGAACAGGGCAAAAAAAAAGGAATTTTAAGCTAAGTGTAATTTTAAGTTACATAACTTTTTATGAATTCTGACAGGTTGTATTTCTAAAGAAAAACTAAATGTTGGTTTCCTTATTATAATGAGCATAGTCAATACAATCAAACGCTAATTGTCGCTATGACACATTATTTTTCTCTTTTTCTTAGACACATTCAAAAAATGTTTTAGTTTTATCCAAAATTTTAAAACAAAGGATATATTTTGTTGATGTCAAAAGCAGAGTTTAGCACTTTACAATGACTTTGCAGGTGTATCTACTAGAAGATTAAGGATATGGAGTCACAGGAATTGTCAGAATTTACCTTGCCAGCATGGGCAAAAAATGCTAATATTTATGAAGTTAATATTCGACAATATACCCAAGAAGGGACTTTTGTAGCTTTCCAATCGCATCTTCCGAGATTAAAAGCAATGGGTGTAGACATCTTATGGTTTATGCCTATTTTTCCAATTAGTGAGACCAAAAAGAAAGGAAGTCTAGGCAGCTATTATGCCGTTTCTGATTATCGTAAAACTAATCCTGCTTTCGGCACCATTTCTGAATTCAAATCAATCATTGATACAGCGCATAAATTGGGCATGAAAGTCATCCTAGATTGGGTGCCTAATCATACAGGTTGGGATCACGTTTGGATCAAAAATCATCCCGAATTTTACACCAAAGACAGTCATGGCAATATCACAGACCCACTAACGGAGCAAGGAACATCTATGGGTTGGGACGATGTTGCTGATTTAAATTATCACAAGCATGAGATGAGAGCCGCAATGGTTGCTGATATGATCTTTTGGTTGGAGAAATATAGAATTGATGGGTTTAGACATGATATGGCGTTGCTAGTACCCTTAGATTTCTGGAAGGAAACCATTCCAAAGCTGAGAGCAGTTAAGTCTGATCTTTTTTTATTGGCAGAATCGGAAGTGCACGATCACCTAAATCAAAATTGTTTTCACGCTATTTATAGTTGGTCACTACATCATCTAATGAATGATATTGCTAAAGGTGCAAAGAATGTAAGCTCCTTAGATCATTGGATGGCATATGACAAACCGAAGGCACACAAAGGGTTTTACCTTCATTTTACTTCTAATCATGATGAAAATTCTTGGTCAGGATCGGAGATTGAAAGAATGGGCGAAGCGCACAAGGCCTTTGCTGTTTTTGTCAATACGATTGATGGGATTCCCTTGACATATGGTGGTCAAGAAGAGCCAATGCCAAGGCGACTCGAGTTTTTTGAGAAGGATAATATTGGTTTTAAAAATTATTTTTATAATGACTTCTACAAGACTTTGAATGAATTAAGGCACCAAAATGAAGCTTTATGGCATGGAACATTTGGCGGAAGATTGGAACGAATCATGCAAAATGACCATGTTTATGCTTTTGTAAGACACAAAAACAACCAAAAAGTCACCGTCATTATCAATCTAAGCAAACAATTTCAAATCATCGAAGCAGATAGAAATATATCTGGTATTGATGTATTTACAAATAGAAATATAGCGTACCACCAAGGCGAAAAAATAAGTTTGATGCCATGGGAATATGTAGTTTTGAGTTCATAAATTCCTAAGTTTTAATCATTAATCCACAAAAATGAAGAAACCGTTATTACCTACTAGCGCCATATGGAATATGAGTGTTGGTTTTCTTGGTATCCAAGCAGGGTTTGCCTTACAAAATGCCAATGCCAGTAGAATTCTCCAGACTTTAGGTGCAGATACCCATCAATTAGGATGGTTTTGGCTAGTTGCGCCTATCACAGGTATGCTCGTGCAGCCATTTATCGGTCATTATAGTGATATCACATGGACCAAATTGGGTCGTCGTAAACCATATTTTTTAGTTGGCGCAATCATGGCAGCTATTGGATTAATATTGATGCCAAATGCTGCATTATTTACTGCTTTTTTGCCTGCTTTGTGGGTAGGAGCTGGTATGTTGATGATCATGGATGTATCCTTTAATGTGGCCATGGAGCCTTTCAGAGCTTTGGTAGCAGATAAGTTATCTACGGATCAGCGCACGGCAGGATTTGCTATTCAGACGGTTTTGATAGGATTGGGAGCGGTAGTAGGTTCTTGGTTGCCAAAGATCTTGGGTGATTGGATGGGTATTTCTGTAGAAGCAAGTAATGGTGGTGTACCAGATAATGTCATTTATGCTTTTGTCATCGGTGCTGCGATTTTGCTGTTAGCCATTTTGTGGACATTATTTACTACCAAAGAGTACAGTCCAGAAGAACTATCCAAGTTTACAGAAGATGAGAACGACAAATTTGATGAACATCCTACCAATGTGGTCGCAGCAATCATCAATGATTTCGGAAAGATGCCAGAAACTATGAAACAACTAGGTTTGGTTCAGTTTTGCTCATGGTTTGCATTGTTTGGAATGTGGGTGTACAGTACACCTGCCATCGCAGAACACATTTATGGACTAGCTCCAAACGATACCACTTCACCAGATTATCAAACAGCAGGAAATGAAGTGGGTTATATTTTTGGTATTTACAATTTGGTATCTGCCATCTATGCTTTTGCGTTACCAGCTATTGCCAAGAAGATAGGTAGGAAATATACGCATGGAGTTTCATTACTAGCAGGAGGTATTGGTTTGTTATCTATTTACATAATTCAAGACCCGTCAATGCTCATCTACCCAATGATAGGTGTAGGAATGGCTTGGGGAAGTATTTTGGCCATGCCGTATGCGATGTTGGCAGGTGCAATTCCAGCGAAAAAGATGGGTATTTACATGGGTATTTTCAACTTTTTTATCACCGTACCACAAATTACCAATGGACTCATCGGTGGTCCTTTCTTAAAAAATGTTTATGGCGACCATGCCATTTATGCATTAATGACTTCGGGTGTATTTATGTTGGTAGGAGCAATTGCATCAATTTATATAAAGGATGAAGATGATTTGGCTTTGAAGCCGATAAAGAATGTCTAAGTACTATCTTGTTGCCTATTTAACTCGATAAGATGGTAGGTTTATGTGTTTATAATTTATTGCTGCAGTTTATTAAAGACAAAAGTTGCAAACTTGTGCCAGCAGTGGGCAAGTTTTCTTACTCTTCAAGTTTGTGACTTTTGTCGCTTAATACATCTAGCCATTACCTTCTTTGCTGGCGCAGGTTTGCAACTTGAAGGCTTCGTGACTACTCATTAAGGCTTCATGACTACTCGTTAAAGCTTTAGGACTTCTCGTTAAGGCTTTGCGACTTCTCGTTAAAGCTTCGTGACTACTCATTAAGGCTTCGCGACATCTCATTAAGGCTTCAAGACAACTCGTTAAGCCTTCATGACTTCTCATTAAGGCTTCATGACAACTCGTTAAGTCTTTAGGACTTCTCATTAAGGCTTTGGGACTTCTTATTAATGCTTTAGGACTTCTTATTAATGCTTTAGGACTTCTCATTAATGCTTCATGACTACTCGTTAAGGCTTTAGGACTTCTCATTA
>DLGT01000047.1:85495-137736 GCA_002482845.1 Saprospiraceae bacterium UBA7687
CTCATTAAGGCTTTAGGACTTCTCGTTAAGGCTTTAGGACTTCTCATTAAGGCTTTAGGACTTCTCGTTAAAGCTTCGTGACTACTCATTAAGGCTTCGCGACATCTCATTAAGGCTTCAAGACAACTCGTTAAAGCTTCGTGACAACTCGTTAAGGCTTCATGACTACTCATTAAGGCTTTGGGACTACTCATTAAGGCTTTAGGACTTCTCATTAAGGCTTCATGACTTCTCGTTAAGGCTTCATGACTACTCATTAAGGCTTCGCGACCTCTCATTAAGGCTTTATGACTACTCATTAAGGCTTCACGTAGTGTTTAAGGCTGTAGTCTATTATAGGTAAAAGTTACAAACTTGCTCCAACAGCATATTTTAAAAAAAAATGACTGCTTTTTAAGTATATTAATCGATTTAATCTTTAGTTTGTAGTAGTTTTAGGCTCAATTATAATTAAATCCAATACTTTTGTCAAATTATGTCACCTTACTTATATTTATGATTCATTTGCAGAAAAATAGCTTAACTAAAATTGTTTGGTTATTTGTGTTCGTACAAACATTCTGTACTGAGATTCAAGGTCAAATATGTGTAGGAAACAAAGGTATAAATATTTTTAAAGACGGTGATTTCGGTAGTGGTTCAAATCCTGTATTATTGACAAATCCAAATATTGCACCAGGATATACCTATACTACAAATTTGCCGAATGATGGTTTTTATTCCATAACAAATAATACAGGTACTTGGAATCTATATTCATCTTGGCTTTCTATTCGAGATAATAGTCCAGATCCCAATGGGTATATGATGGTCGTAAATGCATCATTTGCACCAGGGTTCTTTTACGATAAAACTATAAATGATATCTGTAGTAATACGTTGTATGAGTTTAGTGCAGACGTTATTAATCTGATAAAATCAAACACAGCAAATCATACAGATCCAGTCATAGATTTCCTGATAGATGGCCAAGTAAGATTTTCTACAGGTTTGATACCCAAAACCGGAAAATGGATTACATATGGATTTACTTTTATTGCGCCTGAAAATGCTTCATCAGTAAGGCTGACTTTGAGAAACAATGCTCCGGGAGGATATGGAAACGATCTTGCGCTGGACAATATTTCATTCAGAGCATGCGGTCCTTCCGCTTTTGTGGGAATCGACCCCCAAAAAGCTATTTTACTATGTATTGATGATGATCCGTTTACGATAAGTGCTGAGATTGAGGGAAGTACAAATCCTCGTATCATCTGGCAAATATCCAGAGATGGCGTGGAATGGACTGAATACGGAATAAAAAACGCAACTAGTATAACCCATGATAATTTTACAGTAGGTACATACTATTATAGATATCTGACAGCTGGGGATGATTTGTCGATTTTAAATGAAAAATGCAGAGTTATCTCAGATGAAGTTACCGTTCAGGTGTTACCATTAGAATATTATGTGACTGATTCCATTTGCAGTAACCAAATTTACACTTTAGGCAATCAAAATTATGATAAATCTGGCGATTATCAAGCTACTTTAATATCATCACGTGGATGCGATAGTATTGTTCACCTGACTTTAAAAGTAATCGACCCTGAAGTTAATTTTGTAGAATATAGTGAAATCTGCAATCATGGAATAGATATTTCCAAGGCAAATTTTGCTGGTGGTTATAACATTAGTGTGAATAATAAGCCAAGTATGTATACACGTGATTTACCTTATAGACTACCTTTAAATGTGGGCGTTTCTAATGATATAGTCATCGAAAGTGACAATGGTTGTGTTTATAATTTTAATGTCAACCTTCCTGATCCAATGAATGTAGTGGCTACGCTAGACACTACATATATTTCTTCCAATATATTTCAGTTAAGTATACTATCTGATGTCAAAGTTACTAGCATAGTTTGGAACAATAATGATAAACTGGATTGCAATTCATGTTTGACACCAAAGATAAAAATCTCTGAAGATACGAATGTAACAGTGGATTTGGACTTCGAAAATGGATGTACATTATCTCTTTCGACTTTTCTAAAGTTCAAAGAATTGCCCGAATTTATATTTTCTAATATTTTTTCCCCGAACGGAGATGGAAACAATGATGTTTTTTATGTCACTTATTCAGACGAAAATGTTGTAATTAAAAATTTTCAGATTTTTGATCGATGGGGCTCCATTGTATTTTCCAGCCAAAATGGTCTGCCAAACGATATGGCGATTGGGTGGGATGGAAAAATTAATGGCACAGATGCTAGCGTAGGAGTATACCAATTTATCGTGGACATGGAAGATATACTTGGTTTTTCATTGGGAACGTTTACAGGTTCCATTACTTTGGTGAGATGATCTCATAGAGTGATGCTGTTTCATATTGAATTATAAATTCGTAAAATACTGTTCGTTGCTGTTGATAACTGCTATCGCATGTTTATTTACCATCAATAATTACCTTCCTAATCACATCATCCCAATCAAACTGCCCAAATTTTAGCAATTTCTCCCAATACAAATATTCCCCCACTGAATTATTTTATCAAATAAAAAAGTATCCAACCCATAACTTTATCTATATTTGCAGACATAAATCTATATAATATGTCGTTTTCATGGTTGTTTAGATTAAGGGGTGACTTGACACCTAATCAAAAAGTCATTCTTACCACCGCTGGTTTGGCCTTTATACTGTTACTTTGGTCACTACTGACCATGGGTGCGGAACCCACTTTGCCCAAACATGTTTTTCCACAACCACTTAAAGTATTGACGGCTTTTAAGACTTTGTATGTCGAAAATGAACTTATTAAAAATTTGTGTAGATCTATTGGACTCAATCTTGGCGGATACATAAAAGCTATCTTGTATGCCATTCCTATAGGTTTTGCCATTGGTCTGGTGCCTATGTTTCGAGGTGCTTTTCAGAAGGTGGTAGATGCTATCAGGTTTTTACCCCTGACTGCCCTTACCACTTTATTTATTGTATGGTTTGGTATTTTTGTGGAAGCCAAAATCAATTTTCTAGCCTTTGGTATTTTTATTTACCTGCTTCCTATCGTTATTCAAAGGATAGATGAAGTGGATGACGTATATCTTAAGACCGTACATACGTTAGGAGCGAGTTATTGGCAGACCATTACGACTGTTTATTTTCCATCTGTGATTTCTAGACTTTCTGATGATATAAGGATTTTGACTGCTATTTCATGGACATACATCATTGTGGCTGAGACAAATGCAGATGATGGAGGTATTGGTTCATTAATGTACAAAGCTGGTCAGAGATTTGCCAGAGTGGATATCACAGTCGCTTGTTTGATAATAATTATGTTGTTTGGAGTGTTTCAAGATAAGGTATTTGCATATTTAGATAGAAAGTTTTTTCCATACAAGTATCAAATCAAAAATACATACGAAGGAAAAGGCGAATTGAAAACAGTTACTTTGTTTGATGCTATTTTCGATTATATTATAGCATTAATCACTTGGTTATTTTTAGGTATTTATATACTTTTTACGATAAATGAATTTTCTCCATTTATTGAGAATGTTCGACCATTGACTTATTTATTTGGAGATGCTTTGTGGACAATTCACGTGATATTTGGTCTTATATTAACCTATCAATTAAATTCTCTTTACCATAAATTTACTCGTTGATCATGGAGCATTTCAAATTTGAAGATAAAGTAAGCTTAGATAACATCATCGAACTAAAAAACATAGGTCAGACCTATGATGGTGGAGAAAATTGGATCATCAAAGATTTTAACCTTATCATAGAGGATAAGCCTGCGCAAGGACAGTTCGTAGTCATACTCGGAATGTCTGGTTCGGGCAAATCCACCGTATTGAGGTACATTGCAGGCCTGCAACAACCATCAGAAGGACAAGTTTTGATAAAAGGCAAACCTGTAGATGACAAGACCCATGTCAGTATGGTCTTCCAGCAATATTCTTCCATGCCTTGGATGACAGTTTTGGACAATGTTGGACTCGCACTTCGGTATCAAGGTGTCAATAAAAAGGAAAGAGACGAACGCGCCATGGAAATGATCAAGCTCGTAGGTTTAGAAGGTCACGAAAAAAAATATGCCATGTATCCTACGTTGTCAGGAGGACAGTTGCAACGAGTAGCCATCGCAAGAAGTATGCTATCTAATCCTGAAATTCTATTGATGGATGAACCATTTGGTGCACTTGATGTCAAAACTCGAATACAAATGCAAGAACTTTTACTTCAGCTGTGGGAAAAGTTTCATTCTACTGTGATCTTTGTGACGCATGATATTTCAGAAGCAGTTTATCTCGGAGATGATATTTATATCATGAAGTATGCGCCGTCACGAATTGTCGAACATATTCACGTAGACCTTCCACTTATAAGAACAAGAGAGACAAAAAGGGATGCTCACTACACACAGTTGGTGCATCATGTAGAAGACCTGATGATGAAAGTAAGCGGCGAGCGATAACTAAATAAATGATCATTTCCGCAAATCAACCAATTCTCCAATTCCGCAAATCAGCAATTCTGCAAATCAACAATTCAAGAAATTCCCCAATTAATTTACATTTAATGCTCTAAGCGACATAAACTCTTAAGATTATCTTACGATTATATGTGCAATATCCTTACTTTTGCACTCGTTTTGATTTTAACCTGTGCATTGTATAATATTGGATCAGTTGATGACAGTTTTTTACTTGTCAAAGCCAATGAAATGATCTTATTGATATTATAAATCAGGTTGAGCCAATATTTTTAATATCAATAAACACAAAAATATCAGTTCATGTCAGTGATTGTCCAAGGTTTATCCAAACATTTCGGTACGCAAAAAGCAGTAGATAATTTGTCCTTTGAAGCTCATCCAGGGCAAATATTAGGTTTTTTGGGCCCAAATGGTGCCGGCAAAACGACTACAATGAAAATGTTGTGTTGCTACACAGAGCCTACTGAAGGTACTGCATCTGTAGAAGGTTATGATATAAAAACATCTCCACTGCTAGTCAGAAAACAAATTGGTTACTTGCCAGAACATAATCCATTGTATGAGGAGATGTATGTCAAAGAATTTTTACAATTTGTGGCAAGCATTCACAGAATAGAAAATAAAGTAGGTAGAATTTCAGACATCATTGAGATGACGGGTCTTGGCAAAGAACAAAACAAGATCATTGGCACACTTTCTAAAGGTTACAGACAGAGAGTAGGCCTAGCTCAAGCCATCATTCATGATCCTAAGGTTTTGATATTAGATGAACCAACGTCCGGTCTTGATATGAACCAATTATTGGACATAAGAAGTCTTATCAAAGAACTTGGTAAAGAAAAAACGGTTATCTTTTCATCGCACATTATGCAAGAAGTACAAGCTTTATGTGATAGGGTAGTCATCATAAACAACGGAAATTTAGTAGCAGACGAGTCCATTGATACTTTGAGAAACAGAATGGAAGGCAATAGATCTGTTAGAGTAGAATTTGCCCAAAATAATGTTTCCACCACTATGTTTAATGGTTTTAAAAATGTGATTGATGTAAGAAAAGAAGGTGAAGAAATCATTTTTACTATCAAAGGTAATGAAGATATCAGGGCAGAAATATTTAATTTTGCAGTAGCAAATCAACTTACAATATTAGAAATGAAGACTGATAAAGCTAATGTAGAAGACATTTTTAGAAAATTGACGAAATCAACCATAGATGTTTAGTATTTATTTTAAAGAGATCAATGCTTTTTTTAGTTCATTAATTGGGTACCTAGTAATTGGTGTTTTTTTGGTGTCCATAGGATTATTTATGTGGGTATTTTCAGATACCAGCGTTTTGGATTATAACTTTGCTACGATGGATCAACTATTCTCCATTGCGCCATTGGTATTTTTATTTTTGATACCAGCCGTGACGATGAGAAGTTTTGCTGAAGAAAAAGCCAAAGGTACGATTGAGTTTTTGTATTCAAAACCACTTACTACCTTTGAGATTATTTTGGGCAAGTATTTTGCAAATTTCACCCTAGTTATTTTTGCCTTGTTGCCCACTTTAGTTTATTATTATTCGGTCTATCAGCTTGGTTCACCGGTTGGGAATCTTGATTCAGGTGCTATCATTGGATCTTATATTGGATTGTTTTTTTTGGCAGGTGCTTTTGTGGCAATTGGTATGTTAGCATCTACACTTACAAATAATCAAATTATTGCTTTTATTTTAGGTGCTTTCCTGTGTTTCTTTTTTCATTGGGCATTCAGTTACATCGCTAGAATGCCAGTTTTTACGACCACTTTTGACCTTTTTATACAAAAAATAGGTATAAATTATCATTACACCAGTATTAGTAAAGGACTGATTGATAGCCGTGATATCATTTATTTTATTTCGATCATTTTTGTGTTTTTGTATGCAACTGTAAGCGTACTCGAAAGACGAAGTTAAAACGAATAAGGCACTTTTATGAAAACATCAAATAAATATTTACAATTTTTACTAGTCGTAGCAATAATTATTGTAGTAAATATCATTTCATCTTTTTTATATACAGAATTAGATCTCACTGACGATCAGAGATTTACACTTTCTGAAAGTACAAAAGCAGTCATAGCAGCTCCGGATGATAATATTACCATCAAGGTATTGTTAGATGGTGAATTTCCATCTGGATTCAAAAGATTACAATCATCTGTCAAGGATTTAATGGACAAACTTAGGGATATCAATCCGAATATTGTCTATGAATTTGAAGATCCTTCAGAAGGTAGTCCACGAGTTGTCGAGCAAAGACAAAAAATGCTGATCGAAGAAAAAATTGTTCCCGTTTCGCTAAGTTATTCTGATGGTACACAATTAGTACAAAAAGCAGTTTTCCCATTTGCCATAGTTACTTACAAGGCAAAAAAGTACATAATAAATCTGCTAGAAGAGCAAAAACCTGGTGATGATGAAGATGTCATTCTCAATAAGTCAGTCGCATTATTAGAATATAAATTTGCGAATGCTTTCCAAAAGTTACAAGCGCCTAGATCAAAAAATGTACTCTTTACCCAAGGGAATGAAGAGTGGGATGAATCTCAAACTTTCAGATTGGAAAGCGAAATTAGGCGATTTCACAAGGTAGGCAGGATATATCTTGATTCTTTAATGAAGTTAGATAGTACGATAGATTTATTAGTTGTTGCTGGACCTAAAACTCCGATTTCGATTGAGAATCAATTCAAAATTGACCAATATGTCATGAATGGAGGTAAGGTTTTATGGCTCTTAGACAAGTTTCATATTTCATTGGATAGTATTAGCAAGAATAAATTTTATATACCTACAGATACGGATTCTGGTGTGGATAATTTATTATTCAAATATGGGGCTAGGATTATGCCAGATTTAATTATGGATTTGGAATGTAGTTATATACCACAAGTCATAGGGATGGCAGGTGATAAGCCACAAACAAAACTCTTTCCTTGGTACTATCATACTTCAGCTGCGACGACGAGTATTCATCCGATTGTCAAAAATGTAGATAGGATTAATATGTTTTTCCCTAGTACCATTGACACCATAAAGACGGATGCTGATATTAAGAAGACAATATTGCTGACCACATCTAAGTATTCAAGATCACAATTGCAACCTATGCGATTGACATTTGAGATTCTGAAAACAGCACCAGACCCATCCAAATTTAATGGTGGTCAGAAACCGTTAGCCGTTTTGTTAGAAGGTCAGTTTGAATCTTTTTTCAAAAATAGACTTACACCAGACGTCCAGTCCAATCTCGAACAAATGGGCGTTCAGTTTATAGAAAAAAGTAAGCCTACCAAGCAAATCGTGATTTCTGATTCTGATTTTGCCAAAAATTTGGTGAATACTACCAATGGTCAGACAGAAGATATTGGCTATAATAAATGGGAAAGAAAATATTATAAAGGAAATAAAGACTTTGTGATAAATATGATAGAATACATGCTAGATGATGGTAGTATATTAGAGTCCCGTTCAAAGGAAATAAAATTACGACTTTTAGACGCCGTGAAGACAAAGGATGAGAAAACAAAGTGGCAATTTATAAATGTTGGTCTACCTGTTGTACTTTTGGCTATATTTGGGATTATTTACCATTATATAAGGAGAAGGAGGTTTACTTCATGAATACAAACAAGCGAAATTTGATCTTAAATTTTGATTTGGATAATTTAAAGGAAATATAGAATGAAACGAATAGGTATATTATTACTTGCATTGTTACTTTTGTCTGGTGGAGCTTATTATTTGTATCAAAAAAATAGTTCAAATACAAAGGGTATGGTCACAGCAGATCGTGGATTTACTGTGGAATCTATGGATGAGATCACAAATATTGTCTTAAAACATCCAAGATTACAGCCTATTCAGTTTAGTAAAAATGGAAAATCTTGGCTACTTAATGGAAAATATTTGGTCAATGATGCCGTCTTCATTAACATAGAAAAAGCATTGCTAGATATGAAAATGCTTTATGTTCCACCAAAGGCTGCTAATGCAACAGTCAAAGAAAGTATAGGTAAATATGCAATAGAAGTGTCACTTTATAATAATAGTGATCAGCCTTTTAAGACTTTTTATATTGGGTCTGATACGCAAAAAGGGGAAGGCACTTACATGTTGATGAAAGGTGAGGAGCAAGCTTATGTCATGCATTTACCAGGACTAATGGGCGGTTTGAGATCAAGATTTGAGCAACCTATGAAAAATTATAGGGACAAATTCATATTTAGAGACAAACCAGAACAAATAGAATCGATCACAGTAACCTATCCAAAGAGTGAGTCTTCTTCATTCAAATTATTTAAAGATGGAAAAACTGTTACCGTCAGTCCTACGATTGCAAATGTTCAAAAAACTGACAAGCCACTAAATGAAAGGGTAGTGAACGCTTATTTGAGTAGCTTTGAAATGTTGGGTGCAGAAGATATCTTTGATGCAAAAGAAGGGATAGATACATTGCTCCAACTTGTTCCTTTTTGCATCGTTGAAATGAAAAAAACAAATGGTACTGTCAAAAAAAGTGTTTTCTACTCGTATGAAGATATCATTTGGAAGGATAAGAACTCACGTGGTCCGAAGGATGTTGCTCAAATGGAACGTTTTTATGCATGGGTTGATGATGCAGACATGTTCATTGTACAAAGAAGGGTATTCGGTAATATTTTTCTTGGATACGAAAATTTTTATCGGTAGCCTTTATGTTTGATTTCATCACTTGGGATCAAAGAGTAATTTTTTTCATTTAATAAACACTGACAAGATTTAAAAAAAAAATCCCGCAGCAACAACACATGTAGTATACTGCGGGATGAGTGATTTGTTTATCTTGTAAATAACAATTCTCTGTATTTAGTTAATGGCCACAATTCATCGTCAACTAGGAGCTCTAGTTTGTCGCAAGCATATCTTATTTCTTCAAAATAAGGTTTGACTTTATTACAGTAAGCATCGGCTCTTTTGTCTGCGTGACCGATTTTGTTGGCTTTCTTTCTTTCCTCTATCATTTTGTCCACATTGGATTTGATAGATCCGATGTATCCAGAGATATCCTTGATAAGTCCTACTTGCTCAGATGCATATTTAGTATATTCATTACCGAAGATTTCCTTTAATCCTCTTACATTCTCTATTAATGTATTTTGATAGGCTATCGCAGTTGGCATCACGTGATTTGTTGCAATATCTCCAAGGATTCTTCCTTCGATTTGAAGCTTTTTGATATATTCTTCAAGCTCTATTTCGTATCTTGCTTCTACTTCTATTTTATTCATGATGCCATGAGATTCATAAAGCGCAAAAGTTTCTTTACTGACTTGAGCTTTGAGCGCTTCTGGTGTAGTTTTGAAGTTAGAAAGTCCACGCTTTTTAGCTTCTTTTACCCAATCTTCACTATATCCATCTCCTTCAAATCTGATTCTTTTGGATGCTTTGATCAATTCTCTTAAAACATTAAAGATGGCATCATCTTTTTTCATATTTTTACTTTCGATCAGGCTGTCAACTTCAGTCTTGAACTTACGTAATTGTTCAGATACGATCATATTCAATATGGTCATAGCTTTGGCGCAGTTTGCAGAAGATCCTACTGCCCTGAATTCAAATTTATTACCTGTAAATGCAAATGGTGATGTCCTATTTCTATCCGTATTATCTAATAAAATCTCAGGAATCTTGCCAACAACATTGAGTTTTAATTCTGTTTTTTCTTCAGGTGACAAGCTGCCATCTTTCACTCTTTCAAGTTCATCCAACACTGCCGTTAATTGTGTTCCGATAAATACTGAAATAATGGCTGGTGGCGCTTCATTCGCTCCAAGACGGTGATCATTATTTGCTGATGCTATAGATGCTCTCAACAAATCATCGTAATCATGAACTGCTTTGATGGTATTTATAAAGAAAGTCAAAAATTGCAAGTTACTTTTTGGCGTTTTTCCTGGACTTAGTAGATTGATACCTGTATCAGTAGCAAGTGACCAGTTATTGTGTTTTCCTGATCCATTTACCCCTGCAAAAGGCTTCTCGTGAAAAAGGACTTTAAAATTATGTTTTGCCGCAATTTTACTCATCACATCCATCAGGAGAGAGTTGTGATCTACAGCAAGATTTGCCTCTTCAAAAATCGGTGCTAGCTCAAATTGATTTGGAGCTACTTCATTATGTCTCGTTTTTACAGGTATTCCTAGTTTTATACTCTCTATCTCTAGTTCACGCATATAAGCCAATGCTCTTTCAGGAATGGAACCAAAATAGTGATCTTCCAATTGTTGACCCTTTGCAGCTTCGTGTCCGAGTAAAACTCTTCCTGCCATGATAAGGTCAGGTCTTGATGCTGCAAGTGCACTGTCTACAAGGAAATATTCTTGCTCCCAACCTAAGGTAGCAATTACTTTATTTACATTCTTGTCAAAATATCTTGCTACTTCCGTGGCCGAATTGTCTACACTCTGAAGTGCTCTCAATAATGGTACTTTATTATCAAGTGCTTCACCTGTGTAAGAAACAAATATGGTAGGTATACATAATGTTGTACCCATGATAAAAGCAGGTGATGTAGGATCCCAAGCTGTGTAACCACGTGCTTCGAATGTATTTCTAATACCTCCATTCGGAAAGCTTGATGCATCTGGTTCTTGCTGCACTAACTGTCCACCATCAAATTTGTCAATAGCTGTACCATCACCATTAGGTTCGAAAAAAGCATCATGTTTTTCTGCTGTACCACCTGTAAGTGGCTGAAACCAGTGTGTATAGTGGGTTGCACCTTTAGAGATTGCCCAAGACTTCATACCTGTGGCAACTTGGTCAGCTATCTTTCGGTCTATCTTTTTACCATGATTGATAGCATCCATTACTGCATTTGATGCATCTTTAGACATGTAGTGACTGAATGAGTTTTTGTTGAATACATTGATTCCATATAACTCTGATCTTCTTTCTGTAGGTTCCACAATATGAACAGGTTTTCTGTCCAGTGTGGTTTGAATTGCTTGAAATCTTATTACTGCCATGTTATTTTAAGTGGTTTATGAATTAAGACCACAAAGGTAGATGTTTAAAGGTCATTCCAAAAATAAAATATAATTATTTTGTCAATGGTATGTTAAAATAAGGGGTGTGTTTAGTTTTTACTTTATTTTTTTGAAGATGACCCCTAAAATATTTGATGCTTTTAAATAAAATATCAATTCTGCTGTATTTAGTAGGGTGGTTTTAAGCTTTATGAAAATGTATAGATTCTTATTTAGATGTAGGTAGAGATTTGTATAGTTATTAATTATATAATGATATCAAATTTCTCTTCTTGATTTTCAATCATATTGTTCAGAGATCTTGATCTGCTTTTTGACATAGCATCAAATACATCATTGATTTCATTTATCGTATGTTCTGAACAAAAAGTTTTTGCATCTTCTAGAGAACCGATTGCACTACCATCTCTAAATTTATATGTTTGTTCTAAAAGGTTTTTTTCAAATTTTATAGAAATACGTTCATTCATTTTAAAGACAGTAATCTTTATGTCTCCTGCATCAAACTCACCTATTATTCTCATATTTTGTGATACTTTTTGATAATGCTTTCTGTAGCTAAACAATAAAACCTATACAGTTCATCATACTTTTCTAACATTTCTAGATGCTTTTCAATCGTTAGTTTATCATTTCTTTTGGCAGGGCCTGTTTGTATTTCAGACGGTGAACCCAAATCCAATTTTAATGCAGTTTCTTTAATTAATGGTTTGAAGATACTGAAATCTAATCCTTCCACTTTACAATAATCTGATACTAACCTATTTATATGGTTTACAAAATTATTCAACATGACAGCTGCCAAATGCATTTTACTTTTTTTCTTATCGTCTACAAGCATGACATAATCGCTTATTTGATCAGCTATTTCTCCAAGATGTGCTTCAGAAACAAAATCAGAACCATTAAAAATAATCGGAAGTTGGCTTGAAGCGATTGGCAATTCTTTCGTAAGTGTTTGCAATGGCCATAAACAACCGTAATGAATGGCATAGGGTGCAAGTATTTTAGATGGTCTTGCACCAGAAGTATGCGCCAATATCTGTTCACTAGTAATTTTAAACGGTAATTCATCCAAAACCTGTTCAATTACATCATCGTTTACAGCAATAATATATATATCGGCATCAGAACGCATTTTCTTAATATCCGAGATATACGTTGTATTTGTGAAATTACTAAATGTATCAGCCTCATTCGGATCCCTTCCATAAACTTCAAATACATTAAGCCCCGCCAATGTAAAGTTTTGTGTGAGATGCCATGCAACATTTCCACCACCTATGATGGATATATTCATCATTTTAGTCATTCTTTGAAAATCTTAACCATGATGCAATAAATAAACCTACCATCATTAGAATGCTACCTAACCAGAAAAGATTGATTCCTGGAAAAATAGTCGCTTGCAAGATGAGATAGTCTGTTCGTGGTACATCTGTAGCTATACCTAGATTCAATTCGGGAGACTCCCTTTTATCCCTAGCAATTTTAAAAGTGAATTCTTCTTTTGCTGGATCAATATTACTAAATCTGATATGTAGCCCTGTAGTACCTGAGTAATTTTTAATACTCATTGGTTGGTTATTTCTTATGATATACAAAGAAGTGGAAGTATCTATCACCCCGTTGCCTTCAATATTAAGTTTGGCACCGATGGCAATATCCCCTTCTTCTTTTTTATAATTCTTATGGGTAGGATTTTTGTCAAATTCAGCTAATGAAATTTTGTAACCATCAATATTTATGTTACTACCTATTTTCATTACATATTCTTTGTATTCTAATTGCTCTTCTGGCGTAAAATATGCATTTAATAATGATTCTTCAAGCTTGATTCTTACACCTAGTTCGTCAATGGCTGCAGGATAACTATACATCAAGGCACCATCTAGACCAATGGCAGATTCCACCTGATAAGAAGTATCGTTTTTGATATCTGTTACTTCCAAAAGAACACCAATACCGGTATCATGAATGTTTTTATTGTAATCAAGATTGGTAGGCTTAAAGTTGACTGATAGTGGCTTGATAATGAAGTTTCCCATCACAACTGTATCATTAATAGCTACTTGTCGAGCTACAAATTTTAAAGAATCTTCTATCGCGTGCGCTTTTTCTACACTTTCTAATGCAGGTGGTAAGCCTACTACACAAGTAAAGATATCTTTATGAATGTAATGTTTTGTATCAGGATTGTAAGCAGCGACTTTAGAGAAATCGTTAGAGTAAACTGCATTTGGATGTAAAGTAATTTCATCTAGCACTCTTAAACTGTCATTAAGTTTTTTGAAGTTTATGGAGTATCGTCTTTCTTGTCCAATCAATGTATCAGACTCATAGGTAATGAAATAACCTTGGGAAAATAATGGTTTACCTTTTATTAACTGGACATATTTCTCAATATCCTCGTCCGTAAACATACCTTTGAATACAAACGGATTGGAAGAAATTGATTTTTGATTTAATCCACTTGCGAGTATGCCTATCACCATCATACCGAATCCAAAATGTGCTATAGCAGATGATGCAAGTTTTACATTCCATTTTAATACAGATACTACATAATCTATATTGGCAATGACTGCAAAATAGCCTGTAATACACATCACAACATATTGCCATGAGTATAATTTTATCCAAAAAGTAGTTATATAGGTCAAAACAATCGAAGCTCCCAATAAAATTAGCATTTTTAACGCAAATTTATTTTTCTTTTGTTCCCAATTTACACCATGATATCTTAAGAATATCGCTTTTGATGACAAAATGGAAACAAAGACGGCTATCCAAAGTTGGTACTTATTGAAGTGCGGAATAACATCTTTTATAACTTTGCCTACATATCCAGGATCAAAAAATGTTAAAATTTTATTGTAAACTGGCAATGATGTCGAACCCGTAATAAGAATGGCGCTAAAGAGTAAGATTAAAGAACCTATAAACATCCAAAATTCCCTAGCATATAATGGTTCTTCTTTTGCAGGACTTGGTATAGATTTCCATCTGTAAGCCCAGAATCCCATTCCAGCTACAAAAAAGAAACCCACTAAGATTATTAATTGCCATTCTAATCCCATTTCTGTAAAAGCATGAGCTGATGTATCACCCAAAACTCCGCTTCTGGTAAGGAAAGTAGAGTATAAAATGAGCACAAATGAAATCAAATAGTAAAAGTAAACAGACCTTGTCCCGTAACCTGTATTTTTAGCTATCAAATGGACATGTAAACCTGCTACTAGGGTAATCCATGGCACAAGTGATGCGTTTTCTACAGGATCCCAAGCCCAATATCCTCCAAAAGATAAAGCTACATAAGCCCATAAACTACCCATCAATATACCAGTTCCCAATATACCAGCTGAAAAAAGACTCCATCCGAAAGCAGGTTTTAGCCAATCCTTGTGTTCATTTTGCCATAATCCTGCAAATGCATACGCAAAAGGAACAATGGTAGAAGCAAAACCTAGGAAAAGTGTAGGTGGATGAATGGTCATCCAATAGTTTTGCAACAATGGATTCATACCTCTTCCTTTTATCAGACTTAGGTAATCAGCATTTGCAAATATGGGTGCCTCATTCATTTGTCTGAGTAGGGTAGTAGGGTTACTTCCTATTTTAATAGTTTCTTCGCCCCAAGGTATATGTATACCAAGCAACATTGTCATTAATATGGCTTCTGCCACAGCGAATGTAAATAGCAGTGGAGCTTCAAGTTTTCCAGATTTTTTTATCAAAATAAAACCCAATATGATGTGCCAAAACATCCATAACATAAAGCTTCCTTCCTGACCTTCCCAAAAGGCAGATAATATATATTTGAGTGGTAAATCTGGCGAAACATGGTCAAATACGTAAGAATATTCGTACATATGATGATACATGGCATAGAATATCAATCCTATGATGGTCAATACGCTAAAGCCGTGAACAAAATATGCATTTCTACCTATTTTTGACCAACCATCTTCACTTGTATTTACTTTACTTTGTACAGATATGAAATAGGAAATTGCTGAAATGACTGCAGCAACGAAGGCAGTTATAATCAAAAAATGTCCTATTTGGCCGACCCAAAGGTGCTCACCTATATATTTTACTTCATTCATGAATTTGTGTCATTTGTTTTCAGCCTTCTTGATTTCTTATGGCAATCTCTTCGTCTTTATATTTAGATGGACACTTCATCAGTATTTCATTGGCTTCGAAAACACCATCAGAAAGAACTCCTGTTACAACTATTTGTTCAGACATTTCAAAATCTTGTGGTTTGGGTTTACTTAAAACTACTTTAGTCTCAACCCCTTTATCGTCTTTCATGAAAAATGAAAATTCGTTTGGTTTATTTTGTGGATCATACTCCATAGGTTTATCTTTGGATAACTGACCGACGATTTTTACTCTTTCTCCATTTTCGGCATCCTTAAAGCTAGCATACGTGCTCACGTCTTTTGATACACTTGAGAAAACTAAAACACCCACTGCTATTAGGATAAATGATATGATTATATTTCTATTCATTATTAGGGCATTGATTATTAATAAACTTATATTCGATGCAAAAGTACAAATATTCTAATACAATATAAAATCGCAGTAAATTGTTTAGAAAGTATCTAATTAGTTATAAGCTTTAAATGAATACTTAAAGTCTAAATTGAATACCAAAACACCTTATTTTCGTTGATTTCAATTAATCTTCGAATAAATCATCAAGTTTTCTTGTCTTCTTGAGTTTGATAAAAGATCTAGCAGCGGCAATTACATCAGCTCTTGCATTATTTGCAGGACCATATGTCTGACCGAAACAAGTCGCATGCAATTCTGGTAAGGTTGGCCATTTGTATCCACCACCTTTGGAAGGGATTTTACAAAAATATGTACCTTCTTCCATTAAACAATATCTTTTTTTAGAAAACATATTGATACTTTTCTTCATCCTCACATATTCTGCGCCTAATACATTTTCATTATAATTTAGATTATGTGAAAAAATGTATTCCGCTTTTTCTGCGCTTGCCGAAAATTTATCTAATATTTCAGCTAAATCAGTACTTTTTTTAACAATATCTGCATCATCAATATGTGCTTTCGTTTTAGATTTTTCATCTATAACATATCCATTAGGTATTGGAATACAATCAAAATCCTCCAATGGTTTGTAATCTTCTCCCAATAATATCCAGCTAATATGGAGCAATCGTGGCCAAGCTTCTGTATCCGTAAATGTGGCCTTAAAGTCCGTTTTTGTTGCTAATGCTGAACAATCAAAAATTAAATACATATCTCTTAATCAGTTATTTATGGTAAAGTGAATTAAATATAATTTCCGCAAGTCCATTTGATGTACTTTGGGAGTGAGATGCAAAACGCAAAGTTGCAGTTTCAGAATTATAAAATGAACCCAACGCATGAAAATTTGAGCTTTTGTCCTTATAACAATATGCTACTACATATGGTTGGCTATTTTCGGGTACCAAATGTTTGATGGTTCGCTCTACATTGGTCATTTCCGCAGTTTCTTTTTCATGGATTGATTTAAGAATTCTTCTTATTTTAAGGTTTTCTGCAAGGGTTACAAATCCAAAAGTGCCTTGACCAGGAGCTGGGATCATCTCTTTTGGATGGAGATTTACAAGCTTCACAGGTGCGGTGAAAATTGCTTTATCAGCGAATACTTTTGGTAAAATGACTGCATTTACAGAACCAGAATTCAATAAATCTATATTTTTCAGGATGTCATTACTTGAAATTACCACATTTATCGAAGGATTCAGCTTTTTAAGTTGCTCTGACTGAATAATCGATGAGACGTGCACAGTTGAGCCAGCTTTCAAACGAAGTTCTTCAGATGGGGCATAACAATCTTCATTGATTACAAGGCAATCTTGTGCATCGTGTCTTTCTGATAAAGCTGCTATGATTAGATCATCTGCTGGATAAATAGGATGTAAGTCAGATAAATGAAAGATTGCGAAGTCTACCTGACCGTTCTTTATCAATGCAAAAGTCTTTTGTGCGCTTTCATTGCCGGGCACATCGAGAGGAATAATTACAATCCCGTATCCCAAATCAGCTAGTTGGGTGAGAGATTTGGTGACAAATGCCTCTAAATTCTGACCTTTGGCATAAGCAATATTTAAAATTTTATCCAAGATTATGTTTAATTTGCACTAACTGGTTTGTCAGTTTTGATGGTAAAAAGCTGCAAATATATAGATAAATATAAGTAGTCTATCTTTTTAAAATAAATCTTCATATAATTCTGGTTTACAAAACAAAGTTTTGTGTTAACTTTGCGCTATGCAAGTAACCGCAACTCAAATAGCTTCATTAATAGGAGGTAAAGTCATCGGCAATCCTGAGACTTCAGTATCGGGCCCAAGTAAGATCGAAGAAGGTCAACCTGGAACTATTACTTTTCTAGCAAATCCTAAATACGTATCTTATATATATGATACTAAGGCTTCCATAGTATTAGTTTCTAATGATTTTGTACCAGAACGTGATGTAACGGCTACAATGATTTGTGTAGATAATGTGTATGCAGCTTTAAGTATATTGATGTCTCAGTTTAACTCTGGCATCAGTATTTTGGATGGTGTGGCAACTACAGCTGTCATTGATCCGACTGCAATTATAGGCGAAAATGTTAGAATCGATGACCATGTAATAATCAAAAAAAATGCTAAAGTTGGTAAAAATACCATTATTTTTGGCCAAGTTTTTATAGGCGATAATGTCAAAATTGGCGATAATGTAACGCTGTATCCTGGTGTAAAGGTCTATCACAATTGTGAAATAGGTAATAATTGTATTTTACATTCAAACACTGTAATAGGTAGTGATGGTTTTGGATTTGCAAGAGATGAACAAGGAAATTACAAGAAAATTGCCCAGACTGGCAACGTTGTGGTAGAGGAAGACGTTGAGATAGGTAGTAATACTGTCATTGACCGTGCTACAATGGGATCTACAAGGATTTGCAAAGGTGTAAAACTGGATAATCTCATACAGATAGCTCATAATGTGACTATTGGAAATAATACTGCTATTGCTGCTCAAACAGGGATAGCAGGTAGCACAAAAATAGGTGCTAATTGTCTTATTGGTGGACAAGTGGGCATTGTTGGGCATATTGAAATAGCAGATGGAACCATGATTCAGGCACAATCCGGCATATCATCAAGCATAAAAAATGAAAATGCAAAATTGTATGGTTCTCCAGCAATCGAATATTCTAATTACTTAAAATCATATGCGTATTTCAGAAAATTACCTGACATGGCACAGCAGATTAGAAAATTGGAACAAGAGTTAGATAAAATGCGTCAGTTGATGAGCATAAAATAGTGTTTTATTAAAAAGCGGGTAACAGAAGTTGCATTGTGGTACTTGTGATAGAAATTTTTAGATAGTTAAATGAGGTACAAAAACATTTTAACCCAAGATGTAAAATTTAGTGGAATTGGTCTTCATACAGGTAAAATAGTGAATGTTTTGCTTAGGGCAGGTGAAGTGGGTGCAGGTATAAAATTTGAACGTACAGATTTGAATAATGCTACATTTTCTGCTGATGTTTCGTTAGTAACAACGACTCAGAGAGGTACAACGCTAGAGTCCAATGGGGCATCTGTCTCGACTATAGAACATTTGATGGCTGCACTTAACGCTCTACATATTGAGGATGTCATCGTAAGTCTCGATGGTCCTGAGATTCCAATAATGGATGGTAGTTCAGCTGGATTTGTCAATCATTTATTAGAATCTAAGTTGGAAAAGCATGAGTCAACAAAAGAAGTTTATGTAATTACGGAGCCATTTACATTTTTTGATAACAATACAGGTTCTGAGTATGCTGTTTATCCTTCTGATACTTTCGAACTTAATACCATTTTAAAGTTTTCTGAAGAAACTTTGGGCGAGATGGTAGCATCTATGAAAACAAAAGATGAATTTATAGATAAAATAGCAAAATGTAGGACCTTTGTATTTTTGACAGAAATAGAAAAACTTTTTGACCACGGCCTTATAAAAGGTGGAGATCTAGATAATGCTGTGGTTATCGTTGACAAAATCATGGATCATGAAGAAGTCAAAAGATTACAAATTAAACTTGACAAACCAAATGTTACCGTAGGTGAAAATGGTGTTTTGACCCACACAAAAATGCACTTTCATAATGAACCAGCAAGACATAAACTGTTGGATTTGTTAGGTGACTTGACATTGATGGGAAGAGACATTCAAGGAAAAATTGTGGCAACTAAACCAGGCCATACTTCTAATGTCGCACTAGCCAAAATTTTAAAAGCCAAGTATTTAGAGCAAAAACGGAACGCTGGAAGACCCGTGTATGATCCTAATGCAACTCCGGTTATGAGTTTGGAAGATATAAAAGGGTACTTACCCCATAGATATCCTTTTTTATTAGTAGATAAAGTTATAGAAATATCATCGACACATATAGTTGCTGTTAAAAATGTGACATCCAACGAATCATTTTTTCAGGGGCATTTCCCCGGTAACCCTATTTTTCCAGGTGTATTTCAGATGGAAGCTCTTGCACAAACAGGAGGTATTCTTGCATTAACAACTGTGGTAGAAGATAAAGGACAATGGGATACTTATTTTCTTAAAATGGATAATGTAAAGTTTAAAGCAAAAGTATTACCAGGAGATACCCTCATTCTTAAGATGGAGCTTATGTCACCTATCAGACGTGGTATTATTCAAATGATGGGGACTGCATACGTAGGTAATAAACTAGTTTCAGAAGGCGAACTAACTGCACAGATCGTAAAAAGACAAAATGATTAGTAATTTAAGTTATATACATCCACTAGCTAAGGTGGCTGAAAATGTTATTGTGGAGCCCTTTGCATACATCGGAGCCAATGTTGAGATAGGAGAAGGAACTTGGGTAGGTCCTCACGCGACAATTTTGGAAGGTTCGTATGTAGGAAAGAATTGTAAGTTGTTTCCTGGAGCTGTCATTGGTGCAATCCCCCAAGACCTAAAGTTTAAGGGTGAGAATTCCACCTTAGTCATAGAAGATAACGTGATAGTAAGAGAATGTTGCACACTTAATAGAGGTACTGAAGCAAGTATGACCACTAGGATAGGAAAAGGCACTATGTTAATGGCTTATGTCCACGTCGCTCATGATTGTTTCATAGGTTCTAATTGTATTATAGCCAATAATGTGAACCTTGCAGGTCATATTGAGATTGGTAATCAAGTTATCATTGGTGGAATGTCTGCTGTCCATCAGTTCGTTAAAATAGGTGATCATGCCATGATAGGTGGTGGCTCTTTAGTAAGAAAAGACGTGCCTCCATATGTTAAAGCTGCGAGAGAACCATTAAGTTATGTGGGCGTCAACTCAGTAGGATTGCGTAGAAGGGGATTTACAATAGAGCAAGTAAATCATATCCAAGATATCTACAGAATATTATTTGTTAAGGGTAATAATGTAAAGAAAGCCATAGAAACTATAGATGCGACCATACATGAATCTGCCGAAAAGGCATTTATCATGCAATTTTTAATGCAAGCCGATCGTGGTTTGATGAAAGGGTTCAGACAGTAATGACTGAAATAGTTGCCAGTAATGTTTCAAAAAGATATGGTTATCAGTGGATTATAAAAGATTTTAGCCACACATTTTTGTCCAATCAAATATGTGGAATATCAGGAAGCAATGGAAGTGGGAAGTCTACTCTAATAAAAATGTTATCAGGATTTCTAACACCTACATCTGGGCGATTTGATTTTTTAATACACGATAATAAATGTAATACTGATCGTTTATTTAAATACGTATCATTAGCTGCTCCTTACACTGACCTTATAAATGAGTATACTTTGGAAGAGAATTTTGCATTTCATTCAAAATTCAAATCTATGGTCGATTGTATTGATTTTAAGACATTTGAGACTAAAATTATGCTAAAAGGACATTCCCAAAAAACATTACAGCATTTTTCGTCAGGGATGAAACAAAAGATACAATTAGCTTTAGCTTTAATGAGTGATACACCGATATTACTTCTAGACGAACCTACCTCTTTCCTAGATAATAATGCAAAAAAATGGTTTAGTGATTTATTGTTTGAATATAGCAGAGACCGATTAGTTATTATAGCTTCAAACGATCATTTTGACTTGGATTTATGCAAAGATGTTGTTCATCTTTGAAGTCAAGATTTTGATAACTGCAACATTAAACTCCTAAGTACATTCCAACTAGTTTTTATCTAATTCAGTCCTTAGATTCAAGATGTTTTTACGTAGATCTTTGAGCTTTTTTATGATTGCTGACTGCTCTTTGGCTTGGTTTTTCTGAGTGTCAAGCTCTTTTTTAGCACCTTCTATCGTAAAACCCTTCTCTTTCAAAAGATGATAGATAGATTTTATTGTCTCAATATCTTTTTGAGTATATTTCCTTTCACCACGATTGTTTTTTGCTGGTCTTAAACTTGGAAATTCAGCTTCCCAGTATCTTATAAGCGAAGGCGCTACACCAAAAATATCAGCAACTTCTCCTATTGAATAATACAGTTTTGTGAGTTCTATTGCTTGCATACCAAAATCTAATATGATTGGTTATATGTAATGTAATCATTATTAACAATTAAAATTCAAAATTGGTTCCCAACTTTTAAATTTTGAACTTAATAAAAATTACTAAATTTACATGAATGGCAAATTCGTTTTAATTTAATGCAGCTTCCACTTTGGCTTGTAGGATTTTGGGATCTGCTTTGCCTCCTGATTTTTGCATTACTTGCCCCATAAAAAATCCTAACAACCCTTTTTTACCTTTGCGGTATTCTTCTACTTTTGGAGCATTAGCTTGCATTACATTAAGAATTAATTCATCTAGGAAACTCTGATCATCACTTTGGAGAAGGTTTTTCGTTTTGGCTATTTGTTCGGGATTTTGGTCAGTGTCTTTTATCCATTCAGGAAATATATATTGATAAGCTGCTGACTTTGAGATCTTATCACCATTTATAAATGTGAGAAATGTCAGTATTTGATTAATATTACCCAAGCTGATTAAACTTACTTTTTCCTTTTTAGCATGAGGAATTAGCTTATTTGTAATTAAATCGCAAAAATCTTTTAGATTTGCACCCACTTCAATTCCTTCTTTGAAATACTCAGCTGTCTCCTTTAACTCTGTAAGCAATTCCGCATCAGCATGAGAAAGTTGGTACTTTTCAATAAATGAAAGATAAAGATCAATGGGCAGGGTAGTAGACTCCATTTTCAGTTTTTGGAGAAGTTCTTCCGCTATCATGATGGGAGGCAGATCTGGTTCTGGGAAATAACGATAATCATTTTCAGATTCTTTTTTCCTCATTGGTCTTGTCTCGCCTAATATTGGGTCAAATAACATAGTAGTTTTTTGTATGCTACCTCCATTCTCTAAAACATTTATTTGTCGGAGTGCTTCATATTCTATTGCTTGTTTAGCATATCTTCGTGAATTCATGTTTTTTATCTCACATCGTTCGCCTAGTTTTGGGTCTCCTATTTTTCTAACAGAGACGTTACAGTCACATCTGAAAGAGCCTTCTTCCATATTTGCATCCGAAATTTCTAGATATTGTACTACTTTTTGAAGTTCTGCCATGAAATCACTGACTTCTTGTCCTGACCTGAAATCTGGTTCTGTTACGATCTCCAAAAGCGGCACACCCGATCTATTATAATCTACAAGTGTATATGAATCATTTTGATCATGAATAGATTTGCCGGCATCTTCTTCCATATGTATGTGATGTAGTCTGATAGATTTTACCACGCCATCAGAGATAAATCTTATCTGTCCGTATCTACAATAAGGCTCTTTGTCCTGTGTTATTTGATATCCTTTGGGTAAGTCTGGATAAAAATAGTTTTTCCTATCGAAAAAATTAAATTCATTGATTTGGCTATTAAATGCTAAACCTAATTTTATAGCTTTTTCGATATGTCGTGTATTCATCCTTGGTAACGTACCTGGATGAGCAAGTGAAATATGACTTATATTATTATTTGCTTCATCATCAAACCTATTCAAGTCATTACAAAAAGCTTTGCTGTCAGTATTCAATTGGATGTGGATTTCTAATCCAATGATAGTTTCGTATGGCATATTTTAATTAATTATTTAGAATAAGATTAAGCTTACAAGGCTTACGATCACTATAAATATTCCAAAAAATACCATATACATAAAGCCTAGAATAAAGTACTTTAATAAAGTCTTAAAAAAACTTTGTTTGTAATAGTAAAATAAAGATAGGAACATAGTTATTAATGGTACACTTAACAAGATAAAGTTTGTTATTACTTCATTTTTTGATTCAAAATCATCAAATTTGGCACAAATAAAAAATACTAATGCATTAACAAGGAAGCAAAACGAATGGACATTCATCAGAAAAACGAGATGCTCTACGTAATGTAATTTTTTCCTATAATACAATAACTTCATAAAAGCGGCTAATGCAATAATAATAAGTAAAACGCCCCAAGCGAAATTACCTATCACATAATTACCTGTACCCGCCTGATCTTTCATTATTTTGAAGTACTGACCAACTATAAGTTTTTCAGTAAATGTTGTGATGTTGTATTTTTGGTAAACAGAATCTATAGGCAATTCCAAAACATCTTTTTTTGTAAATGGATATTTTTTATCGCCAATTATTTCAATCGCAAGTTGTGTATCCTGTTCTACAAGCAAAGTTTTAGCAAAAAGAACATTTTCTATACTATCTGACAATACACAAGCACTTCCATCTAGTGAGAGTTTTGATTTGATATCCATGTATTCACCTTTGATCTTAGACCTTTCATATTCTCTATAAAGTTCATTTGTAAGAGTTGTGTTATTGTCAATATCAAATGTAGTCAATAATAAACCAAAATGTAGTAATAGTGTGATTAGAAAAAGTCTCATTGGGTTGAGAAAGCTTTTCCTTTTTCCTTTCACATAATACTCGGTAAGTCTCCATGGTCTCCATACATATTTTAAAGTACTAAATACCGTATTGTCAAGGTTGAACAAAGAATTCCAAAAGTTACTCAACAATTCTGTGACCGTAAGCAAATGAGCATCTGTTTTTTGTCCACAATTGGAACAAAAGTGATCCCCTTCTTGAAAGTAGAGCCCGCAATTCAAACATTCATTAACCTTAGTATTCATTAACCAGCATCATTTTAACATAACTCAACAAAGGTAAATATAATCTTTATATTATGTTACTTACATTAATATTATTCTTTCCATTACTACATCAATTGATAGCAAAATGAAGAAACACTGCTGAACAATTAGAACTGACCATCATGTAATTTGCTTTGAGAAATTAAGGATGTAATTTTCACTAATATGTAATGTTTTGGAAAAAATAATAATTGTAACCCAAATGGGTTATAAAACATATTACTATTTGGTATAATGTTTGCTATACATATATATACATAATGATTTATACAGATATAAAAATGAATGTAATAGTAAATACTTTAAAATCAGTCACTTATGAAATAGTGATAAATACATTAAAATTTTTATTAAAGTTTATTTTGATGCCATTTCAATCTTGTTCATTCTTAAAACACAAAAAAATGAAAAATTATTTTACCATTTTTGCCTTCTTTCTGATGGTGGTTATTATGCCAAACCAGAGGGCTATCGGTGGAGCTTCACTTTCTTCAGGACATCTATCCTGGTTGCATCAGTATGACGACTGTTATGTACTCAGTAATAGAGTCTCATTACAAAGTCTAATGCCTTGGGATGGATTTAGCTCAGCCTTCATGATGCCATGTCCTTTAGAAACTAATGTTCAACTTGGTTTTGGAGAGTGTGGACAAGAGGTAGATTTTCAATTTACTTTTCCTGATATTACCGTCAGTAACATTTTGTTTAATCAAAATAACAATCAAGGCGTTATCGATGGTACTGTATTTTGTGACTCTGGACAAACTAAATATAGAAGGACATTTAATCATACAGGTCCTACGGATTTGTCGATTACAAGTGTTAATTTAGGTGTATTCGAATCAGTAAATGATCCTTTAGTGACCATAAACTTTTATGATGCTGCAGGGTTGGTACTTTACGGTGGTTATACAGCTATCATACCAGATTTAGATAATGCAGTTCATAGTGTTGCTATTCCTACGGGAATAAAAATACCTAGACAGACATCTTTTATTACTGAAATTGTTGCAAATGCACCATATTTGAGTGTATTTAAAATAGGAAGAAATAATAGTGGTAATACTACGAGTGATGCCACTATTATCTCAGCTGATTGTGCACCTAGCGATCTTATTGTAGATGGTCCAATAGGTACACCTGCGACAAACTCTATCGTTTTTGGCGTAGTGGGTACACCAGATGATTATTATTATGATAATCTTAATAGCAATTACGAATCGGGTGATTTTTTCCCTATTGGAAGTCATGTGATGTCTTATATAGTAACAGATGCTAACAATGCAAGTACGGCTTGTGCATTTAATGTAAATGTTCTAGAATTTGATAATATAACAGGAGCGATTGCTTGTAACGATTTAGTAAATGTGTCGCTAGATGGTGATTGTGAAGCAATTGTAACGCCTGATATGCTTCTAGAAGGCAACGAATATGGTTGTTATGATGACTATATTGTGCAAATAACTGCAATAAACGGTACAAATCTAGGTAATAGAGTGACAAAAGCAAATATTGGTCAGACATTAAAGGTTCAGATCATTTCTCCAGCTGGGAATAGTTGTTGGGGAGAGATTTTGGTTGAAGACAAGTTTGGTCCTGAGTTTATTTGTGAAGACATATATGCCACTTGCTCTACGGATTTACGTCCAGGATCATTGCTTTCTCCACGTGTACCAGTTTCAGCTAGAATATTAGATAATAATCTTCCAGATAATGGGGTTAAATCTATTTCTATTCCAGTAGCTGATCTACAAGGCACAACCATTACTGATATAAATGTATTTCTGGACATAACCCACCCAAGGATATCAGATCTTGCTGCCAATATTACATCACCTGACGGGATCACAGTGCCTCTATTTTTCTCAAGTGCTTGTGATGGAGCAAATTTAATGATTACCTTGGATGATGAAGCGGCTGCTTCTCATGTTGATTTGCAAGGTACATGCGAACTTACAGATCCTACGTTATCAGGTATATTTAAACCTGCTAATCCTTTATCCATTTTTGATGGAGCATCATTAGAGGGTGAGTGGGTCATCAATATTTTTGATTTTGAAGCAGGAGAAGCAGGAACTGTAAACAATGTTGATATCATTTTTTCACAAACAGGAGGTACGATTCCTTTCCCAACGCCTAATCCAGTTACATTTGTTCATGTAGCTGATAATACTTATATTGTAAATGGCATAGATGCTTGTAGTGCTGCTACTGTAAGTTATACAGATACAGTGATTGAAGAAGATTGTAATAGTATCTACTCAAAAATAATCAGAAGATGCTGGATAGGTACTGACGCAAAAGGAAATCAAGGTGATCCTTGTTGTCAGACTATTTATGTATATCGTAATGGATTGTCTACATTACAGTTCCCATTGAACTATGATGGGTTACCAGGTAATAATTTACCACTTTCATGTTTAGAATATGGTGATAAAATTCCTTCTGATAGCATCACAGGAAGACCATTTGGTGACTTATGTTATAATGTGCAGATCGTGGACCCAGTAGATGTTAAGATAGACCTTTGCGGCAATTCATATAAACTTATCAGAACGCACAAGGTCATTGAGTGGTGTAGTGGTCAAGTCATTATTCACAATCAAATCATTAAAGTGATAGATGATCAAGGACCAGAGTTGGAATGTCCTAATGATGTCACAATTTCTGCGGATGACTATGCTTGTAGTGCTACTTATGTGGTGCCAAGACCTGTAATATTAGAAGAATGTTCAGATGAATTAATTTATCACCTTTCTTACAGCCCAGTAAATGATTTTGAAGAACCATTTATTACGGATGGTGTAAACCAATTAACTGGTACTATTACGGGATTGCCATTGGGTGAAAACTGGGTAAAATGGATAGTTACAGATGAATGTGGTAATGTATCAGAGTGTTACTTTGATGTGGATGTAGTAGACAATGTAAGACCAACTGCAGTTTGCGATTTATTTTCTGTAGTGTCTATTACGGGCAACGGTAGAGCAGTAGTGGATGCAGCAACTTTTGATGATGGCAGTTTTGACAATTGCAGTATATTAAGATTTGATGCAAGAAAGATGACAGACAAATGTTCTTTTGGTACGACGTTGTTTACACCGACGGTAGAGTTCTGTTGTGAAGAAGTAAACACATCTATCATGGTAGAATTTAGAGTTACTGACCTTTCGGGTAATAGTAATACTTGTATGGTTGAGATACGTGTACAAGACAAATTACCTCCATATATTACTAAATGTCCTGCTGATATTACACTCGACTGTCAGGCAGACTACAATGATCTGACCATAACAAAAGAACCAGAATATGTAGATAATTGTGAAGTTATCAGTGTCAAGCACCAAGATCAAGTGAATATAAATTCATGTGGTGTGGGTACTGTGACACGTACATGGACTGTAGAAGATAAACAAGGATTTAAAAATTCTTGTGTTCAAGTGATCACACTTTATAATGATGATCCATTCTATTACAATGTTAATAATCCTAATGATCCAAAAAATGATATTATTTGGCCAGAGAATTATGAAACTAAAAAATGTTATTCATTATTGACCCCTTCTGATTTACCGGTAGGTTTTGATAGACCGACGTTTAATGATGACAATTGTAGTTTGGTAGCTTCTCATTATAAAGATCAAGTATTCAAGTTTGTAGATGGAGCTTGTGAAAAGATATTGCGTACATGGACTGTTATTGATTGGTGTACATATAATGACCTGAATCCTATCTACGGTCAAGGATGGTATGAACATGTACAAATCATTAAGCTTCAGAATGATATTCCACCACAATTTGTGGGACCTAGTGGTACTACGTTAGATGGTTGTACAGATAGAACATTTGGATCATACGGAAATTGCGAAGACAGGGTAGATTTTACCATGACCGCGATAGATGATTGTCCAGAAGATAATACAAATTTAGTATGGAAATATGAGTTTGACCTTGATGATAATGGTACCATAGATGCAGTTGTGAATTCTGATAGATTTAACAGAATTGTAAAAAATGGTAGACACAAGATCAAGTGGACAGTGGAAGATAGATGTGGTAACAGAGCATTCTGCACACAATATATCAATGTAGTTGATTTCAAGAAGCCGACACCTTACTGTATTTCATCTATCACAACGGCAGTTATGAATTCTAACGGTAAGATTGCCATATGGGCAGTTGATTACGACCTTGGAAGTTATGACAATTGTACATTGGTAGAAGATCTTTTATTTACTTTTTATGGTGCTACACCAGTAGATTCATTATTAAATGTAGAGCATTATTTTACAGGTAATGGTATTCTATCGACTAAAGCAGAATATGAAGCAGGTAACGCTCAAATATGGATTCCACAAAATAATACTTCTGGTATTGTATTTGGCTGTGAAGACATTCCAAATGGTATATCTCAAGAAATATCTGTGGAAATGTGGGTGACAGACCATGACGGCAACCAAGATTATTGTACGGTTACACTTGTATTACAGGATAACGCAAATGTATGTCCAGATTCTAATGGAAACCAAATAGCCATCTCAGGTAGAGCTGCCATAGGCAATACAGTGGGTATGAATGGTTGTGATGTCAAGCTAGTTAGCAGCGTGCCAGATCAATCAAAAACAGCTAAAACTGATGCAACAGGTAATTATAATTTTACACAATTACCTAAAAACAATACATACACTGTTAGCATGAGTGATAATAGGAACATCCTAAATGGTGTATCTACATTAGACTTGGTTTTGACACAAAGGCATATTTTGGGTGTAGATGTATTTAATGATCCATTAAAAGTTATTGCAGCCGACATTGATAACAATACTAAAGTTACAGCTGCCGATCTAGTGGCATTAAGAAAAGTAATCCTTGGAATAAGTACAGAGTTTCCTAATAATCAAAAATCATGGAGATTTGTAACATCAAACCATGTGTTTACTAATCCACTTATTCCATTCCCATACACTGAAAGTTATGTTTACAACCAATTGAATACATTCAAAGTTAATCAGAATTTCATAGGTGTCAAGATAGGTGATATTAATGGGTCTGCAACGGCAAATATTGATGGATCATCCGTAGAGTCAAGGTCAAATAATGTATTATCTTTTGACATTGAACCAGTTACAGCGACAATGGGGCAATATTTTGAAGTACCAGTTTATGCTAATGATTTTGAAAATATCTTTGGTTTCCAATATACTTTGACATTTGATGCATCAAAAATGGAGCTGACAGACATCATAGCAGGTTCTTTAAATATTAGCGAATCTAATTTCGGTACACACAGACTTTCAGAAGGAATTTTGACTTCAAGCTGGAATGAAGAAACACCAGTATCCGTTAAGTCTAATGAACCAGTATTTACATTGAAGTTCAAATCAAATGGAAATATTGTAAATCATCAAGTATTAAATATGGTTTCGAATGTGACACCTGCGATGGCTTTTGATAGCGAACAAAAAGTATTACAAACTAAATTGAATGTAAGATATGTAGCCCAAGAAGGTGGATATGCTTTAATGCAAAACAAACCAAATCCATTTACTGATAAAACAAGTATTACGTTCAGTTTGCCAGAAAATGGACATGCGATATTGAAAGTTTTTGATTTGACAGGAAAAACCATAAAAGTTGTTAGCGGTGATTATTCTAAAGGTGAGAATACCATAGAATTTATCAAATCTGAGCTTGGTACGTCAGGTGTTTTAATGTATCAAATAGAAAGCGGTACATTTACTGAAACCAAAAAGATGATTTTATTAGAATAAAGTGTGTTTTATATTTGTGTTTAGATTGAAATAGTTTAAGCCATTGCAGATGAAAGTTTGCAATGGCTTTTTTTATGTGAATATGTGTAGTATTTTATGTTTACCTTTGTATGTATTTCCAAATCTATTTCTAAGAATATTTTATAAAAAGTAATGTAAATATATGAATCAGAAAATTCTAACATCTGCCAAACAAATCCACCCAAATACCATAAGGCAAATATTCTTTTTAGCTATTTTAGTTGCTTTAGGTTATGTGATCATTGGAGAATTATATTTCATGATAGGAGCATTTTTGGGGGCTATCACTTTGTATGTAATTTTGATGGATCCTATGAAATATCTAGTACACAATAGAAAATGGAAGCCATGGATTGCATGTTTGATTCTTATGTTTTTATCTTTGGTCATTATGGTTATACCGTTGATTTGGATGACAGCCACAGCTGTGGATCGGATCATGCCATTGGTACAAGACCCAACAATAATTAATGACATATTTACAAAACTACATGACTATTTTGTAGTAAATTATGGTATAGATCTATTGAAAGCTGAGAACGTGGAGAAAATAAGTAGTCAAGTCATTCCTTTTGCACAAAAAACACTTGGCGGAACCTTTTCTGCACTTGGTAATGTGTTTTTAATGTACTTGATACTTTATTTTTTATTAGTCCAAGCCAAGGAAGTAGAAAAATGGCTGAGAACAAGTATCCCATTAAAAACTGCCAATGTTAAAAAATTAATATCTGAAATTCGGAATTTAGTATATTCCAATGCCATAGGAATTCCAATAGTTGCTATCATTCAAGGTATCACTGGTTTGATTGGTTATTGGATATTCGGTGTAGAAGAATTTGTTTTAATGGGCATAATCACAGCTATTGCTTCGGTAGTCCCTATCGTAGGGACCCTTGTTGTTTATTTGCCATTAGCCATATATCAATTCGCTATCGTCAGTCCTTGGCAGGGCATAGGAGTCGCTCTATGGGGATTTATAGTGATAGGGTCAATAGATAACATTGCTAGGTTTATGGTTCAGAAAAAAATGGCTGATGTTCACCCACTCATAACTTTATTAGGTGTCATCATAGGTATAAATTTATTAGGGTTTTTAGGTGTTATCTTTGGTCCATTGATGTTATCTGTTTTTATAGTTTTAGTCAGAATTTACATTGATGAATACGGTAAGTCCGAATTGATTGTACAAGAAACTGAAATAGAATAGACACAAATGGTTCCTAATCATTGCAATAAAAAAGATGATGCATAATCAAATATGCACCATCTCTTTGGATATCGATCACAATGATTAGTATCGAAAAATGTTTTTATTTACAAGATTCTTTTAGAAGTTTCAACTCTTCTTTTGAAGCAACTGTGACTGTTGTACCATCTTCTAGTATCACATCCAAAGGAAAGATTAATTCTGGTCTATCAGTATCTCCTGGATTGCTTTCCTTCCAAGCTTTTATGGCATCATGAAGTAATTTGCGATCTTCTTTTGCATTTAGCGTAATGATAGTACCATCTGGTATTAATACACTGAAAGGGAAGACTGGGTGGAAACAAATTTTGGGTCTATGGTTGTGGCCATTTGGTCCATTATTGTCAAAAAAATCTTTTCTACAAGCTTGTCTCAGTTCTTTCTGTGCATTTTCATCTGCGACAGAAAGAATTTCACCTTCATCATTGATAACTTCATAAGGGAAGGCTAGGGTAGGTCTGGTTCTTACACGTGGATTATTTTTTCTCCATTCTTTGACTGCTGCTTTTAATGTTTCATATGAATCAACAGCAACACTAGTGCCATCAGAAAAAGTAACTGTCACAGGAAAAACAAGCTCGTAACAACCAAATCTACCTAATTTTGCAGATTCTTGCGTTCTAAATACGGTTTCTTCAGCATAAGTCTCTGCAGCTGCATCATCAGCAACATCTGAAGACTCAGAACAAGAACCCAATCCCAATCCTAAAGCAAGGATAAATAACCATCGAAAATTTAAAAGATACATTTTCATAAGAATTAAAATTTAAAGATTTAGAATAAAATGTTTTATAAATGTGAAAGGATGCTTTTTTTTATTTGTACTATTGAAATTCAAAATAAATTTTATAGAATTTATTTTATAATGTATAATATATTAATAATCAATACAATATATCTGTTATTTAAAATTGTTAATTTTCTTGTTTAAATGAAAGTTTCAAATGTCTTTATAAAATAGTGACATAAATGTAGTTGGCAAAGGAATTAGTTTTAGATTTGTATCATTGACTTTATAAAATGTATTTTATTATCTGGGTGGCCCCAAAAGTATTCGAATGTCTGTAGCATATAATAAGCAACTATTGAGGCAAAAATTTGCAATCTTTGACGAAAAACTCATTGATGAAATGTGGACCAAGTCACAGATTATGGAAATTGCCAAAGATCAAAAGATTCTCAGAGTAGGGCAGTATGTTAGTGTCATACCAGTCGTATTATCAGGGACAGTCAAAGTTTATACTTACCATGATGACAAAGAGTTTTTATTGTATTACATACGCGAAAACGAGAGTTGTATCATGTCTTATAATTCGTGTATGAATAATGAAGCGAGCCAGATTTATGCGATTACAGAGTCACCATCCATTCTTTTTTTAATGCCGTCATCTGAAGTTATTAAATGGGGTAGGTTATATCCTGAATTCAATACATTTTATTTAAAATTCTATCAATTGAGATATTTAGACATGATCGAAACATTAACACATCTAGTCTTTGAACACCTAGATGATAGAATTATGGTGTACCTAAAACAAAAAGCCTTAGTAAATAAAAGTAATACTTTTAAGATCACACACAAGGAAATTGCATCCGACCTTGCTACCACAAGAGAAGTTGTCACTAGAATCATAAAGAAGCTAGAAAATGAAAATAAACTTGAAATGACAGGTGGAATATTAAAAATTTTGTAATTAATGTAATGAGTGTGATAAATGTCACAAGATTCGCAGCTATGACTGACTTACCTTTGTACTATAATTATATTTATTTTTTAATCATTAAATTTTAATATCATGACAAAGAACATGGGCACAACAGACAAAATCATAAGATTAGCATTGGCAGCAGTAGTTGCAGTACTTTATTTTACAGGAACCATCAGTGGTACGTTAGCAATTGTTTTAGACGTATTTGCCATTATTTTTGCGCTAACAAGCTTAGTAAGTTTCTGTCCACTATACTCCATAGTCGGTATTAATACTTGTTCTGTTAAGAAATAACTTGTTATATTTACTTGCTTTGGATTTAATAATGGTATAAATGTAAAAGTTATTACCTTTAATAATGCGGAGTTTTGGAGTTAATTAACAAAAACATTAGCATTTTATTAAGAATATTTACAAGTTTTAATTGCAACTATTCTAAACAGTCTAGTGTTATAATAGCCGTATAAAATTTTTTCAAAACTAATTAAGAAGTATAATATGGCATTTGTATTTACAGACAGCAATTTCCAAGAATCTGCATTGGCAGGTGGCGTTTCTGTCGTTGATTTTTGGGCAGAATGGTGTGGACCATGTAGATTGATAGGACCAATTATTGAAGATCTTGCAAAAGAATATGATGGCAAGGCAACGATTGGAAAAGTCAATGTAGATGATAATCCTGAAGTATCCCTAAAGTATGGTGTAAGAAGCATTCCTACTATTCTTATCATTAAAGACGGAGAAGTTGTGGATAAGCAGGTAGGAGTTACTACTAAAGCGACTTTAGCAGCAAAAATTGCAGCTCATTTATAAAAAACATAAAATTTGATTGTTTGATATTAAATTGTCTTTCACAAGTTTCATTTTAAAATATGTGCTAGATGAAGTAAATTTGAACATCAATTTGAAATATTACATAAAACTCCTATTTCATTCGTTTGATTTAGGAGTTTTTATTTTACTTTTGTTTTGTAAAACATAATGAATGAGTTTTTTTGACAATTTTGATGTTAGGCAAGTTGAGAATATTGAGTTACTTGCAAAACAGGTAGTGGAGGGATTTATCATTGGTCTTCATAAAAGTCCTTTTCATGGATTTTCAGTTGAATTTGCTGAGCATCGCCTTTATAATCCAGGAGAATCAACCAAAGATATAGATTGGAAAGTGTATGCTCGGTCTGATAAAATGTTTTCAAAAAAATTTGAAGAAGAGACCAATCTAAGATGTCAAATAATTATTGACACATCTTCATCCATGTATTTTCCAGAAGATGCCGGAGCTAAATCATTAAATAAACTCCAGTTTTCGGCGCTTGCTGCAGCTTCTATGATGAATCTGCTAAGAAAACAACGAGATGCTTTTGGTTTGAGCATTTTTGATTCTGAAGTCAAAATTCATACTAAATGTAGGTCTTCCACATCTCACTACCGATTACTTCTTACGTATTTGGATGGATTAATCCGAGATCCCGCCAAGCAAAAAACGACTTCAACTGCAAAATCTTTACATCAGCTAGCAGATAGTATCCATAGACGTTCATTAGTCATGATTTTCAGCGATATGTTTGACAATGATGAAAACAGTGAAGATATGTTTGCTGCACTCCAACATCTCAAATATGCCAAACATGAAGTGATACTATTTCATGTGACTGACAAAAAGCATGAATTAGAATTTGAATATGAAAACAGGCCTTATCTTTTCGTCGATATAGAATCGGGTGAAGAGATAAAGTTACAACATAATCAGGTAAAGGAACTTTATGTCGAAAAAGTAAATGCATATACGGAAGCATTGAAAATGAAGTGTTTACAATATAAGATTGAATTTATCGAAGCAGATATAAATGAAGGTTTTGTTCCTATATTGCAGTCATATTTGGTCAAAAGAACGAAAATGAAATAGTGTAAAACATGTATTTTTCATGTCTGAAATAGACAAAATCCTTTTCACAGAAACAAATCATTAAAGAAATATAAAATTATAAAAGTGTATGTCCATAAATTTATCAAAAATATCAACTAAGGCACCTTCTGAACTAAATAAAAAGAAAATAGAAGCAAAAACCATAGATCTTGTCATAAAAATTGGTGAGTTACAGCACAAACTGTATGCAGAAGGAAAACAAAGTCTATTAGTTATATTGCAGGGGATGGATGCAAGTGGAAAAGATGGAACAGTCAAAACGGTTTTCGCAGATTGTAATCCTTCTGGTATAGATGCTGTTGCTTTTAAAAAACCCACGGAAGAAGAATTTGCCCACGATTTTTTATGGCGTATTCACCAAAAAACGCCAAGAAAAGGTAATATTATGATTTTCAATAGGTCACATTATGAAGATATTTTGGTTCAAAGAGTTCATAAATGGATCAATGAAGATAAGGCAGAAAAAAGAATGAAAGCCATTAATGCATTTGAGGAATTGTTGGAGTTTGATGCGAATACAAAAGTTTTAAAATTTTATATGCATATCTCTCCAGAAAAGCAGCAAGAAAAGCTTCAAGAAAGGATAGATGATACCACTAAAAATTGGAAACATAAAGCAGCCGATTGGGATGAGAATGATCATTGGAATGAATATATGAAATGTTACGAATACGCTATAAATGAGAGTGTTATACCTTGGCATATAGCTCCAGCCGATAAAAGATGGTACAGGAATTATTTTATTGCTCAAGTGGTTTTAAAAACATTGGAAGGGATGAATCCACAATTACCAATATTAGATAGGACTGATGTCGGTGCCAAATAAAGTCAGAATAGATAAGTGGTTATGGAGTGTGCGGCTTTTTAAGTCCCGATCAATGGCTACTGATGCATGCAAAGCAGGTAAAGTCAAGATCAAAGATACCAATGTCAAGCCATCTTTTCTAGTGACAGCAGGTGAGGAGATCGAAGTTAAAAAAAATGGTTTCAATCTTACATTTAAGGTTTTGCAGATTATTGAGAAACGTGTTTCTGCCACACTAGCTGCACCATGTTTTGAAGATTTGACACCGCTGGAAGAAATAAATAAATACAAGGAATGGTTTGTCGGTAAAGCAGGTGCTGAGTTTAGACAAAGAGGTGAAGGAAGACCCACCAAAAAAGAAAGAAGAGAAATAGATGACTTCAAAGATATGTATCTAGAAGACGACGATGACGAGGTTTAGAGATTATCTTTGGTAAATAGCTTAAGTTTATTCATACTGTTACGTACATTTGATCTTTAATCACAAATCACAAAATATAAAACCTTATGAAAACTAAGTTTTTCACTTTAATTTTTTTTATTTTTAGCTGTTTAACTTCTTTCGGCCAGGATTTTTTGGATGGCGCTTTTACTTTTTCAAGTAAAAAAGAGTCTTATATCACTCTAAAAGATGGAAAGGAGATTGTAGGATTTATTGATGATATCGATCGAAAGAAAGGATTGATAGAAGAAATAACCATCAAAGATATGGACAAAAAGAAGATCAAGCTAAAACCAGAAGAAGTCAAACATATGTATGTAGCTCCAAGTGGTTGGGACAAATTATCCAAAGGAGCAAACTTGATGAATGATGCTACCAAATGGGGCGAAGATAAAAGTGCCCATGCTGAACACATCAAGAATGGATATGTCTTTTTTGAAACTACAGAAGTAATGATCAAAAAAGACAAAATGACATTGTTACTTCAGTTAGTTAACCCAGGTTTTGCAAGAGGTATAAAAGTTTATTTTGATCCACGTGCAAGCGAAAGTACTTCTTTTGGTGTTGGCGGCATTACTGTAGCAGGTGGAGGAGCAAAATCATATTATTTCAAAAAAGGTGATAATGTAGCTTACAAAATGGAAAAGAAAAATTATGATGACGAGTTTGCAAATTTATACGGAGATTGTCCTGAACTAAATAAGGAGTTCGCCAAGCAACAAGGGTGGAGCAAAGTAGAAAAACATGTTTTTTTCTATTCTGAGAATTGCAATTAAGTTATCTATATATCAGTAGCTATGAAGCTGTATAGCGCTTCGCAAATAAAAAGATGGGATAGTTTCACGATCAAATGTGAACCTATCTCATCTTTCCATTTAATGGACCGTGCAGCTCATTCATTTGTCGAATGGTTTTGTTCAGATTCCACTCACTTTAATCATCAAGTTACTATAGTTTGTGGTAATGGCAATAATGGCGGTGATGGTTTGGCAATAGCAATGTTACTAAGATTCAAATTTTTTGAAGTCAATGTGATTGTCAAAAGAATTGCAAAAGAAGATTCACCTGATTTCGCACAAAATTTAGAAAATTTAGTAAGATTAGAAGATGTCAATATCCAGTTTCTTGAAGATGAAATGCTTACTATACAGCCCAATTCAATTATTATTGATGCACTTCTTGGTGTAGGTTTGAATAGACCTGTAGATAAAGAATTAGGTGATATCATTGAAAAAATAAACACAGCTGAAAACTATAAAATTATATCTGTAGACTTACCTTCTGGATTGCCTTCAGAAGGAATTGGATCAGGCAATATCATAAAGGCAGATGCAGTTTTTACTTTTCAAGTGCCAAAACTTAGTTTTTTTAATAAGGAAAATGCGCCTTTTATTAAGAAATTTATAGTTGGAGATATTGGATTACACGAAGAATTTTTAGCTACAGAACCAAGTCCTTTCACATTTGTAGATAAGGTTTTTATTCAATCACTATATAAGAAAAGATCTGATTTTCAACACAAAGGCGATTTTGGACATGCCTTAATTGTTGCTGGTCAAAAAGGTAGTTTAGGTGCCGCAGTCCTATCATGCAAAGCAGCGCTAAAAGTAGGAGCAGGACTAGTTACCGCAGCAGTTCCAGACATTGGTTTGGATGTTCTTCAAATATCTTTGCCAGAAGCTATGGTAATCAGTTCAGGAGAGATCAACTTTGCAAAAGAACTGATTTTTGGAGAAAATAAATTCACAATAGGTTGTGGTCCAGGTTTAGGACAAGAACCAAATACGGCCATAGCATTAAGAAATTTATTAACTACCCAACATAAACCTTTAGTGCTAGATGCAGATGCGCTCAATATCATTTCCAAAGACAAAACGCTATGGGATATCATACCAAAAAATAGTATTCTGACACCTCATCCGAAAGAATTTTCAAGACTTTTTGGTTTATCGAATAATAGCCAAGAGATGTTTGATAAACAACAAGAAATGGCAATTCGATATCAAGTGACCATTGTATTAAAAGGCGCATTCACGAGAGTTTGTACACCTAATGGAGATGTTTATCTAAATAGTACTGGGAATAGTGGTATGGCCACTGCAGGATCAGGAGATGTATTGACAGGTATGATCACTGGCCTGTTGGCTCAGCAATATTTACCTCATGAAGCTACTGTTTTTGGTGTTTACTTACATGGATTAGCTGGTGACTTGGCGTTATGTAAACAAAGTAAAGAGAGTTTAATTGCCACTGATATAATTGATTATATTGGTACAGCTTACAAATCGTTTGACTAAAATTATTATAAAAACTATTCGCAATTGTCCTTTTCTATTGATTAAGGAAATGTTATTTTTGTACGTAAATCTAGGTGGTATTTTGGGAGATTACTTTTTCAAATCATAAATACTCCAATAATTCAAATTTTTAACATGCAAAAAATAGTAGTTTTATCTGGAGCTGGTATAAGTGCTGAAAGTGGTATCAGTACTTTCAGAGATGCTGATGGACTTTGGGAAGGTCATGATGTGATGGCAGTAGCATCTCCGCAAGGCTGGGAAAATGATCAAACATTGGTTCTCGATTTTTATAACCAACGCAGAAGACAGCTCAAAGAAGTTCATCCTAATGCTGCGCACATAGCCATAGCTAAGTTAGAAGAAAAATTTAACGTCGTGATAGTCACCCAAAATGTAGATGACCTTCATGAACGTGGTGGTAGTAAAAATATCATCCACTTACATGGAGAACTCAATAAAGTAAGAAGCACTGGAAATCCAGAGCATATTATCAAGTGGACAGAAGATCTACATCTAGGTGATTTGTGTCCTAATGGGTATCAACTTAGACCTCATATTGTGTGGTTTGGAGAGATGGTACCTATGTTAGAACCGGCTATAGATGAATGTGCATCAGCAGATATCATTATGATCGTAGGTACATCTATGCAAGTTTATCCTGCAGCTGGTTTGGTCCAATATGCAAATCCAAGTTGTCAAGTCTACTACATCGACCCAAAACCTAATATTTCGCACGAACTAAAACGAAAACCAAATCTTCATGTAATCGCAGAACCTGCTACAAAAGGAGTAGTGGGATTGGTGGAGCAGCTATTGGCTAAATAAATTTTATATCAATCAAATATAATTGTCGCAAGAATTGTGGGCTAAATCTTTTAAATAATATTTGTGTCTTCAATAAACAAATTAAAAAATCTTTAATTAAATTCATTATTTCTTCTCAATTGCTAGATATTGCAGAAAAATATAGACTGCTAACATACAGGAGAATAATTACTATTACAGAATTGATTGTGGATTTTCTGATCTGCTTAAATTTAAGTTGAATAGGAATCAAATTAAAGATATTTTTTAAATTGTTGTTGAGCAAATAATAAAATTCAGTTTTCCACCTTCAACACAATATTCAAAAATGTCCATGTATTAATAATAGGACTTTGAGAATACTTAATTGCAACAAATCAAATTTAAAAAACAGGTCATGGCCTTTTAATAACCCTTTGGGACTCTTTTAAATGACTAAAGCATACATGAGTTTAGTTTTTCCAAACCATATAAAACCTAAGTAACTTCTTTTTACTAATGTTTGCATTTGCAAAAATAGATAAATAACTAACATTTAAGCTTTGGGGCTAGTCATAAACCTTTTAGGACTTCCTGCTTAAGCTTTTGAACTAGTTAAAAAGCTTTTAGGACTTCCTGTTTAAGCTTTAGAACTAGTGAAAAACCTTTTAGGACTTCCTACTTAAGCTTTCGGACTAGTCATAATCCTTTTAGGACTTCCTGTTTAAGCTTTTGGACTAGTTAAAAAGCTTTTAGGACTTCTTATTTAAGCTTTTGGACTAGTGATAAAGCTTTTAGGACTTCCTGTTTAAGCTTTTGGACTAGTCATAAACCTTTTATGACTTCCTACTTAAGCTTTTGGACTAGTCATAAACCTTTTATGACTTCCTACTTAAGCTTTTGGACTAGTGATAAAGCTTTTAGGACTTCTTGTTTAAGCTTTTGGACTAGTGATAAAGCTTTTAGGACTTCCTATTTAAGCTTCCGCACTAGTACAAAATACCTAAGTGCTTCTCAGAAAGCTTTCGAGCAAGGTTATAAAGACTTTGTGACTTGGAAGATAGTCATCTTCATTACTCACTAAGGCTTTATTGATTCCAAATAATAATATGAGATGGATGCTTTAGGATCAAATAAATGTTAAAAAGTCTTAGCGTTTTGTCAATTGGTCTTTTGGGCTTTCAAAAATTGATCTTGAGTGATATACATACTCTAAATGATAGCATTCTTTAAAAACGAGCTTACCTCCACTTAAACATCAAGTATAGATAATTTCTCCACCTTCCAAAAAATAATCAAGGATGAAAATGTATCTTTTGATCGTTGGTCTTGTCAGCTAGTTGACATGTGGCGTAAAATATTAAGTCCTGATAAAGCTGAAGAGATATCAAAATGGAATGATTTAGTTTGTTCTGAATAGGTTGTTTAAAGGTTCAAATTGGATATTGTCTGATTGTTACCACTTTCCTTCCGCATTTTCCCAAACAATAATTCTATACCTTCCTTTTATCTCGTATATTTGCGCCTAAATTTTTAATTTATACTTTAAAATAGTTGATCGCGAGATGACATCCAACGAAATAAGACAGAAATTTCTAGATTTTTTTGCTAGTAAAAACCATAAAATAGTAGGTTCGGCGCCTATTGTAGTTAAAGATGATCCTACCTTGATGTTTACCAATGCCGGTATGAATCAGTTCAAAGACTACTTTCTCGGAAATAGAAAACCCGACAATCCAAGGATAGCAGATACGCAGAAGTGCCTGAGAGTCAGTGGGAAACATAATGATCTCGAAGAAGTAGGTGTAGATACTTACCACCATACCATGTTTGAAATGTTGGGCAACTGGAGTATTGGTGATTATTTTAAGGCAGAAGCCATCGCTTGGAGTTGGGAATTATTGACGGAAGTATATAAGCTTCCTAAGGATAGATTGTATGTATCTGTTTTCGAAGGTGACCCGAAAGAAAATCTCCCACCATCACAAATTGCACTCAAAGAATGGTCCAAATTGGTGCCACAAGAGCATATCATCTTTGGTAATAAAAAAGACAACTTCTGGGAAATGGGCGATACTGGTCCATGTGGTCCTTGTAGTGAAATACATGTAGACTTACGATCTGACGAAGAAAGAGCATTGATTCCAGGTAAGGATTTGGTTAATAATGATCATCCACAAGTCATAGAAATATGGAATAATGTATTCATCCAATACAATAGAAAAGCGGATGGTTCATTAGAGCAATTGCCTGCCATGCACGTAGATACAGGTATGGGATTTGAGCGATTGGTACGCGCGATTCAGAATAAACAAAGCAACTATGACACTGATGTATTCACGGGTACGATCGCTGAAGTAGAAAAAATCACTGGCAAAACTTATACGTACGGTGATGGAAAACAAGACATTTCTTTCAGAGTATTGGCAGACCATATTAGGGCAATAGCTTTTACAATAGCAGACGGTCAACTTCCTTCAAATAACGGCGCAGGATATGTGATTCGCCGTATTTTGAGACGAGCAGTGAGATATTATTATACATTTTTGGACTATAAACAACCGTTGTTGTATCAGTTGATTCCTGTTTTGTCCAAACAATTTGAACATGTATTTCCAGAATTGTACCTACAGAAATCTTTTGTAGAAAAAGTAATCAGAGAAGAAGAAAAGTCATTCTTAAAGACACTAGAAGGCGGACTAAGAAGGATAGAAGATCTGAAAGTCGCTGACAATCAAGTAGATGGAAATGATGTTTTTGAATTGTACGATACGTATGGATTTCCTGTAGATTTGACTCGACTGATTGCAGAAGAACGTGGTTGGAAAGTCGATGAAGAAGGATTCGCAGCAGCTTTGAAAGTACAAAAAGAAAGGTCTAGAGCCGATGCTAAAAGAGAGACAGGCGATTGGGTGATTGTTGGTCAGGAAGGTCAAACTACTTTTACAGGTTATGATGAATTGATCGTCCAAGAAGCCAAAGCCATTAAATACAGAGTACTTAAGCAAAAAGACCAAGAATTATATCAATTGGTCTTGAATACGACACCTTTTTATCCAGAAGGTGGCGGACAAGTTGGGGATACTGGATTTTTAATGTTCGATGGCGAGTTTGTCAAAGTATTGGACACTAAAAAGGAAAATGATCTTATCATCCATTTTGTAGATCGAATTCCAGATAATATCGATTCGCAGATTTATGGAGAAGTGGATGCAACCAAAAGGATGCTCACAGAAAACAATCACTCTGCTACGCACTTGCTTCATGCAGCATTGAGACAAGTTCTCGGTACACACGTACAGCAAAAAGGGTCATTGGTCAAAGAAGATTATTTGAGATTTGATATTTCACATTTTCAGAAAATCACAGACCAAGAGATCGCTCAAGTAGAAAAAATAGTCAACGAAAAAATTCGAGAAAACATACGTCTCGAAGAGGCAAGAGCATTACCTATAGAAGAAGCCAAAAAATCTGGAGCCATGATGCTTTTTGGTGAAAAATATGGAGATACGGTGCGTATGATCACTTTCGATCCCGCTTACTCACGCGAATTGTGTGGTGGTTGTCATGTGAAGGCAACCGGTCAATTAGGATTTTTTAAAATAACATCTGAAGGAGGAATCGCAGCAGGTGTGCGAAGGATAGAAGCTGTGACTGCAGTAAAAGCTGAAGAATATATTAATAATCAAATATATGAATTGACAGCCATCAAGTCATTTTTCAAAAACAACATCAATACGGCAAAAAACATCTCTGATCTGCAGGATGAGAATAAAAATTTGCTGCGTGAGATAGAAAAATTGAGAGCTATCCAAGCAGCATCCTTAAAAGACAATCTTGTCAGCAGTGCTAAAAATATGGATGGCATAAAGGTATTGACAGTAAAGCTCAAAGATATGGATAGCAAATCTGCTAAAACTTTGGCGCATAATATTCAAGTTGAATTGGGGGAATCTGTCATCTTATTTGGACTAGAAGATCAAGGCAAAGCCACCATCATGCTAACAATATCTGAATCACTGACCAAATCGAAGTCATGGCACGCAGGTAATATCGTGAAAGCATTAGCCACAGATATCAATGGTGGTGGTGGTGGACAGGCATTTTTTGCAACGGCTGGTGGAACAGAAGTAAATGGGTTGGACAAAGCATTGTCAAGGTTGGATGAATATTTGAAGTAATTTTTTGATTAATCGTATTTAAATGAAAGGTTTTGTGTGGAATGTTTTCGTATGTTTTTGTCTCTTATCTCTGATAAGTTGCAAATCATTTTTGGGTAAATCAGGTCATGATGGACTTTCGCTAACAGATTGTCTAGCTGATAGAAAAAACCAAGAAACATTGACCAATCAACAAGGTAGTATCATACAAGTAGCAGATCAATATGTAATACTTTCGCAAGATGGAGACAGCAGATTTTTAGCATGTAACCTTCCTGAAACTTATAAAAAGGAAGGTGAAAAGGTTACATTTACTTTGATCGTCAAAGAGATTTTTCCAAACGAAAGGCTAATTGCAACACCTGCATATCTTACAGAAATCAGCTCAAAGCCGTAAACCTTAGACATTAAACATCATTAAACCTTAAACAACAAAAAAATGAGCGAATTAAAATGGAGTTACAATGAGTTTTTAGCTTTTCTGCTAATCTATATATCACATGTAGATATGGAATTTGCAGAAGAAGAAAAAGCCATGATAAAAAAGAACGTCGGTTTGGTAACCTTTGATAAAATGGTAGCGGAGTTTGATAGTATGAGCGACTACAAAGCGTATGAAACAATTTTGTCCTACAAAGGTGTTTATTTCCCAACTGTTGAGCAAAAAAATGAGTTGATCGATAAGATGAAAGACTTATTTCATGCAGATGCTGATTTTAATATCATGGAAAAAGAACTTTTGCACTTTTTGGATAAGATGATGTAAGGATATTTTTTTACCACTAAAGTCACTTAAGGTAGTACATAGAGCATGAAGGTTATTATCCTTTGTGAAATACATAGTGTACTGAGTGGTTATTTTTTTTGATTTGTTTACGCTTAGTTTCATGAAATCCAAAATTTATGCAGTAGTTGATATTGAGACCACAGGTGGAATGGCTCGTAGAGATCGTATCACCGAGATAGCTATTGCACTTTATGATGGTGAAAAAATAATTGACTCGTTTCAGTCATTGGTCAATCCTGAAAGATCTATTCCTACCGAAATCACGCGTATTACAGGCATCACCAATAGTATGGTTGTCAATGCTCCCAAATTTTATGAAGTGGCCAAACAAGTGGTGGAGCTGACAGAAGGTGCCATTTTTGTGGCGCATAATGTTAGGTTTGACTATAGCTTTATTAGGGAAGAGTTTGCAGCACTTGGTTTTACATTTACTCGCAAACAGTTGTGTACTGTGGTATTGAGCCGCAAAGCTTTCCCTGGATTACGGTCTTATAGCTTGGGCAATCTCATCAGACATTTCGATATCAAAGTAGAAAATCGCCACCGAGCTATGGATGATGTATTAGCTACCGTCAATGTATTGGGTAGAATACTCGCACAAGAAGGTGGCGTACATCAAGTAGATAGAATTATCAATGCTGGCATCAAAGCATCTCATCTTCCCAAAGATATTTCGATGGAGCGCATTCATAGTTTGCCCGAAAGCGCCGGCGTATATTATTTTTACAACGAATATGGTCATGTCATTTACGTGGGGAAAAGTATCAATATTAGAAAGCGCATCATGCAGCATTTCGGTAATATGGATGACAAGACTGACAAATTTATCAAAAAAGTAGCAGACATTACTTACGAAGAAACTGGCAATGAACTCGTAGCTATGTTGCTAGAATCTAGCGAAATTAAAGCATTACAACCAGAAATTAACAAAGCACAACGGACGAAGGATTATCCTTATTTTATCCATCACTATGTGGATACTAAAGGCTACATACGGTTTGATTGGGATAAGTCGAGTGTGAAGTCTCGGCAAAATAAAGTTATTCTAAACCATTATGGATCAAAGGGTTCGGCTCGTGGACACTTGATGATGATAACGGAGCAATTGGGACTTTGTTCAGGTCTTACGGGACTGTACGAATCTGTAGGCAGTTGTTTTTATTATCAAACAGGTGCTTGTAGCGGCGCTTGTCAACATATAGAAACGCCAGAATCTTACAATGAGCGCGCCACGGAAGCCATAGATTATCTGCAAAGGAGTTTTACAGATAATTTTTTCTTGATCACAGAAGGCAAATCCAATGAAGAAAAAGCCATCGTCCTTATAGAAGATGGCCATTATCGTGGTTATGGCTACTTAAGTATGGATGATTTGAACCAAGGTGTAGAAGAGTGGAAAGAAGCCATAAAATATATGTCACCCAATCCTGAGTGTAATCAAATAGTAATGACTTGGATGGATAAGCATCCGATGACGAAGGTTGTAAAATTTTAAGACAATTTATTACACTGAATTATTATTAGCTTTCTTCGTTTTTTCTTTTTCTAGATTTTTAAAAACTAACACACCCATTATTCCAGATATCAAATCAATCAGAATGTGAATGATTACTACAATAAGTAAGGAACCAGAATGGAAAAATATCAAACCGAATAAGATGGAAATAAAAAATATTTTTACCACACTCCAAGTTCCTTGATAATAATGACTTACAGCAAAAATAATTCCTGGTATGATGATCGCAATCAAAAATGAAAACTCCCAAACTGGCAAATAATAAGAGATATATGGAATTAGAAATCCACGGTAAATGATCTCTTCACAAATTCCTGCTGAAAAAGCTAAAAACACATATGGAAGATATTCCTTCCAATTGAGTGGTACAATGTGTGACATTTGTTGGAAATCTTCTTGATTCTTTTTTACAGATCTTAAACTTAAAAAACTATCACCAAGGTACAAAAAGACCAAAACAGCAGTGGACCATATAACTATTGGATTGATCACTGGTAAAACAAAACCTAAGACTTCCCATGGTTTCTTACCTATATTCCATGACGAAAGGACTAAAAGTGCTCCTATTATAAGGACCAAGCCATTTGTGAAATATAAGTGCTTTTTTGGTGGCAATTGATAGGATTTGTCATCTGACATACTACCCGATATCAAAGACATAGCTGGAATAACTATCCCGACCAAAATTACAAATATGTGATCAAACCAATTAATTTCCAAAATATAAGGTGCCAGATTTGAAGTGTGAAATTATGCTATTAAATTTAGTTATTCTCGAGTTGTCTTTTAATAAAACCATAATTATAATCTAAAGTTCTAAGTCGTATACATATTCAATATTTTGTCAATATATTGTGTCTTGCTTTTTAATGCTTTAAGTTATTTTATTAAACATTGAAGTCATTTTCAAACTGAGACTCTTTTTTACCAATTTCATTGAAATCCAGATAATTTTGTTTTTCTTTTTCCAATTCCTTTGTGATTACAACGTATGTTTCTGAAATTGAATCATGCCAACCTCTTGATTTTTCTCCTAAAAATGAAAGTCCATTAAATGGAATGGCGCGACTGAAGGATCTCTTTATGATTGTTTCTAAATTAGGTTTATTACCTTCGTGGTCTACAACAATAGTTCCAGTTAAATATTTGCCTATAGTCCGTCCAGTCATTACTTCCATAAAAATATAGTATGGAATGGTAAATAATTGGCCAAATAAGTGTTCTTCAAGCTTATTCATCTTGTCAATGTATGTCATTATTGGCCCTGCATCATATCCAATGACATCAGCTACTAGGAGAAATACGGTGGATAATGCAAATATTGATAACAAAATAACAACTACATCAATTAGGTAATTTCCCAATCGCAGTCCTTTATTTGCAATGATATTTTGTGAAATGATGTAATGATTTTTCAATTGGAGTTTTATTAGGTTCAGTTTTAAATTAGAAGAAAATAAACCCCGTGGTTATGTTAGAACCACGGGGTTAAAGTATTTATTTTATACCTAAAGCTGCCAAGGTAGACAATGTCAAATCACCATATGGTAGACCTTTAGACTTTTGAAAATCAGTGATAGAAAGTTGAGTTGCTTGATCTAAGGTACCATTTTCGACGATTGGATAGCCTGATTTTATGAGTGCTGCTTGTACTCTTTTTATCAATTTGGCTGATCTGTTTTTAGGGCAAACAATAGCAACTTCTGTTTGACCACCTTCACTTTTTACGACTTTTATTTTTTCTTTTCTAATATCGTATTCAGTCGTTTTCTCATTATTTGGTAATGTGTATAGATTCATTGAGACAGGTGGAATTTCTTCCAATACTTCGACCATACAATCTGCTGGATTTGGAGACAAACAATCTGCTGACTTTCTTCTCTTTACAAGTTCTTTACGAGCTTCCATGATTGTAATTTTTGTAGATTTCACATTTAAGCCAGTAGTGTCAGACCCAGTGAAAATGTAATGGATTTTCTCTTCTTCCACAACAACCGGATCAATAGTACACATAGCTTTGCAAACATTGTTTTGCGAATAAGCACTTAGGGAAATAAAAATACTTATTAGTATTAAAAATACGTTTTTCATTCTGTTTTTGTTTTGGTATAAATACATATAAAAAACAAATATACGATGATTATTAATATTTGCAATATATAGATTGAAAAAATCTACTTATTTCTTTCTGATAATTAAATATTTACGGAAATGAGTTATTTCAAACTTCCATCTATCCAAAAAATACGATTACCTTTGTTGTAAAATTTAGAGGATCTTATGTCAAAGAATGTCATTGTTTTATCCATTTTTTTCTTGTGTATTTTGATCATACATTCCTGTGGAACGAAAAAAGAAGTCGTGGTATCTCCACCACCAAATATAAAAAGAAATCTTTATTCTGATATCGTGATTAATTATAAACTTGATAAATCAGGCATAAGGGATACTTTTAATCATGCGATAGATGATGCACTTAAAGCAAATTTTGATATTCCCGAATATGATATTAAATTAGCATTGTCCAAACAGAAGGATGCTACAGTCGAAATTGAAGGCAAAAATATTTTAGTGGTCTTGCCCTTAGCAATTCAGGTAGAAAAAAATACTTTTCTAGCAAATCTAAAAGCCAAAGGTGTCTTAGAATTAACTTTTGTAACCAACGTGGATGTTGATACTATTTGGAATCTTACTACCAAGACTAGCCTCTCGACACATAAATGGTTAGAAAAGCCCAAACTCTCTATTGCAGGATTAAATTTACCTATTGAAACCATTTCAAATCTTGTTATAAAAAATACAAAAAAACAAATAGAGCAATCAATAGATGCATCTGTAAAAGAGAGTTTTACCTTGAAACAAAAGATGAAAGAAACAATGGCTATTTTTGATCAACCTATGCAGATGGATGTTAGTAATGGCGGATGGTTGGATGTGAAACCTGAACAAATGCAGCTAAATAAAGTCCAAAACGGAAGATATTCGTCGGAGGGTAAAATAGCCATGAAAATGTTAAATACTTTTTCTACTTACAAACCACAGGCCCAAACCATCACAAGACCACTACCCAAAGTGTATTGGAATGAAGCTATTCCAGATAGTAGTACGTTTAGACTGATTGCTGATATTAAAATGATGGATATCAATGGGTTGATAAAAACGAATCTCGATGGACGAACTTTTACGGCTGGTGATAAATCTATAACATTGAGCAATATTGTGGCTAATTGTGATTATGAATTTTTTCGTGTAGTTACAGATGTAGCAGGTAGTGTTAATGGGACCTTAATTATAAAAGGCAAACCCAAATATGATGCCATTGCAAATGGATTTTATATGAATAATCTCGACATCCAGTTAAAAACCAAAAATGTACTCCATAAAGCTGCCGCATGGATCGGAGAAGGTAAGATTAGGAAAGAATTAGAATCGATGCTTAAGTTTTCTATCAAAGATAATATTGTAGGTATTCAGGAAAATATAAATACTCAAATGGCCGATTTTAACAAAAAGCATGACCTAGAAATGAAAGTTAAGATAGGCAGCATAGATGTCGAGTCCTTTGAGCTTAAGCCAGGCCAAATAGAAGCGTTGATGAAATCAAAAATTTACTTAGAAATCAATATTAAAGATTTTAGATCATTCAGTAAATTCTGATAAATCTGTTAATATTTCTATGGGATATTTTCAATATTTCAAGAAAAGTATTATTAAATTATTAGCCGACGAGTTTTAGTTTTTGTTTTATGAATAATAATCAATTCCCAGTATTACAAACTGAAAGGTTAATTCTCCGACAGGTTACACAAGAAGATGCTTCTGTCGTTTTGGCTGGTTATAGTGATAAACGGGTGAATCAATTTATGTCTGTGGCCTATCATAGTGTTGAAGAAATTCAAATTCAATTGGATTGGTACAACAGTCTTTTAGCAGAAGGAAGTGGTATTTGGTGGGGCTTTTGTTTAAAGGAAGATGGCAAAATGATAGGAAATGGTGGATTCCATAAGTGGGAACATCAGCACAGAAAGGCTGAGCTAGGATATTGGATATTACCAGAATACCAGGGTAGGGGATTAGCAGCAGAAGCTATCAATGCTATGATAACACATGGATTTGAAAACATGTCTTTACATAGAATCGAAGCTGAAGTAGAAACTGAAAATGCTCCTAGCTCAAAAATCTTGCGCAAGATGGGCTTTGAATTAGAAGGCATCAAAAAAGAATGCGAATATATTAATGGTAGATTTATTGATCTAGAATTTTGGGCGAAATTGAGATAGAAAAGGTTGAATTATCAATATTCATATGAGATTCAAATCTTAAAAATCAATTTGTTGAGTATTTCTAATTCATAGTAGATTTTGGATTCAAGGGTAAACTAAAAGAAAAACAAAAAACTAAAATGTGTGAAATGATAGTTTTTTGTTTTTCTATGTTAAACTGTTATTTACCACAAGGTTTTAGAAACTCTATTATAACAGTATACTCTATTTTTTAAAATGTATCTGAAATCCTACATTAAATGAAAGAATTCCTGAATCGCTGAAAGAGAATAGGTTCGAACTTTTAGAAAATTCATACTTCGCATAATTGCCACTAAACTCTAACGCAATACTACTATTCAAAAACACAGCATAACCAAATCCTAAAGAATATCCATTTTCTGAATCTGAACTATTATCACCACCTACTCTAATATAATTGTATCCACCCTGTGCAAAAATACTTCCCTTTTCGTTGGTCAGAAAATAGCCTCTGATATAAGGTCCTACCCCTAAAATGTTGGAACCATCACTATTAATGTAATTGGCATTCAATCCGACCACAAACTTATTTGCAACAAAGTAACCTATATTTGGATTAATATTTATCAATGATTCATCATCAACGGATAAATAAGACGCACTACCTCCTAAAAGTACTGTGCCTTTTTCAGTTTGGGAAAATCCATAATTGACTAAAATAAAAAATGAAAGTAATAATGTAGTTGTGAAATTCTTCATTTTGTGATTTTTAAAAATAAATTAATAATTATATTCAAGAACGCAACAAAATTAGGCAAAATATTTTGTTTACAAAACTATTTGCATTAAATAAAAAAGTACCTATAATTTTGCAGTTAACAAAAGTTTGAAAAAAATGACTGTGTTTGATGGAAAAGAAAAAGGCCTGATGAAATTAATCGTCAGACCATTTAACATTGATTGTTTATAAGACTAAAAAGTGTAAGCGTATCCTGCAGATATATTAAAACCTTGATTTTTTATATCTAAATTTACAATTGGATTTTCTAGCATACTCGTGAATCCTAAATTATATCTACCGTCCATAAATATTTTGCCATGACCGGCTTTAACTTCTCCACCTAAACCGATCACACCTGAAACTTCCCATCTATTGTAAATATCATTGTCTAGATTGATAGGAATGTGTGGCAAATTAAAATCAACGATAAAAGTAGCTCTTGGTCTCAGTTCAGCATTTGCAGCATAGGCAACATTTGGTCCTGCAATTGCATAAAACTTAGCTTGTTCGTTTCCTATGCTATATTTAATTAACAATGGCATTTCTATATAATTCAATCTTGTTCTTGCTGATCCACCAAGTGGAAGATCTAGACCTAAGACACTGACATCAAAAGTTTCTCTGATCTGAAAGCCTTTCTGAATGAAATTCAATTCTGGTCTAAACGAAATGGCAGATGTCATAGGTATTTCAGCTATGATTCCTGCAGTAAATCCTGTGTACACTTTTTGTTCAGGTGCAAATGTACCCAAGACACCATTGACTCTAGTATCTGCAAAGTTGGCTCCGATTTTTACACCAACTGATATTTGAGCGTTCATTTTGTAAGTAAATAAAAAAGAAACAAAAACAAGTGCTACGAATTTAAGACTTCTCATGATTTAATGTTTTACGTTGTGATTTAGAAAACTTTTTATTTGATATTCTTTTATCAAAATATGCAGTTAAGACGTAAACATAAATCTCTAGATG
>DLGT01000029.1:0-299 GCA_002482845.1 Saprospiraceae bacterium UBA7687
GAAGATCACATCATAGAAGAAGCTACTATTTGGCCCTGACAAGAAGATATTTGCAAAGTTCTCTGCACCACAATTTTCATCTAAGCTGAAGTTGATGTGGCCGTTACATGTCATTGATACTGATGTATGAACGTACAACCATACTATGTTACTGAATACTGGGCAGCTTACGCCATTGGTGTTTTCTGAACTGACAATGACTCTGAATCTTGAGTTGTTGTCCGCATCTGTTACGTTGCTCACCGTAAGGGTGGTCGTTGTCGCTCCGTTGATATTTGTCCAGATACCATTGATTTGTC
>DLGT01000029.1:379-7615 GCA_002482845.1 Saprospiraceae bacterium UBA7687
CTGGTTGCAAGGTGATCACTGGTAGTGGATTGACTTCCACGAGTTGTGTGATCGATTGGATACATCCTGGATCGTTTGGTCCGAATTCTTTAGGTATTCCACCATTTACGGTATAAACGATGGTATATGTTCCTGTTGCTGTTGGATTAAAGGTTGTGGCAGCCACACCATTAACGGTAAAGCTTTCTGATACGATATTAGCATCACCTGGCACTCCTGTCAATGGATATGGTGTACCTAAACACACTGCTGCTGGTGGGCTTGATATGATCGGTGACGGATAAGAACAGCTATTGCCAATCGTTAAGGTGGTACCTCTATTGTTTGTTACACTTAATGTATATCCTAAGGCATCGATATGACGTCCATTTAAGGTATACGTTCCACCTGATGCAGTCAGTACAGTACCTACCGTAATGGCAATTGGTGCCGCAGGTGGTGCTGGACTCGTTGTTGTAAACAATCCTGATACAGCACTTACGGTCCATGTTTGTCCCGCTGGTGCATTCACTGTGATCATCTCACTGAATTGGCCATTGGTTTGTGTGGTCGCATTATTTAAACATACACATGGATCAGTGATTGTTGCACCGCATGTAATTACTAAGATCACTGCATTGCCTGTCATATTGCTGGTACAACCTGTCGTTGCATTGGTTGCCACAACAGTATAGGTGCCTGCAGTACTTTGTACAGGGAAGTTTAATGCTGCTCCAGTTCCCGCTATTGGTGTACCTAAATTACCTCCATTAAGTTGTAATTGGTAGTTGACACCTGTTTGTGAGCCTGATAAAGTGATGGCTAGGCCGCCGTCAGTTGTACATCTTGTGCCACCACCTGAAACAGTGAAGACTGTCGGTAAAGGAGTTACGGTGATAAGCTGAGAAACAGTTGCCGTACAACCATTTGTTACAGTTACGGTGTACACTGTATTATTATTTGGAGTTACAGAAATACTTGAAGTCGTAGCACCAGTACTCCATAAATATGTCCCTCCCCCTGAAGCAGTCAATGTTACATTGGCACCTGCACAAATAATTGCATCATTAGCGGCAGCACCTGATGTTTCAGTTACAGAAATTGTTGCGGCAACCACTGTAGGTGAAACTGGTGCACAATTTGTAAAATAGACATTATCTAAGTATAAAGTACCCGAACCTGTAGGAAGACCTGAAATAATCATTTGAGCTATCCTAGTCCTTGATTTCAATGAAGTAAATCCACTCAATGGAATATGATACGAATTCCATTGTCCTTGCGTATTACAATTTAGAATAACTTCATGTTCACTATCATCACCACCCCCAAAAATTGCGTTGGCTCCAAAATCTACTAGTTTAACTCTAACAGTAGTCATATTAGGCGTCCAAAAATCTAGGTGCAAGTATTGCATATTACTTACATTTAAAAGATTTGGACCTACAGTTTCTATTCCGAAAAAGTCAACATTTGTGTATTTTTTTGTGTCATTTCCAGCAATTTGAATATCCATCAAAGTAGCAGATGACCAAGGTGTCAACCAAGTATCAACTGGTACATTTGTATAGGTATTACTATACATTGATATTACACTGGTTGGAGCACATGTAGGAATAGGTGCTGCTGTTATGGGAGCAGTAGGGATACAATTTGAAAAATAAATATTATCCAAATAGATATCCACTGGAACAAAACTTCCAGGTCCATTTGCAGCAAATTTCAATTGCCTAATATCATTCCAAGTCATACCCGTAAAAGCACTTTTTGGTAAAATTACACTTGTCCATTGTCCCGAAGTGTAAGGAACAGTAACTAAAGTTTCCATCGTCCCGGTTCCAAAATTGATTGGGGTAACCTGAAGTGTAGTGGTAGATGGATTTGCATTTGTCCAAACGTCAAAATGCAAATATTGCATGGACGATGCATTAGTAGGCACTAATTCTGTACCTTGATAATTAAACATTGGATAAGCTAATGCTAGGTTACCCGTTCCAGGATTATATGCTGGATTTACGCAACAAAACCCTGACTGTCCCCAATTGGGATTGTAGTTAGTAGCGATATTAGTTGGATAAGTACTTCCGTAAATATTGATAACATTTGTCGGAGCACAAGTCGGATTAGGAGGACTTGTTGTAGGGGCAGTAGGTGCACAATTGGAAAAATAAATATTATCTAAATAAATATCCACAGGAACCAAACTACCAGGACCATTAGCAGCGAATTTCAATTGGAACACACTATTCCATGTCATTCCTGCAAATGCACTCTTAGGTAGACTTACTCTAGTCCAACCTCCTGATGTATAAGGTACAGTAACTAAAACTTCAGCTGGGCCAGTTCCATTATTAATAGGACTCACTTGAAGAGTTGTTGTTGCAGGATTTGCATTAGTCCAAACGTCAAAATTTAAGAAGGTCATTGACGATGCATTCGTAGTTGTCAATTCTGTACCTTGATAATTAAACATTGGATACGCCATCACCAAATTTCCAGTACCTGGATTAAAATTTGGATTTACACAACAAAAACCTGATTGTCCCCAATTTGGATTATAATTCGTAGCTATATTAGTAGGGTATGCTCCGCCATAGATGTTTATAACATTTGCTGCAGAACATGTAGGGTTTGGTAAATTTGTGGTAGGTGAAGGTGGTGGTGGTGGTGCACAAGTTGAAAAATATATATTATCTAGGTATATATCAACAGGAACAGAACTTCCTGGTCCATTAGCAGCAAATTTTAGCTGGAAAACACTATTCCATGTCATCCCAGTGAATGCACTTTTAGGTAGGCTAATTCTTGTCCATCCTCCTGATGTATAAGGTACCGTAACTAAAACTTCAGCTGGGCCAGTTCCATTATTAATAGGACTCACTTGAAGAGTTGTTGTTAATGGATTTGCATTAGTCCAAACATCAAAATTCAGATAAGTCATTGACGATGCATTGGTAGTTGTCAATTCTGTACCTTGATAATTAAACATTGGGTAAGCCATAACAACATTACCAGTGCCAGGATCAAAATTTGGATTTACGCAACAAAACCCAGATTGTCCCCAATTTGGATTATAGTTTGTGGCAATATTTGTTGGATATGCTCCACCATAAATGTTTATGACATTTGCTGCAGAACATGTAGGGTTTGGTAGATTACTACTCGGTGTAGTAGGTAATGGAGCAGCTGGACAAGTTGCAGCAAATGGAATATCTACATTTGCCATACTCAACTGCCAATTACCTCCAAAACTTACTTTACTCCATAATACATTTAAATTTACATTTGCAGGAGGAGCACCCGCCCATGTAAGTGTTATTAAATATACACCAGCAGAAGGATTAGTAGCAGGAGAAATGACCGCTCCAGAACCACCATTTACAATCAAAAGATCAACCGGATCAGCATTTGCAGATACAGCCCTAACTTCCATTGAATTTGCACCAGTGTTTTTTATAGTCAAAAGTATATTTGAACCTGGATCTCCTCCAAAATGTAAAACTGGGGTCGCACAATACGGTGAAGTAGGAGCCGTAGCAGGACAAGTTGCAGCAAACGGAATGTTTATATTTGCCATACTCAACTGCCAATTACCCCCAAAACTTACTTTACTCCATAATACATTTAAATTTACATTTGCAGGAGGGGCTCCCGCCCATGTGAGTGTAATTAAGTAAACGCCAGCAGAAGGATTAGTAGCAGGAGAAATGACCGCTCCAGAACCACCATTTACAATCAAAAGATCAACTGGATCAGCGTTGGCAGATACAGCCCTTACTTCCATTGAGTTTGCACCAGTGTTTTTTATAGTCAAAAGTATATTTGAACCTGCATCACCACCAAAATGCAGAACAGGGGTAGCACAATATGGTGATGTGACAGGCGTAGAAGTACCACCAGAAGTTTGATTTGCAATGGCCGGAGTCACCGAATATTGCATTGTCATAGTATTGTATTGATACAACCAAAATGTATAAGGTGTTCCTGGTGTAAGCCCAGAAATATTAAAGCCAAAAGCATTTGTTCCATTTCCATCACCTGCAGTAGATCCAAATGTATATTGTGTAGCTGTTTGCGGATTAGCTGGTGCTGTTGCTGTTGGAGAATAAAAAAGTCTATATACAATGTTATTCATACCAACCTGATTAGGTCCACAAGCTAAAAATACTTCACCTGAACCTGAACTAGGATTAGCCACAAAACCAGCAGGTGTTGCTGGAGGTCCCGCAACTCCTGAATTTTGCATTGCAATTGCTGGAGCCACAGAATACTGCATAGTAACTGAATTATACTGATACAACCAAAATGTGTAAGGCGTACCGGGAATAAGCCCAGAAATATTGAATCCAAAAGCAGCTGTTCCATTACCGTCACCCGCAGTCGTACCGAAGACATATTGAGTCGCAGTTAAGGGATTAGCAGGAGCAGTTGCAGTTGGTGAATAAAAAAGTCTATACACAATATCATTCATCCCGACCTGATTAGGTCCACAAGCCAAAAAGACTTGTCCTGCATTTGGACTAGGATTTGCCACAAATCCAGCTGGTGTGGCTGGTTGCGCATAAATATTATTTACAAAAGTAAAACTGAAAAGAATAAAATAGAAAAAAATAGGGATCTTGAATTTAAAATCTTTGCCAGTTTCAAATCGCTGTATACCACTACAGGATGATGATTGGTTAGATGTAAATTGATCACAATTCACGTTAGGTTCATCTACTCTCATGAGATTGAATATAGTTGGTTATTAAAAAATGATAACTCGAGTACTTTATTACATTTTAAAATCACATCTTTACAAATATCAAATAAATTCACAAATGTATCCATCAGTAAACCAATCATGGCATTTGAAAAAAAATGATTTTGAAAAAATGTAAAACAAATACTCATTTAATGAAATTCCGGTTATTGAAAATATATAACCCAAAATACAAATGATGTAAGATGATAACACTAAAAAATGTGACTTACGATACACTTAAATTTTGAATTAAGTGTAGTAATCTAAAAATTGAGACAAATGACCTTAAATAAAAATTCTAAATATTAAACTAATCAAAACATATTGATAAATCTCATATATTAAAAACATGCAAATGTAACTTTAAAATCAATGGACAAAAGAAAATAAAACTACATCAACACTACATCAAAACATCTTATAGTACTTCTAAACAACATCAAAAGTCAATAAAACAGGGCATTTAGCAAATTCCAATAAAATCTTGGGGCTTTATTAAGCAAAATAACACCTATTATTAAAAATTAAATGACCGTTTGTATTTAACATATTTAATCAACTAAAAATATCAATATATTAATAATAATTTGACTACTTAATTAAAGTTAATGTATTACTAGACGTCTCGACCTTTCCATTTAAATACTCGATTTCATAAAAGTATACATAAACTCCAGGAGATACAAAGTTTCCATTATAGCTTCCATCCCATCCATTATTATTTGTATCATCTATAATATTTGATTGGCTAAAAACTTTGGAGCCCCATCTGTCATAAATTGAAAACTGTGTTATTTGCTTCATTTCTGGACTTAATAAGATTTTGAAAACATCATTAGACCCATCGCCATTTGGACTGAAAATATTAGGTAAATCTGTTATAATCTCTTTAACTTCTACTGTTATTTGTTTACTATCACTACAATCATCCCCGTATAAATAAGATAATGTATATGTAGTAGTAACTAACGGTAAGGCTAATGGATCAGTGCAATCACTGCAACTGAGAGTAATAGCCGGAGACCAATTTAAATCATAAATGGAATTAGAAGCTACTACTATCAACTGGATAGTCCCATCTGGATTTGCTTGTTGACTTAAAATGACTTCTGGAATGGAAACATCTTCTACCATCAAATTTATGGTCTCTTCACATCCTTCCATATTTGCAATTATAATGGTATTGATGCCTGGCAAAAGCGATGTTGTATATGGCAAAGTCAATACAGGAGCTTGTATAGTTCCATTTACAGAAATATCATATGGTCCTAAGTGAGACGCTGATTCAATAGTAAATTTTATATCTTCAATATCACAACCATAAATTAAAGTATCAAAAGCTTCAAAACTTGTGTAATTCAGTTGAACCATGACCAAACTATCACAACCGTTTACAGATTCATTTTCAAGAATTACACTCCCTTCTTGCCTATTTATGTTAAAAATTTCGCCACCGATATCGATTATCTTAGTTTCATCACAATAACTCGCTTCAAAAACGCCCATAGATGGCGGATAAAAAGTGACATTGACATTATAGATGGTATCACAGCTAATATCATCATTAGAAAACACCTTCACACTACCTGTAGATCTGGATTGAGTAAATATTTCTCCACCAATTGAAAAAGTATCTTTATCACATAATACTGGATTAATATCGAATTCAAGAGGTAGCAGCGTTTCAAAATCAAAAGTGGTATTTAATGAAAACACACAAGTTCTATTACTTTCTACCACTATACTATCAATCTGAAACGTAACTGTCTCGTTTGCTGGCCATTGGTTTATAGAAAACGGCTGGCCAACTCCGACACATATATTTATATCAGTCGTTCCTATTGGACTGGTCAACATGATTTCTTGATTTACACTAATTCCTGAAGGAATAGAAGAAGCTCCAATAAAAACACTAGCTGGACCACCACTTGACTGGTTTATATTCAGAACATTACAACTTCCTTCACAGATTTGATCAAAACCAGTAATTGAAACATTAGGCTTTGAAACTTTGGTAAGGGTAATTATAGCACTGGTTTTAGGACACAATATGCCATCTCCAACTTCATAGATAAATTCAAACGAACTTCCTGCCCCTGTAGGTGTGAATACACCATTCACAATAGGTTGATTTTGAAAGAAAAAAGTACCTCCAGCATCAGCATTAACATCTATATAATCATTCAAATTTAAGGTTTCCCCTTCACAAAATGTATTTGTTTGATCTACTCCAGGATTTAGAGAGTTTTGCAGACTTATGTTAATCCTAGCCGTATCGTTTGGACAAGGTAAAACGTTTTGTATAACATAATAAAATGTAAATAGACCTGGCTGTATTCCATTTGTAGTCCACACGCTACCATTCAAGCCAATGTGATTATCATGATTTAAAACAATTCCAGTTTTGTTTGGAGTATTTACTATTGACAAAATGTCAATGACCGATCCAACACACGAACTAATGTTTACATCTGGACCAGCAGTATTAAATGGATTAATAGCTATATTAATCCTTG
>DLGT01000064.1 GCA_002482845.1 Saprospiraceae bacterium UBA7687
ATCGTAGGTTCGAGTTACCGCTAAAGCGGAACAGGCTCTGCTCCCGCTACAAAAGTAAAGCCTAACATTAATTTGTTGGGCTTTTTTTATTTACAGTCGTAGGTTCGAGTTACCGCTAAGGCGGCACAGGTTCTGCTCTCGCTACAAAAGTAAAGCCTAACATTAATTTGTTGGGCTTTATTTATTTAATGTCATTGCTATTAACAACAATTACTTTAAACATAATTCATACCTTTATTACTCTGAATGAAAGTTCCTATGGCAAAAAAGTAGGAAAGTTGAATTACTATTTTATAACTTTCTATATCAAAACAATTTTAACTGTTTTGATACCGGCATCAATTCAGGGTTGGTAGTGTATGAATTTGCTTTATGCTTTGTAATACTGCAATATACTTTTTTGTAAATGGCTATCTTACCGGCAAGCCTTAATATCCTTACATACCGGCAAATGTTCGCCCTATCAATACCTGTGATTATAGATAATTCTTTCATTGTACATGGACTTTTTAAAAATCCATTGAACACTATTTGAAATTGAGCTTGTAATCTTGAATCATTGATTGCCACATTTGAAGTTGTTTTTAAAGGTTGGATTCTGTTATTTAAACTATTTCGCCCCTTTTTGGTGGTAAGATTTCTGGCTTGACTTTCATGTGTGTTTAATACCTTAACCCCGATTTTGATTTTATTCAGGTGACCTTGCTGAATTAATTTGTTGATCATGTGGACACTGCAAGATAATTCCGTCTCCGCTTCACGTTTAGTAAAATGTTCCTTCGACATTTTATCACGACGATGTGTATCGCTTCTATGCCATAAATCAATTTTTCGAATAACTTCATTTGCTACATCACAAACAAAAACATCAATGTCTCTTGTACTTAAAATTACATTTTTCATCTATAATATTTATTTTGATGCAAAATTATATCCAATGCAAACTGTAAAAAAATAATTTGATAGAAGGTATTTTTCAGGTATTTATACCTAATGTAATGTGTTGTTTTTCAACTTTATGCAATTTGATTAAGGTAAACTATTTTAGTTCGGATATTCTTTTAATTTTTCTATTACCCTACTATCATTACCACTGATTTTGATAATTTTAGCTTTATACCCTCTACCCAAATCCTTAGCTATTTCTGCCTTTTTATTCCATTTTTCATAGAAATCAAGGTACTTTCTGTAAAATCCCTGCCCTGTACCATAATTATCTTGTCCATACTGAATTAGTTCTTTTTTTAGGTAATGATCATTATTGTCTCTTCCAAACTCCTTTACAATTCTTATTTCATGGACCAACATTAAATGAAAAAAAGAGTAATACTTTTCAGCAAATTTAGTTTCTTGTTTTTTTAGGATTTGACTTTCTACAGATGTTTTTTCTACTTTTTCTTTTATTTGCTTTGATTCAAAGTACCTTTCAATTGTTTTCAATACATGGAATGCCTCATAATAGTGATTTACGTGATTTAGACCTATGTATTCAATTTCCCTTCCATTTTTATACTCTTCAGGAATTTGCTTTAGGTAATCATTATTTGGATTTAAATATGCTGAATACAACATAAAGGCTGCTTCTTGACCTCTTATAAATACATTAGAAGCATATTCTCTAATCTGTAAAATTTCATAGTCAGTCATCTCTTCCAAAACTGAAATTCCATATTTGTAAACTTCTTTATAAATACTCATAAGCCTATACGGTTCTATTTTTTGTATCATGGTCCAAAAAGATTACAATGTGAGCGATTTTTTAAACAGTTCATTTAATTTTCTTGCTTTGTCCAAACTACTTGCACCTACATTAGACAAAAACGTTACTTCTTTTTTGTGTCCTGTCACCAGTAATAACAACACTATTGGATAGAGACTCATATAAAATTTCAAACCATAAAAGTAATAAATATCAATGATCGTTACTTAAAAAGCAACAAAAATACTTTTACCAATCATTATTTAGGGATCTTTTTAATTACATTGAACGAAATCACAGTAAGCTAATCTCCATTAATTTTTAATATATACTAAATAACATTCCTCCCAAAAATTATGAAAGTACAAACCCTAGCTATACATTTGTTTGCTATTTGGAATGGTTTAAAATTAAAAAGATGAGTCAACTCCGAAAAGTATTGAAATAATAAAATACAAATATGAGTCAACTCCGAAAAGTCCTTAGTTCAAAGAAAATGAAAAATATTTATTCCTACTTCATTGATAATCAAAAATTTACCTTTATGGTCAGGGTGAAAAATGTTTGATTATCAATCAACTTGTGTTTTCGGAGTGGACTCTATACTAAATTATTCAATTGATCTACTTTGAGTATTTATTTTTATGCATTAGACCTACCAATTAACAAAATGTATTTTCCTATTCGAAAGAAACGTCCAAATATTATGATATTCCCAAGCACAGACTTAACTTTGTTGTTTGTAAATAAAATGTGCCAAACATTATCATGCTCCAATAAACAAAATACACAATGAAGGAATACAAATTTTGCCAAAGCTGTGGTTTTCCACTAAAAAAAGACAAAAAAGGTGGTGGAACTGAAAAAGACGGATCGATCAGTAAGAAGTATTGTTCTATGTGTTATGAAAAGGGAGATTTTCTGACACCCTTAGAGATTGACACGCCTGAGAAGATGCAAAAATACTGCATCGCAGAAATGAAAAAAGATGGTATGAACAGCATTTTTGCGTGGCTAGCAACAAGATCGATTCCTTCTCTAGAAAGATGGCAAAAGTAAAGTTAGTATTAAAAGAGTTAGTGTTTTCATATTACTAGATTTTTTTACGAATGAATAATCAACAAATCATCGCATGGTTATTGGAAGGTGATGTTTCTATACAATACCAAGTTTGGCGTGATTTGTTGGGTGTTGATAATAAAGAACTTCAAGACAAAATTGAAATGGAAGGATGGGGATATAATTTCTTATTAAAACAACATCCAAATGGCCAATGGGGAGACGACTTTTATCAGCCAAAATGGATTTCTACCCACTATACACTACTAGATCTTCGCAACTTATGCCTCTCTCCTGACAATGATGTTGTGCAATACACGATTAACCTTATCTTACAAAACGAGAAAGCGCTAGATGGAGGTATCCGTTTAGGTCCAAGTACAGCACAAAGAAGTGATGTCTGTGTAAATGGTATGTTTCTGAATTATGCGTCTTATTTTAAAACACCTGAAAACAAACTATCTTCCGTTGTCGACAGTATTCTAGGTGAAATCATGAAAGACGGTGGGTTCAACTGTAGGACATCGAGAAGTGGCGCTACCCACAGCTCATTGCATTCTACTATATCAGTCCTTGAAGGGTTTACTGAATTTCAAAGAGCAAATTACACCTATAGAAGAGAAGAAATTTCAAATGCTATAAAATCATCTGTAGAGTTTATCCTTTTACATCAACTTTTTATATCTGATCGGACAGGTCTTATCATTGATAAAAGCTTTTTAAAATTAACTTATCCATGCAGATGGAAGTATGACATTCTCAGAGCAATGGATTATTTTCAATATTCAGGAATAACTTGGGATGATAGAATGTCGGAAGCTGTAGCCTATCTCCGTAAAAAACAGAATAAAGATGGCACATGGAATATGCAAGCTGCACATCCTGGACAAGTACACTTCATAATGGACAAAGCTGGAAGACCTAGCAGGTGGAATACTTTAAGGATTTTGCGTGTAATGAAACATTTTGACATCGAATAGCAAAATTATCTTATTAGAAATATATGTTTATCCAATAAAAATTAAAATTGACAAGTTATGAGTAAATATAATACATTGTGGGAATATCTTCAGACGAATGCCAATGCCCAAATAAAACTGACTTTTGAAGAAATACATAACATTCTTGGTTTTGACATCGATCACTCTTTTTTGAATTTCAAAAAGGAATTAACACCATATGGGTATTCAGTTGGGAAAATATCTCTAAAAGAAAAAACTGTGATGTTTAATAAAAACGTTTGAAAAGAAAATTAATAGATATTATTGGGTTGTCTGATTTGAAACTGTTTAAAACTAATTATGAGTCTACTCCGAAAAGTCCTTAGTTCAAATAAAATGAAAAATCTAGATTCTTACTGCAATGATAATCTGAAGTTTACCTTTAGGTCAGGGTAAAAAACGTCTGATTATCAACCAATTTGTGTTTTCGGAGTGGACTCAATTATTTAGAATTATATTCCATTTATTATCTCAATAGAAATATATCATTAACTAAAGACTAGGATAAGAGTAAAGCGAAAGCAACAAAGAATAGATAAATTATATAAAACTTTTACTTTTTTTTATAAACAATAAAAAATAAACTATGCCTAAATTTGCGTCATATTCTAGAGTCACTCTTTCCAAAGTGAGCAACGCACCAACGATATTTTAGAAATGTTATTTTAATTATTTTTTTAAACAAAGGGATTTTGATATCTTACATTGTTGTTGTTGCTTATATGTAATAAAAATTATATTTAACCATCTACAACAAATTTGTACAAACGTTGAAAAATAAAAATCTAACATTTATTATCGAAAGCATAAAATGCAACAAAGAGTATTGGACTTGCAGTTGTTAAAATTCATAAGGAAATTCTAGATTATAAATATATTATAAATGTAATAATATTGTAAAAGTATCAAATAAATATGTAAATTTGTATAATAATCACATTTTACCTCTCAAATTTAAAGTATTTAATTTTTTTCCCAAATGAAAAATATCTTCCTTGCAGATGACGATGTTATTGATCGTGAATTATTTGAAGACGCACTTCAGCAATTAACCATTCCGACACATCTGACACAATCGGAGGATGGAGTGGAGTTAATGACAACCTTAGACAAAACTGTTCCACCTCCACCTCATGCTATATTTCTTGACCTAAACATGCCACGTAAAAATGGTTATGAGTGTTTAGCTGAAATCAGAAATACACATAAATTGAAGGATATAATGGTAGTCATATTTTCTACAACGGACTGCCAGTCAGCCATAGAAAAATCTTATTTATTGGGGGCAAATTATTTCATTTGTAAGCCCCGATCATTCCAACTCCTAAAAAAAGCTATTGAAACTGTGTTGCTTATGGACCAACCATCCATAGGTGAGAAAACATCAATTGATAACTTTTTTTTAAGTTTAAATTGACAAATATTACATGAGGGATAGAATTCGTGGTTCTATATTACAAATTAGAGTTGTTTATTTTTTTACTACTATTTTTTTAGTTGCCATCTCATTTTATGCATATTTTCAATTAGTACATCTGATTGATTCCTCCCATATGGTAAGTCATACAAGTAAAGTCTCGGATTCACTCCAAAGAATTGCCAAGTCCTTAATTGATGCCGGAAGCAATCATAAAACTTACCTACTAGTTGGAGATTCAGCTTTGCTTTCAAAAAGGGACCAAGATTTTCAGACGATTGTAGAAGAATTGGATGTTGTGGACAGTTTGACACAAGATAATAAGCTCCAAAATAAAAACGTTAAATATTTGAGAAAACTGGTCAATAAAAAATTTTTGAATTTCAGATCGATGTCAGAGACGTACCAATCAGTTCAAATATCGCCAGCCTTTAAATCGAGCCTAACAACTGGATTTCATCAAACGGAAAATCTAATTCAGGAAATAAATAAAATGTCAGCAATTGAATATCAACTGCTTGAACAGCGAACGAAACATTTTGACCGTCTAGCGTATACTACTCCATTGCTGAATGTATTGCTTTCCTTAGGTGCTTTGCTCATACTTTTTATTTCATACTTTAGGCTGGACAAGGCACTTGATGTTTCTAATCAGCTAAAATTAAAATTGGAAGAATCTAATCTTGAACTTCAAAACAAAAACGAAAATCTAATAAAAGGCGGGGAACGATATCTAAAAATATTTGATAATAACCCAATTGCAATGTCTTTTGCTGAAATAGAGACTAACCAAGTTATTTATGCCAATAGTCTTTTTTATCAATCATTTGGATTCACTAAAGAAGAAGTGATCGGACGTTCTACTGAAGAATTAGGCATAATTTCCACAGAGGAGAACGAAAGATTGATATCCATCATTATGAATTCTCTACAAGAAGAGCGCCCTTTGGAAGAGTTAAAGGTATTGCCGGCAGAAGAGAGGGCAACACTATTGTTGAAGTTAAAAGAAAAAATGTTTGAAAATGGTTTTGAAATTCTTTATACTAAAAAAAATGGAGACACATTTATAGCTACAGTTAATTTCGAAGTATTTGATATTGGAAATAAAAAATTCACGTTAGCATCTTATCAAGATATTAGCGAAATTAAAAAAGTGACAAAACAACTTGAAGAAAAAAATATTACCCTTGAAAAAATTAATAAAGAATTAGAATCAATTAATTACATTTCAAGCCACGACCTACAAGAGCCTCTAAGACAGATACAAATATTTACTACTCGAATCAGGGAAATGGAAGATAAAAATTTATCTCCTGAGGGCCATATTTACTTTGAAAAGATGAATAATGCTGCCAAACGAATGCAAAATCTTATTGCAGATTTACTTACCTATTCAAGAACAAAAACCGAAATACCCAAATTTAAAAGCACCAACATCAACCAAATCATTGACCAAGTGATTGAAGAGTTAGCAGAAATTATTCTTCAAAAAAATGCCATAATTGATGTAGCTGAATTAGGTGATGCATTAGTGATTCCGTTTCAATTTAGGCAAATGATGTATAACTTGATTGGCAATTCTCTTAAATTTTCTAAACCGGATGAAAATCCATATATAAAAATCACAAGTGAAATAGTTGATTCCAGTCAAGTTGCTGGGGCAAAACATAAAAAGGGAATGCAATTTCACCATTTCACCATTAGTGACAACGGCATTGGATTTGAACCCCAATACAAAGAACGCATATTTGAAGTGTTTCAACGTTTACACAGCAAACATAAAGTTGCAGGTACTGGTATTGGACTTGCCATCGTAAAAAACATCATTGAGAATCATAATGGTTACATTACGGCAACCGGAGAACTCAATAAAGGAGCCACTTTTGATATATATTTACCCATAAACCAAACACCCTGAAAATCTCAAAACCATGGTACTGTACATCACTTACGACATCAATGCAGTTTGTAAACAAGTTCTTCAAGAACAATTAAAAAAATTAGATATAAAGTATACTTTGAATAGTTTGTTTGAAATAGCAATAGAAGAACCGATTTCAGAACATACAATTTCAAATTTGAATACTTCTCTAAAAAGTTGGAGTATTGAAATCGTTGAAAATCAAAAAAGTATGATGGTTCAAAAAATAAAAGATGCTATAATAGATATGATTTTTACGGAAGATAAATTACCATTGACAACGTCAGCCTTTTTAGCGGACAAACTAGGTCGAAACTATGCATTCATCGCGAATCTTTTTTCAAGTGTGACCTACACTACTATTGAGTCTTTCATTCAACTCCAAAAGACAGAAAGGGCTAAACAATTATTAGTCTCTAATAATTTTACCATTTCCGAAATTGGTTGGAAACTCAATTACAGCAGTACACCTCATTTTAGCCATAATTTTAAAAAAGTAACAGGATTAACACCATCTGCCTTTTTGCGAATAGTAAATGCAAAACGCAAACAAGAAGAAACCTTGCAATAAATAAAACCTTTCTCTTACAATATTATCTACCCTAAAAAATTTAATTTCATGCTAGACGGACCATTAAGAATAGTTTTTGCTGATGATGAAGAAAACGATCGTCTTCTTTTTTTGGATGCTTTAAAAGAATTAAAAATAGAAACCAAGGTTTACACGGTAAATGATGGTGTTGAACTAATAGATTATCTGACTCAAGAGCAGCAAAATTTGCCCCATCTTCTTTTCCTAGATATCAATATGCCAAGAAAAAACGGGCATGAATGCTTAAAAGAAATCAAAGCTAATGATAAATGGAAAGACATTATGATTGCTATTTTCTCTACATCTATGTCAGAAAACGATATTGAAGAAACATTAATTAATGGTGCAAATGTGTATATCAACAAACCAAATAGTTTTGATAAACTTAAAGAAGTAGTGCATAGAGTGGTGACGACAGTTTATACTTATCAGAATATGTTTTTCAACAAAGCCCATTTTATGCTACGCTTATAATACTTGAATCAAATTAAAAAAAACATTAAAGACTGTTCAAAGCAAAGCCTATTGATAAAAGCTAACTTTATTTTTTTTTGAAATAAATTACAAATTTATTGTTTATCAATAATTATTTATTACTTTTGCGTTATAATTTAATCATAAACAATAATAATCATCATGAACAACTTCATCTTTAAAGCGCTGCACATTTTTGCTTGGATCGTTTTTGTTGGATTATCTATCGAAGCCGGTGCACTCATTGTCAACTTTGTTTTCAATGTTTACAATCCTGAATTCGTGGGTAAACTTTACCAAAAACTTGATTTACAATCTATGTATCAAGAAAATAAATGGGCTTTTTACGGCATGTACAGTTTTGTATTATTCATTGCATTACTCAAAGCAATACTTTTTTATTTAGTGATCGAGTTACTCGACAAATTAGATTTGTCCAAACCATTTAGCAGTTTTGTAGCTAAAAAAATCTTACAAATCAGCAACATCACCTTTACTATAGGAATACTAAGTTTTGTTGCAAGCCAAACAGCTACGAACTTGTCTCATCATGGTTATGTAATAGATAAACTAAACCAGTTTTGGGTAGATAGTCAAGCATTTATTCTTATGGCAGCAATCATTTATGTAATTGCCAATATTTTCAAGAAAGGTATTGAAATTCAAGCAGAAAACGAATTAACAGTATAACACCATGCCAATAGTAGTTAACCTAGATGTCATGATGGCACGACGCAAAATGTCACTTTTTAAGTTATTTACCTTAGGAAATTAAATTTCAAATAAAGTCAAAAGATATGTCAAAATTAATTCTAAATACACTAAAATTCTTATCACAGATCGGTTTTATTCTATTATGTTTTGCAGGAGTGCAAGTTATGTTTTTATCTATATCAGATCTTGTAAGTAACCAAAATGCTAATACTGATTATGGTGGATTAGGACACATGCATAATCTAATAAGAGATGTATTTTCAATTGTAGATATAGCCTTAAAGGCTTTTCTATTTTACCAAATAATGACTATTTTCAAAAAGCTAGATTTAGCTATTATATTTAATAGGTCATATATTCAAAAAAGGAATAGTATTAAAAAATGAAAACGATTTAACAGTATAACACCATGCCAATAGTAGTAAACCTAGATGTCATGATGGCACGACGCAAAATGTCATTAAATGAACTTTCAGAAAAAGTCGATTTGACGCTGTCAAACTTATCTATCTTAAAAACAGGTAAGGCCAAAGCCATTCGATTTAGCACCTTAGAATCCATTTGTAAAGTACTTAACTGCCAACCAGCGGATATATTGGAGTATGTGGAAGAATAAAGAATTACTCCAAAAATTATAATAATAGTTTAAGGAGATATAGCTTTGTTGCTGCATTGATAATTCAACAGTCCATATCCATATAATGATAATACATAATAAGTCGTACTTTAAAGACGAACCAATTGATAGAAAATACTTTGAAGATTGGGTCAAAAAATTAGAGCAAAAAAATGCTAGGCAATATGAACCTTACCTAATAGAAACATCGCTTGGTAGTACATGTGTTTGGGGACTAAACACACATGATGAACAATTGGACACATTGGTAATTTTCCCTGGTGCTAGAACGACTAGTTTGATATGGGACTTTGACAAAGGTCTGGATAATCTCAACCATAAAATGCGAATTTTTATGGTAGAAACTAACGGTCTACCAAACTTAAGTAATGGGGCAACACCAAATATCAAATCAATGGATTATGGCATCTGGGCCACTGAAGTTATGGATAAATTAAATATTAAAAAAGCATTTATCGCAGGTGCTTCTTTTGGTGGACTCATCTGTATGAAACTAGCCATAGTGAGCCCTGAAAAAGTCCAATCAGCTTTTTTATTAAATCCTGGCTGCTTGCAACCATTTTCCCTGACTCTCAAAAATCTATATTACAATCTACTACCAATTATAAATCCCACGAAAAAAAATGTTTTAAAATTTCTTGATAAAGCGGTCTTCTCAAAACCAAATCACCAACTTTCGGACTTTTCAGAAAAGATGCTTGTGGACTATGAGTTTTTTGCAATAAGCAGGTATAAAGACAATACACAGAAGCCTTATTTTATGGAAAGCCAACTCGATGAAGTAAAAGTTGATATTTTTTTAATGCTTGGCGATAAAGATCTATTGTTTCCTTACCAAAAATCTTTGGAAAATGCAAAAAAACACATCAAAACACTAAAAGATATAAAAGTATATGAAAATGTTGGCCACGGAATTGAAACATACAACAATGCTCTTAATTACATTGGAGAAAAAATAAAAAACTACAATTCATAACAAATAAACAATGGAACAAAAAATAATTTACAGAAAAGCAAATCCAAGTGATGCTATTAAACTATCAGTTCTTTTCAAGACAGTTTATATTCAAACTTATGGCAAGGAAGGTGTATCAGATGAGTTTGCAAATTTTGTAGTTCATCAGTTTTCTGTAGAAAGACTTCAAAATGTAATTGAAGTTAGCCCAGACGCATTGATTGTTGCCGTTTATATGGAAAATTTAGTTGGTGTGGTACAAATTGATTTTGATAAAAAATGCCCGATAGACCATATTGATGCACCTGAACTTAATAAGCTTTACATTTTAGATTGGTTTTGTGGGCAAGGCATTGGTTATCAACTACTAACTGAAGCAGTAAATACTTTAAAGTCTAAAGGTTACAGCGAAATGTGGCTTTGGGTTCTAGTTACAAACGAACGTGCAATTTCATTTTATGAAAGACAAAATTTCAAATGGATAGGAAACGCACCCTTTATAATGGAAAAAAACAGTTATGATAATAAAATTATGTTGAAACAATTTTAGAGATTATTTAGATCTCTTTTTATCATTCTCACCAAACACCCAAAACTATTCCCCACCATTCCTATAAAAATATAGCCCAAAGACATAAATTTGTTTGATCAAACATTTTTTACGAGGAACGTGTCCCTTTTGAAGATATCCATTTGTTATTAGGGTGTAGTTCACATATTTAAAATAATTTATTAAACATTTAAAAA
>DLGT01000001.1 GCA_002482845.1 Saprospiraceae bacterium UBA7687
TCATAACCTTTTTAGAGTGGACTCGGCAATGCAAAAAGTATTTGCCCAGCCGGCATGAGGCGACGAATAAATAAATGTAAGTGCCTTAATTCTAGTTGAAATGTTTAATGACCCTTGCACGCAAATGTCCATTTTGTAGCATGTAATCTTAATTATCTGTTATTTTTGTCATTATCTGAATTCCTTTATTAAAATAATATACATTTTTGTTTTGTATATTTCCTAATGTGTTGTCTGAACCAGACCTTTTCATTTTTAGTCAAAACTTCAAAAAAAGGCGTTAAGAAGCGAAAACTGTTCGAGCTAATACGAATGTAAAAACGAGTAATTATGAACGTAGTGCCTTTAAAGCCAAATTACGAGCTACCAAATCCTAAAGCGAGTTTTTTCGGTTTAGCTATTTTTTGAAGTTTTGGCGTTAAGAAAATGAAACAGCCTTGTGCGCCGCGGCGCATGTTTCTTTTGTGTCAAAGCCTGTCACGACTTTAGCGTGAACAAAAGAAAAAGACGTTAAAATCAATTTGCTATCATAATTTCTTCCACTATTATGAAAATGAAGTGCAACATTTGTAATTTCTCAATTATGAATTTCTTCGGAAACTTCAGTTAATAATAATTAATATCCCTTTAATAATAACGTTTATTTTATTGATTTTCCAATATTTTTAGGAGTAGACTAAGATTTGAAACTTATTTAAACATAGTTAGTAGTTTTGTTCAAAGGTCTAAAACATTCCATCCTTAAAAGCTTAGTCATATCGCCCTAAAAATGAAATCACCATTTTATCACATTGCCCAAATAAAATATATTACTCAGAAATACCGTTATGAGAATAGGTTCGCAAAGATGTTGACCATAAATAAGTACCGTAAAATAGATAGTAAAAGAAATATTCAGCTTACTTTTGCATCGTTAAACTAAAATAAAAATGAATTTTATAAACAGAAATCTTTATCCTTTATTGGTTTTATTTCTACTTACACTTGCTATTTCTTGTTCAAAAACCGAGACGGCTCTTTCATTGTTTCCAAGCTCTTATAGGTTTAACAGCCCAAATTTGTATGAAAAACACTTTATTGTCATAGACTCACTCACCCAAAATCTGAAGAAAATATCAGACACCCTTGGTACTTTTAACAGACCGAATAGCGTCATAGCAGATAGTCTCAATTTTATCATTAAAAATGATTTCACCAAAGGCATGTTGAGATCGATAGAATTTATAACAGACAACAGTGCAAAATTATACTTTGGCTACCTTGACACCGTGGGGGTTGACCGCATATTACCTTTAGATACCCTACTCACGAATTACAAATTGTCTGGTAATCAAATCATTTTTGATGCGCGCCCCAACTACATCATAAATATAAACAACGATCTATTAGAGTTAAACTTCTGTCAGGAATTCACACTCAGAAGTGATAAACACGCCACAACAGACTCGCTAAATTACTACTCCAATGGACTATGTAAGTCCGACGATCCCTTAGAAGTAGTAAGAAGAATCCTGAATGAAAATCCAGACAAAATTTATGATACCATAGCCGTCGAATATGTAAATTACATTTTTACTAGGTATTGATGAAATGGTAAAAGAAACTATTTGTAAGGTCAAATAAATGGTTAAGCAAGGCTTAATCAACTTATAAGTTATGTTTCATCATTAACAATAATTTGGTTAGTTAATAATAACTGGCAAATAGGCAAAAACCATCCAATATTGTCCATTTTTGATACGATTTGATACGATTATATTTGATTATGATACGAAAAACGACATTTCACCAATTTATAATGGTCAAATTGCAAGATTGTCACACCTTATAAAAAACTTGTACTAGCGATCCCCAAATACCCAGAGACAACTTCCAGCACACCTTCATCATTTCATTCGTTACATTACATTATCATTCCTAAATTCTGTCATTATTAACGAGAGTTTCAGATTCCTCAGGTTTTAATGACACAACAGAAGTGAATATGTATCAACGTCATGTTTTCCACCCAAACCCTACCCATATTCCATTAAGTAAGTAGTTAAGTTTTAATGGTTGCCGAAATTCATTTCGGTATAGAATGTAATCTATCCTTTACATATCAAAGAAATCATAGCTTCCTTTTACACCATTCCACACCATTTGTGCTTTTCATTCTGCCCCTAAGAAACCTATGCTCAAATCCACAACATCTTTGGTCCCCTTTACAAAATAAAAGTATTCAAAAAATAAATCACTTATCATTCCTATTGGACCTGTAAACTTGTCTACAAGATGGCCCCTCACTGGACTTGTAAACTTGTTTGCAAGAAACTCGAATCATCGAAGTTTGAAACTTCAATGTTACCTAAACCTTCTGTATAACGCCTCTCTCACAACGCCACTCTCATAACTAATCTCTCACATCTCATCTCTCATATCTCATCTCTCATATCTCATCTCTCATAACTCCTATCTCATAACTTATCTCTCTTCCATCCATATACGCAAATCCCTTTCTTCATAAGCTGTGTTCCAAAGGCACTAAATTTGTCAGGCGCAATGAAACAGAACATAATCTCTCAATTATTTGTTAGAAAATCATCAAATTTACCCCAAAATATGAGAATAGGATTATTATTTCTACTACCATTAATTTTTATTGTTAATATTTCTGGGCAATCAAATTTTGAAATTACTAAACATGAGGCCGAAAAAGGTGGTTTATTTGCTCAATATGTTCTAGGATTAATGTACTACCAAGGTCAAGACACCCTAAAAGATTTAAATAAGGCATTCTACTGGCTTCAAAAATCAGCTGATCAAGGAGCGATAAAAGCTCAATCCAAAATCGCATTTATGTACTATAATGGTGAAGGAACTCAAAAAGATGTTTACAAAGCATTCTATTGGTTCCATAAAGCGGCAGAGCGTGGAGTTGCTGATGCTCAACATAGTTTGGGATATATGTACCTTGAAGGTGAAGGAACTCAAAAAGATCCTTACAAAGCCTATCATTGGTACGAAAAAGCTGCTGAGCAAGGAATTGCCAATGCCCAAAATAATCTTGGAATTATGTGTAAAAATGGGAAAGGTACTATAAAAGATCTTAACAAGGCTTTCTACTGGTACCAAAAAGCTGCCGACCAAGGAATGGCCGAAGCTCAATTCAATTTAGCAAATTTGTACGACAAAGGTAATGGTACTCCAAAAGATCTAAGTAAAGCCTTCTACTGGTTTCAAAAAGCAGCAGATCAAGAATATGCTTATGCTCAACATAGTATAGGATTTATGTACTATTATGGTGAAGCAACTCAAAAAGATTTAAGCAAAGCTTTTTATTGGTTTCATAAGTCAGCTGACCATGGGTTTGCCGATGCTCAATTCAATCTTGGTCTTATGTATGCCAATGGTGAAGGAACTCAAAAAGATCTAAACCAGGCATTCCATTGGTACCAAAAAGCAGCCGATCAAGGAGTTGCCATTGCCCAATACACTCTAGGAGTAATGTATCATAAAGGCGAAAGTGTTTTACAAGATCTAAACAATGCCTTCTACTGGTACCAAAACGCAGCGCAACAAGGTGATATTAACGCTCAAATCAACCTAGCATACATGTACAAACATGGTACAGGTACACAAATAGATAAAAATAAAGCATTCTTCTGGTATCAAAAGGCAGCGAAACAAGATCATGCCATCGCTCAATTCAGTCTTGGAAGAATGTATGAAGATGGGGAAGGAACTCAAAAAGATTTTAAGAACGCATTCTACTGGTACCAAAAAGCAGCGACTCGAGGTGATACCACCGCTCAATTTAGCCTTGGACTTTTATACTACAAAGGTGTAGGGACACCAAAAGATTTAAAAAAAGCATTCTACTGGTATCAAAAAGCAGCGAATAAAGGTCATGCTAAAGCACAAGTCAATCTAGGACTTATGTACTTTTTTGGAGAAGGAACGTTAAAGGACAGGCACAAAGCAGCAATTTGGGTTAAAAAAGCATATGAAAGTAATGATCCTATGGGAAAGTATCTCGCAAAATCCTTTTGGTATGAAAATGAACTGTGGAAATATTAGTTACTTATGAATTATATTCCTGGACTAATTATTTTTACAGAAAAGGTTATTAAAAGTAAGGGCATACCAGAAGTGCAAAAACCGATGGTCGAAGTTTGCAACTTCGATCCCAAATTTTATGAATTTACAATTCATTTTAGAGTATGTTTAATAATTTTCTTAGTTTCTAATCAATAGATTAATGTTCTGACGATAAAAGAATTAAAGAGTTTAGCCTGTCTGCCGGCAATGTAAAAGAAAGGCAGGTGAATTAAACGATGAGATTACTTTGAAGTCAGGTTTATAAGATATTGATTATAAGGCAATAAAAATTTAAGCATACTCTTATATCCCTAAAATCTGAATTCTATCCCTCACTATTAAATGCTTAAAAAAATCGCTGTACTTTTGATTCTGGAAAAAGCCTGGAAGATGGGTTTATCGTATTTCAGTGCACACATATTTATTGAACATCATTGATCAAATATAGTGTCAAACTTTATCTCATAGAATGCCATATTGAAAATATCCATATTTTTAGTCGGTATCATGACAAATACGATTAACCATACTTAGGCTTTATTTTCTACATTTGTCGTTTAATATATTTCATTTATGCTTTCAAAATGTACATTAATGTTTTCACTGCTGATTTTGAGTCATTTTATGATGGCTCAGGATTCTTCTGTGGATGATGAAATTCAGAAAGTAGACAGTTTAATTGAATACCACCAATATGATGAAGCCGAGAAGCTTGCTTACGATTTAAACAAGCTATTAAAAGAAAAATACAGTGGTAAAAAATATTTGGAACAACGATTAGAAGTTCAATTTCGTGTAGCAATAATTTTAGACAAGCAATTTAAGCATTTGGAAGCATTTCCCTTATTTCTAGATGTGTTGGATGTTGCTGAGAAAAATAAACAGTATAAACTTGCGTGCAGGGCTAATATCAGCATCGCATTCAATCAGGAAAAAACAAAAAATTACGACAATGCATATAATTATTTGCACATTGCTTTAAAGATGTGCCAAAAGTATCAATTTAACGAATTATACAGCAGTGTGTTTATAAGATATTCCTTATTATATCGTTTTATGAATGAAAAAGCGCTGCCCCCTGCACAAAGTAAATACCTCACAACTAAAGGGCTAGTTGGTAGTTTGATAGATTCATCAGTGCATTATGCTGAAAAGACCGTCGAATATGCATTGAAATACAATAACGATTATGACTTGAATGAGGCATATACTACATTGGGTATCCTTTTTTCAAAAAATGGAAAGAATAGAATTGAGAAATCAACAGCATATTTTCTAAAATCCATACCCTATTATAAAAAAACAAATTATGTTGATTTTGCAGGAGCTATGTACAACAATATCTCTGATAACTATTTAAAAACAGGAGATGCCAAAACAGCCTTAGCATTTAGCGATTCAGCTTATGTCTTTTACGAAAAATCATCCGACTATTATAGGTACAGCTTACCGATAAACCGCTCTCGAGTATTTGATTCTTTAAGAAACTTTGACTCAGCTTATTACTACTATCGTAAATTTCACAAAGATTTCATAAAATATACCAACAAAAAAGAAACTGTAGAAATAAAAAATATCACAGAAAAATACCAAAATGATAAAAAAGAAGCCACCATAAAAAACAAAAATAGGCAAATGCTTTTAATAGGCATTTTGCTCGGTGTGATTATTATTGGTCTAGTACTGCTCTATAGAAAAAACCGTCAAATCCACAAGCAAAACAAAACTATTGGAATACAATTAAACGAAATCACCAAGACCTTAGAACAAAAACAAGTGCTTTTGTCCGAACTTCAACACAGGGTGAAAAACAATCTCCAACACGTCATCAGTATCTTGGAAATACAAAAAGAATCAGTAGATTTTAATAATATTGATGAGTTGATACGCGGTAATCAAAACCGTGTTCACTCCATGGCCTTACTTCATAAAAAACTGAATGTTGCCGATAATGTGAATGATGTGGATTTACAAAAATACATTGCCGAACTTGCTGAACTTGTAAAAGATTCTTACGATAATCACCAAAAGAAAATCACGCTCAACATTACATGCTCAATAGAAAACATATCGATAGAAAAAGCACTCCCGATTGGCCTTATCATTGTGGAACTAGTGAGTAACAGTATGAAACATGCTTTTCATAAAAGAAGTATAGGTATCATTAATATTGAAATATATTGGGACGTGTTAATAGAAAAAAACAAACTGTATTTTACCGATAATGGCGTAGGTTTCGATTTTGACAAAACCAACGAAAAAGGATTGGGAATGGAAATCATCAAAGGATTGATAGACCAATTGGATGGAATGGCAAATGCCAAAAACGATAACGGTTTTGAACTAACCATTGTTTTTTAAAGATTAGACCACTATTTATCATGAACACCAAAAATATATTGATCGTAGAAGACGATTTTCTCAATAGAAGAATAACTAAAAAGATTTTGATCGAAAACGGATTTGAAGTGTCAGAAGCTAAAAATATAAAGGAGACAATGGAGATACTGAAAAGTAAAAATATCAACCTTGTAATTCTGGATATTAATCTGGGCAAAAACGAACAAAGTGGCATCGAAATAGCTAAGGAAATCAACAATAAATATGCGATACCTTTTATATTTTTGACGGCTTATGACAATACGGATATTGCGGCAGAAGCGATTGATACAATGCCATATACATATCTTACCAAACCTTTTAAAAACATAGACTTAATCACTTCGGTTGAACTAGCCATCCGCCAATCCTTCAATACACAAAACAAACCACAAACCTTACAGGTAAAAATTGACGAATACTATACAGAAATTGCTGTCGCAGATATTCACTACATCGAGTCGGATGGAAACTATCTGATTATTTGGGCTCCTGAAAAATCTTATAAAATACGTTCTACCATTAAACAAATTCTTAGTTTACTTCCTGCAAAAGATTTTATCCAAGTGCACAGAGCTTTCATTATTAATAAGCAAAAAGTGGAAAGATTTTCTACAAAAAATGTAGTCATTGGTAACCAAATCATTCCCATCACAAATAAATATGTACATGATATTGATTTGCTAATGAAATGACTTACAAATGCTCCAAATTGCATTAGATTATAGGTTTTATCCCTAAAAATGGCATTCTATCCCTCTATTTTATATCCATGAAAAAATCGCTGTACTTTTGATTCTATAAAGAAGGTCAGCCTGAAAGACGAGTAAAACCTACCTCAGCGCAGACTTAATTATCGAACCTCATTAAACAAATATTATGACAAACTTTAACTTAAAGAGTGCCATATTGGCATTATCCCTTCTTTTTGTTGCCTTCATGGCAAATGCACAATGCCCACCTGGCAATGTTATTTTGGACACACAGGCTAAGGTCAATAACTTTTTGACACAATACCCTAACTGCACTGAGATTGCTGGCAATTTACAAATCGGTATAAATGTAGGCACTTCAGATATCACAGATATTACACCATTGGTCAATCTGACTAGAGTTGCAAACCGACTCAATATATGGCATAACTCAATCTTACCGAGTTTAAATGGACTTCATAATATCACCAACGTGGGTAGCATGGATATCCTGTTCAATTCTTCATTGACTAATCTCGACGGACTAAGTAGTTTATCAAGTAGTGCAGGTATTGTAGATATCAGAGTAAATCATTTACTAGGCGATCTCAACGGCTTGAGTAGTCTGACGGGTATCAATGGAAGACTTAGACTTCTGAATAATAGGACTTTGACAGACATATCTGGTTTAAAAAATATTGCTCCTAATACGATCACAGAATTGATCATAGAAGGTAATGTACTTTTGGCTGTATGTAAAATACCTAACCTGTGCACCTATCTTGCAGGATCAGGCGCCAGAAGTATTTCTGGCAATTTGGCCAATTGTTTAGACTTAGCAGCAGTGGTAGCAGCGTGCAGCACACCCGACTGCCCTCCAGGAACTGTAAATCTTTCCACTCAAGCACAAGTAAACCAATTCAAAATAGATTACCCTACTTGTACCAAAATTTCGGGAAATTTGCAAATCGGTGGAGCAAATGTTACAGACCTGTCACCTTTAAGTAATATTACGAACGTTGCTGGAGAACTATTTATATCAGATTCTGGATTACAAAATATTAATGGATTGAATAATATCAGTCAATTAAGTGGGCGACTAGTAGTAATTGGTAATCCAACTTTATCAAACCTTCACGGTCTAAGCAATTTAACTTCTATAAATGGAATAATCAGCATAGACAACAATGCTACTCTTAACGATATATCAGGGATAGAAAATATTAATTCCAATGTCATTACAGAACTATATATTCAAAACAATCCAGTACTTTCTGTTTGCGATTATGATAATGTATGTGCTTATTTACAATCTTCAAAACCAAGAAATATTTCAGGTAACCTTGCCAATTGTTTGAACGAATCGATAGTTAAAAATGCTTGTCAGCCTTGTGTAGTGACCAATCTCGTTACCACCAATGCTAATAATTGTCAATCCAATAACGGCAGCGTTACATTTGTTCTTACTGGTGATTGTTTATTTAGTATAGGTGGATTTTATTGGTCATCTACTAGTAATCCAACAGTAACTATAAGTAATTTAACTGCCAGAGATTATATACTTTTTATTGCTAAAAGAAATAATGCTGGATTACCTGATTTATCAACCTTGCAGATACACCGATTTACCATTGGTACAAACAATGTTACTGTTGGTGGTAGTATAGTCATAAATTGTGCACCAGATATTACATTGCCATTTTCCACAACTAATTTTACGGATTATATTTTGCCCCAGTTTTATGGAGTTTGTGGTGTGACAAATACCAAAATATCAAAATATGAAGTAATCCGTCCTGATGGAACAAACGTAGTTATTGACCCATTTGACCCAAGTATTCCTAATGGGTTGACGCCTAGACGAGAAGGAAATTATCAAATAAAATGGACAATCACGGGACAAAATGGCAACACTACTATTACCAAAACCTGCACACAGATCATCACGAGCAAGAAGAAAGCCGATGCCGTGTTCAAATCAATGGTATGCAATGCTGCTCCTATCAAAGTAGCATCTTGTGGGTCAGGTACTACCGTTGCACAGTTGCATGTCAGTGGTATAAATACACTTATCGCAGATTATGGTCTAAAAAATGTAAAAATAAACGCCAATTTTCCAGCAAAATTCAACGGAGTCATTCATCTTGTTGCTCCGAATGGTGCCAAATGGGCGTTAACCCAAGGAACGGATTTCCCACAGTTTGACGGTAGTAAACAAACCTTCATAGTCAACTTTACATCTTGTTATTCTTCGGGTTTTCCTACCAGCAACGCGGCTATTCCTTTTGTACCCAATGGGCATTACAGAGCAACTACAGCATTGGAGGGCATTAATTATATCAATCTCAATCCTAACGGTATATGGGGACTTGAAGTTTGTACATCTACCAATGATACATGGGATTTGAATTGTTTCGAATTAGAATTTGGCGAACTTTGCCCTGAATTATTGAACCATACCATAGTGGGAGGATGTAGTGCCAGCGATAAAGGAAGTGTCTCTGTATCTTTATCTCAAATCAAAAGTGCCTATTGTGATGATAATGATAATAATGGCACTTTAAATTACAGAATGCTTATCCCAAATATAGGAGATGTCGTATTACAGCCGAATCAACAAACGCTCAAAATAGATGCGGTACCAGGCATTTATGTTATGCAATTCGGAAGATATTTTGTAAATTCAGCAGGCGAAACAAAATGGCATTGCTTTAAAAATTACACCATTGACATACCTGTTAATGATAATCAAAAACCTGTTATAACTGGTTGCCAGACGGACCAAACGATTCAATTAGGTAGCAATGGTACTGTAGAGTTTAATGCCATACATCCTACAGCAGTTGCAGACAATTGTGGCGTGCAAGCTACAGGATTAAATATAAGATTCCTTAATGGCGCTACCAACACAGTGGGACAAATATTTGAAACTGCCATTTTTACACCAGGATCATTCCATAAAGTAAATATCAAAGGTGCAGGAAAAGTAGAATTTGAATATTGGGCTACTGATAATGCCAATAACACACAAATCTGTAAATATCAATTGACGGTGGTCGGTGATCCTTGTTCCAATGATAAGGTCAAACCACAATATACCCAATGTCCTCCAAGCCAATTATTGGTTTTGGATAACAACGATTATGCACGTGCAAGTGTAACTGACCCTTTCCTGTCCGACAATTGTTCAGTAATCAAAGAATCTCTTGAATTATTTTATCTAGGTGGAACTCATAATAACAATAATGTCACTTATGAAATTTTTAATAATGTTTTAGTTCCCGGCACCCCATTTGGCTACGATGTAAATAAAGAAGGTTCTGTCTTATTTAAATACACAGCTGAAGACGCTGCTGGTAATAAAGGTTATTGTTTTTCTTACATCACCACTGTCAAAAATGCGGCACCATGCAATAACGATACGCAAGCCCCTATTCTTAGTAATTGCCCTAAAGATGTAACATTAACGCTAGACACCAATGGTGCTACCTTTGTTGATTTGAAAGATCCTGATGTTACTGAAAACTGTTTGATTGACTCAAGATCCTTGGTTATAAACTGTATAAACGGTGCTACCATCGATAATGGCATGACCAATGCTAGGTACACAGATTTTTTTCCAGGGCAAGATTTTCGATATACCATCAGCGGCGCAGGGATTACAAATTTAGCATTTTCTGTGTCTGATGCAAGTGGAAATATCGGTGCCTGTCACACTAATATTACAACAATTCATCAGGGAAATGGCGCATTATTTAATGTAAATCCTGTTTGTGTCGCTCCAGGTGTTAAAACTTACATACCCGTGACGGTCAGTAATTTTAACAAAATTGGTGCTTTTAGCTTCGATTTATATTTTGTAAATAATACTGGAATCAATTTCTTAGGACTTGAAAATGAAGGTATTAGCAATATTCAATTTAATGTTTTGAGCAATGGCAATTTAAGGGTATCATGGGACGATCCTAATGGAAATGACATTGACCTGAACCCTAATTTCAAACTATTTGATATCGTTGTGTTAAGTGATGCCACATATACGCAACCTACAAGATTGGAAGGAAAAGATGTAGTCATATTAAGCTCATTAATTAGTCAAGGAAGTGTGTTTGGTGGAGAAATATGTATTACCTTCCTTTCTAAACCAAAAGGCACTATCAAAAGCCCTATCAATAATGGACATGAAAGTGTTGATGTAGAATTGTTATCAGGATTCAATAAAATAAACAAAACAACAACAAATAATTTAGGTAGCTATTCATTTGACAAAACTTCTATCATCAATAAAGTAGCTCCATCCAAAAATGACGAGTGGAGACGAGGCGTAGATATCGTAGATGTTGCAAGAATAAGAAGGCACTTCCTGGAGACATTACCTTTAGATAGCAAATATAAAATACTCGCTGCCGATGTCAATAAAGATGGTAAAATTAATGTACTCGATGTCGCATTTACCAACAGGCTCTTCCTTCAGAAGATTCAGGAATTCCCAAACAATACTTCGTGGAGATTTATTCCATCTTCATTGGGAGCAAATTTTGACCCATTAAATGTAAATATTACTGAATTTATATCGCTCAACGATAATAATGTAGATGATCAAAGATTAGATTTTATTTCTGTCAAAGTCGGCGATGTGGATCACAATGCACTATTGAGAGATGATGCATCAGGATCGACAAGATCATTATTGACTATGGATATATCTATACCCGATACTATTGTAAATCCTGGAATGAATATCAGAATACCAGTTTTTGCATATGGCGTAGATTCTTTCTCTTTGTTTTCAATGCAAATAAACTATGATCAAACATTATTTACACTCTCAGGTATTGAGTCCACAGTACTTCCATCATTTGGCGGAGGAAACTATAATGATTTGGGGGGAACAATATTATTAGGTTGGGACCATCCACAGGGTCAAAACATAGTGAGAGAAGGCGCACTGATGTATCTAGTTTTTGAATCTAAGGTCAATTTGGGTTCATCGGAATTATCAATGTCAGAAGTTAATTTTTACACCAAAGATTTTGATAAGCTGAATACCCAAGCTAACAATGGCTCCATGAGATTGCTGACTTCTTCCACAAATGAAGCATCTTATTCAAAACATATTAGCACATATCCCAATCCATTTAATACTAAAGTTAATATTTTAGTAGATTTACCAACACCTGAAGCAATCATTTTGACCGTTTTTGATGCTTCTGGCAAACAAATATCAACAGTAAATGTATCTCAAAAAAGTATTAAACATGAGATATCATTAGATGATTTCCCACAAAAAGGTTTGTATTTTGTCAGACTGCAAAGTCCGACAATCAATGAAGTAATTAAAGTAATTTGCGTGGAGTAACACATTAATTTAGAGTATGTTTAAAAATTTTCT
>DLGT01000058.1 GCA_002482845.1 Saprospiraceae bacterium UBA7687
TTACAGAAGCCATAAAGTCGGGTCATATCGAGATCTTGGATCAGATGGGTCGCAAAGTGACAAGTATTTCCATTATGCAGGAAAAGAATGTGGTAGATATATCTTTTTTGGCTACAGGCATGTATTTTGTATCGATTACGGATAGAGAAGGCAGAAGAATAAGTAAAACAAAGAAATTGGTGAAGATGTAGCACTTGTTTAATTGTACAAAAAGCCATCAGAATATATCCTGATGGCTTTCACTATTGAAATGTTATGGGTTATTATTGTTTATAAATCTTTTCGTTTTGGTTGATGCCGCCACCGCGAACATTTACAAAATATAAACCTGTGTTTAGATCAGACATGTCCATGATGAATGTGTTTTCTGAATTTCCTAATGCACTACCCACTTCTGATTTCCATATTTTTCCGGTGATATCCATGACAGTATAGACTACCTTATCATCAAACTCAGGTTGGAATTGAATCTCTATAAAACTTGACGTAGGATTGGGATGGATAGCATGTATTAAACCCACTCCTTTATGTCGTTGTAAAGAAACTACTTTAGAGAATTGCTCTTTTCCATCGAAGTCAATAGAATGAATTCTGTAGAAAGATGTGTTGTAAGGGTGATTATCATAAACTTCATATGTGGTTGTTTCTTTTGTATTGGTACCACTTACTTCGCCCACAACCTCCCAACCTGAAATGCCGTCTTTGCTTCGGTTTACCATTTGCACGTAATTGTTAACTTCAGAGACCGTCGTCCATGTGATCTTGTTGTTTTTACCCGTGTTAATTGCAGATAGATCTGTTAATTCGATAGGCAAAACAATGCCTTCTGGACATGCGGTGAATTCGAAGCTCCCAGCAGTAACTAGCACACCCACTGGAGGAGATAGAAAGGTTAGGAATGACTCTATGGTAATGCAGCCAGCGAGATCGGCCGTCACTTCTAACATCATTTCTTGTAAATTTGAATTACTACCACCAGAAACAGGACCACACAATCCAGGTGTATTGTCAACGAATGGGGTCAAAATTATCTCGCCATTAATATAAAAGGCTAAATCTGAACATTGACTATCACCCAAAGTTATAGCAGCAAAATCTGTCCATTGCAAACCCACAATGTTCCCACTTGATGGAAATCCGCAAAGTGTGACGGATGAATTGCCAGAATCACCAATGCCTCCATTCGCACTCCAACCCACAATAGATGATGTAACTATAACGGGTGCATTTCCATCACAAGTTTGTGCATTTATGCTCAGGCTAAAAAATGATGTACATAAAATAACTAGTAAAAAACTTCTCATAAAAATTAAATTAAAAGTTAATAAATTATCCCGCATTATGCATTAGAAAATCTATTACTACATGAAATGACTTCAGAATATGGCGCTGCGCTTACTTTCGCGCAATCACCATAGTAGTGACTATGGCTCAATCACGAAAATACTTATTTTATTGTCATTTCAACTCTCACAACGAAGATCTAACGCAAAATGCGTGATTATAAAATACTGGTTATGATATAAGAGAGAAGTCGAGATAGTAGATATTGATTTTTAAGTATAAAATCTAATAGTTAAAATCGGATTGATTTTAAACATTGAGTAAATTACAAAATGGAATTTGAAGTAAAGGTATACATGAAGATTACAAAGATAAGGTATTTTTTTTAAATTGTTGAATAAATAGGTTATTTAATTTGGATTTAATTCGATTTGCAGCATAAAAAAAGCCTTCTGTCACGTAACGCAACAGAAGGCTTCAGTTCTAATTATTTCAAATTTACTGTCTAAGGCCCATCAATAATTGACGTCCTTGTTCCGTGTAATATGCAATGATGTCACCATCTAGCACAAGCTTTCTTGTCTTGGGTTCGAAAGTATTAATCTTACGACCATTGACAATATATGACTTATGTACCCTGTACAAAAATGATGCATTACATTTTTCTTCCCAATATTTTAGGGTTTTGGATGTAAACATACTTTCTCCGTTACTCAAGTAGATGGTGGAGTAATTACTGTCTGCTTTAATTAAGACAATATCCGATACTTTGATGAATTGGCTTAACCCTTTTGAGCTGACAATAATTCCTTTTTCTAGCGCTCCGTTACTTCCTTGATTCACCTTTGCAAGTCTAGAAGTAAGGTCATCGACGATATCATTGAGTCTGTCCACCTCCATTTTGAGGGAGACATAATCATTGATGGGAACCATTTTTATACTTTTCATATCTACGATATTTATATGATCATGAAAAGATTAATTATTGTTTACCTACTGTAGTACCTGTGATGGAAACATCTCCTGCACCTGTAAATGTTGCTGATCCGCTAGATTTTACGTCTACATTTTGCAAAGTCAATGTTTTGGTGGCATCTATACTAACACCTGCTGCAGGAACCGTGATCTCAGGTCTTGAAGCTGAGCTTAGTCCTTGGATGGTCACACTTTTGGTAATGTTGAGTGGAGTGGTAAGTACTGTGGCTGCTGTTGTTGGTTGGTCGTAGGTGATGGTACCACCTTCGCCTAAACATTCGATGGCTGCCCTTAAAGTTCCTGCTCCACTATCAGCTGAACTCGATACAATGGCGCTGGTCGCAAATTGAACATTCACTGAAGCTGTATTGGCACAGCCTGTATTACTATCTGTGACAGACAAATTATACAAAGTATTAACTAATGGAGCTATGCCAGTTGGGTTTTGACTCATCGATGTAAAACCAGAAGGAGTCGATGTCCAGCTGTAGCTCAACATTGCTGGAGTTGTTATTGAAATATCATCTAGGTTAATAAAAAATTCGTCTGCGTCAGAGTAAGCATTCCAAGCAAAATAGTAAACACCAGTTGTTACCGGAGTGAATGTTGCTGTTTGCTCGGTATAGGTTGCTGTTTGAATGGTTCCCAAGTCTTGAATTACAGTTGTTTGGCCTAAAATCGTTGCATCAGATCCAACAGTAACTTTTAATTTTTCTGGAAAGCCTGAAGAAGTTCTGTACCATGAAGAAATCGTATAAGTCACCCCTGCTGTAAGATTTTGCCCTGTGGTAAATAGCCAAGTATTAGCAGGGTTTAATGAGTTGTAGGTATACTGTGCAGCTCGTGTCCCTGTTCTAGCACTACCAGAAAGTGACAATGGGAATGTCCAATTGTTTCCAGTGCCACCGTTTACAACTGACCATCCCGATGGAAGACCACTTTCGAAACTTTCACTTAATAGTACTGTATTTGGATTAGCGTCACCAAGTAAATTAGTTGATCCTCCTACGCAAATAGTTGCTGGTGAAGCGTTAGCTGTTACATTTGAAGGTCCTGAGACAACATTAACTGATACCGAAGCGGTAGATGAGCAAGCTATTCCCAGATCTGTAGCAGTTACTACGTATGATGTGGACGATGATGGTGATACTAAATGCGAAGCACCTACTAAACTACCAGGATTCCATTGATAAGTGTAATTTGGATTTGCGCTTGTTGCTGATATGGTTGTACTCGTATTTTGGCAAATAGTCGTCATTGTTGCAGAAGCACTTACTGAAGGACAAGCATTCACTGTCAATACACCACTAACATTATTAGATCCATCCCAAATACCACCACCACTTGCTTTATAACCTCCATATACAAATGGACCACCACTTAATTGGTATCTATATGCATAATAATAGGTACCTGGAGTTAATGTATTAGCCGGGATTGTTCCAATAAATTCATCATTATTACCTACTTGTACATTGAATGTTGCAGGAATCCAATTTGTCCATGTATTGGGATCAGTATCTGCGTTATTATATCCCAACCAAGCCAAAACTCCTGTTCCTTGACCTGCACCTTCTGTTACACCAGGCTCATAAGTTTGACCATAAGTATCAAATGCATTTGTCGTATAAATGGTTCCTGAACCTGGGAATTGAAGATTGCCCCAGTCAACCGCATCTGTTGGAGTCAACTCAATTGTAAAATTATCTATAAAGAAATCAATATCTGCATCTCCGTTTGTTGCACCTTCTACTGCTCTAAATGCAAACCTAACTGTTTGGCCGTTGTATGCTGATATATCAGTAATGTCAACTTGCCCCAAATGGGAAGGGACATTGGTGCTATTATATGTTTTTAAAACAGTCCAGTTTGTTGTTCCATTAGAAACTACTAATTCTACAAAGTCATCAGTTTCCCATGGAGTTGTTGGGGCTGTTGTAGCTCCAAATTGTGTGGCACCTACATTGTATTTTACTCTATACCCACTTGCTGGAATTGTATAAAATGGAGAAATTAACCAGTCGGAATCCGCCGAACTGAATATATTTATAACTGCGGCCCCTGTCGATCCTGAGTTTAAAAAACCGTCTGATGTCCATGAACTGATCGATGATGCGATAACGCTTGGACCAGCGGTAAGATCACCTAGATCCCCTTCCTTCCAGCAAGTACTAGGTAAATAAGTGGTAAAAGGTTCAGTTACTGGGAAACTTGTTGTGGCATTACACTCAGTTGTTACTGTCAAAATGGAAGAAGGATCACTGATACATCCAGCTAAATCTGCTCTTACTCTCATGTAATAAGTTGTGTTTCCTGAAAGACCTGTTACAGGTGTAGATAAAAGCATACCAACATTCAGTCCATTGTACACACCAACAAAATTTGTAAATCCTAAATCAGTTGCTACATAGATTAAATAATTTACCCCAGGCGTACTTGAAGCTGTCCAACTTGCAGTAAATGACGTTATACCGACTGCACTTGCTGTGGGAGTACCAGGTATTGCTGTAGTTGCTGCACAAGTTGTGACCGATGCTTTTAGTGGTGAGCTGATTAAATACACAGGACCATTGCATGCGGAATTATTGTAACTATATATGTAATAATCATAGGTTGTTCCTGGGCTTAGTCCAGAATCATTAAAAGTGACTATTGGAGAAGTCAAAACACCTCTGACCATACCAGCTCCCAAGGTGGAACCTAAAGTGTATTGAGTGAAATCCACTGGGTCAGTAACTGATGCCAGGTTTGGATATCTCACTACTAAATAATGACTAGGGTTGCTATTTGCAGCAGTGAATGTTCCCGTAAGTGACGCACCACCCAAATTACTGAATGTAAGTCCAGTTGGTTGGTTTGTTGGTACAGTACATGGTGTTATATCCCCATATGCAAAGTACCCACTATAAGACGCTACAAGGATTGAAGTTGCAGTTGTCAATGTTGTTGGAGGACCAGCAGAATATGTACTGACTGGAACAATGCTACCATAAGCGCCGCTTGCCGTTGCGGATTGTAATATTTTATTACTAGCCAAGATGGCTCCATCTGTCAACCTTATAAAACTATTAGTTAAATTTGCAGAACCAGAAATTGGCAGAGCTTCCCATCTTGTAGATGACAAAGTACTTACACCACTGCCAAATGTACCTGAATTGGTTGTGAAAGCCTCACCTTTGAAAATAATAGGACCTCCAGCATTTGTGGTCGGGTCCACATGAATAGGTAAGTAAGAAGATGTCGCAGATTTTCCGACAGGAAATAGAGTAGTAGCATTGTAAGTACCTGAAGCCGTTCTGCTTGCAGCAAATGTTCTGGCAAAAGGTCCGTTTATATAAGCGGTAGCACTGCCTCCTGAAAGGGTACCTGCTACTGTAGTTGTACCTAATCTTAATATATTTGTCGATGTAGTATTTAAAATACCTTGTGTCAAAGTCAATGTACCTGATACTGTTAGTGGTGAATTTAAAGTCACACCCAATGTATTAGAATTCACCACTAAGAATAAGTTCAAGTTAGCAGTTGGTGAGGCAGCTAAATTAGAAATGTTTCCATCATTAGTTATAGATTGTGCTATTGTGCTTGGCCCAAATGTTAGAGATGAACCTGTATTAGAAGTAATCAACGCCATCGCCAGCCCTCCAGTTGTTGCACCTGTATTAATAAAGGTACCTGTGTTTTCTACAGAAAGATTACCACCAACAATTAAACTTGATGCAAAATTTAATGTGCTATTGGCTTTAATAGTAACATTTCCTACGGCAGCTAATTGGTAAATACTTGAAACTATTCTATTTGTTCCAGTCCCTCCATTAATCTCAATATTACCGAAAGATAAATATGCGCTTGATGTCCATGGATCAATCCTGAATCCCACAACATTTCCACCTGGATCGGTCGAGACTCCATTTCCTAATCTCAGGGTATGGTTTGTTGTTGAAGTTTGAACACCAGTTGTGGCGTTACTATATCCTATCACATTGGATGCAGTTGCGTTTGCGTGAGGATCTACAACAGTAAGTGTTCCTCCTGTTAAATTAATACCACTGTTAAGTTGATTAAACTGAAGAAGTGCAACTCCAGATGCTACTGAATTAGCAGCAACACCGGCATCATTCCCATCAATATTAATGTTTCCACCATTTTGATTAAAAGTGGATCCTAAGTTACTCACTACGTTACCATTAACATTTAAGATACCTCCACTTACCGTTAGAGTACCATTATTGGTTAATGCGCTATTGTTTAAAGTACAACCTACTGTAAGGTCGCCAGAAGCTACAGTCAGCGTTCCACCTGAATTTATTGTCACATTTTTAGATACATTGGCTGCTGAATTAACTGTTATATTATGCCCTGTCAAAATTGTGACCACATCTGAACAAGTAGGCACTGTGCCTTTATTCCATTTAGTAGGATCATTCCAGTTACCTGTTGCAACGGATAAAAAAGGAACATCTGCTGCGTTTATACCCATATATAAAGATCCAGCAGTCAATTGTGCAGTAGACAAGCCTGTTCTTTGGGCACCAGGAGTTGTAGTACCATTTTGATGTGTACCTACTGTAGCTGCGGCATTCATCACACGACTATTTCCGTTTGAAGGAAAGTATGCTGTTTGAGCAAGCAAAACGACAATATGCGTACCTGCATGAGAATATGGCGTTGATTCAGTTGATACTAACCAACTACCATCATATCTATCTGTTATTGTATATGCTCCATCAGAAACTGATAATCCAGTTGTCATAGTATTTGCATCAATGTATGTTACCGAAAGTTCACCAGCAACATTACCAACTATAGAACCTGCTCTAGAAATATAAGCGGCTCTATTCTGTCCTAGCGTATTAATAAATGGGTACCTACTAGTTGCATTAGTGGGGTCGCTACCCGCGGTTATTGCAGTTCCAGTTGCTGCAGTTGTCCACCATCTGGAAAATTTGCCCCCAGAAAGAAATCCAGATCCTACTGGAGCAGTTAAAGTATTTCCAGCTGCAGAATTTCCAAAGGTTATTTTATTTGAGTTTAAATTTATACGTGCTCCAGTTAAATTTAGATTATATGCTACCTTTATATTGTTAAAATTCCAGATGATATTTGGGATGGATGTATTTGTATTAGAGCAAGTTAAATTCCTTATAACACTAGTATTAAATGACCCAACTCCACCGATAGTTTGAACATTCGTTCCATTTAGAGTTAAATTACCAGCGGTTGTGGTACCGACAGAAATGTCAATAGTTCCATCATTAGTAATATTACCTGCTACACTAAGTGTTTTACCTGTACTACCTTGAAAAACATTAAAACTACCACCTGCATTTATTGTCAAATTTCCGTTAACATTAAATGATGAAGGAGTTGCACCATATTGTAAAATACCATTTACAACTAAATTGCCAATAGCTAAACTTGATGCATTAATTGTGACCGTATGACCAGTTGAGATTGTAGCATTATCTAATGAAGTTGGTGCAATGCCACCTATCCAAGTTGAACCCACGTTCCAATCACCAGATGTCGCAGATATAAAGTTACCAGGAACGTCTGAAATCAAAGAAATATTATCTATAGCTGCTGGTGGTTGAGTACCACCAGTTTCGTTTTTCCAAGAAAATATTAATCTAAAAGTAGTCCCAGCTAATGCTGCTGGTAAGGAGTAAGTTGCTGTCTGTACACCTGAAATGAGACTACCATTTCCAAGGTAAGTTGCACCACTTATTGCAGATGGGACATTCGTATTTCCACTGCCAGGATGGGTGTTTGATCCTGAAGGCATAACAGTTGTTGGAGCGGTAAATACTTGCCATATATCCCATGTGTCTTCTCCTTGTTGTCTCCAATTGAAAGTAAGAATGATTTTTGTTTCTCCTGCAGGAACAGTAACGTCTCTCCAAAAGAAGTTTGTGGCGTTGTTAGTTGGGGTATAGGCATTAGTAGTGCCACCATCATTTGTAATGTATGCACTATTTCCAGTAATTAGTCCGTCGCTTATAACCGAACCGACAAACCAAGGGTTATTCGTGCCGCTTGATTCTGACCACCCGTTTGCTACAAATGTAGATCCATTCTCAAATCCTCCATTTCCACTTGGACTTATCAAAGTAGTTTGTGCTGACAAACTAGAGAAGGAAAAAAATACTCCGATGATCAATAAATTAAGCCATCCGGACTTAAATAAAAATAAGTTTACATTTCTCATGTGTTGGATTTTAATTAAAAAATAATGTGGTTTATAATATTTGGTTCTAAATATTTTACATATCAATTATGCTTACTTTATTACAGCTTAAAGCAAGTAAAATTTGGAAAGTATAGATTTACGACGACAATGATAGGTATTTATACGGATGTCTTGTGTATAATTTCTTACAATTATTTTACAATTTCTTAACATTTGTTATATAAGGTTTATATGTAATGTATTAAAGGTTGACCTGATAAATTTTCACATATAGTGTATATTTTTAATGTATAAAATAAAATTTATCGATTTTAGTCAGACGGTAAATTTTCTTTAGTAAAAGGTCACTTTTAGTTAGTGAATGGGATATTATCTGATTGAGAAGTAAATTATAATTTTGTGGTTATTTTCATAGAGTCACTGTACCCAATTCAGCAGCTAGTTCATTTCGCTCTTTTAGTAGTACTTGAAGTACCTTCAAATTTAGCATATACTCTTCTGATTCCCTTTCTACGGCATTGGCTTTGTCTAGGTAGTTTTGGACTTGACGGATGACACGTTTTGATTTTCTTAGTTGTAGTCTTTTTAATGCATTGGTGGCATCACGAACGTAGTTTTCGTCTGGCATTTTTTGGGTTTGTAGGGTGATCTCCTTTTTTGCCCAATCGGCGTATATATAAGGTGACGACATGGCATCTACAGCGAATTTACGAACTTCTTCATCCGGATGACTTGTGTAATAAGCGCCACTAATCGTATTTTGCTCTTTTAGTTGTTCTTTAGTTACGGTGATTATCTTTTTATACAATTCTATGTCAAATTCGTCCATAAGGCTTTCTAAAGTGTCGACCATAAACTGAGCTAGAAGTTGACCTTGCTCATCATATACTTTATCACCATAATTGACCAGAATGGAACAAACGGCACGCTCTTGATGGGCATCGTTTTTGACCAATTCAACCTGATCTGTCGTTAGGGTGGGCTTCGGATTTAACCATGCTTCTTCATCAAGCGCATATGACGGCTGTTGACTTCCATTTTGACGATCGTCTTCTTGTTGTTTTCGTTTGAAGCCTTCTTTCAGTACTTTATTGACTTCGCTATTCAGGACTTCTTCACTTAAGTCGAGCATGCCTGCACACTGCCTGATATATAAGGTACGTTTGAACGTTTCTTGTACTTTGGCAATGGAACTAACGATGTCTCGGATCGCTAGCGACTTTTTGATAGGATCGTTGCTTGTTTCTTCCAGAAGGATTCTGGTTTTGAAAAACAAAAAGTCTTCTTCATTATCTTTGAGAAAAGCTTGGAATGCTTCAGTTCCTTGAGATGCTAGGAATGAATCTGGATCTTGACCATCTGGAAGGAGGACTAATTTCACATTCATATCAGACTCTAAGACTAGGTCAAGTCCACGAAGCGCAGCCTTGATACCTGCCGCATCACCATCGTAGATGATTTTGATATTCTTGGTATGTCTTTTTATCAGACCAATCTGCTCTTTTGTCAGGGAAGTACCTGAAGATGCTACTACATTCTCTATTTTACCTTGATGAAGTGTAATTACATCCGTATATCCTTCTACAAGAATACATTCGTCTTCTTTCCTGATGGCATCTTTGGCAAAATAAAGACCGTATAAGACAGCACGTTTATTATATATCTCCGATTCTGGAGAATTGATGTATTTAGGTTGTTTTTTGTCAGAAGATAAAGTTCTACCTGCAAAAGCAATGACTTTGCCACTGACGTTGTGGATGGTAAACATTACTCTAGCTCGAAAGAAGTCTAAATCTGATTTGGAAGTTAAACCTAAAGAACGAAGGTGCTCGATATTGAACTTTTTATCAATTGCCTTTTTGGTAAATTCGTCTCGGTCTTCTGTGGCGTAACCGAGTTCAAATTTTTTGATGGTGGCTTCTCTGAATCCCCTTTCTTTGAAGTAGCTCAGACCTATGTTTTTACCTTCAGCTCGATTAAATAGGGTATCGGTGAAGTGGTCACGCGCAAACTCATTGACAATGTAAAGTGAGTCAGTGATTAACTTTTGCTCGATATTTTCAGCCGAACTGACTGTTTCTTCGATGGTGATATTGTACCTATTTGCTAGAAAACGTATGGACTCTGGAAAACTAATTTTTTCATGGTCCATGATGAATCTAACAGAGTCACCACCTTTGCCACAGCCAAAACATTTGTAAATGTTTTTGGACGGAGACACGGTAAATGAAGGTGTTTTTTCATCATGAAATGGACAATTACCAATCATATTGACACCACGACGTCGCAGGTTGATGAAGTCGCCAATGACTTCTTCTACCCGTGCGATGTTCATGACATCCTGAATGGTTTTTTGTGTTATCATTTTAAGATTAAGACTAAGGTTAAGGCTAAGGTTAAGGTTGAGACTGAGATTAAGGTTAAGACAAAGATTAAGGTTGAGACTGAGGTCAAGATTAAGGCTTAGGTTAAGGCTAAGGTTAAGGCTAAGACAAAGGTTGTTTTAACCTAATTCCAATACGTCCTTCATTTCGAAGATACCTTTTTTGCCTACTAGCCATTCTGCTGCTAGGACTGCACCTTTCGCAAATCCGTTGCGTGAATGTGCAGTATGTGTGATCTGTATATCGTCAATGTCAGATGTATAATTGATGATGTGAGTTCCTGGCGCAGGGTCTGTTCGTTCTGACTCAATATATAAGTTTCGGGAATTCTTGTCAGTAGGTGCACTAATGGTCCATACTTTTTTACGATCAACTCGCTCGATGATGTCTTTGGCCAAGGTGATAGCAGTTCCACTAGGTTTGTCCAGTTTGGCAGTGTGGTGGATTTCCTTGATATTGACATCATATGTTTCGTATTTATTCATCAGTTCCGCCAATTTTTTATTGATTTCAAAGAAGATATTGACACCTATACTGAAATTGGAAGCATACAAAAAGGAACCATCTAAATCTTTACATTTTTGCTCGATTTCTTCTTTCTTGGTCAACCATCCTGTTGTACCTGATATGATAGGAATACCTATTTCAAGACATTGATTGATGTTTTGGTAGGCAGACTCTGGTGTCGAAAATTCAATGGCAACATCAGCCCATTGTAACACTCTAGGATTAAAATCTTGCAGGTTTCTACTTGATATTTTACAGGTGATACTGTGACCACGTCTGAGGGCTACTTCTTCTATGGCTTGCCCCATTTTGCCATATCCAATCAATGCAATGTTCATATACGCTTCAAAATAAATTAGAGACAAAGGTAAAAAAAATATAGTATTCTAGGTTCAAAGGTATAGATCCTAATAAATATTTTGATAGTTAGGGTATTAACATATACAAAAATAATTATATTTGTCCGATTAAATAATGGTATTAACTAAACAAAAAATAGAATATGTCAGAAATTTTGGGCGTAGGATCACGTGTGAAGCATCCTGCATTTGGAGATGGTGTAGTGATTGGGGCGGAAGTCATGGCTTATAAAGTTTGTTTTATCACTTATGGTATTAAGTTGGTAGGCAAGGAGTATAGTGCGTGGGAAATCATAGACAAGGTTGCAGCTGATGAAGCAGTTTCATTTTCGGAAGCAGAAAAATCATTGATAAAAATACTGAAGACTTGGTCGGATATCAGTGAGGTCATTCCATTAGGAGATAAGTGGAAAAATGGCTTGATGATCCTAAAACCTGATGATGCATCTTTAAAGCCCAAAGAAATTCCTATAGATACTTTCTTTCATAAAATCGTGATGGTGAGAGACAGGCTTAGAGTAATGGAGCAAAGAATCAATGCTAGTCAATTGTCAGATGAAGACAAAGTCAATCTTCAACAATATATTACAAGGATTTATGGAAGTCTTACTACATTTAATATACTATTTAGGAATAAAGAAGATCAGTTTGTAGGCGATAAAGGGGAGTGATTTTTATTTAATTCATTTGCTTTTTTAGAAGTATATTTAATTGTCTAAATAGTGATCCCGACAGGATTCGAACCCATCATATTAAAATATATGGCATTCAAAAAACATTTTGGATGGAAGTTGTGTATTGTTAATAGCAATATTTGAAATACGGTAGCCTTAGTGATTCTTAATATGAAATGCTAAAATACCACAACAGAACAAATCATGAGGATTGTATTTTTTGGATTTTTGACAATGATGACGGTATTTGGTTGTATATCTCCCAATAGTACTTTTGAGAAGATACCACCGGGTATTTGGCGTGGTGCGCTGTTACTTGATCGTGCGCCTGTGTCAAAATATGGTGATGATAGAGATATTGTTAAAAAGTTTGATTACGATTCTGAACTGCCTTTTAATTTTGAAGTGGTATATGATGATGAATCTAATTTTCACATCATTATCCACAATGACACAGAAAGAATAAAGGTGACTGATATTACATTCGGAAGAGATAAAGCAACTGCCAAAGATACAGTCATTATAAATTTCCCAATTTATGATTCATACATCAAAGCAATTTATGAAGATGGTGTAATGGAAGGAGATTGGGTGGTCAATTATCGTGAAAATTATAGCATACCTTTTAAAGCAGTGCATGGCGTAGCTGATCGGTTTACGATGGTAGATAATGAAGATACCCTAAATGTTGCTGGTAAATGGAATTGTACCTTTGACATAGGTGCTGAAAGTGAGTACAAGGCGGTAGGGGTTTTTAAACAAGATGGTAAAAAGATATCAGGAACCTTTCTCACAGAAACAGGAGACTTCAGGTATTTAGAGGGTATTGTTTATAAAAAGAAGATGTATTTGTCTGTATTTGATGGATCACATGCCTATATGTTTTTAGGTAAAGTTATGGAAGATGGTACGTTGACTGGAACATTTAGGTCAGGGAGTCAATACACCACCAACTGGGAAGGGACACGTGATGAATCTGCATCCTTGCCAAGTGCTTATGATCTCACCAAAAAAGTGAGTGATGATGCATTAACTTTTAGTTTTCCTAATGTGTCAGGTCAGCAAGTCAGTCTGAATGATGAAAAATATAAGGGTAAAACGAAGTTGATTCAAATCATGGGATCATGGTGTCCCAATTGTATGGACGAGACTGTCTTTTTACAAGAGTATTTTAAGAAAAATCCAATGGATGATGTTGCAATAATATCATTGGGATTTGAGCGTTATAAGGACGAAACTAAATCTATAGCATCTTTAAAAAGATTTAAAGAAAGGATGGGCATAAACCATGAAGTGCTTTACGCTGGTTATTACGACAAAGAAGCGGCGAGTCAAAAATTGCCACAACTCGATAAGATTATTTCTTATCCGACCTTGCTTTTCGTAGATAAAAATAATAAAATCGTCAAAATACATACTGGATTTTCAGGTCCTGCCACGCCTGGTTATGTCGATTTTGAAAAAGAATTTTCCAATACACTTAATTCCGTAAGATCAAAATAGAAAAATATGTCTGTTCCATTCTCTAAGATTGCTTTTATCACGGGTGCTTCTTCTGGTATAGGAAAAGCCACTGCCCATATCTTCGCCAAAAATGGTTATAATCTGATCATTACAGGACGTCGTAAAGAAAAGCTTGAAGAAGTAAAAACCAAATTGGTCAAAAAATATGGCGTTGATATCATTGCTTTGTGTTTTGATATCAGAGACCATGCCGCTGTCAAAAAAGCATATAAATCTCTAAAAGCAGACTGGAAAAAGATCGATATTTTGGTCAATAATGCTGGACTAGCAAAAGGATTTAGTCCTATCCATGAAGGTAATACGGATGATTGGGAAACGATGATCGATACCAATATCAAAGGATTGTTGTATATCACAAGATTGGTGAGTCCGGACATGGTGACTAGGAAAAAGGGACACATTATAAACATTTGTTCCACAGCAGGACATGAAGTTTATCCAAATGGAAATGTTTATTCGGCAACAAAATATGCGGTGGATGCATTAACAAAATCTATGCGTCTTGATCTTTATAAACATGGATTGAGAGTCAGTCAAATTTCTCCTGGTCACGTCGAAGAAACCGAATTTGCCTTAGTGAGATTTGATGGAGACGAGAAAAGAGCAAAGATTTATGAAGACTTCGTACCTTTAAAATCGAAAGATGTGGCCGAAACGATATTTTTTGTTGCCACAAGACCAAAACATGTTAATATCCAAGATGTACTGATTATGTCCACACAACAAGCTGGGAGCAATTTTATAGATAGGAGTGGGAGAGAGTAGGTGAGAGAGAGATGAGTTAGGAGTTATGAGAGATGAGATATGAGATATAAGAGATGAGATATGAGTTGGTGGCTTTTAGTTAGTAGGGATTAGTTGGTAGCTCGGAGTTATGAGATCGTAATTATTAGTTCGTAGTTGGTACTTAGTAGGAATTAGTTGGGTAGCACTTAGCTAGTAGGGATTAGTTGGTAGCTCGGAGTTAGTAGATTGTAGTTATTAGTTCGTAGTTAGTAGATCGTAGTTGGTAGTTAGTAGGAATTATTTGGGTAGCACTTAGCTAATAGGTTTCGAAAACCTGAACTTTTATATGATATCTAAAGTTATTTAAATTCAAATCTAATCAATAATTTAAATGAAGGTTTTGTTAACTAGTTCTGATGAAAAAGTATTGCTTATGGAAGAAATTAAGGAAGCTGTGGAAGAACTAAAACTAGCTAGACAAGGAAAATTAAAATTGAAAACAGCAAGAGAGTTGTACGATGGGTTATAAAATCTTACCCTTACCTTATTTTGAAAAACAATTGAAACGTTTAAGTAAAAAATATCCATCTCTAAAAGAAGTTTCTTCAACTAACTGAAAGTCTAGAAGAAAATCCAGCTCAAGGAACATCTTTGGGTAAAAACTGCTACAAAATCCGATTGGCTATATCTTCAAAAGGGAAAGGTGAAAGTGGTGGTGCAAGGCAAATTACAAATATTGTCATTGGTTAGGAAAAGGTATATTTATTATCCATTTATGAAAAGTCTGAAAAAGATAACTTGACGGATAAAGAACTAGATGATCTCTTAAGTTTTGTCCCTGAGTAAATTAGTATTTTTCCATTTTTCGGACATAGAACTAATTGAAGATGGTTCAAAGTTAGAAACGTGATTTTTACTAAATCACAGATCACAAGATCACCCGATCATTTATAGATGCAAGATCCTGGTAGAATAAATCATTGGCTTTACGATCTCTTTGTTCTGAACATCTGAAGGTACAAATTGCCACGGTGTTACCTGTTTATCCCAAGCAAAATCTGCATCTAGCATATATTTTTTCCTAAATTCGTTGGGTGTGAAGCCACGATATTTTTTGAATAATCTATTGAAGTTAGCAATGTTGTTAAAGCCTGATGAGTAGCATATTTCACTGATGGTTTTATCTGATTCTAAAATGAGTTTACATGCTTTACCAAGTCTAAGGTCAATTAAGAAGTCGCTAAAACTTCTGAAAGATTGTCTTTGGAAGAAACGACTGAAAGCGTTTTCAGTCATTTGAACTTGATCAGCTACATCACTTATTTTAAAATTTGGGTCTGCGTAATGTTGCATGATGTAGGCATAAGCAATTTGGATACGATTATTGTTCGTTTTCGGTCCGCTTGTATCAAATTCTAAGAAGGATAAAAAGCGTCGTTCCGTACCTTTTGACAATACATCCAGTAATTTGAGAAATGAAATGGTATTATCAAACCCTTTGTTTTCAGTCATTTCTATCATGATGTTTTTTGCAGTTTCGAAGGTTTTTCCAGAGTACTGAATACCTTGTACTGATTCTTTGAGTAGATTTCGGATGGCAAAAAAACTATCTTTCATCATCATACTGGCTGAAAATTGATTGGCATCAAATTGTATGGTTATGACTCTATATGGTTGTTTGTTTTTAAGCAATGTTTCGTCCCCAAACCATTTATGATTGAGATATGGGCCTAACATAACTAAGTCATTATTTTCGTAATTTTCTGTAGAATCACCTACCACTCTTTTTCCTGACATACCCATGACGAGATTGATTTCTATCTCTGGATGATTATGTATAGGATAGTCAAAACCATTATTGGAAGAATCGAGTACGACACAAATATCATTGTCCTTTAAAGGAGTATTCTCACGAAAAACGTTCATATTATAATAATTTGGGCTTAGCGTATTTTTAAAATTTCATTGCTTGAATCAGCTTCGAAAACTAAAACTCATTAATAATCAAACATTTTCACCCTAACCCTAAAGGGAAACGTTTGATCATGCTTAATGATTACCTAATATAACAGTAAAACATGCAAAAAGTCATTTATTCTGTCATTAAATAATCCAAAATAGGTAACAAATCATAAAAGTATCAACAAATGTCATTAAAGTATCAGATTGGTGCTGTTTAATGATATAAATTTGCTGCATCGGAATAACAATTTAATTGCACAGAATGATAAGAATCAATTTTTTTAGTTTGGAATCTATTCGGAATGTAGTCCAATTTTTTGTAATCGGCATATTTATGGCACTATCTTCTGCCGCTGTAGGCCAAGCAATTATTATAAAAGGTGTCGTCACAGAAAATGGTGGCTTACCTATGATAGGTGTTGCTATTTCTGAAAAAAACACTTCTAATGGTACTATCACAGACATAGATGGAAGCTATTCTATCAAAGTAAGTTCTGAAAAAGCGATATTAATCTTTAATTATTTGGGTTATAAAATGCAGGAAGTAGCACTGAATGGTCGCACAAGTATTGATGTGCTTTTGGAGCAAGATTCACAAGTGTTGGCTGATGTCATTGTGACTGGTTATCGAAAGGAAACGAGAACAGATGTTTCCACGGCAATCTCTTCCATTAAGTCTCGAGACATTGAAAAACTAGTGGTATCGGGTGTAGAGCAAGCTTTGCAAGGCCAAGCACCTGGTGTATCTGTGACTCAAGTAACTGGTTCGCCTGGTGATGATATTGCTGTCCGGATTCGTGGCGCAGGTACATTGGGAAACAATAATCCACTTTTTATAGTAGATGGCGTGCCCACTTCAGGTAATATCAATATGTTTTCGGTCAACGATATTCAATCTATAGAAGTCCTAAAAGATGGTGCGTCTGCTGCGATATATGGCTCACGTGCATCCAATGGTGTCATCATTGTGACCACTAAAAGAGGTAAATCTGGCAAACCTGTATTTTCTTTAAATGTGTCTAATGGTATTCAGACACCTATTAGATTGCCTAAATTGCTCAATTCTAGAGAATATCTCACCATCAGAAATGAGGCAATCAACAATGCCAATACATTGAGAAATCCTGCGAATCAGGTGGCTACGTATGATGTTTCTATTTTGGATACTTTGCCTGATGTCAATTGGTTGGATCGTGTTTTTGCCAATGCTCCTATTCAGCAATATGCTCTATCTGCTATGGTGGGTAATGACAATAGCAATGTTTATATTTCTGCTGATTATCAAAATCAAGATGGTATATTTAAAGGACAAAACTTTAAAAAGTACCAAGTGAGAATCAATGGTGAAACAGGTAATAAGTTTTTTAGAATAGGTAATAATCTTTCATTTGGTCATACGGATCGTAAGGTTATCGGTTCCTCAGGTGATGGATTTGGTCCAGGCAATGAATTGAGTGCTATCCGTTTTGCATTGATTGCTGCGCCTGTTTTTTCGGGCGTGAATGCTGATGGAAGCGATATCAATGTTACTTCCGAATTGGGTGATCCCACTTTATATGGTGATGGTAACGCCAATCCTGTAGTTTTGATAAATAGTACTGACTGGAACATTAATAGAAGTCGTATTTTCGGTAATGTATTTGCAGAAGTCACACCGATCGAGGGCTTAAAATTTAGAACAACCTTGGGTGGAGATTTTACCTTCGAAAAAGAAAAATTATTTAAAGAAAGATTGTCTGCAGCTATTTACGAACCAACTTCGCTTAATGAAGGACGTGTATTTAATCAGACATTGATATGGAATACTACAGCAAGTTACGACAAAGCTTTTGGCAAACATAAATTATCAGGATTAATAGGTACGGAAGCTATTACCAATCATACAGATTATATCGGTGCATCTGCCAATAATTTCAGGAGAACAGATCCATTATTCCGATATTTAAGTGCATCCGTTGCAGAAGATATTATGAACGTAGGCATCTCAGGTATTGCCACAGAATGGGCTTTGGTTTCTTATTTCGGATTGGTGGGTTATAATTACAATAACAAATACATCTTGAGTGGTGCGTTGAGAAATGATGGTTCGTCTAGGTTTGGACCAGAAAATAGATGGGGTATTTTTCCATCGGTCTCGGGCGCATGGATTATATCTAATGAAGACTTCTTAAAAGACAATAACCTTGTTTCTGAATTAAAGGTAAGGGCAAGTTGGGGTAAGTTGGGAAATCAAGAGATCGGTGTATATCCTTATAGTTCATTGGTGAGTACAGGAGATAGAGTGTATACGTTTGGGGATAATTTAGTAACGGGTTCTTCTATTTTAGAAACAGGAAATAGTGCCATCAAATGGGAGACAAGTACGCAGTCAAATATAGGAATAGATGTTGGATTATGGAGAGATAAATTGACATTTACAGCAGATTTCTTTAGAAAAGTTTCGGATGATGTACTAGTGCGAGTGCCGATACCACAGTCTGGTGGTTCTACCAGAGCACCTTTTGTCAATGCGGCTTCTATCGAAAACAAAGGAATGGAGTTTGCCTTATCTTATAGAGCTGGAAACAAAGATTTTTCTTATTATCTCAGTCCAAATATCTCAATAGTCAGAAATAAAGTATTATCTATTGCAGGCAGTGAGCCAATATTAGGCGGCTTTGGACTTTCTGATGGACCACTGACCAAAACAGAACCAGGTAGACCGATTGGATCATTTTTCTTATGGGAAATGGATGGGTTATTTCAAACAATGGAAGAAATAGAAGCTAGTCCTTTTCAAACCAAAGATACAAGACCCGGAGACGTAAAATTTGTTGATATCAATGGCGATAATATAATCGATGATAAAGACAGAAGCCATGCAGGAAATCCTTTTCCAGATTTTACCTACGGTATGCAGTTGGGTGTCAATTACAAAAACTTTGACATGTCAATGATGCTACAAGGAGTGCAGGGCAATGATGTATATTTCTTGTATGGCAATTTTGCTTACGAGACCCAAAGCCGTGGATTTAATTCCTATGCAGACATCTTGGATAGATGGACGCCTACCAATACAGATACCAATATTCCTAAAGTAAGTCTAGATGACAGGAATGGCAATAGACGTGCTTCCACGCGATTTTTATACGATGGTTCTTATATGAGAATAAGGAATATCTCTGTAGGTTATAATCTGAAAAGTGTCATTAAATGGAGTGGTATTTCCGATATAAGGGTATATTTTACTGTACAAAATGCATTCACATTTACAAAATACCCAGGTCTTGATCCTGAGATCCAAGCCAATGCCAATGATACAAGAGGTTTAGGCATTTCATCTGATCTAGCTGTAGGAATCGACTGGGGAACAGTGCCTGCTCCGAGAACGTATGTAGCAGGATTTAAAATAGATTTTTAAAAGTAAAGCCTAAAGTAATCTAGTTGTTTACTCATCCTAAATCCTTCTCACGCTAAAGACGTGACACAGTCTTAAAAAAGAAGGACTAGATCCAGAGAAAATAGCACAGTTATCTAAAATAAAATTGGTCAAACACTAAATCATTAGTATGAACTCCACATTAAAAACAGCCTTTTTCATTTCAATGATGTCATTGTTGTCATGCGAAGGTATTCTCGACAAAGATCCTATAGCCATACTGGATGCAGGATCATATTTCCAAACTGAAGCAGATGCTGTCCAAGCCATTAATGCAGCTTACAATCCGCTTTTATTTAATAATACTAACAATAATTTTTATTGGGCCATGGCTGTCATCACAGGTGATGAAGCTATACCAGGTGGCGACGGCTCACGTCCCGGCATTGTGGAGATGGAGACATTTACCTATACGCCACGTACCCAAGAACTCAATGACTTTTGGAAGTTGCAATACAAGGGTATCACGCAAGCGAACCTAGTTTTGGACAATATTGATAATATAAACATGGACAAAACTGTCCAAAATCGTATAAAAGGGGAGGCTCTTTTTCTTCGCGCTTATTATTATTTTCAGCTAACACAAGTATTTGGTGATGTGCCTTTATATCTTAAAGTCACAGCACCAGATCAGCTGAAGATACCACGAACTGCCAAAGCTCAGATTTACCAACAAATATTGGCGGATTGCGATGCAGCTGCTTCATTACTTCCTGCCACCCAATCAGCAGTGAACGTAGGAAGAGCGACTTCAGGTGCAGCACTTGCACTGGCAGCTAAAACTAGTTTGTACAGCAAAGATTACACTAAGACACTTGCTTATGTGCAACAAGTTAAAAACCTAGGTGTGTATGCTTTAGTCACTGATTACAATAGTCTATTCCAAAAAACAACCCAAAATAATAGCGAATCTGTTTGGGAAATCCAACACACCAATTTGGAATTAGGTGTAGGCAATTTCTTAAATCAATGGTGGGCATCCAAGAAGTTTCTGGGCTATGGATTTGCTGAAACGACACCTGAATTTGTACAATCTTTCGAAGCCAATGATCCACGTCTAAAATTTACAGTAGCTAGAAATAACGAACCATATTTTGGATTGATTTATAAGAATTCGTTTTCATCTACGTTTTTTAGTCCACGCAAATTTATTCAGTCAGATGCTGAGTTAACACAAAAAGCAGATGGCGATATCAACTATACAGCTATTAGATATGCCGAAGTATTATTATGGGAAGCTGAAGCATTGGTTGAATTGGGTAGAGTATCTGAAGCACTTGTGCCGTTGGAAGCTGTGCGTGCGAGAGCTAGAGCGCAAGCTACGGGTATGAATGTATTGCCAGCCATTGTTTCTACGGACCAAAACATTGTTCGTGATGCCATTCGTCAAGAAAGAAAAGTAGAACTTGGATATGAATTGCATAGATTTTTTGACTTAGTAAGATGGGGCATTGCAGCTGATGAACTGGAAGGATTTCAAGTAGGAAAACATGAGGTATTCCCATTGCCACAGACAGAAATAGATTTGAACCCATCACTTGACCAAAACGCAGGATATTGATGAATAGATATCATAGATACATATTGCTTTTATTTTGTTTATTGTTGGCAAAGTTTATTGATGCACAACAAGGACAGATTTCCATTCCAAGGGTAGATTTAATGCCTGACCAACCATCTCCATTCAGTATGAGAGACTGGAAAAACGTGGCAATTCAGTACGATTCATTCATTTACGATAAAGATAAAACTGGGCAATATCTACCATTAGTCAATTATTCCAATAATGGTGTCAATTATCCATCCCAAAAACAAATTCGACTCCATACTTACATTGGCACCAATTCTCCACAAAACTCAGAAGGCATCAATGTATTGCAATCTTTGGTAGGTGCAGCTTTGGTAGGTCAAGATATCAGAAATATGTACGGTCTTGATCGGCTAGTGATGTCGCAAGACTTTTTTAACAAAAAGAATGGTGAAAACATTTATCTCAACAATGCATCTGCCAATAGTGGTGGAGATTGGTGGTACGATGTAATGCCCAATATGTACTTTTATCAGTTGTATGATCTCTATCCCGGATTTAATGCAGAAGCTGATTTTCAGTTTAATGCAGTGTCGGAAAAATTCCTAGAAGCCACTAGGAAAATGGGCGGAAATGCCGCACCTTGGACTGCAGCAAATATGAATTATCGTGCATGGAATTTCAAAACCATGGAAGGCAATGCCAATGGTGTAAAAGAGCCTGAAACAGCCGGAACCTTTGGTTGGTTGCTTTATCATGCTTACAAAACCACGGAAAATCCTGAATATCTTAAAGCTGCCGAATGGTCGTTGGAATACTTAAATGGATTAACTTCCAACCCATCTTATGAACTTCAATTGCCTTATGGCGCTTATGTCGCTGCCAAGATGAATGCAGAAATAGGTACAGATTATGATATCAACAAAATGGTCAATTGGTGTTTTGATCGTGGTCCTTTGCGTGGATGGGGCACAATCGTGGGTAAATGGGGTAGTTTTGATGTGTCAGGTCTAGTAGGTGAAGCTAATGATAATGGCAATGATTATGCATTTTTGATGAATGGCATGCAACAAGCAGCTGCTCTTGTACCCATGGTGAAATATGATAAAAGATTTGCCAAGTCGATAGGAAAATGGATGTTGAATCTTAGTAATGCATCTAGATTGATGTATCCAGGATTTTTGCCAGGAATGCTCCAAGATGGCGCTACATGGTCTCAAGCCAATGATCCGAAAGCACTTATCTCTCATGAAGCGATGAAAGAAAAGTACCAAGGGTTGACACCTTTTGCTACAGGTGATGCTGTAGGTGGTGGATGGGCAGCAACGAATTTGGCTATCTATGGTAGTTCGGCTGTAGGATTTCTAGGTGCGTTGATAGAAAAAACCAATGATGCAAGGATTTTGCAATTGGATTTGAATTCGACAGATTTTTATAATGATACATCTTACCCTAGCTACTTATATTTTAATCCATACGATATACCAAAAACCATCACACTCAACATAGGAGAAGGCGAACATGATATATACGAGTCCATTTCTGAATCTTTTATACATGAAGATTTGTCAGGAAGTGTCTCCATATCTATTCCTGCAAAACAAGCAATACTAGTAGTTGTAACACCTGCGGATGGTATAATTACTTTTGATAAAAATAAAATGTTGGTCAATGATGTAGTCGTTGATTACAACCAAAGTAAAAATTCCTTCACCTATGCACCAAGAATAAAAGCCTTGGAACCAGAAAATTATGTCATAGAAAAAGGAAGCAATACCACCGTCTTTTGTACTGCCGAAGATAAAGATTCTGAAGTTTTGACCTACACGTGGTTTTCAGATAATGGTATTATTACTGGTAATGGTGAAGATGTCCAATTGACTGCACCACAAAATGTAGGACAGACAGAAGTCAAGGTTTTAGTCACAGACCTTGAAGGAAATGTAGATAGTTTGTCCATCATCATAGAAGTTGTGGATGTTATCAATAGAGCACCTATTATTGAGAGCCTTACGGCAAATAGCAATGTGGTAGCTTCGAGTGGAACTATCTCATTAATTTGTGATGCTTCAGATCCGAATGGTGATGCTATTTCATATACTTGGTCTGCTGCTCAAGGTGTCATTTCAGGTCAAGGAACACAAGTCCAATGGATAGCTCCACAGAGTGAGGGTGTGTATGATATTAAAGTGACTGTAGCTGATCCACAAGGATTAAGTGCAGAAAAAACAATCACTATATTGGTTAAGAATTTTGATGGTGATGGACAAATCATCGCTTGGTATCCATTTACAGGAAATGCAGATGACATCAGTGGCAACAATCATCATGGTAGTAACAAAGGTGGACTTTTGACAGCTGATTTTGAAGGAAAACCGAATAATGCTTACTACTTTAATGGTGGTACACAACATATAGAAGTGGCAAGTACGCCCAAACTAAATGTCTCCGAAGCCATTTCTGTCAGTCTTTGGTGTAAACCCAATTTTGGTGAAGAAAAGGAAATATTTTTGGTCTCGCATGGTAGCTGGCAGAATCGATGGAAATTATCTATTACGCCTACGCGCAACGTTAGATGGACCGTCAATACCACCACAAGAATCGTAGATTTGGATGTCGCCACACCTTTAAATTCAGATAGCATTTATCATATTGTAGCTACTTATGATGGTAAAACGATGTTGATCTATGTCAATGGTGTACTTAGTGCTTTTGCACCACAATCAGGCAATATTAGGACGACCTCTTTACCCATGTTAATAGGTCAAATGTTGCTGACGGATGCCCAATATAATTTTAAAGGTGTGATGGATGATGTACGTATTTATGACGATGCTTTAAGTCCAGAAACAGTGTTGTCTTTGTATAATCCAGAAACATCAAATGTCGCAGAATTAAGTGAATGGGACGATATCCAAATTTTGCCCAATCCTGTCAGCCAGTTTTTGACCATTCAAAGTCCAAGTCAAAACCAATTTACCGAAGTAGTTATCACAGACCTTTCAGGGAAAAATATCTTATCCTTGTATGAATGGAAGACAGAAAATCCATTGGACGTAAGTCAGCTGCTTCAGGGTATTTATTTTCTTAGCTTGAAGCAAGGTAGTTTTTCAAAAAGTATTCAGTTTTTAAAAATATAATCAATTTTATTAATCATTAAATCACAGGTTATGAAACGTCATGTACATTTATTGCTCTTGGTTTTTGCAAGCGTCCTCGGATTGCATGCTCAGTCTCCAATAGCATCCTACACCTTTTCAGGAAATGCCAAAGATGGTACTTCCTTTTCCAATCATGCAGCTGTAAATGGCGCCACTTTAACTTCCGATAGATTTGGATGGGCCAACAGTGCATTTTCATTTGACGGTACCCAAGGAGCGATCACTGCCCCTAATAGTAGTCAAATGAATTCTCCTACTACGACCATAAGTTTTTGGGTCAACGTAAGAAGTCTTCCAACTCAAGGTGAAGCATACATTTTGTCGCATGGTGGTTGGCAAGAAAGATGGAAAATCTCTCTTCCACCACACGGTAAACCCGTATTTACAACGCACGCAGCTACTTGTTGTAATGACATGGATTCTGGCGGTGGCAACGAACTAAAAGTCAACGAATGGCGTCATGTCGTTATGACTCATGATGGTATCACAGATCGTATCTACATGAATGGTGTCCAAGTAAACGAAAAAGCTTACGCAGGAAACCTAAATCAAACGAATTATCCACTAGGAATAGGTTTTAATCCTATAGACAAAGGAAATTATTTTGATGGCTTGATTGACGAAGTGATGATATTTGACGAAGCACTTTCTGCTGGTGAAATTAATGCACTTTATGTTGCACAATCTACTGCACCAACTGTTAATGCTGGCCTAGTAGCTGCTTATCATTTTGATGGTTTAGGCAAGGATGATTCTGGTTTTAAAAACAATGCCAATACAAGTACAGCAACTTACACAACAGATAGATTCGGATATGGCAATAGTGCTATCATATTGGATGGCGAGACTTCAGAAGTATCTGCTAAAAATGCAGCACATTTGAATTCAGAAAGTACATCTATCAGTATGTGGGTAAAAGTAAATACTCTTCCTGCAAACGGAGAAGCGTTTTTGTTGTCTAATGGTGGATGGCAAGAAAGATTAAAAATATCACTTCCTTCACATGGAAAGCCAGTTTTTACTACCAATCACTCAAATGGTATCTCTGACATGGATTCAGGCGAAGGCAATGATCTTAAACCTGGACAATGGACACATGTGACATTTATTCACGATGGAGCTAAAAACAAGATATATTTTAATGGTGCGCTTGTAGCATCTAAAGATGTAGTAGGAACATTAAATGGAACAACGAGACCACTTGGTATTGGCTACAATGCCATAGATGTTGGCAATTGGTTTGATGGTACGGTAGATGATATTGAAATATACAATTATGCTTTGGATGATGCTGCTGTAGGAGCACTTTACACAGCACAATCCACATTCCCAGGAAATGCGGATGATTTGGTAGCAGATTATGCATTAAATGCCAATGGAACTGACCAATCACAATTTGCAAATCATGCTATTTTGGGTGAAAACGCAAAGCCTGAGCCAAATAGACATGGATGGGCGAATAATGCATTGTACGGTGCAGCTCGTGCTGAAAACTCTATAGCTTTACAATCAGATTTTACGACAATTAGTTTTTGGGTAAAACCTACCACATTGCCAGGTACAGGTGAAGTTTATTTACTTTCTAATGGTGGCTGGCAAGAAAGATGGAAGATATCACTTCCTAGTCATGGCAAACCAGTGTTTACAACACATGCAACTGCTTGTTGTAGTGATTTAGATTCTGGTGATGGTAACGCTTTACAAGCTGGTGTTTGGTCGCATGTAGCGATGGTTCACGATGGAACTTCAGACAAAATTTACTTCAATGGAGAATTAGCTAATGAAAAAGCAGCTCCTGGCGCACTAAACAAAACAAAGTTCCCTTTAGGGATCGGTTATGATCCAATCGATAATGGAAGTTTATTTGACGGTGCCATCGATGATCTTCAAATTTATACTAAAGCATTGAGTGCAGCAGAAATTGCAGCATTATATGATGGCCAAAAAGACGCTCCAGTGGTTAATTCAGCCTTGGTAGCAGATTATACATTTGACAATACAAGAAACGACCAATCTGAATATCAAAATAATGCATATGGTAACGCTGTAAGTACAAAAGATAGATTTGGAAAATCAAATAAGGCGGTTACTTTTGATGGTAATACAACTTTTGTAGAAGCAGCTAATTCTCCACAACTTAATACAGATTTTACTTCTATCAGTTTTTGGGTAAATGTAAGATCACTGCCTGCATCGGGTGAAAAATTCATCCTTTCACATGGTGGCTGGCAAGAAAGATGGAAAATATCTCTTCCATCACATGGCAAACCAGTATTCACAACCCATGCAGCTATATGTTGTAATGACATGGATTCAGGTGACGGAAATGCTTTGCCTATTGGGGAATGGAAACATGTTGTAATGACACATGATGGTATTACTGATAGAATATACTTTGATGGCGTACAAGTAAACGAAAAAGCTTATGCTGGAGCATTAAGTCAAACTGGCCATCCTTTTGGAATAGGTTATGATCCAATAGATGAAACCAATTTTTTTGACGGTTCATTAGATGAAGTACAGATTTACAATAGAGCATTGACAGCACAAGAAGTCCTTGACTTATATGTTGAACAATCTACTGCACCACAAGATGGTGATACTGAAAGTCCAGATGCTCCATTAAATTTGAGTGCAGAAGTAGCATTTACAAATGTGACTTTATCTTGGGATTTTGCAGAAGATAATGTAGGTGTGACNNTAATGTATATCAAGATAGCGTTTTGATAGGTACTGTCGAAGGACTTACCGTAACTATCACTGAATTGGCATCATTAACAGAGTTTGTATTCGGAGTATCTGCGATTGATGCTGCTGGAAATGAATCTTTGATTACTACGCTTAAAGTGACAACAGATCAAGAAGAAACGCCTGATACAACACCACCAACAGCGCCAGGCAATTTGCGTGGAAATGTAGGTGCAAATTCTGTACTTTTAGCTTGGGATGCTTCCACAGATGATAGAAAATTGTCTGGATACGTAGTTCTTGTAGATGGTGTATTTTATGATTCACTTTCTGATGTTGCCGTGTCCGTTTTAGTAACAGATTTAGATACGGAAACAGCATACACATTTGAAGTTTATGCTTATGACCTTTCGGGCAATAATTCTGAAATTTCAGAAGTAACCTTAATTACAACAAAACCATGGGATACGGGCGAACCAGGATTGGTAGCACACTATCCTTTTGATGGTAATGCTAATGATGCAACACCATACAATAACCATGGTGCGATAGGAGGAGATCCTGTTTTCGAAACATCGACATTGCCTTTTGGAAATAGTGGACAAAACATTAAATTTGATGGAGATAGAGATTCCGTTTTGGTTCAAAATGCTGTACACCTTATTTCAGATTACACCACGGTAAGTTTCTGGATCAGAGTAGATGGTCAAAATCCTAATGTTGCAGAAGCATACATCATGGACTTCGGGCACTGGGATCAAAGATGGAAAATATCTTTGCCACAACACCTTAGAATCGTGTGGACAACTAATGGTAATAACCTTCAGTTTCCTAACTTTATTTCTGACATGGATAGCAAAGATGGAAATGAATTGGTAGTAGGATTTTGGTGGCATGTAACCATGGTACATGATGGTGCTAGAAACATCATTTATGTGAATGGTGAAGAAACCAACAGTGTCCCAGTAGCTACTAAATTAAATAGTACATCAAGACCATTAGGTATAGGTAATAACCCTGTAGATGGGGGACAATATTTCCAAGGAGCGCTAGATAATGTAAAAATTTATAATAAAGCTTTGACAGCTGCCGAAATATTTAACCTTTATAGTACTGGTATTTCTGGAATAGAAGACTTTGCTGTAGCAAAATATGGTGACATAAAAGTAACTCCAAATCCAGTTTCTGATGTATTGAATATCGACCACAAATTTGGTTTGGCAGACAATGTGCAAATCAGGGTATTGGATAATATGGGAAGACAATATGATGGATTTGTACCTTCAAAAGGTGCCATTCAGTCTGGAAAAATCAGTGTGAATACAAATGGTTATACTCCAGGATTGTATTTTGTCAACTTCATAGTAGATGGAAAAAATATAGGTTCAGTTAAATTTAGCAAAATCTAAAGAATCAAAGGTAGTTAATGTGTCGAGCGTGAAGGCTGAAGTGAAAGGCTTCAGTCTTCCGCTCTTTTTTTCCTTCATTAACAAAACAAAACAGCTTAAATTAACAAAAATGAGCAAAAGATTTGATGAAAATCCTATCATTCTCACGAGTGATATCAGACCTAGTATGGAAGGAATGAAGGTAGAATGTGTCTTAAATCCCGGCGTTTTTACTTTTGAAAACAAAACTTGGTTACTGTTAAGAGTGGCTGAGCGTCCACACCAAAAAGAAGGTTTTGTGTCATTTCCTATACTTGATGAACAAGGTGAAATGGAAATTAAAACCTTTGAATTAACCGATCCAGATCTTGATTTGTCGGATGCCCGTATGGTGACATACCAAGGGAAAATGTATCTTTCTACCTTGTCTCACTTAAGATTAGTGTGTAGTGATGATGGACGAAAATTTTACGAACCAAAACACATTCCTTCTGAGATATTTGGGCAAGGAGCACTTGAAACATATGGTATCGAAGATTGTCGAGTCAGTTTTATCAATAATGAATATTGTCTTACCTTTACCCAAGTTTCAGAAAATGGGGTAGGTGTAGGCTTGATGCGAACGAAAGATTGGGTGCATTTTGAGAGAGAAGGAATGATTTTGCCACCGCACAATAAAGATTGTGCTTTATTTGAAGAGAAAATAGATGGTAAATATTATTGTTTGCACAGACCATCAGGCAAAGATCTAGGTGGTAATTTTATATGGCAAGCTTCATCGTATGATATGTTGCATTGGGGCAGACACAAATGTGTGATGAAAACCAGACCAGGCATGTGGGATTGTGCGAGAATCGGCGCAGGTGCAGCACCTATCAAAACAGATGCAGGATGGTTGGAAATTTACCATGGTGCAGATTTTAACAATCGTTATTGTCTTGGCGCAGTTCTTTTTGACCTGAATGATCCATCCATTGTTTTGGCAAGGTCTATCGAACCTATCTTCGAGCCGATACAGACTTATGAAACCAATGGTTTTTTTGGTAATGTTGTTTTTACCAATGGACATTTGGTAGAAGATGACAACATTTACATGTATTATGGTGCATCAGATGAAGTGATCTGTGGCGCTACACTTTCGATTTCTGAAATATTAGCCACACTTAATATCTTAGTAGCATGATAGCTGAATTTTCGTTTTTCAATTCGCATCCAAAACCGATGCGTGTACTTTTACTGACAAATTTGATTTATGCGATGGTAATGCCTATCGTAGAGTTGTTTGTTGGTGCATATATTATGCGAAACTCATCGGATTTGAGTTTGGTGGTGATATTCCAATTGGCTGTATATACAGGTATTCCGCTGACATTTTTGATCAATGGTTATTTGCTTAATGGTGTCAAAATAGCTTGGTTGTATTCTTTAGGGATGATATTGAGCGGCATCTCCATGTTTGCCATGATGTCATTGGATGAATTGAGTACATCGGGTATATTTTTCGCAGGTTTGATTATGGGTCTGTCTTATGGTTTCTTTTGGGCCAACCGTGATTTTTTAGCATTAAATACCACCGTTGACAGCAATCGAAATTATTATTACGGTATAAAATCATTTTTTTACACCATCGCAGGTATCGTCATTCCATTCGGTGCAGGAGCATTTATAGCAGCTACAGACAAAAATAATTGGTTTGCGGGCAATGTAAATGTCGCTTATCATTATCTTACCATTTTTGTATTAATACTTTCTGTAGGGGCATCCATATTAGTCCATCAAGGCAATTTTCAAAATCCCAAAAGAGCGCCATTTCTATTCTTTAAATTTGACAGTCTATGGAACCAAATGCTAAAACTTGCTGCACTGAAAGGTGTCGCACAAGGTTACATCGTGACAGCACCTACTATGTTGATTTTGAGTTTAGTAGGTAAAGAAGGCGCACTTGGATTGATACAATCCTTAGCGGCATTCTTCTCAGCTATTTTACTATATATTTTAGGGAGAGTGAGTAAACCTGAACATCGATTGATGATTTATTTCATAGGGTGTATTTTGTTTGTCATTGGCGCAGCATTTAATGCATTATTGTATTCTTCCTTAGGAGTGATTTTATTTATCCTTTGTTTAGTTTTTGCTAGACCGTTATTGGATATCGCTTATTTCCCTATCCAACTAAAAGTCATCGATATCGTTGCTGAAAAAGAAGGTAGAAATGAATTTTCTTACATATTAAACCATGAGTTCGGTTTATATGTAGGTCGTCTTTTTGGCTGTGGATTGTTCATACTTCTAGCTAGATACGTCAGTGAATATGTTGCCTTAAGATACGCATTACTTTTTATTGCTGTGATACATCTGGGAGGAGCGTTTATGGCTCAGAATATTTCGAGAAGAATAAAGTTATAAGAGATGAGATAGGAGAGATGAATTATAAGTGATGATAGATGTGATAGGAAAGATGAGATAGGAGAGTTAAGTACTGAGTTTTATTAAAATGACAAAAGTTCACTGCATTGCTCCCTCTTTTTTTAAGAGAGGGTTGGGGTGAGTAAAATGATTGAGTAATTTGAGGGTCTTGTTAAGCTTAGCGTCCTCGCTGAACTTGGGTTAGTTAAAGCGTATCGCTTTAGAATGGTTTAATTTTTAAAATAATGTCATGACACCAATTAGATTTATATATATAGTTTTTGTTTTTTCCTTTGTTTTGTCTTCTTGTAAGGTCAAACAAGTATTGCCGTCGGGTGGTACTTCTGTGAGTCAAATCAGTCTTGCTAGGGTAGATAAAATGCCCTTCCATCCGAAACCCTATAAATATAGAGATTGGAAAAAGACGGCCATTGATTTTGATAATTATATCTTTGATTTTAATCAAAAGGGGAAAAACTTGCCTTTCGTATGGCTTGATGGGATGAAACGCAATTTTCCAGATACTACTTTCGGAATATATACTGCATTAGGAGATATAAGAATGGGCGCTGCGGTCAATAATGGTGAAAATCATGAAGCACTTGGCGCACTTGGTGCAGTACTGGGTGCAACAATGGTGGGAATTGATAAAAGTGATCAGAAAGGAAAGAACTTTGTCCGTATGCTGCGTAATTATTTTGCAAAAGACAATGGTTGGAATGTCATCCAAAATTTCACCAATAAAGGAGCACATATCGGTGGTGGATACTGTAATGATTTTTGGTATGAAATACACAACAATGTACTGTTTTATGCTGTAGCTGATAAGTATAAAGACGAAGCAGATTTTGATGAAATTTTATATCAAATTGCCGAACAGTTTTATAAATCAGATTCCGTAATGGGCGATAGTTACAGTTATTCGTACTTCGATTTCAAAGAAATGAAAGGACATGTCAATCACATTCCTACACAAGAAGATGTGGCAGGTGGATATGCTTTTATTCTATATAGTGCGTATCAGAAATTTGGGGACAAAAAGTATTTAAAAGCTGCCCAAAACGCATTGAATGTATTGTACAACCAAAAAGAAAATAGATATTATGAAGCTATGATGCCAATTGCGGCTCATATCGGTGCAAGAATGAATGCAGAATTAGGTACCAATTATGACATCAGCAGATATCTCAATTGGACCTTTGATGGTGATGCTGTAGGACGTGAAGGGTGGGGCGTTTTGGTAGATAATTGGAATGGCTATGATGTCAGTGGACTAGGAGGAAGCACCGTGCATAATGGCGGTTATGGATTCTTGATGAATACTTTTGATTTGATGTTGCCATTATCTGTGATTGTCAGATATGATCAGCGGTACAGTAATGCAGTTGGTAAATGGGCACTCAATGCATCTAATGCAGCACGGTTTTGCTATCCTTATGAAATGCCTGATTCTCTACAAGCAATACCTGAACATAAAGTTATCACAAAAGATGTCATTGCATATGAAGGCATCATCAAAGAATCAATTTACCCTGAGTTCAAAGGTATCACGCCATTCGCACAAGGAGATGGACCTATGTGGTATCCCAATATGCCCAAGGAGACGATGTTTTCCGTCTATGGTAGTGGTCACGTTGGATTTTTTGGTGGCATCATCCAAGCTACAAACGTTCCAGAAATCTTACAAATCGACTGTACTGAAGCTGACTTTTTTGCTAGTCAAAACAGTTTTGATACCTACTTATACTTCAATCCATATGATGAAAGTAAAAAAGTAAACATCGATCTAGGTAATAATACCTTTCATTTGTATGACTTAAATACCAAACAAATAGTGGCAAAAAGTGCTTCGGGTATGACCGAATTTAAAATACCTGCGCAATCATCAGCTGTCTTGGTTCTGATCCCAAGTGACAAGACTTTGATGACCAAAGAAGGAAAATTGTTTGCAGGAGATGTTGTGGTGGATTATTGGTTCGGGAAATAACATACATTTTGGGTTAAGGTTAAATTTATTCTTAATACCTCTTGGTTCAATATTATTTGTAAGTTTTAGAATGATATATTTAAGAAAAGGATTATCTTTGAATGAAATATTTCAAAATGCGGCTTTTAATTCTTATTTTTAATAAATGAGTCCACTTCGATATTATCCTGGAAGGATAATATTTGATTAACCATCGGTGCAACCAGTGGTAATTAATAGATATACATTCGAAATAAATTAGATTTGTATTACCTTTACTATAAGTATAGTATGATACTCGAAATAAATACATTTTCATAAAATAGTAAATGACTGTTTGTGTGGTTTTTATACAGGATTTTTATAATTACACTTTTTGTACTTCCAGCTTGTAAACAGAAGAAACCAGAAAGAAATGAGCTTCAATTAGTCTCCTTTGATACGATGTTAACAAAAGAAAAAGATACTGTCAACAAAGCAATAGAAGTGCTCAAGGTTGTAAATGTACCTGATGGTAAAAATAAAATTGTAGATTCAGTTGTAATTTTTGGTAGCTTGGATATTGAATACAATACAAAACTTATTGACAGTATAATTGTCCATTTTAAAGCAAAAAAGGTGGAGTGCATATACAGAAGGGATATTGCAGACTTTACTGAAAATCAGATAGCTGAAATGTATTTTAATGAAGAACAAAACTGTTTTGCGCATTTTAATAATGACAATTTTACCGATTTATATTTTTCAAATATATACGGTGGAAGTGGTGGTCGAACATACAGTGTTTTTCTTTTAAATCATCAAAAAAAGAAATTTAAGTACCAACCATTACTATCTGATTTCTTCAACTTATGCTACATTAAAAAATCCAATCATTATATTTCTATTGGAAAATCAGGACCTGATCGTGTAGCTATAAGATTTGAGATAAGGAAAGATACTATAAAGGAGCTAAGCAGATTAGATATTGATTTCTTGAAAGGAGGAAGTACAATTTATGATACCCTAATGATTAGATACACTTATAAAGAACCAACTAAAAAGGCTAAAATAGAAGTATGCTATTTTTTTATTGACAGAAAATCTGAAAAAGAAATGAAAAAATGTAGTAAATTCATGCAAAATACTGAGAAAAAAATGTGGGAAGATTGGAAAATGCTTTAAAATAGCTTCATAATTGCAATTTAGAAGATGGAGTTGTCTTATTCGACGAACTAAATCAATAAAATATTAATAATGCGATGTAAGCTATATTGATAATGATTGGTCTACCTTTAAGTCGAAAACGGTTTATTATCAAATTTAGAGTATTTTCAGAGTGGACTCAATAATAATAAATATTTACAGACTGCTGAAAAAGTCAGCTACTCATTAGATACGATGCTTCAAACCGTAAATGAATTTGAATACTTCATCTAACCAAAAAAAGAGCCTTAGTATGTTTTACAAGGCTCCTTTTTTTATGCGTAAAGCGAACAATGGATTTTAAACTACTCGGAAAGTTGATTATTTGCCTGAAAGCATAAGTGCAAATAAAGTAAAAACTAAAACTAAATGCGCAATAAGCCAAACTCTCTGATAAAGTGGTCTTTTCTGAAAGGCTGTCTCGATGTTAAAAGGATCAAAGACCAACGAAATACCTAAAAAGATTACAGCTTGAGAAAGATCTTGGGCGTATAAAAATACTAACCCTACTAGAACAAATGCTACATAAGCAGGTTTGTTCCAATTTTGTGCTACTGATTTTGTGTCTGTGGTTGTCATATTCTTTTTATTTATTAGTATCAAAAGTTGATAGAAAATTACATGAATATCAAATTATTTTTTGAAAGATTACTTTATTAATATTCAAGCCCTTCGGGCTTGTAAAAGCAGCTCATCCCACCATAGGCTTCGCCTATGGTTATTCATATTTTAGCCCTTCGGGCTAGCAAATAAAAGCAATGATTATTTAATTCTATTATCCTAGTTTTCATTTTCTAAGTCATAGATTTTTTGTTCTATACTTTTTAAATGTTTTCCAAAACTATAATTGAACATCCATTTAGCAAAAAAGTGACATAATGGTACAAGTACGATCAAGACGACTAACAAGATCAATAGTATGGATGGTTTACCCATAAACGATTCTACATTTTTGCCTGAACCAACTGTACCACCGAGCATAAAACCACCAATTGCACTAATCGGATAGATAAATATCCCAACTAGTTGTTGGGTCTTCATCCAATTTGTCAATGAATTATGGTGGTTTTTTAATTCTTCTAACAGTGAATTATCTGGAGATACATCTGTTTTGATCTTTTTGTATTCAATAAATGCAGTGTAGATAGCCCATACAGAAAAAATCAAGGTTATCCCGATGGTCAGTTGAACTTGCCAAATAGGAAAATGAAACAAGATAAATACATACAAGATACAGATAGCAAAACCTAAAACGATATTTATAATAAGGTTGCTTTTTATATTTTCTAATGGATTTTTTGAAGAAAGACTTTTAATGCTTTTGATATTCATGAGGGCATTGAGATCTTCATCTGAATGGTGGCTCTCATTGTTCCACTTATTATTAATGTTCATATTTATGGTATTAATATTTTAGCTAATTGTTGTTTGATGCGGAATAATTTTACGGCAATGTGGTTTGTAGAAATACCTATGATTTCAGCTGTTTCAGCATTTTCGTACCCATCGAGATGCAGAGAAATGATGGCTCTATCTATTTCCGACAATTGTTTTATACCCAACCGCAATCCATCAGCATCTTCGTTTTGTTCAGCTAGATTCTTGATAGAGGGCGAAACAATTTCAAGCAAACCTGTATATTTCAATATAGGTTTTTTGCGTTGTTGGGTAAGTATGGTGTTTAGACAAATACGGTACAGCCATGTGCTGAATTTTGCTTCTTGCCTATAACTTGGATAGGCTTTCCACGTCTGTAACAAGATCTCTTGATATAAATCTTTTTTATATTCAGCATCTTCGGCATACAGACCTACAAGCTTGTAAATAATGCCTTGATTTTCTTTTATTTGTCGCAAAAACTCTGTTTCGTTCACAAGTTATAATTTTATAGGTGTGACATGGTATCCTTGCTGTTTTAACTGAGCTATCAATCCATTAGGTCCACCTAAATGCAATGCGCCTACAGCTATGAATTGAGTTTCCTTTTCCATGAGTTTAGGTAGTACCTTCATCCACTTATCATTTCTTGTTTTCAATAAAAAGTCAGATTGTCCTACAGCTTCTGAGAGTTTTTCATACACAGTATATATCTTCTCCATATCATTGTCAAACCAACTTTTCAGCAGTTCATCACCCATTTCAATCATGAATGCTTTATTTCTCAAAAAGTAGATCAATTGTTCCGCTTGTTCTTGCTCAGACATTTGGTTAAATATGATGTCCATCTGCTCATCTATGGTTTCTAAAGCAGTGACATTTTTGGCATTCGTTTTACCAAATTCTGCAAAATAAGCATCAAGTGCTTGACCTTTAAATTGTTGTAAGACAACATTATTATTCATTAGATGTACCACAGATAAAGTTAATACAACGTTGATGGGTTTTAATTGGTTGAATACGGTCAAGTCAACACCCAAGGTACTCGTTAGTTCAGCATTCAAACTATCTGTCAATTGTTTGGTAAGGAAGTCAGTGATTAATTTGTTTTGCATCATACCCATAACTTGCACACGCTGCATGTCTTCCGGGTCTAGGATTGTTTCTACAACTACACCCTTAGCATTTGCCAAAGCCTTTTTTACATAAGGGAGCTCTGACAAATAGCTGTCTTTTATGAGATGGTAGGTACCGAATAAATAGCTAGTATCCTTGACATTTGGTTTTGTTACTGCATAAAAAATACCAGGATTGGTTTGTTGGCTTATACTTTCCAAGGAACATAAAAGCACAATAGTCCCTACTTTCAATATAGAACTAATGTAAAGTTTAAAAACGTTAAGTGGATAACGATTATTGATAATAAAGAAATTCATGTTTTTGATTTTTAAAGATTAAAAAATGTATTGTCCGGACATTATTTAATCTATAAGTATCAAGTTGGTTGGGAAAATTACAAACAATTAATAATTTTCTAATAAAAGTATATCTTTCAATAATATTTATAGCTTTGTGCAAGAAAATTAAAAGTTATGAAAATGAAGAATATTTTATTTCTCCTATGTTTAATGGCTTCTTGTATTGGATATGCTCAATCAAAGATTAAGGTTGGACTTAAAATGAATCTCGGTCTTTATGGAATGACAAATGGAGCACAACAATTAGGTGTAGACACGTACTTTAATATTGGACTAACATCACATATATTCCTAACAGAAGATAAAAAATTTTCCTTAGGTGTTGATTTTTTATATAATTATTCTTCATTTGGAACTGGAACATATCTTGATCTTTACGGATCTGCCGATTTTACTATGAAAAACTCATTAATACCACTGAAGGCTAATTTTCATTTTAAGAAATGGACCTTATCTGCAGGTCTTATACATTCATTTGTTTTAAAAGCAAAATTTCATAGTAATGAATACTATGTCGAAGATGGCGAAATAAATCGTTTCAATGGTGAAGATCGCAGATTGGCATTTTTAAATAAAAGATATGATCTGCAAGGAACCTTTGGCGGGCATTATGCAGTGAGTAGCAAGGTCAGCCTTGGTGTTGAGACGACATTTTATTTTGCACAAAATGATTTTTATTATAGACAATATTATACCTATTTATTTGATGTTCAGAATTTTAACCATAATTCCATTTCTTTGGCAGTTTCATATTTTATGAACTGACATAATAAATAAATCTTTAATTTTTTTTTACCTATCTTTGAGCACTAAATTTAATATTTATTGTACTTTAAGTTGCTCTTTGTCCCGTAAATTGCACTTCATTTTTTTTGTCATGTTCATTCTTTGCAATTCGCAATATTCATTCTTTCAATTGGAATAACTGTATTAGCTAATCCAATACCATGCTAGTTTTTCAAAAAAAGAATGCTTAAATAAATGTGTAAAACAGCCCATCATTATCATATGAACTCATGAATGTGGGTAGAAATAAACTATTATATTCAGATGATCGCTTAAATGTGACATCTAAATAGCCAAGATATGAATACGAAGGGCTGAAAATGGCCCAAAAAAGGTCATAATATGGGTATCCATCGCGGAAACACTTGTCTAGCGAAAATATTGGGGTTTCCAAACTGGAAATAGGCAAAATAATTGTAAAATGGGGGTTTCCGCGCTGGAAATAGGCATTATAATCGTAAAATTGGGGTTTCCGCGCTGGATACTATCATTTTACATGTATTATTGGGGTTTCTGCGCTGAACACCCTTGTCATAGAAACATTATGAGTAGTTCCGCGCCGGACTCTATTTCCAAAGAATATTTTATAGTCTGCTCGACTAGATTACCCTTTTCCAACAAATATGATTTGGCACTCCAAAATGGAACCTTATAAAATTCTTGTTTAAAGGTAGTTTTCTTACCTTGTCCTTATATGATAACATAAAATCATGGTATTTGTCGTTTAAATATGCTTTATAAAAAATAAATATTGTATTAATAACTAGTATTAGATGCAGTTTTAGCATAAATGTCATGCTAAAAGCTTGTTTAAAGCATATGATAATTTGGTAGGAATGTTGCACTTAATCTATTACTTGGAGTTGTTCGATAGAATTGTATCAACTATGGGCCGTATGGATGTAATGCATACGTAAGTTTTACAAACATAAAACTTTAGGATTGTTTACCTATCTTTGGGCCACTAAATTTAAGATTTATTGTTCACTAAGTTGCTCCAACTGTATCATAAAAAAGCATCTGATCCCATATTTGCTTTTCAGTACTTTCTTGCTGTAAGATTTGTAGTGAGTCTATTGGTAAGTATTATTATGGTAAAAAGTGCATTACCTGCAGATCAACTTGGTTATTATGAAGTCATCATCTTTGTAGTGACATCGGTAAGCTTTTTTTGGTCGATAGGTATGAAAAATGCACTACTTTCTTATTATCCAAGTATGCCTGAAATTGATAAGCCTGTATTGTTGGCTACTGTTTTTTGGATTTTGACTGGATTTAGTTTTTTTGTAAGTGTATTGTTTTTCATTTTAGATGGATATTTGGTTCAGCTGTTTACAAGTTTTGATTTTGTTCCTGCCATGGATTATGGCGCTGTGTATCTTTTTGTGTCGGTACCTTTAGTATTGATAGAAAATGTCCTTTATCTTCGTGGTGATGCTCGATCTCTTATGAAATATAGCCATTGGAGTCATACGGTTATGTTGTTTTTTGTTGGATTAGCGGCCATTTGGTCAGCTGAATTGCCTTCGTTTTTTATAGCAATGATTTTGTGGTCGTTCATTAGATGGGTGTACTTTCTAGTCGTTGTTTTTCATGGTAAATGGTTACTATGGAGTCGCAAATTAGCCACAGCATTTACTGTCTTTTCATTACCCATCATATTTAATGTGTTTTTAGGTAGTTTGATGGATATGATTGATGGACTTTTTGTGATGCATTATTTTGACGAAGCTTTTTTCCCTATTTTTCGGTATGGGGCTAGGGAAATGCCTTTTTCTACTTTATTATTCAGTTCACTGTCGGCGGCTATGATACCTTTGCTTATCAAAAATGGCATGTCATCTCAAGAAGTTAAAGTGAGGGTTACTCGACTGATGCATTTTGTATTTCCAGTGGCTATTTTATTGATGTTGTTGAGCCCTTTGATTTTCCCTATGGTGTACAATACTGAGTTTAAACAGTCTGCCTTTATATTTAATATATATTTATTGATTTTGACCAGTAGAGTTTTACTTCCACAAGCGTATAATTTTGCACTTCATCAACATAAAGTAATCGTTTGGACTTCGATTTTAGAAATCATTGTCAATGTTTTGCTATCATTTTGGTGGGTACAATATTGGGGCGTTTACGGGCTTGCCATGGCTACAGTGGTAGCTTATTTTATTCAGAAAATACTTTTAGTTCTATATAATTCACGAATTAATCATATACCATTACGACAGTATCTACCCATAAAATGGTATGTAATCTATGTTTCAGTCATGGTAGTGGCTTTCTTAATTTCTAATTTTATTTACCAATGACATTCCGAGAAGCATATACAAAGTTAGCTGCCGATTTAGGTCATATCTACGATGACCGTGAAGGGTCGATTATTGCAAGATATCTTTTAGAAGATGTTTTTGGCGTATCTTTTTGGTCAGAAGAATTGCTTCATGAAGGGCAAATTGATCAACTTGCTGTAATGACTGATAGACTTAAGACTCATGAACCTTGGCAATATGTAGGTGGAATGGCGGACTTCTTTGGATTAAAATTTAAGGTGACCAAAGATGTATTAATACCACGTCCTGAGACAGAAGAGTTAGTACATTATGCATTGCCCATTATTAGGAATCATAAATTAAAGAGTTTGCTAGATATAGGGACAGGTTCGGGTATTATACCTATCACGATGTCATTAAAAGTGGACATTGAAAAGACATTTGCCATAGATATTAGTGACGCAGCCATCAAAGTAGCTAGAGAAAATAATCAATTACATCATACTGATGTAAACTTCTTGCAAGTAGATTTTCTAGATAAGACTTCTTGGTCATCGTTGCCCAAAGTAGATATGATCATATCTAATCCACCATACATTACAGCTAGCGAAAAAAGCCAAATGCATCCCAATGTACTTGATCACGAACCACATATGGCGCTATTTGTAAATCAAGACGCGATGGAATTTTACCAAGCAATTGCAGAATTTACGCTAGCATATCAAGCTTCAGGTTGTGTAGTTTTAATGGAAATCAATGAAAACTATGGAAAAGAAGTTGTCGATATTTTTTCGGAAGGTCATTTTTGTGATGTAGCATTGATAAAAGATTTACAAGGAAAAGATAGGATCGTTATGGCCAGGAAAAAGTGAATATCTAATTAGAGAAGTTTGTCGTCCGTCCTTAAAAAATAAACTTTAATCTAAAAATAATGATTTTTCATAATCAAATTTTGATTTCAAACGTTAACAGACATTGAAACAAATTATTTATTGGTGAAAAGCAATAAATATTATTAAAAATTTAAAAAGGGGTTGATGAAGCATGTTGTTTTACTACTATTTTGTTTACTGAGTAGTGCACTGTTTGCACAAAACAAATATACCATAAGTGGCTATGTCAAGGACAAAACATCTGGCGAGACATTAATCGGCGCTAATATTGTAAATTTAGACAATCCTTCCTTGGGTGCATCCACGAATAGTTATGGTTTTTATTCGCTTACAATGGTGGAGGGCACATATAGAATTGCTGTCACTTATTTAGGATTTGAAGATCAATTTTTTGAGATTAAACTGGATAAAAATACAAGCCTTAACGTGGATCTTGGCGAAGGTGTCATCATAGACGAAGTGGTTATTTCTGCTGAGAAAGATGATAGAAGAAAAAATGTCGAAAGCACTCAAATGGGTACAGTAGAGTTGCCTGTGGAAAATATTAAAAAGTTGCCAGCCATATTTGGTGAAGTTGATATCCTTAAAGCTATCCAGTTGCTGCCAGGTGTCCTGTCTTCCGGCGAAGGTACTTCAGGTTTTTATGTTCGTGGTGGCGGACCTGACCAAAATCTAGTCCTCCTAGATGAAGCTGTAGTTTACAATTCAGGTCACATGTTAGGCTTTTTCTCTGTATTTAATGCAGATGCTATCAAAAATACCACACTTATCAAAGGTGGTATGCCAGCAAATTATGGTGGTAGACTTTCCTCAGTGCTTGATATACAAATGAAGGAAGGTAATAATAAAAAGTTTGAAGTAGAAGGTGGTATTGGACTGATATCTTCTCGACTTACTGTCCAAGGGCCTGTCGTAAAAGACAAAAGCTCATTTATTATTTCTGGTAGACGTACGTACATTTTAGATTTGGCACAACCAGCATTAAAAGGCTCGGATTTTGAAGGTACCAATTATTACTTTTATGATTTGAATACCAAATGGAATTACAAGTTTTCTGATCGGAATAGATTGTTTTTTAGTGGGTATTTTGGAAATGATGTCTTAAAATTCAGGCAGCCAGGCAGGGATTTTACGTTTGATTTACCTTATGGTAATAAAACAGCAACTTTGAGATGGAATCACTTATTTAGCGAAAAGATGTTTATGAATGTTTCTGCCATTTACAATGATTACCAATTTAAGTTTAATGGTGGACAAGAAGAATTTGTATTTCAAGTTTTTTCTGGTATCAAAGATTGGAATCTTAAGGTGGATTTTGAAAATTATCCCAATACCAATCATGTTTTGAAATATGGTATCAATTACACTTACCATACTTTGACGCCTAATACCGCTAGTGCATCCAATGGCGATGTAAATTTTAGCACTGAATTTTTACCTAAATATGCAAATGAAAGTGCCATTTATTTTCTTGATGACATGAAGTTATCTGACAAGTGGGCTTTAAATTCTGGCCTTAGACTCAGCCTTTTCCAGCAAGTGGGACCATACACATCGAAAATTACTAATGAAGAGTTCGGCACTTTCGAGACAGCTAAAGCTTATACAGGTTTTGAACCAAGAATTGGACTTAATTATAAAGCTAATAATAACTTTAGTATCAAATCAGGCATCACATTTACCACACAGTATCTACATTTAGTCAGCAATTCGTCTAGCACCTTGCCAGCCGATGTTTGGGTGCCAAGTACTGAAGTTGTAAAGCCACAACGAGGTATTCAATATGCATTGGGCGTCTTCAAGAATTTGGAAAACGATACATACGAGACATCGATTGAAGTATATTATAAAGACTTGAAAAATCAAATAGATTATGCAGATAATTATGTCAATGACATCACCAAAGAAGTAGAAGATGCATTTGTTTTTGGAAAAGGTAGAGCCTATGGTGCCGAGTTTTTTCTCAAAAAAGCAAAAGGAAGACTGAATGGATGGATAGGTTATACGCTTTCCAGAACCGAAAGATCTTTTGATGATATAGAAGATGGAAGGTGGTATCCTGCAGTATATGACCGAACACATGATCTTTCGGTTGTTGCAAATTATAAACTGAGTAAAAAATGGGATGTTGGTGCTGTATTTATTTACGGAAGTGGTAAACTATTTACGCCTGTGAGAGGCTTTTTCTTTGTAGAGCAAAATGTTAATCTTTTTTATGGACCTAGGAATAGTGCTAGATTGGATGCTTACCATAGGTTAGATTTATCTGCTACCTATACACCTAATCCTGATAGTAAAAAAAGTTATTCTGGCAGTTGGACATTTGCAGTCTACAATTCATATAACAGAAAGAATCCTTTCTTTATTAATTTTGACACCGAAACTGATTTTCAAACTGGTTCGAGTACCATAACAGGTTCAAAAATTACCATTTTCCCTATTATACCTAGTATTACTTACAATTTTAAATGGAATCAAAAATGATGATATCAAAATATATTAATCCAAAGTATTTAGTTGCTTTACTTTTATCCCTAAGCTTACTTTCTTGCGAAGAAGAATATATCCCTGATACTAATTTGCAAGAGCAAGAAGTAGTTGTAGAAGGATATGTAGAAGTCGGAAGCAATAGTAATCCTACGTTTGTGATTTTGACAAAAAGTATTCCATTTATATCGACCATCGAGCCAGATAAGTTCACAGAGTTGTTTCTTCGTGGCGCTACTGTTACGGTCAATGATGGAGATAAAACAGTTACTTTTACTGAACTATGTTTGAGTGATATTCCAGAAGAATTAAAAGCCCAAGTGTATGAAGTATTAGGATATACACCGGATAGCAGTGCTGTTGATATTTGTTTATACGTAGATCTTTTAGGACAATTGACCAAAGATTATGGCAGAAGATATGACTTAAAAGTCTTGATTGATGGTAAAGAAATCACAGCGACTACAACAGTTCCTTCGTTTGTACCCTTAGATAGTCTTAAATGGGACGATACACCAGGTGAACCATCTGATACTTTGGCGCAACTACTAGTAACGATAAACGATCCTGCTGGCGTTGCAAATTTCTACAGATACCAGACAGCAACGGAAGGAAGTGGTTTTATAGCTCCATTTACATCTAGCATAGATGGGGAGATTTTTGATGGTAAAAAATTTGATATACCATTACAGAAAGCGGAAAGAAGAGGTGGTGATTTCGATCCTGATTCTTTTGGACTATATCTTAGGGGAGATACTGTTACGATCAAGTGGAGTACTATAGATAAAGCACATTTTGATTTTTGGAATACTAGAGATTTTAGTGCAAATAGCGGCGGGCCTTTTTCATCTTACACACGTATTGCAAGCAATGTCAAAGGAGGCTTAGGCATTTGGGGAGGATATGCTACGGAGCAGTACAAAGAAGTAGTTCCTTTCAGATAGGCTGTTAAAAGTATTTATTTATGACATAATGTAATGTATTGGTCACTATGAGCTTTAAGCTGTGGTATATTAGGGATTGTTAATTTTAAGGGCAAAGTTGTTGAAATAAAAAAAATGGATTAACTTGGCGTCGTAATGACATTAAGTCCATATTAAATCAATCATTATGCGTCAACATTATACTTTCTTGTCTAGGTTCTTTTTTATCCTGTTAATTATTGTTCCTTTTTTATCAAAAAGTCAAAATGCCATTGTAGGAGCTGGGTTTTCTTCTGGATGGGGAGGAAGTGTCTGTCCTACAGGAAATGGAAATTTTAGCTATTTAAGTTCTAATTTTGGCTCAAGTTTCGGAGCTGAATTAACTGCAAATGCCACAGGACCTCAATATTTTCGATTTGGAATAGATTGGAGTGGCACTACAGCTCAAAGAACTATAAATCTTGGTAGTGATCAAAGTATATCTAATAATACTATTTACACTTTAAATCCTACTTGTACCACAAGTGGTGCTATTTATTATGATGTGCCATCAACTACTTACCGATATATATTTAAAACTCGTGATGCTGGCACTAATCCAACGGGTGATTTTGTAATCTTCGAAGTACAAGGTACAGTAAGAACCATCACTAGTGTATCGCAATCTCCCATGGCATCAAATGTACCTGCTACAACACCAGTAACGATCACAGCTACTACATCAGGAAATTTAAATAATGGTCAAGGTATTTATTTGAGATATACGACTAATAATTGGACTTCATCAACTATCGTATCCATGTCAGGAAGTGGAAGTAGCTTTTTGGGTACGATTCCAGCACAAATTTCGGGCACTAGTGTTCAATATTATGTATTTACTTCTGGAGTTGGTCTAACCATTTCACCGAGCAATGCAGATCTATTTACCATAAATGGAAATAATAATGCTGGTTCTAATTATTCTTACACGGTCTTAACTGCTGCTCCAACGGTAAATGTCAGCCCATCTTTCCCTGCTGATAACCAAGCAGTTACCATTACCTTTAATACCGCTGGTACGGACTTAGCTGGTGCAAGTAAGGTTTATCTACATTCAGGTGTTTCTACCAATTTTTCCACACCAAATAGTTTCAATTATACCGTAGGCAATTGGGGCCAAGATGACGGAATAGGTCTGATGACCAATACAGGTGGCGACAATTGGACCATCACCATTCCAAGCCTTAGGACATTCTATAATGTACCCAATGATAAAGAGATATTTGGACTCAACTTTTTATTCAGAAGTGCCAATGGATCACTCAAAGAAGATAACAATGGCGCAAATTATTATAACATTGTAGATCCGGTTAATTATTTTAGTATTACATTTCCAACCACTTCAACTTATTTTTCACAAGTAAATCTACCTTTCAATCATACTGCTAGTGCAAATATTGCTCCTACAACGTGGACGCTAAAAGAACTCAATCCAGATACCGATGCAGTCATTTCTACAATAACTTCAGTAAGTGGTGGTTCTACTTTTTCACACACCTTAACGATGACAAATACTATACTCAGAAAATTCCGACTTGAAGCTGATTTTTCAGGAAATATAAAATATAAAAGTTTTTCGGTCATAGGTTATCTTGCAGTAAATGAAGCACCTAGACCTTCTTGGACAAAATTAGGTATCAACTATCATGAGAATGATGCTACTAAGGCTACATTGGTTTTACATGCACCGACATACAACAGATATAAAAAAGGTACAGGTACGATTTCTGGTTACAATACCACAACACCGAAATCTGTAGTTTATGTCATAGGAGATTTTAATAATTGGACGCCATCCGAAGCTTTCAAAATGATTAAAGATGAAGATATTGATTTTGAAGATGATGATAATAACGGCGTAGATGATGACCAAGGCGATTATTGGTGGATAGAATTAACTAATCTTGTGCCAGGTCAAGAATATGTTTTCCAATATCTTATAGATGGTGTACTCCAAGTAGCAGATCCGTATACACACAAAGTTTCTGATCCAGATGATTCACAAATATCATCTACTGTTTATCCAGATTTGATAACCTATCGTCCACAAGCTGTTGATAGAGCTTCTATATTAAAAACCAACCAACAGCCATACGACTGGAAGGCAGCGTCATTTTCAAAACCTTCTATCAATGAACTCAATATTTACGAATTACATTTTAGAGATTTTACAGAAGAAGGAACCTACCTTGCAGCTATAGATAGGCTTGATTATATAAAAGGCCTTGGAATCAATGCAATTCATGTCATGCCAATATCCGAGTTTGAAGGGAATAGTAGTTGGGGCTACAATCCTAATTTTTATTTTGCAGCCGACAAAGCATATGGCCGAGCAGATGATCTGAAGAAGTTTATTGATGAGTGCCATAAAAGGAAAATTCAAGTATTTAATGACTTAGTATTGAATCATGCATTTTATTCTAACGTTATGGCTAGAATGTATTGGAATAGTGCAGCAAACAAACCTGCCAATGATAATCCTTGGTTCAATGCTGACCACAGAATGGTTGCTGATCCTGCAGGATGGTGGGGCGCAGATTGGAATCATGAAAGCGAACATACACAAAAAATGATGGACAGGATTTTGGATTATTGGCTACAAGAGTTTAAGTTTGATGGGTTTAGGTTTGATTTTACTAAAGGTATCGGTCAGACAGCACAAGATCCAGGTGATCCGTGGGCAAGTTCATTTGACCAAGATAGAATAGATTTGTTAGAAAGAATTGTGGATGGTATGAAAAGCAGGAATCCTGGATCAGTGGTTATATTTGAGCATTTAGCTTGGGCATCTGAGGATAAGGTATTGGCGGATCAAGGCATATTGATGTGGAGTGGAGTAGGGCATCATAATGATCTGAAAGGATTTATTTTAGGTTATAACGGAGATAATACAAATATCTATGATTCAGGTGTATTTAATGCAAGTGGTAGAGACTTTACCTTTGCCAATTGGATGAGTTATGGGGAAAGCCATGATGAAGAAAGATTGGGTTACGAAGTCACTCAATTTTTTAATGGTGATTCGACACTTGAGAATATTGTCAATAGACTGAAGATTGCCGCAGGATTTAATTTTCTGCTTCCTGGACCAAGAATGTTGTGGCAGTTTCAAGAACTAGGGTACGATGTTAGTATAAACTTTAATGGACGTACAGGAGAAAAACCAGTTAGATGGGAATACTTTGATGACGCAAAGAGAAAAGAACTTTATACCTTGGTGGCTCGTATTCTTAAGATCAGAAATAGACATAATATTTATGCGACTACGCCAGATTATGGTAATATTGGATTGGGTGTTGGCAATATCACTACACCTAGAGTGATGCGTTTTTCATCAGGTGTAGGTGTAAGTGCAAAGCATGTGATTGTGGTCGCCAATCTAGATCCAAATGCTGGTCACGACGTTGTTCCTAATTTTGACGTTGCAGGCACTTGGTATAGGTATAATGGCGCAATTAGTGTAGATGGTACTTCATATACTGTGTCAAATACGGACGGTACTTACTTCTTACAACCTTCTGAAATGCTAATATTTACAAACTTTCAAGTAGATGTTTGTACTGATGTGCGTGTGACTGCTAATGCAGGATTGCACTCGCTACGTGATGCCATCGAATGTGCTTCTGATGGTGATGAAGTCATGATAGAATTTCCTATTTACAACCAAACGATTACACTAAATAGTCCAATTGATATAGATAAAAATATTACCATCACAGGCTTTCCATCAAAGAATGTAACAATAAGTGGCTCAGATTTTTCTGGAAGTGTATTTAGTATCTTAGCAGGAAAAACAGTGACCATGAATGGATTTAAAATATCTTGTGCCCAAGGAAATTCTGATGGAAGGTGTCTTGTAAATAGTGGTACTCTGACTTTGGTTGATGTAAATCTGCATGATGATATTGGTCACCCAACCATAGGTAGTTCTTTGTTAAATACAACTTCAGGAGTGATTACTATCGAAAATTCTGTAGAGATTTATAGATAAATAAAGATTAAAGTTACTTTTGCATTTTATCAGTTAAAAGGAATATTCGCTTTCTAAATAAGAATCATCATGAAGATCATATGCATAGGCCGTAATTATGTAGACCACGCCAAGGAACTCAATAATCCTGTGCCAAAGTCACCGTTAGTATTTATGAAGCCGCCTTCTGCCTTGCTCACAGACAACAAACCTTTTTATCATCCTGATTTTAGCGCTGATATTCATTATGAACTGGAAGTGGTGCTTCGCATTAAAAAAAATGGGAAGGCGATACAGCCACCTTTTGCATCTTCTTATTATGACCAAATAGGACTTGGTATAGATTTTACAGCTCGTGACCTTCAGGATCAGTGCAAAGAAAAAGGTCACCCATGGGAAATTGCAAAAGCATTCGACCATTCAGCTGTTATCAGTCCTTTTGTGGATCTAGATAATTATGATCGAAGTGCTATAAAGTTTCAATTGCAGAAGAATGGGGTAGTAGTACAAGATGGCAATACTGCCGATTTAATCTTTGATTTTGACTTCTTGATTTCTTATGTTTCTAAATATTTTACTTTGCAGCAAGGAGATTATATTTTTACAGGTACACCTGCGGGTGTGGGCCCCATTGCGATAGGAGATACTTTGGAAGGATACCTTGAAGGACAGAAAATGCTTGAATGCAAAATTAAATAATGGTTATTCTTTGAACTCCATATTTTATTGGATAATAGTAGGATAAAGTTCACTTGTAAAATAAAAACTTCTGTAAAACAACAAAAACGTATAAAATAAATCAATTATAACTTGGTGAAAGCGTAAGATATTAATTACTTTTGCCCGTGTATAATGATCTTATCAATCTAAAACTTAAATTATGCCATATTTATTTACGTCTGAGTCTGTATCAGAAGGACATCCTGACAAAGTTGCAGATCAAATATCTGATGCGTTGGTCGATCACTTTTTAGCGTTTGATCCATCATCAAAAGTAGCTTGTGAAACATTAGTTACCACCGGTCAAGTTGTACTCGCAGGTGAAGTAAAATCAAAAACATATCTTGATGTCCAACAGATTGCTAGAGATGTCATCAAAAGAATTGGATATACCAAATCTGAATACATGTTTGAAGCAAATTCATGTGGTATTTTGTCAGCTATTCACGAACAATCACCTGATATCAACCAAGGTGTAGAACGTGCCAATAAAGAAGACCAAGGTGCAGGAGATCAAGGTATGATGTTCGGTTATGCATCCCACGAAACGGACAATTATATGCCTTTGGCTTTAGATCTTTCTCATAAGATTCTTCAGGTTTTGGCAGATATTCGTAAGGAAGGTAAAAAAATGAAATACCTTAGACCTGACTCTAAATCACAGGTTACGATTGAATATTCTGATGACAATCAACCTATCAGAATAGATAGTATTGTTGTGTCTACACAACATGATGATTTTGATGAAGATGAAAAGATGTTAGGTCTTATTCGTCAAGATGTGATCAACATTGTCATTCCAATAGTGAAAAAATCACTCAAAAAAGAGCTTCAAAAACTCTTCAATGATGATATCACGTACCACATCAACCCAACAGGAAAGTTCGTAATTGGCGGTCCACATGGTGACACAGGATTGACTGGAAGGAAAATAATCGTAGATACTTACGGAGGTAAAGGTGCGCACGGTGGTGGAGCATTTTCTGGTAAAGATCCAAGTAAAGTAGATAGATCAGCAGCCTATGCTACTCGACACATAGCCAAAAATATGGTTGCAGCGGGACTTTGTGATGAAGTGTTGGTACAAGTATCTTATGCGATTGGTGTCGCTCAGCCTACAAATATCTATGTGAATACTTATGGAACTGCCAAAGTCGCTTTAAAAGATGGCGAAATAGCTGAAAAGATCTATAAGATATTTGACATGAGACCTTATGCTATCGAAAAACGTCTTAAACTTCGTACACCTATTTATTCTGAAGCAGCGGCTTATGGTCATATGGGACGTACATCAGAAGTAAAAGAAGTGACCTTCAAAGATGGTTCTGGTACAACGAAGACATTAAAAGTGGAGACCTTCACATGGGAGAAATTGGATTATGTAGATAAGATCAAGAAGGAGTTTTCTATTAAGAAATAAGAGTTTTAGAATAAATACATAGGCCTACTAGATGATACATTTGGTGGGCCTTTTTTAATTATGGCATATATGGATATTTTGTCTGCTTTTGGGCTCATCTTAAAATCATTCTATTTTATAAAGTTTTCTCCATGAATATTTGATCATTTCAGTTTTAATCGCTATTTTCGTTTTCCCATAAATCGTAATAATAGATGGAAGATCAAATTCAAGGTGCAGAAAATAAAAATTTTAAGTTTAAAGAGCTTAGAGTTTATTCATCTACAGAATGGCTAGCGGATAATAAAAAGAAGTATCGTCAGGTTTTTGATCGTTATGAAACATCCTATATTTATGCAGAACTCTCATTTTATAATAAGTTATTTGACACGGATGTATGGGAAGTCGATATTGAACTTAAGTGTTTTGAAATAAAAAACAGTAAAAAACAGCTTTGTAGTTTGACCTTCAAAAAACAAGTAAGCAAATTTGATAATGTTGTGTATGTCAGAGAAGGATGGGGCAACAAAAAAGAAGGATCTTTCTGGAAAAAAGGCACTTATTATTGGGAAGCTTGGATAGATGGAGAAAAGGTAACCACCAAATACTTTTATGTAGAAGATGTGGGTGACTTTTCATTATTGGAAGATAGTAATCCTTACGTTTCATTACATTCGCTCAAGCTATATGAAGGCCAATATGATGATGTCTTGGAGGAAGATAGGACTTATATGGTTGCTTTTTCTAGTGAAGAATCACGTTATATATACACCGAAATAAAACTTGATAACAAAATCTTAGAAGATAACTGGCATTGCGAGTTGTTTGTCAAATTCTATAATGAAAGTAGAGAGCTCAAAGGTCAAGTGGTGAGGCTACATAATGTCAGGAAGGAAGATAAAATCATCAAAGTTACAGCAGGTTGGGGCGCCAATACAAAGGGTTCTTGGAAACAAGGTCAATACAGTATTGAAGTCGTTTTTATGGATAAATTGCTTGCAGTCGTTTACTTCGAAGTGGGTGATGAGTTTTTGGAAGGTACATCAATTGTGACTTTGCCAAACAAAACGGTTCCCTTTACGACAACTGATACGGATGAAGAGTCATTTGAAGACGTATTCGATAGGTTAAATGCATTGGTCGGTCTATCGGACATAAAACAGAAAGTAAAAGAGCATGCACAATATATTGAGTTTCTAAAACTCAGAAAGATCAAAGGATTTAAAGAATCTGAGCAAATCAATATCCATTCCGTATTTACAGGCAATCCAGGAACTGGCAAAACAACAGTGGCCAAAATGATGGGTTTGTTGTATAAAAAGATCGGTTTATTGTCAAAAGGTCATGTCATAGAAGTCGATCGAGTAGACCTTGTAGGCGAATATATTGGTCAGACTGCACCCAAGGTAAAAGAAGTCATAGAAAAAGCCCGAGGTGGTGTCTTGTTTATTGATGAGGCATATGCATTGGCTAGAAGTAATGATGATTCTAAAGATTTCGGAAGAGAAGTTATCGAGATATTGGTCAAAGAAATGTCAAATGGGAAAGGAGATTTAGCCGTCATTGTAGCTGGATATCCTAAAGAAATGAATCATTTTATCCAATCTAATCCTGGTTTAAAATCTAGATTCAAACATTTTTTTGAATTCACGGACTACCTTCCACAAGAACTTATCGAAATTGCTAGATTATTGTCTCAGTCAAAAGAAATCAATTTTACGACAGAAAGTTTTGACTTACTAAAGGAAATCATTACATCCGCTTATCGCGAAAGAGATAGAGCGTTTGGTAATGCTAGATATGTACAAGACTTAATGGATAAGGCAAAGATGAATATGGCTTTGCGAATTATGGCCCGCAAAAATCCATCAAAAGTATCTAAACAAGACCTTGCAGAAATTCAAATGGTCGATGTCATATCATTAAGGCCTAAAACTTTAAAACGTCTTCCTGAAATACCTGTCGATCATGCCTTGCTGAATGAAACGTTAAAAGAACTTAATCAATTAGTAGGTATAGACAATATCAAAACACAAATCAATGAAATGGTCAATGTGGTGAGATATTATCGAGAGACAGGCAAAAATGTATTGGCTAATTTTTCTCTACATACCGTTTTTGTGGGCAATCCTGGTACGGGAAAAACGACTGTAGCTAGAATATTGGCGAAGATATATAAAGCACTGGGAATTCTGGAGCGTGGACACATTGTAGAGACTGATAGACAGGGACTTGTAGCCGGTTTCGTAGGACAAACTGCCATCAAAACAAGTGAAAAAATAGATGAAGCACTCGGTGGTGTATTGTTTATAGATGAAGCATATGCTCTGAGTAATTTTAATGGGATGCAAGGCGATTTCGGAAATGAAGCTATCCAGACCATACTGAAGAGAATGGAAGACTTAAGAGGGCAGTTTTTTGTCTTTGTGGCTGGATATCCAGACAATATGGAGACATTTTTAAAAGCCAATCCGGGTTTAAATTCAAGGTTTGACAAAACTTTAAAATTTGAAGATTATACACCACAACAGTTAGAAGATATTGCCATCAAGATGTTTGACGATGAAGGTTATAAAATTTCTGGTAAACCACTTGCAGCATTACAAACCTATATGTTGGCGATCTTCCAAAAAAGGGATAAATTCTTCGGAAATGCGAGGACAGTAAGAAAATTGGTCATGGATATTATTAAAAACCAAAACCTTAGAATAGCCGATACACCACTTTCGGAACGTAAGAAAAATATGATCAATGCCATATCTGTAGAAGATGTCTTAGGCAGCGCAAAGTCATCTGAAAATGAACAAATCCAGAAGAAAGTGATTGGATTCAGGAGTGCGGATAATGGTTGAGCTAGCTTGATATTTTTATAAGGTATAAATGACAAAACTGCCATTGTATAATTGGCAAATAAAACAAATTATGAGTATAACGATGGTCATTAGTAAAATTATCGCATTAGGTATGATTTATTTAGGCTATTGGTTTTGGTTTATTTGGAAAATAGAAAAGAAGGGTAGTTCTTATTCTGTGTGGCAACGTTGGAGTGCAGGGTTAATGGCATTACTGACAGGTTTGGCAATCCTTTTGGGTAACGAAGATATATTTAATTTGACTGACGGTTAAATTATACTTAAATGATAAAGTTAATACATATATGAGTAATAGTTTTTATTATTTTTTTTGAATTCTGGGAAAGGCATGACATTGATATGAGAAAATAAGAAGAGTTATATTTGGCTTCTATAGTATTTTAATATGTTAATTTTGTTTAAATAAATTCATAGACTAAATCTAAATTGGTTTAGAAACCCACATCTTGTAAACCATTCCAATTTTTATTAGTTATTTTCAATAATCAATAATTAAAACATATGATCGACTTAAGTCCAAAAATAATTGACGCATTAAATAATCAAATCAGTTGTGAAGGTTACGCATCTTCATTTTATCTTTCGTTGGCTTACTGGAGTGATGATCAAGCATTACAAGGTTGTAAGAAGTTTTTTCTACGACAGTCTGATGAAGAACGTATGCATATGCTCAAAATCTATGAGTATATGAGCGACTCAGGTGTACGTCCTATTACTCCTGCTGTAGAGCAACCACCCATCGAATTTGCAAGTATACAGGAAGTTTTTCAGAAGGTATTTGAACAAGAAAGAAGTGTGACGGCTTCAATCCATAACTTACTGAAGTTGTCTTACGAAGAAAATGATTTTAATACGCAGAATTTCCTTCAGTGGTATGTTGACGAACAAAGAGAAGAGGAAGCAGTGATACGTACTATTCTTGATAGGATAAAAGTTATAGGCCAAGGAGGTCAGAGTTTATACTATATTGACAAAGAAGTAGAAAAGATAAATCTTGCTGTTGTAGCGGCAGAAGCAGCAGAAGGTGGTGAGTAATACAAATCAGACAACAAGACTGACTCGATGAACACCGGGATTATAGGATTTTGAAATCAAATACTTAACATGTTCATAGTGGTCTTTATTATGTTTGAAGTCCACCGTGTTTAAATCAATTATAAGAATAGGGTAGGAAAGGATATTGCGAAAATACTCAAAATAAGCCACTTGTATGCTTGTGAGGTAGTCATTTGTAATATCCTTTTCGTATGTCCTGCCCCTTCCTTTTATATTTTGTTGTAGGATATCTACATTCCTGTGAAAATAAACAAGCAAATCAGGTTTTGGAAACGATTGGTTCAAGACAGTGAACATTTTTTGGAATAGTCTTAATTCATCATCAGGCAAGTTTTTACTGGCGAAAAGTAAGGTTTTCACAAAAGCGTAATCTGATACTGTAAATGACCTAAACATGTCTTGGTTTAATAGGCTTTTTTGAAGCTGTTTGTATCGTTCTGTCATGAAAAATAACTCAACAGTAAAGGCAAATCGTTCAGGCTCTTTATAAAACAAAGGTAAAAATGGATTGTCGTCAAATTCTTCTAATATCAACGTACAGTTATATTCGTCCTTTAATAAATTACAAAAAGTAGTTTTGCCAGCACCGATGTTGCCTTCTATGCAAATATAATTATATGGAAATTGGAGTGCGATATGTGATTATTTTGTGATGACAAAAGTATGATTTTAAACCATAATTCTTACCACAATATTAAATTATTTATGTTTAAAATATTGAGTCTACTCCGAAAAGTCCTTTTTTCAAATAAAATGGAAAAATATTGATTTCTACTACATTGATAATCAGTCGTTTCCCTTCAGGGCTAGGGTGAAAAACGGTTGATTATCATTCGATTTGTGTTTACGGAGTAGACTCAATATTTAATATCTTTACCATGGCGTCTTTTGGATGTCAATAAAATTTATTAATATCTGAATTTATTCTTCAAACATTAGAACTTCACTTTCATCTTTACAAAGGTCAAAAATATCTTCTATACTCATTTCTTTCACTGGATCAATGAAGTCACCGGCTATTTCCATAAGAGGAATTAGTACGAAGTTTCTTTCATAAATATGTGGATGAGGAATTACTAAATTATCCTTTTCCAAAATTAAATCATCACAGTATAAGATGTCAATATCAATAATCCTTGGACCCCATTTTTCCTTTTTCTCACTTCCCATAGCAGTTTGTATTTTTTTTGTAGCATTTAGAGCATCTTCTGGTGCTAGGTTGCTTTCCACTTTGATAGCCATATTTAAGAAGTCATCTTGATCTTTTTTACCCCAAGGCTCGGTTTGATATATGGCAGATTGGTCTGTTACCTGTCCTATTTTATCTGCAATTTGTTTTATGGCATTAGAAAGATAAGAAGTTCTATCGCCTTTATTTGAACCTAGATGTAGATAGTAAGTATGCATTTTATTATTAAATTTTGACGTTGGATAATAAAAAAAAACCGCCCACAACAGAATGAAGCAGGCGACTTTTTAATAAAAAAATGTGGCTATTGTTTGTTACTTTCCTTTAATATCATTTTCAAATCTTGCTAATTGATTTTTGACTACTGGGAATAGGAATAAAAGTCCTATCATATTCGGGAAGACCATAGCCAATATCATGGCGTCCGAGAATCCCCATACTGCGCTCATATTTGCTGATGCACCAATAACGATAAACATTAAAAATAATATTTTATACGTCATTTCCATTGCTTTACTTCTACCAAATAAGTACATCCATGCTTGTTGGCCATAGTATGACCATGATATCATAGTGGAGACTGCAAATAAGAAGATGGCAATTGTCAAAACAATAGGAAACCAAGAGATGGAAGATTCAAATGCTTTTGAAGTAAGTGTCGCACCTTGATAGATATTACCATCACTCAAAGTAACCGCTTGGGCACCATAAGCAAAAGGATCAGTACCATTAAATATGATAATTACTAAGGCTGTCATCGTACATATTACGATTGTATCTATAAATGGTTCTAACAAAGCTACTAATCCTTCAGACGCAGAATATTTTGTTCTAACAGCTGAGTGTGCTATCGATGCTGACCCTGCACCAGCTTCATTGGAAAAAGCTGCCCGTCTAAATCCTATCACCAAAACGCCCACTAAACCACCTAATCCAGCTTGCGGTGAAAATGCTTGTGTAAATATTTGACTAAAAGCGGTACCTAGATATGAAAAGTTTGATCCAATGACAATTAAGCATGCCAAAATGTATATGACAGCCATAAATGGTACTAACATTTCAGTAACTGTTGCAATTCTTTTAATACCACCAATAATTGTAATTCCCACTAATACAGCTATTCCTATACCTATTATAAATCCAGAACTACCACCAGTCATGCCAAATAGAGATGCAATTTGTGCAGCCGCTTGATTAGATTGTGCTGCATTGCCTCCACCAAAAGAACCACCAATACATAATATGGCAAATACTATAGCTAATGCTTTACCTAAATTAGCATATCCTTTTTCTTTTAAACCTTTAGACAAATAATACATAGGACCACCGTAAACGACGCCATTCTTATCTATATCACGGTACTGAACACCAAGTGTACACTCTACAAATTTTAATGTCATACCAAGTAATCCACTCACAATCATCCAGAAAGTGGCCCCAGGTCCACCTAAAGAAATGGCAATAGTCACTCCCGCGATGTTACCAAGACCTACTGTTCCAGACACAGCTGTAGCTAAAGCTTGAAAATGACTCACTTCACCGTGGTGACTTTCGTCTCTTATTGTATCTACAATATCTCCGTGAGATGTATTTAAATTGATTGTTTTAATTTCAGGAGTATCCGCATTTTCAATATCATCGTATTTCCCTTGGACCACTCTAATAGCCAATCCAAATTTTCTAATGCTTGGAAATCCGAAATAAAATGAAAAAAACAAACCACCAAAACTTAATATAATTACTATAAGTGGTATATCTGTATCAAATGCTCTAAACGAGTAAAGGACAACGGATTCAATAAAGTTTGCAAATGGTGTAAACGCTTGATTGATCCTTTCATCAAGACCTACTTCGTTTGAAGATGTAATTAAGTCAGGTGCTTCTTGTACTGTACTTGTAGTATCAACTTGTGCAATAACAAAATTACTAATCAAAAGAAATAAATAGATTAAAACTGTCTTGTGTAAATGCATAATATAAGATTGTTTTGATAAATGTTGCCCTTATTGTCTTGAGCAGTGCCAAAAGTATATAATATTTTAAATTTAACAAAATGTTTACAATTAATGATATGCTGTAAAATTGTAAAAATATTTGGCAAGATTGATAATTGCTTGACTATTATTCTGTTTTTGTTAATATCGCTCACAGTCTTGCTAATTATATTATGTTGAATGTAAAATTACTTACATAATATTTTTATTTAATATTGTTGTTTGTGACTATTGAAAAACCAGAAATTTAGAACAATTATTTATAAGATACCTTCAGCTTTTCAATTTTGTGACCATTCAAATAATCAGCTATTGGCATTAGTTTATTTCCTTCTGGTTTGATCTGAATAATCGAGATATACCCATCTAGACACTTAATTTTTAAATACTTTTTTTGGTCTGTCACAATTTTGCCTACTAAAACTTCATCGTCGATTACTTCTTTTTTTGCTTCGAGTACCTTGACTTCTTTATCATCAATAACACAACAAGCAGCAGGGTAAGGACTGAGTCCTCTGATTAAGTTGTATACTTTATGTACAGATTGATCAAAATCGATTTGGCAGGTAACATGAAATAGTTTGGGTGCTTTTGTGGCTTCACTATCTTCTTGTTTGATAAAATTATATGATCCAGATTCGATCATTCTGACAGTATCTAAAATTACTTCCGCACCGAGCAGCATCATACGGTCATGGACCACACCAGTATTTTCTTCAGGTCCGATCGACATTGATCGTTTAATCAATATATCACCTGTATCTATCTCATGTTTTAGCTTGAAACTCGTCACGCCAGTTTCTATTTCTCCATTTATGACAGCATGATGAATAGGGGCGGCACCGCGATATTTTGGTAAAAGACTTCCATGTAAGTTAAATGTACCTAATGGCGGCATATTCCATACTACTTCTGGCAACATTCTAAAAGCGACGACAATCTGTATATCTGCATTGTAAGCGCTAAGTATATTTATGAATTCAGGTGATTTTAGATTTGTAGGTTGGAGTACGGGTATGTTGTTTGAAACAGCGTATTTCTTTACAGCTGATTCTAGTAATTGTTTGCCACCACGACCACCATAACTATCTACGCTTGTAACCACTGCCACCACATCATAATTGTTTCTAATAAGAATATCAAGACTTGCTACAGCAAATTCTGGTGTACCCATAAATATAATTCTCATTCTATTTATCATTTAATGAAGTGCAAAAGTAGTTTTTAAATTTAACTGTATAGAAGGTTGGTATCTGAATTATTAAGATATCAGATTGACTTTGGAAATTTGGGATATTTTAAAAGTATTCATTTTTGTTATGGGTTCCAAAAGAATCACAATTATTTACAACATGTGGCACGTAGCAATATCATGATGTGTTTAAAACTATATACTTTAAATAAGGAGACACTTTGTTTCTATGATAAATTTGTAATTCGGCGCAAACTTAATATAGGCATATTATAATGTGTCCATATGACACATTGGTAAGTTTAATTTTTTAATTTATTAATTATATGGAATAATAAGACGACGTACATATGGCGTAATATATTTTTATTATGGCGTAGATTTGAAGTATAAGTAATGTAGATCACATTTTACATTATGATTTTCTTTGTGACGTGTTTTTGTTATTTCATAGTACTATATATTGATTCACTTTTATTTAATTCAAATTATCAATCAATATAACTTGTTTTATTGAAATATAATTTTACAATTTCTTTACTTTAAAGCCACTTTGTTATGCTGTTTTTACTAAATTTTTTCTTTTTATCAAATAAAATGTTCCCAACAACTTTATTGATAAGTGAATCTAATAAATCCTACAAAGTTCATCGGTTACTTAATTCCCATCTTCATGGGTTTCTGTCGGCAAAAATCGCAATTTATTAATATTATTTTCAACAAACAAAACATTAAAGCCTTATGCAAAAAGAGATTATTAAAGTCTTGACCAATTTGGCAAGGAACACCCATTTGGTTGTCTTGCTCATCGCATTTTCTGCTTTTACAGTATCTGCACAACAGGTAACCGTAAAGGGTGTAATTAAAGATGAAACAGGCACTGGTGTAATCGGTGCTAATATTCTTGAAGTAGGTACTGACAATGGAACAATTACCGACATTGACGGTGGATACACATTAATTGTCGCTAAAGATGCAACCATCAGAATTTCTTACACAGGTTATGTATCAAAAGAAGTGCTGGTTGGTTCTGGAGGTACATTTGATGTAAATCTAGAAGTCGACAGTGAAATCCTTGAAGAAGTAGTTGTGACGGGTTATCAGATTCAAAGGAAAAGAGATATTTCTGGAGCCGTTTCTGTAATCAACACTGGTGATATTCAGAATCTTGTGACAAGTTCATTTGCACAAAAGTTGCAAGGTAGAGCGCCAGGTGTAACGGTTAGTACTTCAGGTGCACCTGGTAGTGCTGCCAATGTGAGGATTCGTGGTATATCTTCTTTTGGAAATAATGACCCACTGTATGTCATTGATGGTGTTCCTGTACAAGATAAAGGTAATTTAAACATCAACCCGAATGACATAGAATCCATGCAAGTATTAAAGGATCCTTCTACAGCTTCTATCTATGGATCTAGAGCATCCAATGGTGTTATCGTTATTACCACCAAAAAAGGTAAAACTGGCAAACCAAGATTTACTTACAATGGATCACTTTCATCTGCATCCGCTGTAAAAGGATGGAATGATATCCTAATACTTAATTCAAACGAGTACTTAGATATGACAAAGCAGTTCTATAATAATGGAGGCGCAGCCTTACCTGCATATGCAAAAGGTACAAGTTTACCTAAGTACATCTATGTTAATCCAACTTTGAATACTGATGCAACATATGGAGCTGGAAGTTCGGTTGCCAATACAGTAGATTTAAGCAAATATGACAGATACTCCAATCCTATCATGGAGACAAGTGTTGGTACTGACTGGTGGGATGCTTCTACTAGAAGTGCCATGGTTCAAGACCATAGTTTTTCTGTTAGTGGTGGTACTGAAAACTTGACTTATGCAGTAGGAGCAGGAATTTTACAACAAGAAGGTATCCTTAAGTACAATGAGTTTAATAGGTACAATGTACGTGCTAACACCATGATCAAAGTAAGTAATAAATTCAGAATAGGTGAAAACTTAAACTTTGCATATAGAACAGATGTGAACAATCCTGCTCAATCTGAACAAGGTACTATTTCAGCAATATACAAATCTTCTCCTTTGGCTCCTGTGTATGACTTAGGTACTTCTGTGGGTGAAGATGGAGAAAGAGATTCATTTGGGGGTACAAAATCAGCCGACCTAGGTAATTCTACTAATCCGCTAGCAAGATTGTATAGAGGCAGAAACAATGTGGCTCAAAATATGAACATCCTAGGTAATTTATTTGCTGAGTTTGATATCATAAGTGGCTTAACTTTAAAAACTGATTTCAAACTTGACATGGGTAGCGGCTATTCTAGAGCATTCTCTTATCGTACACCTGAAAATCAAGAAGGCCAAGGTGGACAGAATTTCAGAGAAGATTGGGGTACAGGTAGAACATGGACTTGGACTAATACGGCCAATTACCAAAAACAAATTGGAGAGAAGCACTCAATTGGTGCGTTATTAGGATATGAAGCACTTCATAGTAAAGGTCGTAACATTAGCGGTACACTAAATGATTATTTCACGGTATCTGAAGATGCTTGGTACTTAAGCCCTGGTTTTGGTGATGCATCATCAAGAGGTGTCAGTTCTAATGGTGGAGAGAATAAATTGCTTTCTACTTTTGGTAAAGTAGATTATGCTTATAATGATAAATATTTTGTGTCTGCTACGGTCAGAAGAGATGGGTCATCAAGATTTTCGCCTACAAAAAGATACGCTGTATTCCCTGCTTTTTCTGCTGGATGGAGAATATCTGGAGAAGATTTCTTAAAAGATAACAGTATTATTAATGATTTAAAATTGAGAGCAAGTTGGGGTAAGACTGGGAATGAAAATATCAGACCTTATAACTACGTAAATCAATGGGGCGGATCAATAGCGAGTGCTTTTTACGATATAAATGGTAATAATAACTCAAGTGTTACAGGATTCCATCAAACAGTTATTGGCGATCCTAACACCAAGTGGGAAGAAGGCATAAATTCAAATATAGGAATTGATGCATCTTTATTTAATGATAAAGTATCTTTAGTAATAGATGTATATAAACGTGTTACTTCTGACTTATTATACAATGCAGCTTATCCAGGCACTGCGGGAGAAGCAAGAGTTCCTTTCAGCAATATTGCACAAATGACAAATACTGGTATTGACCTTGGTTTAGGATACAAAGGCAAGGTAAATAAGGATTTTTCTTACAACATAGACCTTAACATTTCTCATTACAAAAACGTAATTGATAAAACAGATGGTGTTACAGAATTTTTCTACCCTAATTCTGCGCAAGGACGTATAGACAATAGATTACCAATAGAATTTAATATCAATCAAATAGGAGAGTCGATTTCATCTTTCAGAGGTTATGTAGTAGAAGGCATTTATGAAGAAGGAACATCTGCTGATGAATTGTCTAAAGTTAAAATTGGTAATGCAGTTGTTGGTGGTTTAAGGTTTAAAGATATTAATGGAGATGGTGATATTACAGAGGCCGATGCAACAATTATTGGTAGTCCACATCCTACTTTAACGGGAGGTCTTAATCTTGGGGTATCATACAAAAACTTTGACCTTAATGCCTTTTTTGTAGGTTCTTATGGTAATGAAATATTTAATTACGTAAGACTTTTCACACACTTCCGACAGTTCAATTCTAATGTAGACAGAGAATATTATTTAAACAATGGTACTGGTGGAAGTCCAAGATTAAATATTAACGATACTGCTAGTAGATTGGCTAGTAGTTATTATGTAGAAGATGGTTCATACCTTAGATTAGGCCAATTACAAATTGGGTATAACATTCCACTTGCATCCAATAATAAAGCAGGAATGAAAAATTTAAAAGTTTATGTTCAAGGTCAAAATTTGTTTACCCTTACAGGATATTCTGGATTAGACCCTGCTTTATCAAATGCAAATACAGGTGACTTCCAAGGTGGTGTTCAAGGCAATTTCTTGAATGACTTATGGACAGGTTTTGACCTCGGACAATATCCTTCTAATAAAATGTTCACTGTAGGTGTAAATGCAGAATTTTAAAAACCATTAAATACAATAAAAATGAGATTAATAAATAAATACCTTATCGGGGCTGTCATGTTGACCATGTCGATATATTTTGTATCATGTGGAGATTCATTTTTGGATACAAAACTTCAAAATGCGATAACTGAAGATATCCTTTCTGAAAGACAAGCCGGTATAGATGCAAGTCTAATTAGTACTTATAAGATGCTCAATGGATTTACCAATACGGTTGGAAATGTTTGGGGAGCAGCGCCTTCTAATTACTTCTATAACTCAGCATCTGATGATCAACACAAAGGTTCAGAACCGTCGGATAATGCAGATGGATATCACGATATAAATTTGTATCAATGGTCACCTGGATTAAAATCCTTCCGAGATAAATTCATAAGTGTATATGAAGGAGTCAATAGATCAAACAAAACGATTATCTTAGCTGATAAACTTTCTGCTAATGACCCTACCACAGTAGAAGCAAATGTTGTAGTTAAAGCTGAAGCAAAGTTCTTACGAGCTTGGTATCATTTTGAAGCATACAAAATGTGGAAAAACATCCCTTATTATACAGAAGTTGATGTTCAAAACAACGAATTTAGAAAACCAAATGATGTGGATGTGATTCCGTTGATCATTGCTGACCTAGACGCTGCCATTGCTGACCTTCCAGCTAATAAAACGGCTGTTGGCAGATCTGATAAAACTGTGGCTCAAGCACTAAAAGGTAAGGTGCTTTTATACAACAATGACTTCGCAGGCGCCAAAACAGCATTTGATATTGTTGTAAATTCAGGAAAATACAGTTTAAATCCTTGCTATTTTGATAATTTCAATTTAGCAACTGATAATAGTCCAGAATCAATTTTTGCACTGCAAGCAGCTGTAAAAGATGGTGATGGTGATGGTGCAAATGGTAATTTTCTAGAAAGACTAGCAGCCCCGCACTCTGGGTCTCACACTGGCTGTTGTGGATATAACAACCCAACACAAGATTTGGCTAATGCATATCAGGTGGATGCCAATGGATTACCAGTAGCAAATTGGAATGCCAATAGAATCACAGTTGGTGCAGCAACTCCTGTAGATCCTAGATTAGACTGGGTGATGGGTAGAACAGGCGTTCCTTATTTAGATTGGGGCGTACACTCTGATGGTTGGATTAGAGGAAATGGCTGGTCTGGATTTTATTCAGCTAAGAAAAACATGAAACTCACCACGGATGTAGCTGGAGCATCGTGGAATAATAATCAAGTGCATGCCAAAAATGTAAACTTCATCAGATATGCAGATGTATTGCTAATGTTGGCTGAAGCTGAAGTAGAAGTAGGTAGCCTTGAAAGAGCAAGAGACTTAGTCAATCAAGTGAGAAGAAGAGCAGGTGGATGCGCCCAAGGACCAGCAGAAGGCCCTGTTGCAGTCGCCATCAACGATAGTAAAATCACATGGGCAACTTACAAAGTAGGAGAATATACTGCTCCTTGGTCAAGCAAAGACGCAGCAAGAGATGCTGTCAGAAGAGAAAGAAGATTGGAGTTAGCAACAGAAGGACATAGAATATTTGATCTTAGAAGATGGAATATTGTAAAACCAACCATCGACGCTTTCCGTGCATACGAAAAAACAGTCATCAATGGCGCACTTGACGCTGCTGGTCCTGTAGAAGCAAGACATAATGTATTTCCACTTCCTGGCGTAGAGATTGGTCTTTCCGCTGGCGCACTTAAACAAAACGAAGGATTTTAATGTGGCATTGATGTCCTATAAAAGGAGAAGGTCTAAAGCCTTCTCTTTTTTTTTGTTTCTTTTAGACTTAACTTTAATCACATAGAAAAGATTGCACTTTATAGTTTTCCAAATTTTACAATTACATTTAGTTTTTTCATTTTATTTTGTAGTTTTGTCAATAATTCATTTTAGACCATTAATTCAGAAAGCATGTTTTCCCCAAAAAACTTATGTATTATATTTATTCTGATATTCATTATTTCTTGCAAACAGAATGATAATAATAAATCACAAGAAAATGAAAATTTTGTCTTGCTAAAGCCTTCTGAAACTAAAATAGATTTTATCAATGGTGTAAAAGATCAAAAAGAATTTAATGTCCTTAATTACAGAAATTACTACAATGGGGGAGGAGTAGCCATAGGTGACTTTAATAATGATGGACTCAAAGACATCTATTTTACTTCCAATCTCGAAGCAAATAAATTATATCTCAACAAAAGCAATATGCAGTTTGAAGACATCACAGCTACTGCTGGAGTGGCCGGTAAAGGCGCATGGAGTACAGGTGTATCGCTTGTAGATATCAATCATGATGGCTTTTTGGATATTTATGTTTGTAATTCAGGAGATGTAGCAGAAACAGATCGTAAAAATGAATTATTCATCAATAACGGTAATCTTACTTTTACAGAGGCGGCAGCTCAATACGGTCTGGACGATGATGGTTTTTCTACCCATGCAGTTTTTTTTGATTATGATGCTGATGGAGATCTCGATTGTTTTGTCCTCAATAACAGTATGACAAATCCTAATAAAATCCAGCAAAATGCTACGCAACAAAGGATGGTTTTTGGTACACCTGGTGGAGATAGATTATACAGAAATGATGATAATACATTTACAGATGTGACGCAGCAAGCAGGACTATTTTCAGGTGAGTCTGGTTTTGGATTGGGTGTTTCAGTAGCTGATGTGAATAATGATTTTTATCCAGATATTTTTATTTCTAATGACTTTTGGGAAAGAGATTATCTTTATATCAACCAAAAAAATGGAACATTTAAAGAGTCACTCACTGAAAGAATGACTTATGTATCTGGCAATAGTATGGGCGGTGATATTGCCGATATCAACAATGATGGTCACATGGATATTTTCACAACAGATATGCTTCCTACTTCCAACAAAAGATTAAAGTCTGCTATCATGATGGAAGAATATTATCTAGATGAACTCAAATCAAAAAACAGTTATTTTTTTCAATATATCCAAAACTGTCTTCACGTAAACAACGGTGATGGCACATTCAAAGAAACTGCATTTTATAGCGATGTCGCAAGCACGGATTGGAGTTGGGGCGCATTGATTTTTGATATGGACAATGATGGATTAAAAGACATTTTTGTATCCAATGGCATCTATCATGACATCACTGACCGAGATTTTGTAGATTTTTTATCAGATAAAGAAGCCATCAAAAAAATCGTAGAAAAAACCAAAAGATCAGATTTCCGAGATTTTGTAGAATTATTGCCACACAACAAACAATCCAACTATGCTTTTATCAACCAAAGTGGTTTGAAATTCAAGAATCAATCGCAAAACTTAGGTTTAGCCGAACCAAGTTTTAGCAATGGATCAGCGTATGGCGATCTAGATAATGACGGTGATTACGACCTTGTGGTCAATAACCTTAATATGGAAGCTTTTGTCTATAGAAATGACATCAAAAAAAATAACTTTGTAAGTATTGACCTTATCGGAAATGATAAAAACAAACTAGGCATTGGCGCTCAAGTCACAGTGTATGCAGGAGATTTAATACAAAAAAGCGAATGTATGCTATCTCGTGGATTTCAAAGTTCAGTGGACAATACTATGATATTTGGATTGGGACAAAAAACGAAAATTGATTCTATTGTAGTTGTTTGGTCAGATGCAAAAAATCAAATCATAACCAACATTCCATCGATCAACCAAAAAATAAAAATTAATTATGAGACCAATGCTTCAAAAAAAATCACTTCAACTTTAAATCAAACACCAATTTTTGAAGAAGTTTATACTAATCAAATATTCCATATTGAAAATCAATATAATGATTTTGACCATGAAAGACTCATGCCACACCAACTCTCCAATGAAGGACCCAAAATAGTGGTTGGTGATGTAGATAAAGATGGCCAAAAAGATTTTATCATTCTAGGAGCAAAAGATCAGCCCAATCAATTATTCATCAATAATAAAGGGAAATTTACAAAAAAAGATGTACCCGATTTTGTAAATGATCCTGGTAATGATAAAGTTTCAGGAGCATTTTTTGATTACGATCAAGATAATGACTTAGACCTTCTCGTTGGTGTAGGTGGTAATGAATACCAAGATGGTTTGATGGGTTTTGCTTCTTATTTTTATTTGAATGATGGCAAGGGCAATTTTAAAAGGGATCTGCTAGGGCCTAGTGTGACAGGATTTGTGGGTTGTGTCGAACCTTTTGATATGGACAAAGACAATGATATGGATCTTTTTATCGGTGGTCGAGCGGTACCAGGTGCTTATGGCAATATACCAAGAAGTTGGCTTCTTCGTAATGACAATCAAACATACAACGACATAACTTCAGAAGATTCAGGTCCTGTAGGTATGGTGACAAGTGCAGCTTGGGCTGATATCAACCAAGACAAATGGGCAGATTTGCTCGTAGTTGGTGAATGGATGCCTATCACAGTTTTAGCTGGAAAAGATGGACAAATACTTCAAAAACAAGGCGCAATACCCAATAGTCACGGATGGTGGAATGTCATCAAAGGCGCTGATCTGGATGGAGATGAGGATACCGATTATATCATTGGCAATTGGGGACACAATATGAAGCTGAAAGCAAGTACCGAACGCAAACTTGCTTGTTATGTAGGTGATTTTGATAATAATAAAAAAACTGAATCGATCTTGGAATGGTATGCTTACGAAGATGAAAAACCCTTTCCTTTTGCATCAAAAACGGACCTTTCAGCCTTATTGCCATTCATAAAGAAAAAAAATCTCAAGTACTCAGAATATGCCAAAAAACAAGTAAAAGACCTTATACCAGAAGACAAACTAGCAACATCTACACAATTGTTTGTTGACAATTTTAGCACATCTATATTGTGGAATGAAAACAACATATTCCGTCTTGAAGCCATGCCCGATGAAGCTCAAATGTCACCTGTTTTTGCTATCGAAGCGTCAGATTTTGACAATGATGGTCATATGGATATATTTTTAGGTGGGAACTTCTATAAATTAAAACCAGAAATGGGCAGATTAGATGGCTTTAATGGTGGATATTTCAAAGGTGATAGCAAAGGTAAATTCCAATATATCAACCACATTGCTTCTGGTCTGAAAGTTAAAGGCGAAGTCAGAGATGCTGCAATGATAGACAATGTCTTGATTGTAGCAAGGAATAATGCATCAGTTCAGTTTTTTAAAATTAACAAAAAATGACGATCTCAAAATATATCATTGGCTGGATTTCTATAATGGTGTTTTGTACTTTTTCATGTAAAAATGTAAAGGAAGAACACTTCACACTCCTAAACCATATTGACACCAATATCGACTTTAATAACACGATTATCGAGTCGGACAGCATCAATATTCTAGAAAATGAATACATCTACAATGGTGGTGGCGTAGCCATTGCCGATTTTAATGGAGATGGTTTGGAAGATGTTTTTTTTACTGGAAATATGGTGTCCAATCGACTATATCTTAACCAAGGTGATATGAAATTTAAAGATGTCACAGATGAAAGTGGCGTCTCTGGTAATGGTAGGTGGTCAAGCGGCGTAGCTATAGTAGATATAAATCAAGATGGCAAACCCGATATGTATGTGACAGCAACTTTCCATCAAAACAAGGCACTTAGAACCAATCTTTTGTACATTAATAAAAGTCAAGGTGATCAAGTAAAATTTGATGAAATGGCACTTGATTATGGCATTGCTGATACTAGCTACAGCACCAATGCCGTATTTTTTGATTATGACAATGACTTAGACCTAGACTTATTTATTATCAATAATAAAACAAAGACAAAAAATGACATCGCTACTTACAAACTAGCCAAAAATGATCCTCGATCACCCAAAAGAGATAGACTATACCGAAATGATTTTGATGAATCAAAAGGACATCCATTTTTTACAGATGTATCAGAATCCGCAGGCATCATTCTCGAAGGCTTCAGTCTAGGTGTCAATATTTGTGACATTAATCAAGATGGTTGGAAAGACATTTATATTACCAATGATTTTTTGTCTAATGACATTCTTTATATCAACAACCAAGATGGTACTTTTACCAATAAAATTAATGATTATGTCAACCATACTTGTTACTCAGCCATGGGCTTAGACATTGCCGACGTGAATAATGATGGATTAGATGATATCATTGCTTTGGACATGCTTCCTGAAAGCAATTTCCGTAAAAAAACGATGATGGGCGCTAACAATTACACCAATTATCTCAATAATGCTTCTTTCCAATATACGCATCAGTTTGTAAGAAATGTGTTGCAACTCAATCGTGGTTTTGTGCCTGAATATGGTCATCCTGTGTTTAGCGAGATTGCACTTTCAGCAGGTATCGAAGCTACGGATTGGTCTTGGACACCTTTGGTGGCAGATTTTGATGGAGATGGTTGGAGAGATGTCATCATTACCAATGGTTTTCCCAAAGATATCACAGACAAAGATTTTATGGATTATCAGTCGGAAAATATGGCATTCATACCTAAGACAGAGCTGCTTAATAAAATCCCACAAGTAAAACTCAAAAACTATGCATTCAGAAATAATCAAGACATGAGTTTTGCCAATGTCAGTAACGATTGGGGCATTCATACTACTACTTTTTCTAATGGTGCTGCATACGGCGATCTAGATAATGATGGCGATTTGGATTATATTGTCAATAACATCAACGATATAGCACATGTGTATCAAAACAATACCAAACTCAATGATGCCAACCATTATTTGAATATTAAATTGGTAGGGCAAAAACCAAATTTAGAAGCCATCGGGGCCAATATAAAATACCAAACATCCAATCTAAAAAGTACTTACGAACATTCTCTTTCACGCGGATATTTGTCTTCACATTCACCAACTATTTACCTCGGTCTTGGTAGCGATACTTTGGTAGATGTGGAAATATCTTGGCCTGATAAGTCTATTTCCATCATGAAAGGTATTCGTGCTAATCAGACAATAACCATTTATCAAAAAGATGCAAAACCTAATCAAACCAAAACGAATGAACAATCTAATTTTGAAACACTTTTGGTACAAAATTCAATCATTCGACCTGATACTTTTTCTGAAGTAGATTATATCGACTATAATTTTGACCCACTATTATATAAAAAATATTCAAATCTAGGTCCTGGTATTGCAGTGTCTGACATCAATGGTGATGGCCATGACGACTACTATATTACAGGGTCAGCGATGCGAAAAGGCAAACTTTATTTTTCACAAAATGGACAATATCTTCCTGGAATTGAATTGCCATCAGACACAGAAAAAGAAGAGCTAGCTCCATTGTTTTTTGATGCAGACAATGATGGTGATGACGACTTGTATATCAGCTGTGGATCCAATGAATTTAGCAAGGACAATCCTAGACTCAAAGATATTTTTCTGATTAATGACAATGGTAAATTTACAGATGCATCACATTTACTTCCCATCCCAAATATAAATACAGCTTGTGTCAAAGCAAGTGACTTTGATCAAGATGGAGATATTGATTTGTTTGTCGGTGGACGTTTTGTAACAGCAGAATTTCCAAAACCAGAACAAAGCTTTTTATTAGTTAATGAGTCTAAAAATGGTAATATAAAATTCCGATTAGATACCAATATTTTTACTGATAAGCTTGGTATGGTGTCTGATGCTCTCTTTACAGATTTTGATGGTGACAACTGGCAAGATTTGATTGTAGTTGGCGAATGGTTTGAACTTGCTTTTTATAAAAATATTAATGGAAAATTAATGCATTGGACAGATCATGGATTGACTGCAACTTCTGGCTTTTGGAATAGTATCAATGGCGCAGATCTCGACAATGATGGTGACATCGACTATATGCTAGGTAATTATGGAACCAATTCGCTTGTAAAAGTAACAGCTCAATATCCTGCAAAGATATATAGCAAGGATTTTGATAATAATGGGTCTTATGATTTTATACCCACTGTATTTTTTAGAGATAAAAATGACCAATTCATAGAAACGACTTATCATGTGAAAGGCGATCTAATAAAGGAGTTAAATGGTATTAGGAAAAATTTTGTTTTTTACCATCAAATGGCCAATGCTTCGATTGATAGTATCATTACCAAATCCATGCAAAAAGATGCATTAATATCGCAGGTAAACTATTTGAATACGGCCATTCTAATTAATCTCGGCAATGGAAAATTTGAATTAAAATCGCTTCCAGCTTTAGCTCAAATTGCACCAACCACAGGGACAATCATCGATGATTTGGATGGTGATGGCAATATGGATATCGTAATTGTAGGTAATAATTATGGCAGTGAGTTGGGTATTGGCAGAATGGATGCAGGATTTGGTCTTTTACTTAAAGGTGATGGCAAAAATAATTTCATACCAATGGATGTTGCCAAATCAGGCTGGATGGTGCGATCAGATGCTAGAGCTTTGTCAAGGTTAGCGCAAAATGGCACTTCATCTTTAGTTTGCACGAATCAAAATGGACCAATCAAAAGTTATAAAAAACTATCTGCTGAAAAAATCATTTTCCCACAAAAAGGTGAGACTAAAGTGACTTTCAAAGACGCTAATGGCAAGATTGTAAAAACAAGTGAAATCTATCTTGGTAATGGATATCTTTCTCAATCAAGCAAGTCAGTGACGGTGCCAAAAACAGCGGCACAAGCGATATTTTATGGCATTAAAAACGCACAACGCACAGTCAAAATTGATCAATAATTCAAATGTATTTTACAAAAAATAAATCAGTATGTATCTCATAGGTTTTGACATAGGAAGTTCATTTATCAAAGGTGCTATTTTTGACAGCAACACCAATGAAGTATTCGCAAGATCCAAACAACCTGCTGATGAAATGGACATCATCTCTAGGCAAAGTGGATGGGCAGAACAAATGCCTGAAATTTGGTGGTCTAATCTGTGTACACTCACTAAAAAACTTCTGAATCAAAGCAAAATACCACCACATGAAATCAAAGGTATTGGCATTTCCTATCAGATGCATGGACTAGTTTTGATAGACAAGGATCATCAAGTATTACGACCTTCTATCATCTGGTGCGACAGTAGAGCTGTGTCAATCGGTAGCGAAGCTTTCGAGCAGCTAGGCGAAACCTATTTTCAACAAAATTTGCTCAATTCTCCTGGAAACTTTACCATTTCCAAACTGAAATGGGTCAAAGACAACGAACCAGATATTTACAAACGGATTTACAAAATATTATTGCCTGGAGATTACATCAATATGAAACTCACTGGCAAGGTCAACACAACGATTTCAGGGCTTACTGAAGGTATGTTTTGGAATTACAAGGAAAAAAGAATCGCTTATGAAGTATTACATCATTTTGATTTAGATCATAAATTTATACCTGAAATCACTGGAACATTTTCAGTCATGGGAGAGGTCAATGCAGAAGCAGCGGCAGCCACAGGCTTACAAATCGGAACACCTGTTACTTATCGAGCTGGAGACCAACCCAATAATGCACTCGCACTAAACATTATGAAACCAGGCGAAATAGCCGCTACAAGTGGCACTTCTGGTGTATTGTATGGTATCGTGGATAAATATTTGTACGATCCACAGAGCAAGGTCAATGCATTTGCCCATGTCAATTATGAAGAAAATTTCAAAAGTTTAGGCATCCTTCTATGTCTCAATGGCGCTGGCATTCAGTATGCTTGGGTCAAACATCAGATTGCACTTTCAGGTGGTACGTACGAAGATATGGAGCGAATGGTGGCAAGTGTCGGTGTAGGTTCAGATGGGATTTGTATCTTGCCATTCGGGAATGGAGCGGAAAGAATTTTTGACAATAAAAACTTGGGTTCACATATTTTCAACCTTGATTTCAATAGACATACACGTGCTCACATCTATCGTGCATCACTAGAAGGTGTAGCATTTTCATTTGTCTATGGAGTGAAGTTTTTAAAAGAAATGGGTCTCGACGTTAATGTGATAAGGGTAGCCACCGAAAACATGTTTCAGTCCAAAGTATTTGCTACCACCATCGCCACTTTATTGGATGCAAATATCGAAGTGGTAGCTACCAATGGCGCCATCGGGGCAGCAAGAGCAGCAGGTGTGAAAGCAGGTATCTACCCAAATATCGAAGCTGCGCTCAACAAAATTGAAATAGAATCAACCTTCTTTCCAGATTATAACAAAAGTGACTATGAAATTGCTTATAACCGATGGCTCGATGTATTACATACAGTACTTCATAAATCAGGAAATATCAGTGAAAACAAAAAATCGATTCATCTGAATTCAACGAACCAGACGCTTGCTGATACAGAAAAATCTAATGTTATCAGTGCACAAGCGTTACAATTAGAATCATTGCAAAATCTCTTAAAAAATGTTTATTCAAGCCTTGAAAAAATGTATATTAAAGAGCAAAAAGAAGAGTTGAAGCCTATACTCAACAAGCTAAGAAAGGCAAAAGACAATAAAATGCAAGAAACGCAATCATTGTTTGAAATCCATTTTAATGACTTGAACAATAAGTTTTTTACCACACTTAGACAAAAACATAAAGACTTGAGTCATGAAGATTTGAAGATTTGTGGTTTGATGAAAATGGAATTGTCATGTAAAGAAATGGCATCTATTCTAAATATTTCTATTAGAGGTATGGAAACCAAAAGATACAGAATACGCAAAAAACTAGCTATCGGCGAACGAATAGATATAGCTAAATATTTGAATCACTTACATGCTTAACAAGATAAATTCGCCAATTAGCTAAGAAGTTTTTCATTTTAGAAGGCATTTTTAAAATTTTAAAGAGTGTGTGGCAATCACTACTTAAACCAGAAAAGGTTGCTTTTGAAGCAGGGGGAAGATTTATAAATTATAGAAATCAATTTAATTGCTTTTCCATCGAATCCCATTAAAATACTTTTTAATCCAAAATTTTGATCCCTTTGTATGGTTCCAAGGTGATGATTTTACCATTATCATCGTATTGGATTTCTGCCATTTTTACACATCGCAAATGAGTGACTCCTTTCGACAAACTGCTATCGTGGTAAAAAAGATACCATTTGTCTTCAAACTCAGCTATCGAATGATGTGATGTCCATCCCACAACAGGTTCTAGTATTCTTCCTGCATAAGTAAAAGGTCCATAAGGATTGTCCCCGATAGCATAACATAAATAGTGGGTGTCTCCAGTGCTGTATGAAAAATAGTATTTCCCATTGTATTTGTGCATCCAAGCAGCTTCAAAAAATCGTCTGTCATTATCTCCAGCCAAGAGTGGATTTCCATCTTCATCCAAAATCACAACATCTTTCACTTGATCAGCAAACTGTAGTAAATCTTTAGATAAAAGCACTACTTTTGGGGTCAATGCTTTCTCATCATCGGCAGGTAAATGTGCCAGCGGGCCTTCTCTTTCAGCCTTAAACGCTCCAGTTCGCCATCGCTGCAATTGTCCACCCCAAAGTCCTCCAAAATACAAATAATATTTACCGTCATCATCCCTAAAAACTGCTGGATCAATGCTGAAACTTCCTTCTATAGGATTGGGTTCGGCAATAAATGGACCTTCAGGTTTATCGCTGATTGCTACACCTATTTGAAAGATGCCCTCATGGTTATTGGCAGGAAAGAACAAATAATATTTACCATCTTTTTCAGCTGCGTCAGGCGCCCACATTTGTTTCGATGCCCAAGGAACATCATTGATATGCAAGGCGCATCCATGGTCTATAACTTCGCTTTCTGGTCTGTCCATACTAAATACATGATAATCTTCCATGGCAAATTGGCTACCTAAATCATCAAAAGCAACATCGCTATCTATATCATGTGATGGATAAATGTATATCCTACCATTAAATACATGTGCAGACGGATCGGCAGTGTAAATGTGCGAAACCAAAGGTGTTGAAATAGCTTTTTCATTCAGCTCTTCAAAATTGATGTGGTTGATACTATCTTCAGGCATATTTTTAGTTATGAGTTGTGAATTATGAACTATAAGTTAAGAATTATGAGTTATGAATTATGAGGTTTTGAATTAAGAAAAAACTATTCTCTAGTCTCTTTTATCTCATCTCTTCTAACTCATCTCTTTTATCTCTTAACGCATCTCTTTTTATTTACTTTTTATTATTGTTTTTAGTTGTTAAAATAGAACTTCTTATCATTTTCAGTAATTCTGTGCATTCATTTGACATTTCAATATGGATTTTACTATCTAAAAAATTAGTCACATGCATTAGGTCCAGCCAGTATAAAGTCTCATCAGCTTCTTTTTGTGCAATGGCTAATTTATGAATAAAATCAGCTTTACTTTCAGCATTTTGAGCTTCACGAATTAAAGCACCAATCGCGGTTCCACTTTTACAAATTTGTTTTGAAAGGATATACTCCCGTTTATCATCCATAGTATTTCTTGCTAGATTAACAATCTTTACTGCAAAATTAAACGACTTGTCTTTTAATATACTTTTTGACATAATTTGAATTTTATATATTAGAAATAACTATAATATATCAAAAACCTTTCCAAAAATTTATTCATCAATATTTACCCAGCACTCTTATCACTCATATCTTATCACTCATCTCTCATCTCTCATCTCTCGTCTCTCATCTCTTATCACTCATCACTTATATCTCACATGTCCCTTCTTGAACTTAAATCTTTTTCTATTTGATCTTCCATCTTTTTATTTATTTCATAAAAAAACAATAAACCAACTCCTATTAAAAATGGAATAGATGGATAAATACTTACCAGTAGCTTTGTGCCTAGAATGGCCGTTTCCGATTGGATGGTATCGCTTTGTGGGACGTATTCATATAGTCCCAATATCCATGTCAATAATGCGCTGCCGATACTCAGTCCACCTTTCAATCCGACCATCATGGCTGAAAAGATGATGGCTGTTGCTCTTCGATTGTTTTTCCATTCAGAATAATCGGCTACATCTGCTATCATCGCCCAAAGTAATGGAATCGTAATTCCATAGAAGAAGCCATGCAAAATTTGCGAACCAAAAATGAGCCCAATCGAAGTTGGTGGAAAAAAGAAAAAGAACAATATAAACAAAGTAGAAATGAATAAAGTGACACCAAAAACATCACGTTTACCATATTTATCTGCCAGTCCTTTGGATAATGTTATACCTATGATCATAAAAACAATACCTCCTGCATTAAATAATCCAAAACCAGCTGAAACAGGATTTTCACCAAAGAAATTTACACCTATTCCCGTCAAAAACGTTAATACGGGTTGAATAAATTGAGTCAAACTTTCTTCGTTCACATAATTTTCAAAATAATAGACATAAGATCCACCTTTCATCGCTAAATTGATAAACACTAATGTTGTAAGCAATAGCATGATAACCCAAGGTCTATTTTTCGCCAAATCCGTTAAGTCTTCTTTCAAACTCGATTTTTGAGCTGGTGTAGGTACAATTCGTTCTTTAGTAGAGAAAAAAGTAATCAGCAACATGGCAGAACCAATGATGGCCAACCATGTCATGAGATTTTCAATACCAACTGCTTTGTCTCCGTTTCCTGCATATTCGATGATCGGTAACATAAATACTTGGACAAAAAATTGGGCAAACATCACCGCTACAAATCGATAGGCAGAAAGACTATTTCGATCTTTCATATCACCTGTGATGACGCCACTCAATGCTGAATATGGAAGATTGTTGGCAGCATAAAGTAGCAATAATAACGTGTAAGTAACCACAGCATATATAACTTTGCCTTTGTATGAAAAATCGGGCGTACTAAATGCCAGTATGGCAATCACACCAAGTGGAATGGCTGAATATAAAATCCAAGGTCTAAATTTCCCCCATTTCGATTGCGTTCGATCTGCAAGTGCTCCTATGATAGGGTTAAAACCAAAAGCTGCAATCAATCCTACTACCAACATCATCGCCGAAGCATGATTGGATTCCAATCCATAAATATCGGTATAAAAATAAGCCAAATAGGTCACTAAAGTTTGAAAAACCAAGTTGGCGGCTAAGTCACCAAGACTATAACCTACTTTTTCTACTACAGAAAGTTTTTGAGAAGATGTGCTCATAAATGACTTATTTAATGTGGTGTGATAATGATTTATAAAAAACTAAGAACCTTGTACATTCGCTCCCTTCGTGTTGACTACTTTATCATAAGCTGGTTTTGGAAGGTAATTTCTATCAAAAAGTAGTGGATAATTTGTTCGACCTTTGATTGGCCAACCATTCAACCAACTATTGGCGTCGCTGATACCCCAAAAAGTAACTCTACTTATTTTATCTTTGTGCTTTAAGAATAAATTAAAAAGCTTACCATATTCATCTGCCAAAGCGACTTGTACAGAATCGGGCAATGACTCAGGGTAAGGGTTCATCATTGGACTTCCTTCAAAATTTTGATTTACATCTGCACCTTGCAAGTCCCATGGATTGGGTAGTACCGTTATATCAACTTCAGTAAACATCACTTTGATACCTAGGGCAGAATATTCCAAAATACTTTGTTCGATATCTTCAAGTGGTAATCCTTTGATACTCCAATGACCTTGAATTCCCACACCATCAATCCTGACACCTGCTGCTTGGATTTTTTTGATGAGTTGGATAGCGCCAGCTCGTTTTTTAGGTTGCTCTATGTTGTAATCATTATAATACAACTCACTATTTGGTGTAGCTTTTTGAGCCAAACTGAAAGCGGTTGTAACAAAATCATCACCTAAAAGGTCAAAAAATATAGTTTTGCGCATCGTACCATCTTCGTTGAGTGCCTCATTTACTACATCCCAAGCTTCAATTTTCCCATCGTATCTACTCGCTATGGTATTGATGTGATTTTCTAAAAACATGGTTAGTGAATCCTTACTTTTTATTTTGGTAACAAATGGCGATAACTGACTATGCCAAACTAAAGTATGTCCAACCGTAAACATGTCATTTTTATCACCAAGCGCAACGATTTTATCTGCTAAATCAAAATTATATTTATCCCATTCAGGATGGATAATTTCACATTTCATAATATTCTCAGGCGTGATGCTATTGAATTCCGAAGGGAGTAAAGACAACGCATTTGTATCTTTTTCCATGATTTGATCTGCGTTAATGGCAGCACCTATTAAAAAATCATCTGCGAATACCGTTTTTAACCCTTTCTTCTCATCAATGGTACCTTCTTTTTGTTTGCATGATGTAAAAGAAAATCCTATTAATAAAATTAAAAATGTAATCAGTTGCTTTAAGTTGCACATATTATTTGTTTAAGAGGTTATTAAAATTGATTTTACCATTTAGGCTTGATGCCCGGTGAATAAGGATAATTTAGACTTTTATAATAATCTACATCACGTGGTGGCGGAATGGTTTCTGAAGGAAAAGGCAACTGTGACCTTGACTGAAAATAAGCCAAACACGCATCTCTCCACCATTGCGCTTCCTTACTTTGGATGTTCAAATGGTCGCTTACAGAACGAAAAGTTTCCTTATCTACCAAACCTTTTACCGAATCCCATTTTGACTTCATTTCTGTCACTTTTGAAACGCCTTGATCATATCTAAGTACCAATTCTTGCCACACATTTCTACCAGATTTTAGTTGCTGCGTCCAAGGCACTCTATGAAACCATAATAGGAATTCGTCAGGACAAGTACTCAAATTTTCATATAACTTTTGTACTTCAGGATGATATTGGGATAGTGCATTTGTACCTGTGTTTTTCCTATCAAATCCGATGCTGTCCTTATTGGCTTTATGGTAATAAACCGATGTCCAATCCGCTCTAAATAGGCTATCTACCCAAGGTCCAGGACCGAAATGATGACCTTCTGCCATGATGTGATGCAAACCAATTGGTGCCATATAGTTGACACATGCTTCGTGCGAGTGCTCTAATAACCAATTACTTACTTCAGCTACCTTTTTGTCATGATTGGGAAAAGTAGCAGCAGTCCATTCTTTAAAGATATTGCTTGCATCGAGATAAGGATTCCATGCTAATTTCCCAAAAGCATACCAATCTGCTTGTCCAAAAAGATTGCCAGTCCAATTAAAGGCTGTACCTATATTGGCCACACCAGCAATGCCTGTGATTTTATAATTGTGGGTAGAGCCATCAATTATTTTTGCTACAGTCGAGCCTTTACCTTTTACATAAGTATCAGATTGAAGTACTGCTTCGTACATTTTTGCCAATCCTACTAAATGTGTTCCTTGTCCAAGATATTCCTTGGTAATTTGCAATTCTAATATCAATGGAGTCTTATGCATTGCGCCAAACATAGGATGAAATGGCTCTCGTGGTTGAAAGTCGATAGGCCCATTTTTTACTTGTACCAAAACATTCTCTGCAAACTGACCATCTAAAGGCACAAATTCTTTGTAGGCTTGTTTGAATCGATCTTCATTCACTTCATGGCTATACACAAAAGCGCGCCACATGACGATGCCTCCATACTTTTTTAATGGTTCAGCAAGCATATTGGCACCATCCGCATGATTCCTTTTGTAATCTTGAGGTCCAGGTTGTCCTTCAGAATTCGCTTTCACTAAAAAACCTCCAAAATCAGGTATTTTTTGATAGATTTCATCAATCTTATTTTTCCACCAAAGTCTTACTTGTGGATCAAGTGGGTCAGCTGTTTTTAGGCATCCCAACTCAATAGGCGCACTAAATCGAGCAGTGAGATACACTTTGATGCCATATTTTCTAAAGATATTGGCCAATGCAGCAGTCTTGTCAAGATAATCTGCCCGTAATACGATGGCATTTGCATTTACATTTGTTAGGACAGTTCCATTTATACCAATCGAAGCATTTGCCTTAGCATAATCTTCATATCTTGGGTCTAGATATTCTGGAAGTTCGTGCCAATTAAAGATGGAAAAACCTGCATATCCACGCTCAATTGTTCGGTCAATGTTGTCCCAATGATTGAGTATTCTGTTTTGGATTTTTGGCGATTCATTGATGTTTATATTTTTTATCTTTTCTTTTCTGTGAATTTTATTAATCAGGCAATAAGTACCATATAGTAATCCTTTGTTAGTTTTTGCTTCTATTTTCAATGCATTGGAAGTACTAGTTATATAAAAACCTTCACCGTTTATATCTACGGCATCTGTATTTATGGTTAATGTAATTTGATCAGTTTTTTGACTTTTTTCTGACATTATCTTTTTACCCAATAAGGTTGAAAGATGATCAGTTAAGATGTTTTTTGCTGTATTTAATATTTCGTCATTATTGTCATTCAGAAGATAGATACTGCTTATAAAACTGTATTCAGTCTCAATAATTTTATCATCAAGTTTTTTATAGTCCAACCATAAGTTATAACCATTTTGACCAACAAGTTGGATTTGACAAAAAATGAAATAGAAAGCAAATAATAATTGTTTCATTAATTATTTCTTTCCAGATTTAAGAGATGATTCCCGAATGATAAGTTCAGAATTGATAATAATGGTAGATAACTGCTTGACGTCCGATTTGCCTTGTAAATGACTAATGAGTTGTGTGGCAGCTACTTCACCCATCAAAAAACCAGGATATTCTATGGTGGTGAGTTCAGGTTCAATAATTTTGCTGATGGCATCATTGTTGAATCCTACGACAGCAATGTCTTCAGGTATTCTTATAACGTGTTTTTTTAATTCCTTGATGAAAAATGCGGCAGTCAAATCATTGGTGACAAAAACAGCATCGGGCATCGGTTTGAGTTTTCGAATCAAATTAGCTACATCTGCACCTGAATTAGCACTCAATTCATCTATAATGACATAATTTTCATTTAACGCCATATTATTGTCAAAAAGTGCATCCCTGTAACCTTTGAAACGTTGACTATAGACATTTCTTTGTTGAGTACCTGTGACGATGGCAATCCTTTTACTCCCTTGATCTATCAAGTGTTTAGTAGCCACATAACCACATTTGTAATTATCTATGACTACTTTGGTGTTTTCAATGTTTTCTTCCACTCTATCAAAAAAAATGAGTGGAATGTTTTTGGCATTAAATGGTTCGAAATGACTCAAATCATCTGTATCAAAAGCAAGGGAAGCGATCACTCCATCCACTCTTTTATGAAAAAGATTATTAGCATTTTTAATTTCATTAGACATTTGTTCGGAAGAGTGGGCAATAATGAGATCATATCCTGCTTCTGTGGTTACTTTTTCTATTCCACCTAGTACGGAAGTAGTAAAAGAAGAAACCAATTCATGGATAAGTACACCAATAGTATTTGACTTCTGATTTCTAAGGTTTTTGGCAAAACTATTATGTCTGTAACCAAGCTCTTTAGCGGTCTCATGAATTTTTTTTCTTGTTTCTGCGCTGATGGCTGTGTTATTATTAAGCGCTCTACTTACAGTAGCAGATGAGATGTCCATTTTTTTTGCAATATCATATATAGTGATATCTTTTTTATTATTCATTTGTGCAATCAGTTACAAATTACTATTCAATATGGAATACTTGTATAAACGTCCACAAACATAGCTTATATCAAACAAACTGCCAAATATATTATCCTTAAGTATGAATATATTTACAATATTATTGTATTCTACTGAATTTCAATTTCATACAAATACATTTAATGTATAACTCTTATTTAACATTATAGTAGGTGATAACGTATTATTAAAATAATTATGTGAAATATTGTATGCAACTGATTGCATGAACAAAATTTAATTGTAGTTTTGCTCTGATATTATTAATCATCATTGCCGCTTGTTAGTGTTATCATATGATATAGCAAGTTGATTTGAGATATTTGGTTTTAATTTATTAATTCGTTAAATCAATCTTGGATGCCATATTTACATTCATTTATTGCATTGAGAAATTTTACTTTTAGTTTTGGATATTTGTTTACTACATTTAAATATTTAATGCATAATCTCTTATCGTTGAGTTATAGAATATTTAAAAGAGCTGAAATAATCGAGACTGCTATGAATGACCAATTTCAATCATTTATGAAGAATAGTTATGTCATTTTGTATTCTATAAATCCAGCATACTTTTTTACATCGTTTTTATCAGTTTATACATTTTTGTTTTCCGCTTTATTTCAGGCAGTCTACATTATTAAAACTGTTTAATGAAGATTTCGTTTAATTTTTATAAATGTTTGGTTATTCTTTTGTAAAAGGAGCTAGACAGGCTCCTTTTCTTTATTTTTTTTAAAAAATTCCATCACTATTCAATATTATCATATGTCTCCATTCCTAGTTCTTTTTTATAAGTTTAACTTAATAAATGCTTTTAATTGGAAGTAAAATTAAATATCATCAAACAAGGTCAAATTTCAATGTTGGTATATTACAACAATCAAATAGCAGCTTTGAATAGAATTTTCATTGGCAAAGATGATAAATTGAATTCTTATCTTGGGCCGTTTTATATTAATTACTAATTTTTATTTTTGTCAAATGTACGCAATTGGATATGATATAGGAAGCTCATCGGTAAAAGCATCAATAGTCAAAATAGATTCAGGAAAAGTCGTAGCAATCGGAAAATACCCAGAATCTGAAATGCATATGGATGCAAAAAACCAAGGATGGGCAGAACAAGATCCTGAAATGTGGTGGAAATGTATTTGTATTTTGACCAAAACACTCTTAATTGAAAATGATTTGGACGCCAAACAAATATTGTCTATTGGCATTGGTTATCAAATGCATGGTTTGGTTTTGGTAGACAAAAATCACAAAGTAGTTCGACCTTCAATTATATGGTGCGACAGTAGAGCGACTCAAATCGGGGAAAAAGCATTCAGTGATCTAGGGAGTGTTTATTGTTTAGGACATTTGCTTAATTCACCAGGAAATTTTACAGCATCAAAACTCAAATGGGTGAAAGATAATGAACCTGAACTTTTTGCAAAAGTGTATAAATGGATGCTACCTGGAGATTTTATTGCCATGAAATTTACCAATGAAATCAATAGCACTGTTTCTGGATATTCTGAAGGCATGTTTTGGGATTTCAAACAAAATAGTACCGCTGACCATCTTTTAAATTATTATGGTATTCCTAAGGAAATGATGCCAGATTTGGTAGATACCTTCTCTATACACGGTCGCGTCAGTGCTGATGCTGCCGAAAGTAGTGGATTAATTGCTGGTACACCTGTCACTTATAGAGCTGGAGATCAGCCCAACAATGCCATGGCTTTAAAAGTATTGCACCCTGGAGATATCGCTGCTACTGGTGGTACTTCTGGTGTAGTGTATGCCGTAACTGATAAATTGGATTATGATGCCCAATCTAGAGTCAATGGATTTGCACATATAAATCATACCACTGACCAAAACAGCATTGGCCAATTATTGTGTATCAATGGTTGTGGTATTTTGTACGCATGGATGCGAAAACAAGTAGCTGCTTTAGGACAGACCTATCAAACTATGGAAAAGCAAATCAATGCAATACCTGTAGGTTCAGAAGGATTGTTAATCTTACCTTTTGGTAATGGTAGTGAACGAATACTGAATGATAAAATGACGGGTGCTCGTATAGATAATCTTCAATTTAATAGACACAATCAAGCCCATCTATTTAGAGCCGCTTTAGAAGGAATCGTATTTTCATTTGCTTATGGTATGGATATTTTACAATCTATTGGCATTAAACCAACTACCATCAAAGTTGGTAATGACAATTTATTTCTTTCTGATACTTTTTCATCTTCCATGGCCAATTTATTGCAATGTAACATTGAGATGTACGAGACCACAGGTGCTGTAGGTGCAGCGAAGGCAAGTACAGTAGCTATTGGGATTTACAGCAACATTGACGAAGCTATCGATGAGTTAAAACCCATTAAAGTGACGGAATATAAATCAGACAATAGCCAATATTTAGAAGCTTATGGACACTGGTCACAACAACTAATCAATTTAATTAAGTAATTCAAATATAAAAATCATAAATACCGTGAGTACTTACTTTAACAACATCCAGAAAATAAAATTTGAAGGTCGTGAGTCTAAAAATCCATTAGCTTTTAGATGGTATGATGAAAATCAAATGGTTAATGGAAAAAGCCTGAAAGATCATTTTAGATTTGCCGTAGCTTACTGGCATAGTCTATGTGGTGGTGGTGGTGATCCCTTCGGCAGTCCTACAAGACCTATGCCTTGGTTAGCTTCTAATGATCCTATCCAATTAGCAAAAGACAAGATGGACGCTGCATTTGAATTTATTTCAAAATTGGGTGTACCTTATTATTGTTTTCATGATATCGACTTAATAGACGAAGGTGATTCTGTAGCAGAATATGAAAAAAGAATGCAGATCATCACAGATTATGCACTCGAAAAACAAAAAGAAAGCGGCATTCAGTTGCTTTGGGGTACTGCAAATTTATTTTCTCACCCTAGATATATGAATGGTGCATCTACCAATCCTGATTTTAGTGTCGTGGCAAGAGCAAGTGTTCAAATCAAAAATGCCATAGATGCAACCATCAAATTAGGAGGACAGAATTATGTTTTTTGGGGAGGACGTGAAGGGTATATTTCATTGATCAATACAGATGTTAAAAAGGAATTGGATCACTTAGCTAGATTTTTAACAATGTCTAGAGATTATGGTCGTAAAAATGGATTTACTGGAAAGTTCCTTATCGAACCCAAACCAATGGAACCATCCAAACACCAATATGATTTTGATGCAGCGACGGTAATCGGATTCTTAAGAGAATATGATCTTATGGATGATTTTGCATTAAATCTCGAAGTCAATCACGCTACACTAGCAGGTCACACCATGGAACACGAGATGACCATTGCAGCCAATGCAGGTATGCTCGGAAGTTTAGATGCCAATAGAGGTGACTATCAAAATGGATGGGACACCGACCAATTCCCGATAGATATTTATGAGTTGACTCAAATGATGTTGGTATTTTTAGAAAGTGATGGCTTCCAAACAGGAGGTATTAATTTTGATGCGAAAATCAGAAGAAACTCCACGGATCTCGAAGATTTATTCATAGCGCACATCAGCGGAATGGACGCATTTGCAAGAGCATTAATTATTGCTGATAATATCATAAAAGATTCTCCATATAGCCAAATGAAAAAGGATCGTTACAGCAGTTTCGATTCAGGCAATGGCGCTCTATTTGCGAATGGGAAATTGACTTTAGAAGACCTCGCAAAATTAGGTACTGAAATTGGCGAACCAAGTCTCATAAGCGGAAAACAAGAGCGTTACGAGCAGTTGATTAATATGTACTTATAGATTTAAGTGATGAGAGATGAGATATGTGATATGAGTGATAAGATATGGGTGATAAGAGATGAGTGATAAGATATAAGTGATGAGTGTTGAGATTTGTGTTTTGTATTAGGACATAGCCCTGGCGAAATGTTTGTAACGATTGTTTTCACCCACCGTTACAATGATATAAATGCTAGTTTTAGCGCTATTTTTGACTAAATGATGCAAAAATCGTGACAAAAACTTTTGATTAGCTTAGCGTCTTGGCTTAGGTTGGGTTACTTTAAGCTTCTTGCTTTTTTGTTTGCGAAATAGGTGTTTGTTGCATTACAATATTTATGTTTTTAATTTAATAAATAGCCCCTTTTTTAATGAAGCAATTTATAGTCACATTTTTCTCTATATTTATAATCATAAATGTCAATTTTGGTCAAGTCACATTGCCTAAATACATTAGTGATGGTATGGTGCTTCAAAGAGATCAGCCCATTAAAATTTGGGGATTTGCTCGTCCTGATGAAAAGGTTTTGGTTAGATTTTTAGGAAAAGAATATGCTTCAGTCACACAAAATGATAGTGTTTGGTCAGTGATGCTTCCCACTCAAATCGCAGGAGGTCCACATAATATAACTATAAAAGGAAGTAATCAAATCATGGTCAAAAATGTGCTTTTTGGCGATGTGTGGCTTTGCAGTGGACAGTCCAATATGGAGTTGCCTATGGAAAGACTAAAAGATTATTATCCTGAGGTGTATCGTAGTGCCAGAAACCCAATGATTAGGCAGTTTAAAGTGCCAAGAACATATGATTTCAATACAGAAAAAGAAGACTTTTCAGAAGGCGCATGGATAGAAGTGAGTCCAAAAACGATCAAAGACTTTTCTGGTGTTGCCTACTTTTTTGCAGCCAAGATATATGAAAACGAAAAGGTTCCTATCGGTCTTATCAACAGTTCTTTGGGTGGATCGCCTGCACAGTCGTGGATGAGTGAAGAAGGTTTAAAAAAGTTTCCTGAATATCTTGATATTGCCTATCAATACAGAGATGAAAAATATGTGGATAGTATCAAAAAATACAACGACAATCGTTACCTAAATTGGTATAAAAAACTTAACGAAAGTGATGAAGGTTTAAAAAACCAATGGCAACAAACTAATATGGATCGTACTTCATGGAAAACAGCAAAAATGCCAGCTTTATGGAGTAGTTTTGATCCAAACATGAAACCTGGAGCAATTTGGATGCACAAGACTTTTGAAGTTAATAAAAAACAGGTAGGTCAAGCAGCAAGACTATTCCTAGGATGTATTGTTGATGCAGATTCTGTGTATATTAACGGACAATTTGTAGGCACGACTTCGTACCAATATCCACCAAGAAAATACGACATTCCAACTTCACTTTTAAAAGAAGGGTTAAATGAAATTACCATCAGAGTCATTGACGAAAATGGTCGTGGTGGCTTTGTAAAAGATAAACCTTATGAGCTGGTATTTAAAGATAAAAGTAAAATCAATTTCGAAGGAGATTGGCTTTATAGAGTAGGATGTGAAGTGGTCAAAATCGAACCACATGTTTTTATTCAATGGAAACCACTTGGTTTGTACAATGCCATGATTCATCCACTTTTCCACTATCCGATCAAAGGAATGTTGTGGTATCAAGGTGAATCCAATGCAGGCAAGCCTGATGAATATTATGACTTAATGAATGAACTCATCCATAATTGGCGAACAGGTTGGAATAATCAAGAATTACCATTTTATTTTGTCCAATTGGCGAACTATATGCAAGCTAAAGTAATGCCTGCGGAAAGCAATTGGGCAGCACTAAGACAACAACAATTAGACATGCTTAAAATACCAAATACCGGTATGGCAGTGACTATAGATATTGGCGAATGGAACGATATTCATCCATTAAATAAAAAAGATGTGGGCGAAAGACTGGCACTCCATGCTTTAAAAAATCAATATGCCAAAAAGGATATCATTGTTTCCGGTCCTTTGGTAAAAAAGTACAAAGTCAATAAAAACAAAGTGACTTTAGAGTTTGATTATGTTCAAAATGGCATTCAAAAGGTCGATTCTTTAAAATATTTTGAATTAGCTGGCGAAGATAAAATATTTGCAAAAGCAGTAGCTGTTGTCAAAGGCAAGTCCATTGTTTTACAAAGTGATGAGATAGCTGCTCCAAAATATGTCAGATATGCTTGGGCTGACAATCCTGAAGGTGTCAATTTCTTTAATGAAGAAGGATTGCCAGCTTCGCCTTTTGAGCTAAAAATAGATTTTTAACCGATACATTTTAAACCAATGAATAAATACACCATCGGGCTTGATTTTGGAACAGATTCAGTGCGTGCATTGGTGGTATCGACATTGGATGGTAAGGAAGTTGCTATGGCTGTTTCATATTACAAAAGATGGAAAGATGGACTTTATTGTGAACCTTCTTTATCTCAATATCGTCAACATCCTTTGGATTATTTAGAAGCCATGGATGAAGTTTTGGTTCAGTCTCTTGGTCAACTAAATGAAGATGTTAGAAAAAATATTGTCGGTATTTCTGTTGATACTACAGGTTCTACACCAATAGCCGTTGACAAATCAGGAACTCCACTATCACTTTTGGACGAATTTAGCGATAATTCTAATGCTATGTTCGTTTTATGGAAAGACCATACTGCCAATCAAGAAGCTTTAGAAATCAACGAGTTGGCCCACAATTGGCATATCGATTATACTAAATATGTAGGTGGAGAATACTCTTCTGAATGGTTTTGGGCCAAAATTTTGCACATTTTAAGAAAAGACGAAAAAGTAAGATCGTCTGCTTACTCATGGATGGAACATTGTGACTGGATTTCAGCTTTTTTGTCTGGAAAAGTAGATCCAACACAACTTAAAAGATCAAGATGTGCAGCAGGCCATAAAGCTTTGTGGCATCCTGAATTTGATGGACTTCCCGAAGAAGCTTTTTTTAAAACGTTAGATCCTTTATTAGCAGGATTAAGAGATCGAATGTTTACAGAAACGTACACTTCTGATATTTCAATTGGAAATATAGATCCTAAATTAGCAGACAAATATGGTCTTTCACCTGATGTCAAAATAGGTGTAGGTGCTTTTGATTGTCACATGGGCGCAGTTGGTGCCAATATACAACCCTTTGATTTTGTGCGAGTGATGGGTACTTCTACATGCGACATGGTCATTGTAGATCCTGAAATTGGAAATAACACCATTGTCAAAGGTATTTGTGGACAAGTGAATGGATCTATCATTGCAGGAATGATCGGAATGGAAGCAGGTCAGTCGGCTTATGGCGATTATTATGCTTGGTGGCAAAACCTAATGATGCAACCTGTGAAAGACATCTTGGGCGAAGAAGCCGCTTTAAATTATCAAGAAAAGTTGATTCCTTATTTGTCTGAAAAAGCTTCTTTAATCGAAGTAAAGGCAACTGATCCTGTAGCGACTGATTGGATAAATGGCAGACGTACGCCTGATGTCGATCACACACTTAAAGCTTCTTTCACAGGCCTCGATCTCAGTGTAGACGCTGTCCGAATTTTCAAAATGATCGTGGAAGCTACTGCTTTTGGATCTCGTGCTATATTAGAAAGATTTGCAACACAAGGAATTCACATAAAACAAGTAGTTGCCATTGGCGGTGTTGCTAAAAAATCTCCTTATGTGATGCAAACACTAAGTGATGTACTAAATATGCCTATTAAGGTGGTGAAATCTGAACAAGCTTGTGCACTAGGCGCAGCAATAAATGCAGCAGTTGCAAGTGATGTATATCCAAATGTGCAAACCGCTCAGAAAATGATGTCATCACCTGTAGAAAAAGTATATTCACCAAGAGAGACTCAAGCCAGTATTTATAATACTTTATACCAAAAATATATCAAAATAGGCAAACATTCAATTTAATATGGTTCAAACAAATCCACCTCACGAAATATGGTTCATCACAGGTAGTCAAACACTTTATGGTGATGAAACGCTAAAGAAAGTCGCTGAAAATTCGGCTCAAATCGTTGACTATTTGAATGAAAAAAAATTGCCTGTTCATGTAATATTAAAGCCCACAGCTAAATCGACAGAAGAAATTAGTGGTTTGTGCAGAGAAGCAACCTATAATAAAAATTGTATTGGCATTATCACATGGATGCATACTTTTTCACCAGCTAAGATGTGGATTTCAGGTTTAAAAAATCTTCAAGTGCCCTTACTTCATTTGCATACTCAGTTCAATAGGGATATTCCTTTTGATAGTATCGATATGGACTTTATGAATCTCAACCAATCCGCACATGGAGACCGAGAGTTTGCCCATATCCTGACTAGAATGAAGATACATCGCAAAATTGTAGTCGGTCATTACCAATCAGAAAGTGTCTGTACGAAAATCCAAGATTGGATGAGATTGTGTATTGGAAAAGACGCTATTCAAAATTTAAAAGTGGCTAGGTTTGGCGACAATATGCGTTATGTTTCTGTGACCGAGGGAGATAAAGTAGCAGCGGAAATGCAGTTTGGTTTTTCTATTAATACGTTTGGAGTAGGGGATTTGGTAGCTAATATCCAAGCTATTTCTGAACAAGATGTTATGGGGCTAGTCAGGATTTACGAGGATACATACTTTGTATCATCAACTTTACTAGCTAATGGACAACAACGAAATGCATTATTGGAAGCCGCACGGATAGAATTAGGTATCAAATCGTTCCTAACTACACACGGTTGTCATGCCTATACCAATACTTTTGAAGATCTTCATGGTTTATCACAACTGCCAGGCATTGCATCTCAAAGACTTATGGCAGATGGATACGGATTTGGAGCTGAAGGAGATTGGAAAACATCTGCAATACTTCATGTAATGAAAAAAATGGCCTTTGGTCTGTCAGGTGGCAATTCCTTTATGGAAGATTATACTTATCATTTTGAACCTGGCAGTGAGATGGTTCTTGGTAGTCATATGCTAGAGATTTGTCCTTCCATAGCTGAAGAAAACATCCAATGTGAAGTACATCCTTTGGGCATTGGAGGAAAAGCAGATCCTATTCGTTTGGTTTTTAACGCTAAAGAAGGTCCTGCTATCAATGTCTCGTTGGTGGATCTTGGCCATAGATTCAGATTAATCATTCAAAAAGTAGAAGGTTTGAAGGTACGCCAAGAATTTCCATTGCTTCCTACTGCTAGAGCATTGTGGAAACCATTGCCAAATATGGAGATTGGCTTAGAAGCTTGGTTGCTTTCTGGTGGAGCGCACCACACAGTGTATTCACAAAATCTTAGCGCTGAACTAATGGCAGACTTTGGCGAAATGTTGGGTATCGAGACGATAGTGATTGATGAAAAAACAGATATCCAAGGCTTAAAACAAATATTAAAAATCAACGAAATCTATTACCGATGAGCGTTTACCTATCTTTAAAACAAGAATGTTATGAAGCCAATATGCTCCTTCCTGAACTCAATCTAGTACTATTTACGTTTGGGAATGTGAGTTGTGTGGATAGAAATCATGGTGTGTTTGCGATCAAACCAAGTGGTGTACCATATAATGTTTTGAAGGTGGAAGATATCGTTATTTGTGACTTTGAAGGTAAAGTAGTGGAAGGGACATTGCGTCCATCATCAGATACGAATACACATGCGCTTTTATATAAAACGTGGTCAGATATTGGCGGTATTGCACATACACATTCAACGTATGCTACTGCTTGGGCGCAATCCTTGATGGATATTCCCATTCTAGGTACCACGCATGCGGATTATCTCACCGTCGATATTCCTTGTGCACCACCGATGAAAGACGAATATATCCAAGGTAATTACGAACACAATACTGGTTTTCAAATCATCGATTGTTTGAAAGAAAAAGGACTGGATTATAGAGATGTGGAAATGATTTTGGTAGGAAGTCATGCGCCTTTTACGTGGGGCAAAAATGCAGCAAAAGCAGTACATAATAGTGCCGTATTAGAACAATGTGCACAAATGGCTTACATCTCTACTCAGATCAATCCAAATGTACCTCGACTCAAAGAAGCATTGATCCGGAAACACTTTGAGCGAAAACATGGACCTGATTCTTATTACGGACAAACATAAAGTCAATATCTATATTAACATCACCTTCAAAATCAAAACCACATGCAACTTTTAGACACTTTTGATTGGATAGTAATAGGCGTTTATTTCGCTATTTTATTCGGTTTGGCTATTTGGGTCATTCTTCAGAAAACAGAAAATACAGAAGATTACTTCCTTGCCGGTAGGAATATTGGTTGGTTTGTGGTCGGTGCATCCATTTTTGCATCCAATATTGGTTCTGAACATGTGGTAGGACTAGCAGGAACGGGTGCCGCAGGAAAGTTTCCACTGATCATTTATGAGTTGCATGCTTGGTTGGTCTTGATGATGGGTTGGGTCTTTCTTCCTTTTTATGCGAGAAGTGGTGTATTTACGATGCCTGAATTTCTAGAAAAAAGATTTGATGCCCGATCAAGAAGGTTTTTATCTATCATTTCTTTGATAGCCTACATCATTACCAAAGTCTCCGTAACCATTTATGCAGGTGGCATCGTCGTCGCATCGCTTTTGGGCATCGAGTTTTGGACAGGTGCGTTGGCAACCGTTATATTGACTGGACTTTATACTGTACTTGGTGGTATGAGAGCTGTGGTTTATACAGAAGCTTTACAAGCGGTGGTTTTAGTGGTTGGCGCTGCTGCTTTGACAGTGATGGGATTGGATGCTGTAGGTGGATGGGAAAGTATGAAAACAGAATTGACACCTCAGTTTTTTAATATGTGGAGATCTGCTTCTGATCCCGAATTTCCTTGGCCTTCCTTATTTATTACTAGTACCGTTGTAGGTATTTGGTATTGGTGTACTGATCAATATATCGTGCAAAGAGCACTTGCTGCCAAAGATCTTAAAGAAGGCAGACGTGGTACGATATTCGGAGCTTTGTTGAAGTTAATGCCCGTTTTTTTATTCCTTATTCCTGGTGTCATTGCCTTGGTTTTGAAACAACGGGGCGAACTACATTGGGAGAAATCTGACGAAGCTTTTGCTACGTTAATGACAGCTATTTTGCCTAGTGGCATGCGTGGATTGGTAGCCGCTGGATTGTTGGCTGCTTTGATGAGTTCACTTGCATCGGTATTTAATTCTTGCTCTACACTTTTTACCATCGATATTTACAGGAAAAAATATCCCGATACGCCAGAGAAAAAATTGGTCAACATAGGACGAATAGCTACTGTAGTAGTTGTAATAGCTGGTATTGTTTGGATTCCCATTATGGCAAATATTTCAGGCGTGCTTTATGAATATTTACAATCCGTACAAGCTTATATTGCGCCACCTATCACGGTAGTATTTTTATTAGGTATTTTTATTCCTAGGATCAATAGTAATGGCGCTTACGCCACTTTAGTTGGTGGTTTTATCCTTGGCGGAATAAGAATTGCCTTAGAAGTATTCTCAAAAAATGGAACGATCTCCGAAGGATTTTTCTACAACTTAGGTATGATGAATTTCCTACATTTTGGCGTCATTTCCTTAGTGTTGAGTTTAGCCATTGCTATCATTGTAAGTATGTTTTATCCTGCACCTTCTGCAGAAAAAGTGGCGGGACTTACGTACAGTACCTTGTCTCCTGCACAGATTAGTGAAAATAAAAACAGTTATAATTGGGTAGACATCGCTTCTTCCATCTTTATATTGGCAATCGTAATTTTTGTAATGGTTTACTTTAATGGCAAATAACATGAGCAATAAATTTCCCCTAATTCTAATAATCGTATACTTCATTATCATGAATGGATGTAAAGAAAAATCCGACAGTACTCAAGTGTCAGCATCACAAAATAGTGAAATCATAAAAACCGATTTTGGCCAATTGTCTGATGGATCAATGAGTAGTTTGTACACACTTACCAATAAAAATGGCGTTAAAGTTTCCATTACGGACTTTGGCGGCATCATTGTCTCCGTATTGGTTCCCGATAAATCTGGCGTTATGGCTGATTTGGTTTTGGGTTATGATAGTGTGGCTCTGTATGAAAAAAACAATCCTTACTTCGGTGCCATCATTGGTAGGTATGGCAATAGAATTGCAAAAGGTAACTTTTCCATTGATGGGAAATCATACCAATTAGCTACCAATGACAATACCAATCATCTCCACGGTGGCGTCAAAGGTTATGACAAAGTGATGTGGAATGTCCAAACTGTAGAAGGCGAAGAACCGTCTTTGGTGATGTCTTACCTAAGCGAAGATATGGAAGAAGGATATCCAGGTAATTTACAAAATAAAGTCACCTACACATTAACCAATGAAAACGCTATAAAAATAGATTTTGAAGCCACTACGGATAAGCCAACCATTGTAAATATGTGTAATCATAGCTACTTCAATCTTAATGGCGGACAATCAGATATTTTGGATCATTCCCTGCAGATTTTTGCCGATAAGTATTGTGCTGTAGATAAATCCCTCATTCCTTTGGTAGGTCTTGCTGATGTCGCAAACACACCTTTCGATTTTAGAGCATTTAAAAATATCGGAACTGACATAAACAAAGATGATATTCAACTTAAAAATGGTTTGGGTTATGATCATAATTGGGTACTAAACCAAAAAACATCTTCAGAAATGAAGTTGGCAGCCATATTACAAGATAGCTTGAGTGGTCGTACCTTAACAGTTGAGACGACTGAACCCGGTATTCAGTTTTATTCTGGCAATTTTCTAGATAGTACGATTGTGGGCAAATATGGTGTAAAGTATAACAAACGATCAGGACTTTGTTTGGAAACACAACATTTTCCAGATTCACCTAATAGACCAGATTTTCCTTCTACACTGCTTAAACCTGGAGAGAAATACGCAAGCACTACCACTTATACTTTTGGTTTAATTCAATGATCTTCAAAAAATAAATATGATGTTTAATTTTATTTCAAAATCAATTTTTACTACTATTCTACTTTGTGTTGTCCAAGTTGGTATTGCACAAAGCCCTGTAAAAATCATTGTCAATTCAGACATCGAAAAAGAAAAAATCAATAAACATATTTACGGTCATTTTGCGGAGCATCTCGGACGATGTGTGTATGACGGTATCTACGTTGGTGACAATAATACCAAAATAAAACACGAAAATGGTGTTCGTACCGATATCATCCAAGCGCTCAAAGACTTAAAAGTACCAAATCTCAGATGGCCAGGCGGATGTTTTGCTGATGCTTACCAATGGAAAAATGGCATCGGCCCAAAAGCGGAAAGACCCAAAATGGTCAATCTTTGGTGGGGCAGAAATGTAGAAGACAATAGCTTCGGTACCCATGAGTTTCTAGACTTGTGTGAAAAAATAGGCACACAACCATATCTAGCTGCCAATGTAGGTAGCGGATCTGTTCAGGACTTGATGGATTGGGTGGATTATGTCAATAGTACTAAACCGAGTGAAATGGTGTTATTACGACAGAAAAATGGTAGAAAAGATCCTTGGAATGTCAAACTCTGGGGCGTAGGTAATGAAGCTTGGGGATGTGGTGGCAATATGACAGCAGATTATTATGCCAATGTATATCGCCAATACGCAACGTTTATGACAGATTGGACTAATGGTTCTGGTTTGTACCGTATTGCTTCAGGTGCGACAGATGGAGAATACGCTTGGACGGAATCGCTGATGAAAAATATCCCACACAATATGGTTTCAGGATTGGCGCTGCATCATTATTCTGTATTGTCATGGGCAGAAAAAGGACCTTCGGTAGGATTCACAGAGGCACAATATTTCAAAACCATGCACGAAGCATTCAAGATAGATGAATTTATCAAAGGGCATTCGACGATTATGGATAAATATGACCCACAAAATAAAGTGTCCCTTATTGTAGACGAATGGGGCGGCTGGTATGAAACGGAAGGAGGTGGATCTGCACTGTACCAACAAAACACCATGCGTGATGCTATGATTGCAGGGTTGACACTCAATATTTTTCATAATAATGCTCGTAGAGTCAAAGGGGCAAACCTTGCACAAGTAGTTAATGTATTGCAGTCGGTGATTCTGACCAAAGAAGAAAAAATGATCTTGACACCTACATATCATGTGATGCGTATGTACAACGTGCACCAAGATGCCCATCTATTAGATGCTAATGTTTTGAATGGCACAAATTATGAGTTTAATGGCCAAAAAATACCAAATATTTCTGTTTCTGCATCCAAGGATAGTACAGGAGTAGTGACTATTTCTGTAGTAAATCTTCATTATACTAAAACAGAAAAAATAGACATTGATCTTCGTGGTCAGGCCTTCACTTCATGTACAGGAGAATTGCTTACTTCTGCAAAAATAGATGACCACAACTCCTTTGAAAATGGAAATAAGATCACTCCAAAATCTATTAAAAACATCGTTATTAAAAATAATCTCTTGAATGTGGAAATTCCACCTTTTTCAGTAGCAGTGTATCGTTTGAAATAATATCTTTACTTCTTATTAATTAAAAATAACCCCATAGGGGTGATATATTTTTAACCACGGATGTAAATCCGTGGTTAAAAAGGAAAACTAACTTGATTTTGGCGCTATTTTTGCCTGTAAGTTGCAAAAAATGTGACAAAATTGAATTAGAAATATATAAATCTTAGTAGTTATTTTTAATTAATAAATCACTCCTAAAAACATAATACAAATGAGCAAAGAAATGAGATCGCAAGGCTGGTTTGGCAAAAAAGATAAAGATGGCATCATCTACCGATCGTGGATGAAAAACCAAGGCATGCCTACGGATATGTTTGACGGTCGTCCTGTTATAGGTATTTGCAATACTTTCAGCGAGTTGACGCCTTGTAATGCACATTTTAGAGATATTGCGGAGAGTGTCAAAAAAGGAGTACTCGAAGCAGGTGGTTTTCCAGTAGAATTTCCGATCATGAGTTTGGGAGAAACATTGCTCAAACCTACCGCCATGCTTTTCAGAAATCTCGCTAGTATGGATGCAGAAGAATCGATCCGCGGCAATCCGATAGACGGCGTGGTCTTACTCACAGGCTGCGACAAAACGACACCTTCCACCGTCATGGGTGCAGCAAGTGTAGGTCTTCCTACCATTGTAGTACCTGGTGGACCAATGCTAAATGGCAGATACAAAGGACAAACCATTGGTTCTGGTACACACGTGTGGAAATTTGATGAAGATATGAAGACTGGCAAAATGACGCAAGAAGAATGCGAATTTGCTGAAAGTTGTATGAGTCGTAGCATCGGACATTGCATGACGATGGGCACGGCATCTACCATGGCTTGTATGGTCGAATCTTTAGGACTTACTTTATCAGGTGCTTCAGCCATTCCGGCAGCAGATTCTCGCAAAAAAGTTTTGGCACAGCTGAGCGGAAGACGCATTGTTGATATGGTAAAAGAAGATTTAACGATTGACAAAATCTTGACCAGAGAAGCTTTCGAAAACGCCATCAAAATTAATGCTGCGGTAGGTGGTTCATCCAATTTTATCATTCATTTGACAGCCATAGCGGGTAGGATAGGAGTGGACCTTAAACTAGATGATTTTGATATTATAGGCAGTAAAATCCCATTACTTCTGAATCTCATGCCTTCTGGAAAATATCTCATGGAAGACTTTTATTATGCAGGCGGCTTACCTGTCGTTTTAGATCAGTTACAAGCGCTTTTAAATAAAAACGTTATCACCGTCACAGGCAAAAATCACCACGACAACATCCAAGGAACTACCACTTGTTACAATGAAGATGTCATCGCACCTATTGATAATCCATTGATTGCAGAGGCAGGATGTGTGGTTGTCAGAGGAAATCTTGCTTTAAATGGTGCCGTACTAAAACCATCAGCCGCTACGCCAGCACTCATGAAGCACAAAGGAAGAGCAGTTGTTTTTGAAAGTATTGAAGATTATAATGCTAGAATCGATGACCCTGATTTGGATATAGATGAATCTTGTGTGATGGTGTTGAAATATGTAGGTCCAGTAGGTTATCCTGGTATGCCAGAAGTGGGCAATATGGCGCTTCCGAAGAAGTTGTTGCAAAAAGGAATCAGAGATATGGTTCGTATTTCAGATGGCAGAATGAGTGGCACGGCTTATGGTACGGCTGTCTTGCATGTCTCTCCAGAATCTGCTATTGGTGGAAATCTGGCCTTAGTGCAAAATGGTGATATCATCGAGTTAGACGTCGATCAACGATTACTTCATCTCCATGTCAGCGATGAAGCCCTAGCTGAAAGAAAAAAGGCTTGGACACCACCGACCCCTGCTGCAAACCGTGGATATGTACATTTGTATATCAATCATGTCATGGGAGCAGACCAAGGTGCAGACCTAGATTTTCTTCAAGGTAATTCTGGTAGTAAAGTCACCAGGGATTCTCATTAATAATGGGCTTCCAAATTCATTTGGAAGAAGGTTGATAAGCTAAGCGTCCTCGCTTAGCTTGGGTTAGTTAAAGCGTCACGCTTTTGTGCTTTTAATAATAAGTCATGAAGTATGAGTAATAATAGCATAAATTGAGAAATTAGATTTTTAAAAGAGTAAGAAAATCAATGAAAATATACAAAGTAAACAATGGCGCCGTAATTTATGATGGAAATACACATCAGCTCATCCATTTAGATTGGAATGTTTTACTCATTCAGGATGATCTGCGTAGTTATTTGACTGATCTTTTAAGTGAAGGTCAAATAACTCAATTACATGATCACAAGGTCTTAAAACCTATTGGCGACCATCAAGAACTTTGGGCTTGTGGTGTTACTTACTTGCGAAGCAAAATAGGCAGACAAGAAGAAAGTAAAACAAGTGGTGGTAGCGACTTTTATGAAAACGTCTATCATGCAGATAGACCTGAAGTGTTTTTCAAAGCAAATCCATCTCGTATTGTGGGGCATCAAGAAGGCATCAGAATTCGACAAGACTCTACTTGGGATGTACCCGAACCAGAATTGACCCTCGTTGTTTCTCCATCAGGAAAAATCATCGCTTACACCATTGGAAATGACATGAGCAGCCGAAGTATCGAAGGAGAAAATCCTTTGTATCTGCCACAAGCAAAAACATTTGATGCTTGTGCAGCCTTAGGTCCTTGTTTGTCGCTGACCAATCCTTTTGATGATATAAATACCAAAATCCATTTGGAAATCGTAAGAAAGGAAACTTCTGTTTTTATAGGAGAAGTGGAATTGTCACAAATGAAAAGAAAGGCAGAAGAATTGGTCTCTTATGTGTATAAAGAATGTAGTTTCCCCTTTGGTTGCTTCATTATGACGGGTACAGGCATCGTTCCACCTAATGATTTTACTTTGCAACAAGGAGATATTGTCCACATTGCTATAGATGGCATTGGCACCTTAACCAACATAGTCAAAACAGATAAAATGTAGCTTTATGATCGTCTTAATTCTTTTATTCTGCATAGCTTTTCAGGTATTTCTCACGACCAAAAAAGTAAGTCCATTCCTATCGCTTTTGATCGTTGCCATTACAGCAGGATTGCTCTTGGGTATGGATGTAAAATCATTGTTGGCATCCATAGAGAAAGGTGTGGGAAGCACATTAGGCGGCTTGGCACTTATCATTTGTTTGGGTGCAGCTTTGGGAAAGATTTTAGAAGTAAGTGGTGCAGCAGAAAGGATATCTACGACTTTAATAGATAGTTTTGGTGAAAAAAATATTCAATGGTCGGTCTTATTGACGGGTTTTCTGATAGGTATTCCTTTGTACTACAATGCTGGATTTGTCATTTTAGTCCCTTTGGTTTTTAACCTAGCACGCAAAACCAAACTGCCTTTATTGTACATTGCAATACCAATGGCGGCATCACTTTCTACGACCCATTGTTTTTTGCCACCACATCCAGGACCGGTGGTTTTGGTTAATGCCTTCCAAGCGGACATGGGCAAAACATTGATGTATGGTATATTATTGGCTATACCCGCTGTGATCATGGCAGGACCGTTTTTTAGTAAGTTTCTACGCAATTTCCAAGTAGAAGACAATCCTATCTTTGGTAATTTTGATCATAAAAACTTTGCGACTTTGCCTCCAGCTTTGCCTAGTTTTTTAGTTGCCTTACTTCCAGTTATTTTGATTGCTATGGCTGTTTTAGCCAATACCTTTCTGCCTGAAACATCTGTTTTTAGATCCATTTTTACATTTATTGGAGATTCCACGATAGCATTGTTACTTTCTGTGTTGACAGCCTTGTATTATTTTGGAATCAGAAATAAAATAAGCCTAGAGACACAAATGAAATGGGTGCACGATGCCATTTCGGGTATTGCGGTCATTATTTTGATCATCACAGCAGGTGGTGTATTCAAACAAGTATTGACAGAAAGCGGATCGAGTGATTATATAGCGGCATTTTCATCAGAGTGGAACATGTCACCTATTTTATTTGCCTGGGTGATCACAGCTTTGCTTAGGATTACCATTGGGTCTGCTACGGTAGCAGGTATTACTGCAGCAGGCATTGTGTCACCATTGATTGTAGGCGCTGTCAGTCCCGAACTCATGGTGCTTGCCGTAGGTGCAGGAAGTGTTTTTGGCTCACACATAAATGATTCTGGCTTCTGGATGTTCAAAGAATTTTTTAATCTTTCGCTCAAACAAACCCTTTTATCTTGGACGATCATGGAGTCTATTATTTCCATCGTTGGTCTGCTAGGTGTTTTGATATTGGATATTTTTATATAAATGTAAATGCAAAAAAGATGAATCGATCTCTCATTTTTATAGTCATCATGTCTAGCTTTTTGTTTAATTTGAATGCGCAACAATCTAAAGACATTCCTTTTTGGAATACCAATCTATCGTTCGAACAAAGAGCTGAAGACATCGTCTCTCGTTTGACTTTGGAAGAAAAAGTAGGTCAAATGCTCAATCATGCACCTGCGATAGATCGATACCATATTCCCGCTTATGATTGGTGGAATGAAGTGCTTCATGGCGTCGCACGTACACCATTCAATACCACTTCTTATCCACAAGCTATTGCCATGGCTGCGACTTGGGATACGACTTCGCTCAAAATGATGGCCAATTATTCTGCACTAGAAGGACGAGCAGTGCACAACAAAGCCACTGAACTTGGTAGGAACAATGAGCGATATATGGGATTGACGTATTGGACACCGAATATCAATATTTTTAGAGATCCAAGATGGGGACGCGGACAAGAGACGTATGGCGAAGATCCATTCCTTACTGCAAAATTGGGTGCAGCTTTTGTTCGTGGTTTACAAGGTGATGATCCGAAATATATGAAAGCAGCAGCATGTGCCAAACATTACGCCGTACATAGTGGACCGGAACCATCTCGACATTCCGACAATTTCAGTCCAAGCGATTACGACCTTTGGGATACTTACTTACCTGCTTTCAGAGAGTTGATTACCAAGGCGAATGTGGAAGGTGTCATGTGTGCCTACAATGCATACCAAGGGCAACCATGTTGTGGTAGTGATCCATTGATGAATGATATTTTGCGCAATCAGTGGAAATTTGATGGATACGTGACCAGTGACTGCTGGGCGATAGACGACTTTTTTAAGTTTCACAAAACCCATCCTGATAAGGTTACCGCAGCTGTCGATGCCGTTATTCATGGTACCGATTTGGAATGTGGTGTAGATGTGTATTTGGCTTTGGTCGATGGTGTGAAAAATGGATTGATCAAGGAGTCTTACATCGACGCTTCCTTAAAAAGATTGTTTCTCACTAGGTTAAAATTAGGTATGTTTGATCCACCGTCTATGGTGAAATATGCACAAACACCTTCATCAGTTTTAGAAGCAGTCGACCATAAAGCACATGCACTAAAGATGGCGCAACAATCCATCGTATTACTTAAAAATGAAAATAATACTTTGCCACTAAAAAAGAACCTGAAAAAGATTGTTGTACTCGGGCCAAACGGTGATAATCGCATTTCTATCCTAGGCAATTATAATGGTATGCCTTCTGATCCGATCACGCTATTGGATGGATTAAAAAGGAAGTTGGGCAAAGGCGTCAATATCGTATATGAACAAGCCATCAATTTTACCAATGATACGCTGATGGTCTATTATGACATCGCTGATCTATTGAGTTCGGAAGGCAAACCTGGCATAAAAGCGGAGTATTACAACAATGAAGAATTATCGGGTACTCCTGTTGTAACCAAAATGGATAAAACCCTCAATCATTTCTATACCGAAGGTCAGTCACCTGCTGTAGGTGTACCATCTTTTCATTTTTCAACTAGATATGCTACAATATTAACTGCCAAAAAGACCGAAAAAATGAATTTCGAAATCGAAGGTGATGATGGTTATAAATTGTACATTGATGACTCCTTGTATATCGATGCATGGACTAGAAATCGTTGGGGCGCAAAACAATTTTCTCTGGATGTAAAGGCCAATAAACAGTACAAGATCGTCGTCGAACATAGACAAAGTGAAGGCAATGCAGCCATCAAACTGCGTGGTGGCAATTTTGTCAAAACAGACATGAACGCATTGGTCGCCAAACACAAAGATGCCGATGTATTTATATTTGCAGGTGGTATCTCGCCACAATTGGAAGGTGAAGAGATGAAAGTCAACTTCCCTGGTTTTGATGGTGGTGATCGAACGACGATTATGTTGCCCAATATCCAAACCCAATGTATGAAAGCACTACAAAAAAGCGGCAAGCCAGTCGTATTTGTCATGATGACAGGTAGCGCCATTGCCATTCCCGAAGAAGATAAAAACATTCCTGCCATTCTCAATGCGTGGTATGGCGGACAAGCAGCAGGCGCCGCCATAACAGATGTTTTGTTTGGCGATTATAATCCTGCAGGAAGACTGCCTGTGACATTCTATAAATCGGACAGCGATTTGCCGGGATTCAAAGATTATGATATGAGCAATAGGACGTACCGATATTTTACGGGAGAAGCCTTGTATCCATTTGGCTATGGACTGAGTTATACGACCTTTTCTTATACTGACATAAAAGCCGCTAAAGACCTTCAAAAAGGCAAACCAATCACCTTAAAAACAACCGTCTCTAATACAGGCAAAAAGGGTGGGGAAGAAGTGGTGCAATGTTATGTATCGCATACAACCAAAGACGTCAAAAAGCCCATCAGAGCCTTAAAAGGATTCCAAAGAATCTTCCTGAAAGCAGGCGAGACCAAGGAAATAACTTTCACTTTGACTCCCGAAGATCTAAGTATCGTAAATGAAAATGGTGAGATGTATCAACCATCAGGTACTGTAGATATTAGTATTGGTGGTGGACAGCCGAATGCAGACTCTATAAAAAAACAAACGGTAAAAAGTGTTATGGTGGTGATAAAGGATTGAGTTTGGGAGAAGCCAGAATTGATAATTTATAATCATATTTTGTACAATTTGGTTACAGTTGACCTTCATGGGAATTGTATTTAATTGCCATTTTTATTACCTTTTAAACCGAAAACCAAATATTTGGGAATCCGTCATCTCCTATGGCTTTTATCCACCCTATTTTATTATTTTTCTCAATATAACTACAATCATCATCGCTTTCTTCAGCGTCATTTTTGGAATGCATTTCAAAATATTCAATTTTAGCCCAATTTCCTTTAACTTCTTTTATTCGTATCCCTGAACCAAACCCTTTTTCCCAATCATTGCCCTTTATGCAAATTAAAATCATAGCATTTATAGTGGGATCCATTCTTAGGTTTAAACAACTTTTCTTAACATTTACACCAATGTTCAAGTCATAATTAGCATATTTTTCTTTTATAGATTTATCAAATATTATGTCTTTGTATTTTTTAAATCTAGCTCCTTCCGTTTCTAAATTCTTTTTGTTTAAAAAAAGAATTCTTTTGCTTGTTTTCCACAAAACTCTAACGAAATCTGGATTACTACACTCCTTTATTTTAACTAATTCATTTCGGTAGCTTCCAATATATTCTATATCTTCGTATTCAATGTTAATCACATTTTTATTTTTATCAAGGAGATAAATATGAGAACTTTTTGTGAAAAGTTCACCGAAAATTGATCCATCAGCGTCATCATATACTTTTATCCGAAATTCATCTGGAATTAAATAACAACCTATTCCCCAATCTCCGTCACCACCACGAGGTATCATTACATTACATGGATTTTCTGAAAAAGCAGTATTTGCCAAAAACAAGCAAATTAACCCGAATACGATTTTGTACAACATTATGTTTAGTTTAAAAAGCTATTAGGTACTTACTAAGTTTTAGGTGTTGATATTCTTACATGGAATCAATTTTTGCACTATTTGCACTGTTTTCAAGTTTTGATATTTGAGACTTTTGAACACCTATTAGTTCACCTAATTGTTCTTGGGCAAAATTCCTTTCTTGACGAGCTTGTTTTATCATTTTGCCAATGATATCCATTCTAAGTTCATACTCAAATTCTTCCCTATCTTTTGTTCCTTCTATTCCGATATACATATCCTTCATTTCGGATAAGGTATAAGTCTTTAGTGCTTTATTCGACATTTCTACTTTAAATTGTTATGCAAAATATTTAGGGCTTTATTTGTCTTATAATTCCTTTCAAAAGGAAGGTATTGAAAATTTTCAAACTAAACTTTCACCAAAGTTAAATAAAGTTTCTATATAAACGTACTATTTTTTCATTAAGGTAAGGCACAATCTAATCTGTAAGGCATAATGTAAAGCGGGCAGGCCGTTCC
>DLGT01000016.1:0-136 GCA_002482845.1 Saprospiraceae bacterium UBA7687
CTTACCCCTTTAGGGGCAGGGGTAAAAGCGTTTGATTATCAAGAAGTTTCGGAGTTGAATAATATATAGTCAAGTAGTTATATAAAGTTACAACATACGATGGGTTGCCCAAATTTAAAATTCCTTTTGTTTTACT
>DLGT01000016.1:155-13556 GCA_002482845.1 Saprospiraceae bacterium UBA7687
AAAGGTGACAAAATGAATTTTAAATGATTTACTGTGCAAGAATGGGTTACGACCACATAAGATTAATTTAATTTCCACATAATTATATTTTTACATATTTATTTTTTAAAATATGAAATAAAAATTACCTTTGTTCTACATAAATAATTGACTATGTTACGAATTTTATCTCTAATATTTATCCTACTTTTTGTCCAAGACAATCTATCTGCTGCCCACATTGTAGGAGGCGATGTGACTTATAAATGCATCTCATCTAATCCTGTTACAAAGACCACAAAATTTACAGTGACCTTCACTTTGTATAGAGATGTAGCTGGCAATGGTGCTCCTTTTGATATAAATGCACGTTTTGGAATTTATGAAAGTGCGATTAATGCTAATGTATGGACACACAAACAGACCATCATATCTAATCCTATCAATATACAGACGGTACCTTATGATGATAATTGTGTGATCGTGCCGCCGAGTATATTGATCGAAAAAGCAAATTATATCTTTGATATAGAATTACCTTGGAGTGATAAAGTATACCAAATCACCTTTCAAAGATGTTGTAGAAATGCTACTATTTCAAATATTATAATTCCGGGAGAAACTGGTGCTGCATTTTCAGTGGAAATCTTTGGTAATGCGATACAAGAGTGTAATAATAGCCCAGTGTTTAATAATTTTCCGCCGATCCTTGTTTGTAATCAGAAAAATTTAAATTTCAACCATTCCGCAACAGACAGCGAAGGAGATAGGCTGGAGTATGAATTTTGTGCACCATTGCAAGCAGGTGGAACAGATGGCGCTACCACACCTGGAAGCCCATTGTCATGTACAGGAGTGACACCTTTGCCCGAAAATTGTTTGCCACCATATGATCAAGTCGTTTATGACCCAAATTTTTCTGCCCTAAATCCGATGGGTGGAAGTCCACAAATATCCATAGACCCAGTCACTGGAATAATCTCTGGTGTCCCTAATCTGCTTGGACAGTTTGTGGTCGGTGTTTGTGTAAAAGAGTATAAAAATGGCGTGCTAATAGGAAGTATCCGTCGAGATTTCCAATTTAATGTGGTGAACTGCCAAGGAATTTCAATTACAAAAAATTATCAACTTTGCGAAGGTGATTCTATAGATATCAACCAAACGATTTACAATCAAGCAGGATCGTACACACAGGTATTTCAAAATGATGAAGGATGCGACAGTACGCTCAATATCAATATTACTAAATTGCAAAACAGTGAAAGTCAACTTTACTTCCGATTATGTGATGATGAAACTATCTCTGTAAATAATACCAATTACAACGCATCAGGTATTTATACACAACTGGTAACCAATAAAGTCGGATGCGACAGTACCATTACCATAACAATAGAAAATTTTAATAAAACGGAATCAAATATCCAAATCCAATTATGTGATGCAGAAACAGGCATCGTGAATGATGTGGTTTACACAGAAACTGGCAATTATACACAAGTCCTTACAAATAGTAATGGTTGTGACAGCATCATAAATATTGTGGTGCAAAAAGGAAGGTCATCTATAGAAGAAAAAGTTTATTCACTTTGTGATCAAAATCCAATAGTAGTCAATGGTCAATCTTATGATCAACCTGGTATATTTGTGACACAATTTACTACAGCTACAGGTTGTGATAGCATCCTTACGGTGGAAATCTTGCCATGCGAACAAAATATTTTTTATGATTTTGAAAAGTGTGACGCATTGATTCCTGCCAATAGTATGGTGTATAGTGAGTTTACTCCTACTTACTTAAATACCCTTGATTGTGGTAAGATAAATGCGCAAAATATATACAGAGAAGACCCACAGGTCAATAAACATTCTTGTACACCGGGCTTTAACAATTCCATTGCGATGTGTGTGAGTGCTTCTGCATCATGTGATTTAGATGAAGTGAATACTAGGCCTATTGTAATTGATTTTTTAATGTTACCCGATAATGGCCGCAAAATAAATTTTAATCATCTGATCTTCCAACAAAAAGCACCATTAGGATTTGATTGGATTGCAGGACCACAGGGACTGAATAACTATCCGACAAAGTATGCCATCAAAATATACAAAGATGATGTAGAAATCTTTAGTCAAGAAGATATCCAAACCAGCAACGATTGGAGAAAAGAGAAGTTCGATTTTTTTGAAAATGATGTATTCTCTTCTGTAGACTCGACAAATATCAGGATCGAACTTACGCCATATTGTCAAATAGGAAATGAAGCTGTAGTAAGTGTGTGGGATGTAGATGATGTAGCTCTAGTCTTTTCGTGCCAAGATGTGAATAATAGAACCATCAGTGGCAAAATCGTAAACCATACAAACGCTCTGCAAAATATAGAAATCAGACGTCAATTAGGTCACACTCAGATTACTACTAATACAACAGCAGACGGTACTTTTTTTATGTCGAAAAACAAGGTAGATGAGACATATGTTTTTACAGCTTACCACAATGAAAACACGCTTCACGGTTTGACAACGCTGGACTTACTACTTACACAACGACATATCTTAGGTATAGAGACATTTACGAATCCACTTCAATATTTGGCAGCTGATGTCAATAATGATCAAAAAGTCACCGCTTTAGATTTAGTCCATATGCGAAAAATCATCTTAGGTATAGAGACTCATTACAGAGACAATACGAGTTGGATATTTTTGGATGAAACATCTATGAAAGTTGAAACAAATCCATGGTTTATCAAGAAATATATTTCTATTCCTGAGGGTCATCAGAATTTGGATCATGTCAGGTTTGTCGCATTGAAGGTAGGGGATGTGGATGGTGCTTTGCAAGTGGGATACTAATTGATTGGACAAAATGAGTCTATTTTACACTTATCAAATCCATTAGATATAGATAGATCTCTTACTTTTTTTATATCTTCAGGATTGCAACAAATATAGTCAAGTTTGACATTATTATATAAATAAATGTAAACCAAGGGTTTACCTGTTTTTATATATAGGTTTGTAATTGGATTATTTTGACACATTAAACTTGTCAAATTCGCCAATCTGTTTAGATCTAATGAAGTTATTTGATTATCCCCGCACATTAAATCTTTTAAATTTAATAAGCCTTTTAAATCTAAGGTAGTAATTTGATTATTTTCACAATTTAAGAAACTTAAGTTAATTAAATGATTAACATTTAGGTTGATAATTTGGTTTGCTCCACAAGCTAAGCTTTGCAAATTCAATAATTCTGAAATATTTAAATCAATTATTTGATTATATCCACAAGATAAATATTTTAAATTCACTAATCCTTTAAGATCTAAGGTAGTAATTTTATTGTTAGAACATTTTAATGATTCTATGTATAACAATTCTGGAAAAGCTAAATATGAGACTTTATTAAATCCGTAATCTAGAAATTGTAATTTTTGTAACCCTTTTACATCTATTGTAGTTAGGTTATTGTAGCTACAATCAACGATCTTTAATTCTTTTAAATTTTGAATGCATAAAGTTGTAAGTTTGTTATTCTTGCAGTCCAAGTTTATCAAGTTACTTAATCTTGTGACATCTAAACTTGAGATCTCATTATCTCTACAAATCAACGAATCTAAGTTTATTAAACCATCAACATTTATTGATAATAGTTGATTACGATAGCAGTAAACTGTCCTTAAATTGATCAATTTAGAAAGATCTAAAGTATCAAGTTGATTATTATCACAGCTTAATTGTTTTAGGTTCACCAAGTTTGACAGGTTCAAAAAAGTAAGTTGATTATATCCACAATTCAAAGATTCTAAATTTATTAATCCAGAGACATCTAACTTTGTGATTTGATTGCCCTCACAATGTAAAGTTTTCAAGTTCAATAATTTTGTTACTTCTAATTCTACAATTTGATTATTACCACAATCAAGTTTTTCTAAATGAAGTAATCCTGATACATCTAAAGTTGATAAATTATTACTTCCACATTGTAGAAATTCCAGATTGCTTAAATTAGATAAGTTTAAAGCATTTAGTTGGCTAACATAACAAACCAATTTTTTTAAATTCACTAATCCATCCAAATTTATATTTTCTACTTTGTTATTACTAAAATTTAATTCTTCTAAATTAACTAGACGTTCGACCTTTAAGTTATGTAGGCTATTTCCATCACATATTAATACTTTCAATTTTTTCAATTCAGTGACATCCAAAATACTCAGTTGGTTATAAGAACAATCCAAATGTGTTAGATTTGAAAATTTTTCAATACCTTGTATATTTGTTATATTTTTTAATCCTATTAATATTCTTCTAACTGTTAATGCTTCATTTACATCTACATCCCCATTATTATTCAAATCAGCATCAGCATCACCAATATCATCACCATTAGTATCCACACACAAAGTATTCAACAATGCATTCTTAAAATTTTCATCAGGAAAATTTATAATCTGAGCGTAGCCAACAAAGTAAAAAGCCAAAAAGGAAAAGACCAATATGCCTCTCATATCTAAACATTAAACGATTTAACAATTATACCATTCAATTTACATTTTCACAAACTTAACAAGTCCAACCTTATCTCCATCCTTCAATCTGATAAAATAGGTCCCACTTTCCAATCCACTGACATCAATAGATTGACCTTCTAATCTTATAGACTGTAATATACTACCCGAAATATCATAGATTTCTGCTTTGGTCCAGTTTTCATTTGTGTTTAGATATAAAATGTCAGTAACAGGATTGGGGTAGATAATCACTTCTGGGAAAAAATCCGTGGTACTTGTAACACTGCATTCCGAATTTACTTCGCAGTTTTGTCCGTTATCAATAGCCATATTTTTTATTTCGGTGATTCTATTTTCGTCACAGCAGATATAACTGAGATCGGGATTGTTACCAAAAGAAACATATTCATTGAACGCTGTTCCTTTAATATTAAGGAACGTCAGTTTATTAAAGCTACAAATTATGTTTGTCAAATTTAATAAGCCTTCTGAATTTAAAAAAGTTAATTGATTTTGAAGACAATTCAAATATTTCAACTTTATTGCCCCTTCTAAATGTAGGAAATCTAAGTTGTTATACTGACAAGATAAAGCTTCTAAATTTGTCAAACCTGCTATTTCTAAACTTTCAAGTTTGTTATTGTGACAAAATAGAGTTTTCAAATTTGTCAAACCTTCTACATTTAAGGATGTGAGTCTATTATACTGACAAGATAAAGCTTCTAAATTTATTAATCCACTTAAATCCAAAGTTGTTATTACATTAGAACCACACCCTAAATCAGTCAAACTTCTTAAACCTTGCAAATCTATTGAAGTTAATTTATTAACAGAACATGATAAGTAAGTCAAATTTTTTGCTCCTTCAATATTTAATGAACTTAATTCATTATTGTAACATGAAAAATAAGTTAAATTTAGCAATCCTTGAACACTAAGCGATTTAAGTCGATTGCGACTACATTTCAAAATTTCCAATTTGGTCAATTCTAAAACATGTACTTCAGCCAATTCATTAAGATCAAAATTTAAAACAACTAAGTTTTTAAAATGGTTAATTCCTTCTAAATTTGAAATTTGCATGTTAGTAACGTTCAAATTTAGCACTTCCATTGCTTCTGCTGCATCTACATCCCCATCATCATTTAAATCAGCATCAGTACCACCAATATCGTCACCATCCGTATCCACACATTGTGTATTCACCAATGAATTCTTAAAATTTTCATCTGGAAAATCAATAATCTGCGCACTAGTCAAATTACAAAAAGTAAAAAGCCATAAAATGAGTATATTTCTCATTATTATCTTTATAGTGAATATTATATCTTACCAAACATCTTTACTAAAAGCATCCTAAAAGCTTAAATATTAATTTTCTCAAGCCTTAGAGTCATCTTTTTTTCTTTTTTAAAATATTCGGTAATAAGAATATGACCAGCTTTTGCTTTAGAAACCATGATCTCAGTGGCATCTGTTTTTAAGCTTACTGCATCCTCCGTAAATACGCCATCAATGTTACTTACTATTTTAAATTTAGGTACTTTGTCTTTTTCATCAGATTCATCGAAATAGGTACTAATAAAATAAGGATTGTCTGATTTAATGATTTGAGTGTATCGATAATCGAATCCACCAACTAGCTTTACATAATTACCTAAAAGAGCAGAACCAGCCATTAGGGCTCCTGGAGGTAGCGTGACAGAATGACTTTCTTTATCAAAGATTTTGATTTTTTCCACTTTCAAATCTTCATTTAATTCTGCAACCACAAAATCATAAATACTTAATTTTACAACAGATGCCGCATTTCCTAAAGCTGCTGCTGCTATTCCAAATCCGTCCGCTTTCTTTTTATAATACTCACCTACAACATAAATACGATTGCTGTCTGTACGAATGAAGTCATGAAAATGAAGGTGACCTGGATTTTCGTTTTTTGATGTTCCTCTTAGAAGGCGACCAAATGTTGACTTCTTTTTATTGATGAGTTCATTATTCTCTGATAAAGTGTAAGAAACAATTCCAGCAGGATGATCTTTTGTGGGAGAATCATCTTTTTTAAAATAATTTCCTATTAGATTGATTTCATTATTCTCTAGCAAAAACCCATTGATGAACTGATAGTTTCCTAATTCAATATTATCATATTCTTTTAAAATTTCTCCATTTTTTGCATCTAAAACTTTTGTGAAAAAAAGCTGCTTAGTGCTCATTAAAGAAGGTCTTTTTGCTACACTTAAAACAATTTTATTATTATTGGCGGCAATAAAATTTGCGGATTCCGTTCCTTTAGTATTTGCTGATTCTACTACCCAATGTTTATTAATATCCTTATTATCAAAGAACCTTACTTCATATTTATAATCTTTATGTTTTGTTAATCCAATGTCCACAAATCCAATAGAACCAACAGGTGAAAGTCCAATCGAAACAAGTTCGGTTTCACTATTTTGAAGTTTAGAAATTGATTCTAATTCAAAGCTTGTAAGTTTTATTTTTTTTGAATAACTTAATTCACCTTTTGAGTCGTAAATTTCAAATTCAAATTCTTTTGTACTCCTATCTAAATATTTCATCAAAATGGCATTCCCATTGTAAACACATTCCAATAATACTAAAGATTTTGAACCAATTTTTTCAATATTCTTAATCAGTAAAAGGTCTTGATTCAATATGGATAGTTTATAACTATAAGTCTTCTTATCTATTTTTTCAGTTTTATAAAAAATATAATGACCAGTTACATCACCGTCATGCTCTATGGTACCTACATTTCGAATTTGAACATTTAATATATCATCAAATGTTTCACTTTGCGAATAGCCAATACATTGATTAAAAATCAATAAAAGTAATACTAAAAAAAGTTTGTTGGAGCTCATGTTTTAATGTTTTAAGTTTAAGTTATTTTTAATTAATTCTAGATCTGATATTTTTTGACATTCTTCAGCTGCATTATTTATAATTTTTAAGAATTCTTCATCTTTTTGTAGATGGTTAAATTTTAAAAGCGCATTTTTTAAAAAATAGTAATTTACATTTGCCATTTCCACTGATCGCATATTATTAAGAATCAATAACATTTTTTTTAATTCTATATTGTCCGATTGGCTTGGATTCATTAGTATTTCATTAGCGTTATGGTTTTTTCTTGCGTCTATAATCTTCTGAAATGTACTCGAAATCATATTTAAAGCGACGAAATCCGATGGTTGTTCTGACAATAGCTCTAAGGCTTTTAACATACACTTACCTGAATCTCCAAATTCACTTTCAAAGAGGAGTAACTCATATTTTATATTTTGTTTAATTAATTTTAATTGAGGGTCTGTGGTAAAATTGCTTTGGTAAAATTTTTCAAACTTTAATGCTTGTATCCTTTTTAAACAATCAGGGTGTGTTTTGAGGGAGTCTGAGTTCCAATCATCATTTTTATTTGGTTCAGAAATAAACATTTGTTTTGGCTCGCTCTTCCAACTTTCTTTAAATCGGTATTCTTCAAAATTAAAAATGGAATCGATATTTATATTTGTTTCAATATGTACTTTGTCAATGGTATCTAATAAATATAATACATTTTTTGCAGCTATAGGATTGTACTTTGTATTCATAAGAAACGATAATCCTAGACTATCTGCTTGATATTCGTGTCCTCTGACATGTTTTCTGGAGTCGTACATAAAACCTTTAAAAAGCGAAGTACCTTTAGAATGAGTACCGTATTCAGACTTTTTAATCGCTTTAATTTTTTCTTTAGTTTCTTTAGATTTAAGCTTATTGAGACTTCTTATATAACTCATATCTACATGTTCAAAATAGTAATGAGCCAATTCATGACATATAATGAAAGCCAATTCATCATCATGAGTTAATTTGTCAACCAACGCTATATTGACTATAATGACACCATCACCAATGTAACTTGCATTTGGCCAATTATACCTTGAGATTAAAAACCTAATTTTATCTTTTTGTAATGTTGGGTTGTTAATTATAATCTCATCCAAAATCCTATGGAAATATGAATCAACCATTTTATCAAAATAAAAGTGACCCGCTTCGATTTTGTTGATTAACTCCTGATGCCTCTCAGTTATATGAACTTTTAAATCACTTTTATATTTGTAATCCTTATATTGGGTCAATGTTTGGCTTTTACTTTGATCCAAAAATGTATTCCATTCTGCCAGCTCTTTCGACTTATTACAATAAGGTTTAAAGCGATTTTGTCCATCAATTTTATCTAAAAAACAAAGAGAAGTGAAAATTATTAAGAAGTATATTTTCATTTGTTTACTTTTATTTGATTTTTTATGTCGATTTCATGTTTTTTTTGACATAATTAAGGCGTTACAAATTTGATGCAAAATATAAAAATTAATTAAATAAAGGAATACAGAAATAAAAATTAATTTATCTCATAATTAAAACTAGCCAATCTTTTTTACATCTTCACAAACTTAACAAGACCCACTCTTTCTCCATCCTTCAATCTAATAAAATAAGTCCCACTTTCTAATCCACACACATCCATAGATGAAGTATCTAAAGATATTGATCTGATAATCCTTCCTGAAATGTCATATATGTCTGCTTTGGTCCAATGTTCATTTGTGTCTAGGTATAAAATATCAGAAACAGGATTTGGGTAGATATTAACTTCTTGGAAAAAATCCGTGGTATTTGTAACACTGCATTCCGAATTTACTTCGCAGTTTTGTCCGTTTTCAATAGCCATATTTTTTATTTCGGTGATTCTATCTTCGTCACAGCAGATATAACTTAGTTCTGGATTTTCTTGAAAAAGTAGGGTGTGGTTAAGCTTTGCTTCTTTGAGATATAAAGCAGTCAAGTGATTTTTATAACAACGTAAAGTCTTTAAATTCGCTAATTCTTGTACATCTAAGTTAATTAGTTGATTAGTATTACAATCTAAAGTTTTCAAGTTCACTAGCCCTTTTACATTTATTGTCGTCAATAAATTATTATTGCAATAAACATATTCTAAGTTTTCCAATTCCTGAATATTTAAGCTTGACAGTTGATTTGTTCCACACGATAAAAAAGTTAAACTTGACAATTCTTGTAAATTCAGAGTTATAATTTCGTTTTGTAAACAATAAAGTCTTTCCAAATTTTTGAAATTACCAATCCCTTCCAAACTAGAAATCTGTTTATTTGAAAGGTCTAGACTAATAATTTTCAAAGCCTCTTCAATGTCAATCTCCCCATCATCATTCAAATCTGCATCAGAATCAAAACTACCATTTCCATCCGTATCTGCGCAAATCGTATTCACCAGCGCATCCTTAAATCTAGCATCGGGAAAATTTATAATCTGACCATAACCGACAAAACAAAAAGTCAAAAAAGAAAACAATAATACACATCTCATATCTAAACATTATACGATTCAACAATTCAACAATTAAACAATTAAAGTTACATCTTCACAAACTTAACAAGTCCAACCTTCTCTCCATCCTTCAACCTAATAAAATAAGTCCCACTTTCTAATCCACTCACATCCATGGATGAACTATCTAAAGATATTGATCTCATTATCCTTCCAGCAATATCAAATATCTCAGCTTTGGTCCAGTTTTCATTTGTATCTAGATATAAATTGTCAGAAACTGGATTTGGGTAGACATTAACTTCTGTGGTGATATCTTTGGTAAAAACTGGGAAAGCTACAGTCGTCTGCGCTTCATTGGTGCGTATCGGGAAGTTATAATCAAAATAGATGTCTGCAAGGTTTTTGAGAGAGTCACTAAGGACTAAACTCGGTAAGGTCTTAATCTTAAAGGCGATGTAACCGTCATTATTGGCATCATCGAATGGTAGTTGGATATTTTCAAAGATGAACTCTACTTTATTTCCTTCTATACGGGTATATACTTCATGGCTGGCATCTGTGATTTTTAGTGTGCTGATGTCGAATGTTTTGGTATCTATGATATCTTTGACTACCACATTTTCAGCGGCAAAGTTGCCTGTATTTTCAAAGCGGATGAGATAGTCCACGTACTCGCCTACCATATCAGGTTTTACACGATCACCTTGGAGACATGTTTTGTCATTTGGATCGTAAGAACCGACGACGGTATTCTCTAGTGTGAAGATATTGTCTAGGATAGAAGCTGTGAGATATATCTTATCACCTGCATTTACAGCTGGAGTATCTGTCGGTCTATTGACTTTTAATGTAACGGTGATTTCTCTTTTTTCGAAGGGTAGGAGATTGTTAAAATTCCACTTTATGATGCCATCTGCTACTTGGTCAGCCGTCTGTGTTGCTGAGATATAATCCAATAATGTCTCATCATATGTAAAATTGAGCGTACCGCTTTCTATTTGATTGCCAGCATTTTCCCATACAATTTTGTATTGAGCTTCAAATCCTGGTCTGGCTGGTGGTGTGAGTGGAATGACGGTGATGTTGGTTTGTCGGAAGATATTTTTGGGTGTGATGCAGAAGTTTTGGGTGATGGTGTCGGAAGTAGATGGGAAAGTTATTGTATATGTAGAAGGTGTTACTTCGAAATGGTTTGGATGTTCTAAAATTGGTGTTATGGTATGGATGCCATTTTGAACTGGAATCGAATATTTACCGGTTGAGTTTGAAACAAAAAACCCTGAAATGCTTCCCTTTGTAATATAATATTTGATGTTTGGAACTTTAATATCTTGATTTTCGCATCCATTCAAATTTTCATCATATTTATTCTCACCGTTTATTAAATAAAACTTACCTCCAGGGGTGAAAGTACAATATGAATTAACTTCGCAGTTTTGACCATTTGAAATTGACATATTTTTTATCTCTGAAATATTATTTTCATTACAACAAATATACTCCAAATTTGGATTGTTGTGAAAGGATAGGAATTGTTGATTTATTTTAGGCCCTTTTATATCCAATGAAACTAAAGCGCCATGTGAGCAGTTTAATTCTGATAGATTTGGTAAGTTTTTTAATGTTAAACTAATTAATGAATTGTTGTAGCTACAATCTAAAGCCGATAATGAATGTAAATCTTTTAGTTCTAGTGTAATTAATTCTAATGATGAACAGTCCAACGTTTTTAGCTTGGGCAAATTGATTATTGTTAGTGTATTTAATACATCTAATGAGTTTCGGTTAAATGTCAATAAAGGTAAATCTTTCAAGAATAGAGTACGTAAATTTGTCCCTGTATAGTACAGTTTGTATAGTTTGGGCAAATTCGTTAAAGTCAGACTATTTAATGAACGGTTGTAGCTACAATCTAAAGACGATAATACAGGTAAATCCCTCAGGTCCAAATTAATTAACTTTGAAGACGAACAATAAATCTCGGATAGCTTAGGTAAATTTGTTAATGTTAATGTTTTTAAAGAATCATTAGAGTCACAAAATAATAAATTAACAGATGGTAAATCTTTCAGGTGGAGAGAAACTAAACCCGAAAATCTGCAATCCAATTCAGTGAGTTTGGGCAAATTTGTTAGTAATAAATTAATTAATGTTATATTTGAGCTACAATTTAAGGTCAACAATGAAGGTAAATTTTTCAGGTCCAATGAAATTAACCTCGAAAAGCTGCAGTTAAGATTTAATAGTTTAGACAAATTTGATAATGTTAAACTTGTTAATGATGTATTACTGCCACATTGTATAGTCAATAGAGAAGGTAAATCTTTCAGCGCTAATGAAATAATACCAGAATTGTTACAGAATAGTTGTGATAGTCTAGGCAAATTTGTTAAAGTTAAATTATTTAAAGAACTATTCCAACTACAATCCAAAGACAATAAAGATGGTAAATCTTTTAACTCCAATGAAATCAAGCCTGTTGTTCGGCAGTAAAGATTAAACAGCGTTGGTAAATTTGTACATTTTAATGTTTTTAAGGAACTATTATTTTGACAACTTAAAGAACCCAATAAAGGAAGATTTTCTAGATTTAAATCAGATATATTATTATGACTACAATCTAAACTAATAATTGATTGAAAATAGTTTATTCCTTCTATACTTGTGATGTTTTGATTTCCAACGTTTATTGATTTTGCCATCAAAGCTTCACTGACATCAATCTCTCCATCATTATTTAAATCTACATCGTTATCAAGACTCCCATTTCCATCAGTGTCCGCACAAATTGTATTCACCAATGTATTTTTGAAATTTGGATCCGGAAAATTTATAATCTGACCATTACCAACAAAACAAAAAGCCAAAAAAGAAAACGCTAATACACTTCTCATATCTAAAATTTAAACGATTCAACAATTACACTCAAATCTTCAAAAACTTAACAATCCCCACCTTCTCTCTATCTTTCAATCTAATAAAATAAGTCCCACTTTCTAATCCACTTACATCCATGTACGAACTATCCAAGATGATAGATCTAATAATCCTTCCAGCAATATCATAGATGTCTGCTTTGGTCCAGTTTTCATTTGTGTCTAGGTACAAGATGTCAGAAACGGGATTAGGATAGATGTTAACTTCTGATGTGATATCTTTGGTAAAAACAGGGAAAGCCACTGTCGTCTGTGCTTCATTTGTACGTATCGGGAAGTTATAATCAAAATAAATATCTGCTAGATTTTTGAGTGAGTCCCCTAGTACTAAACTCGGTAAGGTCTTAATCTTAAAGGCGATGTAACCATCATTATTAGCATCGTCGAATGGTAATTGGATGTTTTCAAAGATGAATTCTACTTTGTTGCCTTCTATGCGTGTATATACTTCATGGCTGGCATCTGTGATTTTCAGCGTACTGATATCGAATGTTTTGGTATCGATGATGTCTTTGACTACGACATTTTCAGCGGCATAGTTGCCAGTATTTTCGAAGCGGATGAGATAGTCCACGTACTCACCTACCATATCAGGTTTTACACGATC
>DLGT01000102.1:0-40141 GCA_002482845.1 Saprospiraceae bacterium UBA7687
TTCTTCATTCAGGTAATAACTTAAAACATTACCTACTCTACCTACAAATTTAATAAGAGATACTTGTGTGCCCATAATTTAAATAATTTTATTACCTTACTAACGAACGAAATACCCCATTTAATGCTGCCTTAACGGAACTTTAACGCTGTTTCTGCTGACAGTCGGATTAAATAAATTTTTGCACTTTAAATTTTAACACTTTCCTTAACACTTCAATCCTTCACTTTCGACCATTATACTGAGTGCAACGAAGACTGATGAGCGAAAGTCGTAACAATTCATCACTTTCAACATCTAAAATACAACCATCTAAACCCTGTCCCACTAGGGACAAAATATCGGTAGAAAATAATAATGAAAACATACATCCGTGCCTTTAGGTACGGAATTAAAAAATCTGCGAAATCTGCGTAGTCTGTGAGATATAAAACTCAGCTAAACCAAATGAACCCCAAACCTGTCCATTTAGGGACAAAATATTGGTAGAAAAAAGAACATCGAAACCCCATCCCCGTGCCTTTAGGTACGAAACATCAAATCAAAAGGCATCCTTCTGTCTCGTCTTAGCGTCTTCGAGCTTTAGTGGCAATATTCTTTTCCAAAAAAATCTGCGAAATCCGCGTAATCTGTGAGAAATAAAACTAAGCTAAACCAAATGAACCATCAAACCTGTCCCATTAGGGACAAAATATCGGTAGAAAATAATAATGAAAACATACATTCGTGCCTTTAGGTACGGAACAAAAACACAAAAGACATCATACCTATTTTTGTCACTCCTTTTCGCCTTCGAGCCTTTGTGGCAATTAAATTTTCCAATAAAAAAACCTTCAAAATCTCCCCATTTTCTAATCAAAAAACCTATCTTTATACCTGATTGTACTATGGAAAATAAAATGTTCCATCAAAATTTAAATTTGTTCCAAATCTACCCTTAAACACATAAAAACTGCCATTTTTCACAAAAACCATACTAGGGTTGTCCCGACGTTGTCCCAAGGTTGTGCCGAGGTTGTCTCGACCTTGGCCTGACCATGCTCCCTAGATGCTAGCATGACGTTCCGTATAAGCTACTATAAAACGCCATCCACACTACGGTGATCTTCCATCTATTCTTATGAATAGTCATCAAAACATTCTGTACATGGCACAACAAAACATCGTGATTCAAACACAAATAAGCTAAAGAGAATCTTACTCTAATTTAATTCAGTGGAAGATGTTAATTTTCAATGGCAATTTAAGTTTTTGAATCAATCTTTTTTACAAAAAATCACATACATTATATATCTAATAAATAAATAATGTGTATTTTTGTCTTTCCAACCTGCCTTAGAAGTTTACATTAATATTCTACTCTAAAGTTATTTTAGTTATGAAGACAGTTTATAGGCATTTCATACTCAGTTTTATTTTTATAATAAGCTCATATACAGTAATTTGTAATGACAGTAAAACTATGTTGGTTGACAAGTTGGTAATTCATTCTACTGGCAAAAACCTAAGGATTAGGGTTTACCTAGAAGGATCAATTATGAATGCAGGAAATACTTTTTCTTCTGATGGCAGAAAACTCATGAGAGACAATTTGAGAGTTAGCCCATTTAATGGTAAAAACTATATTCCTTTGACAGATCCATATCAAAGTATCGTGAGTGCCGTAGACCTTTCAGTTACCAACAAACATGTAGGGATAGGATCTTCTGCAAGTTTATGCACCATTGCTGATTCTTCCGCTGTTTTTGGTGTGACTGGTCAGAATGCAATTGTGGACTGGGTTTTTGTAGAGATAAGGTCAGCATTAGATAATAAAGAAGTGATAGCAACTCGCTCAGGACTATTACAGAGAGATAGTGATGTGGTGGATGTAGATGGAGTGAGCGAGCTCAATTTTCCTGACTTAACCGTGGATACTTTTTATGTGGTTGTAAGGCATAGAAATCATTTGGGTGTGATGTCTACCTTAGTAAATAGTAGTCAATTGATAGACTTAACTAAACCATCTATACCTGTTTTTGATTTTGGTACTACTTTAAATCCGAATATAAATTACAACGGGCAGGCCAGAAATTATATTAATTCAACTATTTCTGCATTATGGGCAGGAGATTTTAATGCAGACTGTAAAGTGAAACACGACAGCCCAAGCGATGACCAGAATATTTTATTTTACGATGTATTTACGTATTCCACCAATTTGAATAATGCTACTAATTTCCAAAATGCACTAGGTTACTTTCAAGGTGATTACGATATGAATAGTAAATCAAAATACGAAAATCCAAACGATGATAGAAACATGTTGTTTAGTCAGATATTCTTCTATTTTCCAAATAATATGCTCCTTGCTAATTATAGTCATTTTATAGAACAGGTACCTAAAAGAAATTAGGAATGAATCCATAGGTTTAATTATAATTAGTGCCTTACTACGTTTAGGTAAATTTATTTCTACAATTTTTTAAATAAAATACTAGTAAAACAAATTACATATTTGTATAATGTGTATATTTGCGTCAAATAGTACTTTGAATAATTTTCGTGCTTTTTTGGATGCGAATTTTATGTAGGTATTTAACGTAAGATTAGTATTTATAACCTTTAAATTCAAAATATGAAAATCTCAATTTTCATTCAAATCGCAGCCGTTTTCCTATTGACAGTTTTTGTTAATAATGTTTATGGTGACTCAAACAAAGTAAACACACTCGTAGGTAAAAACCTAAAAATTAGACTCTACTTAGAAGGTGCATTGATCAATTCGCCTGATGTATATTCATTTGATGGTAGAAGATTGATGAGAGATGATTTGCGCAGAAATCCACTTAATGGTAAAAATTATATTCCTCTATCAGACCCATATCAAACCATCATAAATGGAGTTAATCTTTCAGCCGCAAATACACATGTTGGTATTGGATCTTCTCCAGAATATTGTACAATTACTGACTCCGTCACTGTACTAGGCCTTGCAGGTGCAAATGCCATTGTGGATTGGATTTTTGTGGAAATTAGGTCATCCGCTGATGTAAAAAATGTGATCGCTACTAGATCAGGTTTGTTGCAAAGAGATGGTGATATCGTTGATGTAGATGGTGTTAGTGATCTGAATTTTCCTGACCTAACCGCTGATGAATTTTATGTAGCCGTCAGACATCGCAATCACTTGGGTGTAATGTCTCAATTGGTCACAGGAGCTTCTCTAATTGACTTTACAAATAAAGAAACTTTAGTGTACGATTTTGGCAATACCAATCCCATGTTTGACTACAGTGGTAAAGCGTTGTGTGGAAAACACTTTGGTGTGAATGCTTTATGGGCAGGAGACTTTAATGCAGATTGTGTAGTGAAATGTGATCGTCCTGCAAATGACTTAAATATTCTTATGAGTGAAAATTTAGCCTTTTCTGTAGAAGGAGGAACTCAAGCAATCGGATATCTTCAAGGTGATTTTGATATGAATGGGTACATATCTTTTGAACATAAATACTCTGATATTGAATATCTTATGGGCCAAATTAAGTCTTTCGATTTGAACACCGCAACACTAGCTAATTTCAAATACATGGCAGAACAGATTCCTTCTAGGGAGTAATTTTCGTTGCTTTTAATCAAATTAATTATATTTCTAGATAGTCTATAAAATCATATTTTGTAGACTATTTTTTTTTGATTTTTTACTGGAACATTTGAAAATAACGCATTCGTCGATAAATAAAGCTATTCGTCTTATTTTTTATGTTGATGCAACTATATGTATGACATTTGTGTCTTTAGACATCGACAATTATCTTCAACAAAACAATCATGCTTAGATCATCACTTTTTCTATTAGCTATCCTATGTTTTTGCGCCATATCGATTGGGCAAAATTTATCCATTTCTGGAAATATCGTAGATAACAAAAATGTAGGTATTCCTTTCGCCACCATCATTCTAAAATCTGCCAAAGATAGCTCAATGGTCAAAGCAGATATCACTACAGATAATGGTTCTTTTATATTTGAAAGATTGGGAGCAGGTCAGTATTTTGCAGAAGCAAGTTATATTGGTCTAACTACTTTTACAACCAATTTGATCAATTTGGAAAAGTCTACTATCTTGCCTGACATTGCCTTACAAGAAGACGCTAAACAACTTGATGAAGTAGTTGTCACAGCAGCTAGAGCACTAGTGGAAGTGAAAGCTGATCGTACCGTTTTTAATGTACAAGGCACTATCAATTCTGCAGGCGAGAATGGTCTAAATCTATTGCGAAAAGCACCAGGTGTATTGGTCGACAATAATAACAATATTTCAGTTTTGGGTAGAGCAGGTGTTCTAGTCTATGTTGATGGCAAAAGAATTCCACTTATAGGAGATGACCTGACCAATTATCTAGAGAATCTTTCTTCTGAACAAATAGACAAAATAGATATCATCACCAATCCTGGATCTAAATATGAAGCTCAAGGTAATGCTGGTATTATAGATATTAGACTTAAAAAAGATAAAAATCTTGGTGCAAATGGCTCTATAAGTGGTAGTTATGGTCATGGCAGATACGGACAAGGTAACGTAAATGGTAATGCCAATTACAGAAACAAAACACTCAATACCTTCGGTGGTATTGGTTACAATGGTGGTACAAGATGGAATGAAATGATTTTTGATACCTACCAAAATGACATATTCCTTGATGAAACCAATAGGTCTACCAATGATTATAGCGGTGTAAATGGACGTTGGGGAACAGACTTCTTTATTGGTAAAAAACATACTGTTGGTTTTTTAGTAGGTGGTCAATCCAATACAGGAAGTAGCAGAAGCAATAATAAAACATACATAGCTCCTGAATCTAATATTACCCAAATAGATAGTGTACTTACTGCACCGAATACTTCTGATGCAACACGTAACCAAGCGACATTCAATATAAACTATGCATTCGAATCAGGCAAAAACCGTCTTAATGTGGATGCTGATTATGGTACTTTTAGAAATGAGTCTAACAACTTCCAGCCAAATGTCTACTACGATGCACAAGAACAAAACATCATCAGCCAAAATATCACTTCTTACAACACGCCAGTAAAAATCGACATAGCAACAGCCAAAGCTGATTTTGAAACAGAAATTTATGGTGGAAGTCTAGGTATTGGAACTAAATTTAGTAATGTAGCTACTGATAATACTTTTTTGTTTTACAACATTGTCCAAGATACCGAAGTACAAAATGACAGACGTTCTAATCAGTTCAAATACAATGAGAATGTCCTAGCAGGCTATGTAAACTATGCCAGAAATATTAATACCAAATGGAATGCTTCAGCAGGATTAAGGGTAGAGAATACAGATGCCACTGGAGATTTGATTGCCTTCCTTCCCGAACTCGAGGAAGCTCCTGTAGATTTTAATTATACCAGTTACTTTCCATCCGCAGGACTTACTTACCAACACACTCCAGAACATGTTTACTCTATAAATTACGGTCGTCGTATCAATAGACCTGACTATAACGTATTGAATCCTTTTAGAGAACAATTGAGTGAACTGTCTTACGCAAAAGGCAATAAATTTCTCCAACCAGAAATCGTCAATAATATCGAATTGGGCTACACCCTGAAATATAGATTTTCTTTTAAACTTGCATACAGCAACACGTCTAATCAAATCACAAGGTTGATAGGTCCTGATGAAGAAGACGAGCGTGCAGGTTTTATCAGTTGGGACAATCTCGCAACACAACACTTGTACAGTTTTAATGCTTCACTTCCTTTTGATATAAATAAATGGTGGAATGCCTATATGAATTTTGGCGTTTCATACACAGATAATCAAGCGGATTATGGAGATGGCAAAGTGGTAGATGTTCAAGCAGGATCTTACAATATCTTTCAGCAGCACACGTTCAGCCTTGGCAAAAAATGGAAAGGAGAAATTTCGGGTTGGTACTCAGGTCCTGGAGTTTGGGGTGGTGTATTTTTGTATGACCCAAGTTACAGCTTAAACCTAGGTATCCAACGAAAATTCCTAGATGATAAGATGAATGTGAGACTGAGTGCAAATGATATCACTTACCAATCAGGTTGGAGTGGCGTATCTTCTTATAATGGTCAGGTAGGCTACGGTGGTGGCAATTGGGATAGCCGTAGAGCATCTATCAGTATCAGCTACGATCTAGGTAATAGCAATGTAAAGTCTAGAAAACGAAGCACAAGTATCGAAGATGAAAGCAAAAGGGTAGGGGGTTAATCTCCCGATCCGATGGCTCAAGGGAAACATCTGATCCGATGGCTCAAAGACATCGTATCGGTTTGATGGTTTTCGGTTTTGATGATGATCTTTCCAAATATACCGATAGGCTGTCTAAGAGCCAGACCATCGGGAGCAAGGGAAACATCTGATCCGATGGCTCAAAGACATCGTATCGGTTTTGTGTTCCTTTTGTAGTTTGTCAATTTACCGATAGGCTGTCTAAGAGCCAGACCATCGGGGTCATGCACAAACTTAACCTTCTCTGCAACGAAAATAAAATTCACTTGTTAGGCTTCCTATAATATCGAATTCAAAACAAATAAAAATATATGATAGCTGAGTTGGTAAGATCATCATTAGGCAGGTTAAGAATTGTAGCTTTTCTAGAAGGATGTTCTTTTTTACTATTGGGATTCACCATGATTTTAAAATATAGATACAATATGCCTGGTCCAAATATGGTGGTAGGATCTGCACACGGGGCATTGTTTATCGCTTATGTACTACTTTTGTTACAGGTCGGCATCCAAAGAGATTGGTCTTGGGGCAAGATGATCTTAGGTTTTGTAGCATCCTTAATTCCATTTGGTACTTTTTATGCAGATGTGAAATTGTTTAGGGAATAGTTCATTTCCGAAAACACTGAATATTTGATAATCAACTGTTTTAACCCTACACTCTAAAGGAAAATACCCCTGCCCCTAAAGGTGTAAAATATTGATTATCATAGAAGTAGGAAATCATCTACTCACAATCCCATACCCAATCATCTAAGGGATATGACTTAGTTCTGTAGCTGTAGTGCCACCATTCTGTACGTATAGAGCCAAATCCATTCTCTTCCATGATAGACTTTAGGAGCTTACGGTTTTTATTGATATCTGCGGAAGGTCCCGTGAAATCTTGATGTGCTTCTTTACCGAAAAAATCATAAGGCGTACCCATGTCTAGTTCCTTGCCATTTTTGTCTATAATTGTTAGGTCGACTGCTAGTCCACGACTGTGCATTGACCCTTTTTTAGGCGGTGTGACATAACTAGGATTGGGCATGATGTCCCAAAGTCGCTGTTGGTAAGGTCTAGGACGGAAACAATCAAATACTTTGATGCCATACCCATATTTTTCCTTTAAGAAATTGTGGATTTCTACCAGTTTAGTAGCTGCTTCAGGTCTCAAATAACATTTGCCACAGTCATAAATCTTCTTTTTGGTAAAATTGTCTTTAGTAGCATATTTGATATCAATAGCAATGCCAGTTGCCTTGTCTATTTCTTGCCAATCACTAGGAATAGCTTGTGGTGTGGGCTCCTTTTCTACTACATTTTTAACAGGGGCTGCATCTTGAACTTTTTCTTTTGTTTCTTCTTTTACAACATCTTTTTCCTTTGACAGAATAGGTTTAGGTTCTTGTTTGCAATGAATGAAACAAATAGACATCAATAATAAAGTAGTAATGTGTTTGATCATTTTTGTAGGTATTTAATCTCTTTTAATTTTTTATCAAACCACGCTATCTGTTTTGACATATATTTTTCTCTTTCGAATAACTTCTTGAAAGCAGGCAAAAAAGTATTCCTTTTATACGGGAATGGTTTGTCTAAACGATAACCGTTTTTGTCCACTAACAACAATTGTTCTACACTATTACCTTGAATCATAAGCAAATAATCGCCCACAGGTCCTTTAATACTAGGGTCTATCTCATTATTTTCATTAAGAAAGACATCTCTTCTACCTGCATTGAATTGTTTAAATAGAGAATCAGGAACAAAAAACACTTGAGAAGAAGTGTAGTTGGTCTTAAAACCATCTATCAGTATATCGAAATATGCTTTGTTTTCTGTAATAGTAGTTTCTAATTGTTTCTCAAAAGATGCTTTTGTCTTAGGATTGAGATTTGGTTTGGCGAGAGCTTGAGTCAGATAATTGATCTTCTTACCGAATACAGGTACACGAACCAAAAGCGCTGTCTCTGAAGACAAAAATGGTTTTTTCTCTAATTTTTCTTCTAGTTTGATACTCGGTAGTCTATCTGAGGTATTATAAATTTCTATACCTGCTTTGGTTTTTCTTTTTCCCCAATTTGAAATCGGAATACCTGCACCTATCAATCCTGCACCTGCTATCCCAAAAGTATACTTATCTTTTTTCTCAAAAAATACATCATAAATATTGACAGCTATCAAAGCACCACCTATGTAGGTCAATACCTTCCCACCGAAATTTAATCTTCGACCTGCCTTGTATTTTTTTAGTGCGGGATCTACCTGAGCCAGATAAGTTTTGAATGCAGACTTGTCTGTCTCACTTCCATTCCGATAATAATCAGCCCCGAAAGTGGTAAATTCGATTCTAAGCGAATCTTGCTGTCCCACAGAATCTACAGCAATAAAGAAAGATAACCCTATCAAAATATATATGATCCTTGACATGAAGCACGTTTTGTTATAAAACGGCAAAAATACAAGAATCCTTTTAGAACGGACTATTAAGCGTTTGAAATAAACCTATTATTGTTTCTTGAAGACATATTTTCATTTATTTTGCAACTATGGTATGATTTTGTAAGGCTTTATTCCCACCAAGTTAAGAATTAGTTAAAAAGCTTCTCGAGTATTCATTTTACACGGTCATACTTTTAAATTTGCAACCGATTTAGCACTATCGCTCCTTGGTATACTTGCACATATGGGGCTGACAAGAAAACAAAACGGCGCATTTTGCCTGTACTTTGGAGATAAAAGACGATATTTGCACGCTGATATCATAAAAATCTAAGGATTTTTAGTTAGATTGATTACTTAATTTACTTTTTGAATAATAACCATTTTTATGCAGACATCTATTGATATAGAAGCATTAAACCAGCAGATTTACATAGATAGTGCCTTTATGGAAGTACTCAATGCAGAGACTTCTAAGGTGATCGTAGGCCAGAAACATATGCTCGATCGACTCATACTTGGACTACTCGCACAGGGACATGTACTCTTAGAAGGTTTGCCTGGATTGGCCAAAACATTGTCTATCAAAACATTAGCTTCTGCTATAGATGCTGATTTTCATAGGATACAGTTCACGCCAGATTTATTGCCTTCAGATATCATAGGTACCATGATCTACAATCCTGGGAAAAATGAATTTACAGTAAGGAAAGGTCCTATTTTTGCCAATTTTATACTGGCAGATGAGATCAACAGAGCACCTGCCAAAGTGCAAAGTGCGCTCCTAGAAGCGATGCAAGAAAAACAAGTGACCATTGGTAAAGAGACCTTCAAACTCGAAGAGCCATTCCTAGTCTTAGCCACCCAAAACCCTATCGAACAAGAAGGTACTTATCCACTTCCAGAAGCGCAGGTTGATAGATTTATGTTAAAAGTAAATATTGGCTACCCAAGTAGAGAAGAAGAAAAGTCGATCATTCATAAAAATATCTTGGGCGAAGTGACCCAAAAGATCAATGCAGTAGTCTCACCAGCGACCATCCTAAAGGCGAGAGAATCCGTGAGAAAAGTCTATATGGATGATAAAATAGCGGATTATATTCTAGATATTGTCTTTGCCACGAGAGAACCAGAAAAGTACAAACTGAACGATATCAAGCCATTATTGAGTTATGGTGGATCGCCTAGGGCAAGTATTAATCTAGCTTTGGCCGCAAAGGCACACGCATTTATGAACCGTAGAGGATATGTCATCCCTGATGATGTGCGCAATGTATGCAAAGACGTCATGAGACATCGTATCGGGCTGAGTTATGAAGCAGAAGCAGAAAATATCACCCAAGAAGACATCATTACTCGTATCATAAATACCATTCCGGTTCCTTAACACAGTAGTAATAAAATCGTTTTTGTATTGAAGTATATTCTCTACATATTGTTTTTTGAAATTGTATTTACTTTTGGTGGTTTAGCCAAAGTGAATGGACAAGTTAATACCAAATCTCAAGTAGCTGCGATGTTTCCACCGAATACGAGAGACCTTTGGATTAATTATTTGAGCGGTACGATAGATGGACTTCATGTGGTGGATATGATTGTAGGGACAGACGGTCATAGTTGCAAAGGTTTGTATACACTTAGAAATAGTGGTGTTACTTTTACCTTTGAAGGTGATGATAATGAACATCAACTGAAGCTGGTAGAACTGAATAATGATGGTCGTCTGACCGGTTTTTTATATGGTAGATACGATGGACAAAGTTTTGATGGATTGTGGATGAATGCAAAAAAGAACCTAACATTACCTTTTAAATTAAACTTCGTCAATGCATTTACCGATTATAAAGGTACCGTATCAGATCGATGCCAATGGTACCAATGTTTTAGCGGTAAGGTCGATAGCAAAAATGTCAGATTAGCCATAAATAGAGATAAGGAACTATACACTTGTCATGTCTGGCAAGATGATAGGAAAAATGTGGATATTCTCCCAGGTAGGAATGTAGGAGCCACAACATGCTTAGATTTGAATATATCCAAAACAGTGCTTACAGATAAAGTCGCCATCATCGATACTTCTAATATTTCAAAAATAGAGATAAAATATAAAGATTCTAATGGAAATGAAACGTCTGCATCTTTAAAAAGTGAACGTAGATTGGATTTTGAAACATACGAATACGCCGATTATTTAAGTAGGTTAGAATGTGTAAGACCTATTCTGAATCATAAAAAATTCGACCCATGGATCGAAGAAAAACTCATTGAATGGCTCGATGAAACGATTAATAAACTTAAGGCTACTAATCCCAAAAATATTGGTACTTATGAAAGGTGGACACAATTATTTAGCGGATGGGTAGAAATTGATTTATATCTAGATGATGTCATAAGTGGTACCATTTACATGCAATCTTCTCAGCTTCCTAAAACAGAAAAAATACCTTTTATTTATGATCTGAAAGGCAATAAGGAAATAGAAATTGAGTCACTTTTTAATGAAGGATTCGATAGTGAAGACTATTTCAAACACGCGCTTCCTGCCAAAAAGAAGGAAGTAAAATGGAAACCAGAAGTCAAGAATTGGGTAAATGAACAAAAGTTTAATTATGTAACACTCAAAGATACAGGCTTTAGTTTTAAAACGGATTTTAGTACCATTTATGGAGAGAAAGAGATTATCATTCCATACCAAGAACTAGCAGTTAATCTCAAAAATAGAAGTGTAATAAAAGAACTTTTTACGAAATGATGGATACAGCTGAACTTCTCAAAAAAGTACGTAAACTCGAGATTAAGACCAAGGGTCTGACAAAACAGATATTTTCAGGCGAATATCATTCTGCTTTCAAAGGTCGTGGAATGTCATTCAGCGAAGTGCGTGATTATCAGTATGGAGATGATGTGCGCAATATCGACTGGAATGTCACAGCGCGTACCGGTGGGCCACATGTCAAGATATTTGAAGAGGAAAGAGAACTCACAGTGATGTTGTTGATCGACGTTTCTGCATCATCGTTTTTTGGTGTTTCATCAAGGTTTAAGAGTGATATGATGACAGAACTTGCGGCTGTTATTTCTTTTTCGGCTATAACCAATAATGATAAAGTAGGCGCCATCATGTTTTCTGATCGAATCGAAAAATATCTTCCACCCAAAAAAGGTAAACAAAATATCTTACGTATCATCAGAGAATTGTTAAATCTGACACCAGAAAAAAGCGGTACAAATCTTTCCGAAGCTTTGATTTATCTTAATAATATTGAGAAAAAAAGAGCGATTGTTTTTGTGCTGTCCGACTTTATGGCAGAAGGTTACCAACAAGCATTGACCATCGCAGCCAAAAGACATGACATCATCGGTGTACACATCTTTGATGAAAGAGAAAAAAGTCTTCCTGATGTAGGACTTCTTCATGTGGAAGATGCAGAGACTGGACAAAAAAGATTGGTAGATACAAGTGACGCAAATATTCGCGCACAATATTCATCCTATTTTGAATACAATAAAGAACAGTTTCAAAAGGATTTTGCTTTGGCCAAGTCTGACACCATCAGTATTTCCACAGAAGAAGATTATATAAAAGCAATGCAAGTTTTTTTCAAACGTAGATCTAAACGATGATGGGGAATAATAATAAAAAAATACATCTTTTATACAAGTTTGTATTGGCCTTGTTAATGTTGATCAATGTTAACATGTCTTTTGCACAAGTCGTACCATCCATCAAAATTAGTCAAGATTCTACCCAGATTGGTGATGTGATCGATATACAAATTAAATTAATAGTGCCAGCTGACATAGTCATAAAAGGCATAGATTTCTCACCTTATCTTTCCATTGAAAACAAGATTTATGCATCAGACACCGTCTTTTTAGACAAATATGCAGATGTGGATGTACTTGATTTTGGAGATTGGAAACATTCAGATATTAGTCAGCCCATAGATGCTTCCAAGTTGAATATTACAAGTGAAAACGGCAAACAAGTCATCACCAATACCATAAAATTGGCTATATATAATATGGGTTCGTTTGAGATTCCATCGCCACAGCTTTTAGCAGAAAAGGAAGTTGATGTCCTGCCTACGGAAAGTCCAACATTGGTAGTCTCACTTCCCAATAGTGTATTAAACCAAGACAGTTTATCCATCAATCCTATAAAAGACATCATCAGAGAAGAAGCCAATTTATCAGATTATTTGATTTATTTATACATCCTTGGCGGTGTACTTTTAATGGCGCTCGTAGGATATTATTTTTATAAAAATAGAAACAAAAAGGTCGAAGTTGTTGAAGAAGAAACGCCTATCATTTTGCTTCCACATGAAAAAGCCCTAAATGCACTAGCAGATTTGGATAAAATGCAGCTATGGCAAACTGGTCAAGTGAAAGAATATCAGTCTCAACTTACAGGCATTATTCGTCAATATTTAGAAGACAGATACCACATAGCAGCGCCAGAAATGACCACAGATGAAATCTCGAATGCGCTACGTAATTTGGATTTTGATCAGCGTCACACAGGAACACTGAGAGACATATTGCAGATAGCTGACTTGGTGAAATTTGCCAAAGCCATTCCTGAACAAGATGTGCATAGCAGATTCATGACTATGGCTGTGGATTTTGTAGAAAAAACCAAAATGGTTACGACATGATAGATTATATTTCGAATCTTCATTTTGCGTCACCTTGGTGGTTTTTGGGTTTGTTTATCATTCCCTTATTGGTCTATTGGCAATATTTCCAGAAAAAAATGGTTGATCCAACCTTAAAGATGTCAAATCTGAAAGGAATAAGTGTGACCAAAAGTTGGAAAGAAAAAGTATATCCTTATCTACCTACTTTAAAAATAGCTTCCTTGGCCTTTTTTATCATTGCGCTTGCTAGACCACAATTGAGTTTGAAAGAAGAAAAGGTCAAAGCAGAAGGGATAGATATCATGATGGTTATGGACTTATCGAGTAGTATGTTGTCCAAAGATTTTGACCCTGATCGACTAGAAGTAAGCAAACTAGTAGCTAAAGAATTTGTCGAAAAGAGGGTTCATGATAGGATCGGTTTAGTTGTCTTTTCTGGGGAAAGTTTTACACAATGTCCATTGACCACAGACCACAATATTTTGCTTGATTTTTTAGAAAGTCTGGAAGTTGGTATGTTGCAAGATGGTACTGCCATAGGCATGGGACTCGCGACGGCAGTCAATAGACTCAAAGATAGTGACGCAAAGTCCAAGATTATTATATTACTCACGGACGGTGTCAATAATGCTGGTTACATCAATCCGAATACAGCCGCCGAGATAGCTAGAGAATATAATGTGAAAGTATATACCATAGCTGTGGGTACGATGGGACAAGCCTTATCTCCAGTCAATAGGCGAAGCGATGGACAATATATGTATGCGATGGCAAAGGTGGAAATAGATGTGGCCTTGCTCGAGTCGATAGCAAAAATGACAGAAGGTAAATATTTTAGAGCTGTAGATAGAGCTAGTTTAGAGAATATTTATGCAGAAATAGATAGGCTAGAAAAAACTGAAATCGAAGTTAATGTATTTAAAAGATATAAAGATGAATTCAGGCTGTTTTTGATCATTGGTTTGTTTTTATTTTTGATGTGGTGGGTCTTGTCACAGACTATTTTCAGAACGTTTAGTTAAATGACAATGTATGTTTAGATTCGAAAATACGACCGCTTTTTATTTACTCGCCGCCATTCCGATATTGGTGATGTTATATCTATGGTCAGTCAATAGATTGAACCAAAGGAAAGAGAAATTCGGTCATATTAATTTGATAGACAGATTATTAGGCGATTCGAATACTAAAAGAAACAGACAAAGTGTCATTTTATATTTAGTAGCATATGTTTTATTAGTTTTTGCATTAGCCAATCCACAATGGGGATTTAAAAAGGAAAAAGTCAAAGTAGAGAATAGCGATATTTTTATTGCATTGGACATATCTTCTAGTATGAATGCCACAGATATTAGTCCTACGAGATTAGAAAAGGCAAAAAGATTTGTAGAGTCATTTATCGAATCTCGGAAGGGCGATCAGTTGGGTCTAATTTTGTTTGCTGGCAATGCTTACTTACAAATGCCATTGACATCAGACTATGCAGCTGCAACCCTATTTGTAAAATCTGCAAATACCGACATGGCGGGTACGCAAGGTACAGCTATTGGCGAAGCGGTCGACCTGGCGAGAAGAAGCATTACGGATAAAGAAAAGTCACAGCGAGCACTTATCATCATTACAGATGGCGAAGACCACGATGAAGACGCTTTGAGCAAAGTGTCTAGTGCTGTAGATGATGGTTGGAATGTCTTTACTGTAGGTGTTGGTACTGAAGAAGGTGGATTTGTACCAGTGATGAGTGAAGGTAGGGAAGAATTTAAAACAGATGAAGAAGGGAATCCTGTCACAACACGTATAAATGTCAGCCTGTTAAAAGAAATTGCAGATGCTGGAAATGGTACATCTTATTTATTGGAAAATAATAATGATATCATCAATGATTTGAATACACAATTAGAAAAACTTCAAAAAAGAGCCGTCGAAGTAAAATCATTTTCAGAATACAGAAGTTATTACCAATATTTTTTAGGGGTAGCGTTGTTTATTTTATTGTTGGATTTTGTTGTAAAATCAAATATCAGATGGGTAAAATAGTATTGTTTTTTTTATTGTTGATTATTCATGGAAATGTCTTTTCTCAGACTTCTCATAAGAATCTCCGTAATGGTGATATGTTGTATGAATTTGGAAAATATCAAGAAGCTGAACTAGAATACAGAAAGGCAGATACAGAAAAACAAAGTGTAAAATCTTCTTATAACCTAGGAAATACACTTGTCAATCAGGAGCGATACGACGAAGCCATAAAATCATATGAAAGTGCTGCCGCCAAAGCCACATCTGATGACGAAAAGTCAAAAATTTATCATAATCAAGGCAATGCTTTATTTAAAAAAGAAAAGTATAAAGAAAGTATGGATGCTTTCAAAAAATCACTAAAATATAAACCATCTGACCAAGCTACCAAAGAAAATCTTGCTATGGCTCAGAATGAATATAAAAAGCAAATACAGCAACAGCAGAAAGAGCAACAGAAGAATAAAGATAAAAATCAAAATCAAGACAAAAAGGAAGATCAGCAAGATAAAAATAACCAACAAAAAAACGATAATAAACAAGATCAGAACCAAGATCAAAAAAATGAAAACCAAAATCAAGATCAGCAAAATCAAGATCAACAAGACCAACAAAAAGGTCAAGATCAAGCGGATAATGATGGTAAAAAAATGACCAAAGAAGACGCTCAGAAATTGCTAGAAGTCATGGATAATGAAGAGAAAAAAGTCCAGCAAAAACTGAGACGAATGGATGGCAAAGCCAAGAAACCAGTAAAAGACTGGTAATTTTTTAAGGTTTTTAATACTTGATCTTAAACGATCTTTAAAATTGAAATGTTATTGAAAATAAAATGAACTCAATTTTTAATTACTGAAAAATCATGTTGAAATGGGCATAATTAAAATGAAATTTGCGACCATGTTTTTTGTATGTGTAGCATCATTTGTATTCGGACAGCAAGGTAGTCTTAGTGTTAAAGTAAACAAAGATACCATTGCAAAGGATGAGGTAGTGACTGTAGAGTTTTTGCTTGACAATCTCACGGGGAGTTTTCAAGCACCAGATTTCAGAGGGTTTCAAGTGGTATCTGGACCAAATACATCTTCTAGTTTTAGAATGATGAATGGAGAAGTTTCTCAAAAAAAGTCATACAGTTTTGCACTTGTGCCAATGGATGAAGGTAGTTTATTGATTGGGCCTGCAACAGTAGAAAATGACGGAGAAGTAGTCAGTACTGAAGAAATAGAAATATTTGTACATAATAGTTATAGGTCGAGTAAGTCTAGTCCAAAAGATCGAACATTTATTTATGGTGTAGAAAATGACAGTCAGCCTAAAACTCAAAAGAAAAAGAGGCCTTTAAAAAAGATATGATTTTTTGCCAAATACCCAATTAATAATATGGTAGGTATTCTTTTTTTAGTTTTGCAGTTCTTGATTATAAAATAAGTTGGAGTATGATAGTGAAATTTCGAGACATTACGATATCGTGGTTACCTAAAGCTGGGGTAATTGTAGCGTTTGTTTTGTTTCTATCAACTTTTGTGTCTGCTCAGAATGTCAAGTTTTATATAAACACAGATAGAGACAAAGTAGCAGTAGGGGAGACATTTATGTTGGAAGCTGTATTAGAAAATGGAGATGCAAAATCTATACAGATGCCTGATGTATCGCCATTTAGAATTGTGCAAGGTCCATCTACTTCTACATCCATTACTATTGTAAATGGTAAAAGATCTGCCACTATGAGTTATCAGTATATGCTATTAGCAGAATCAAAAGGGAAGTTCAAACTTGGTCCTGCTATTGTAAAGTCTGGAAACAAAGAATTAAAATCCAATACCATAACCATAAATGTAGTCGATGCAGATAGGAGTCAATCCATAAGTGGACTAGACAATAGCAAGCAGACTTTAGTCAGGCTGGAAGTTTCTGAAGAGAAAGCATACATAGGTCAGCAGTTAGTAGTGAGTTATGTTTTATATACAAGACAAAACTTAGAATCATATAACTTTTTAAATGAACCAAAATATGAAGGTTTTTTTGCTGTACCACTCAATGATTTCAGAGAGCAACCACAACGTAAAACCATAAATGGCAAAGAATACCACAGACAAGTACTAAGAAAGGTATTGCTTTTTCCACAAAAAGTGGGTAAGTATAGTTTTGGACCTGTCAATGTTTCTTTAGATGTACCAGTGGATAATGGAAGATCTTCTTTCTTTTTCAGAGATGTAAAGAAGGAACAGACACAAACCAATGTACTAAGAATAAATGTTGAGTCGCTCCCTGACAATGCCCCTGAGAGCTTTTCTGGTGGTGTAGGTGAATTTACCATGCAAACGTTTATGAGCAAAAATACAGCTACAACGGATGAATCACTAGTACTTACGATGACGATAGAAGGTGATGGAGATGCAAAAATCGTTCAAGCACCTAAACTTAAAAAATACGATGGAATAGAATCTTACGAACCATCTGTCATTAAGGATGAAACATATACCAAAGGTGATAGATTAAGAGTCGTCAAAACATTTGAATATATCCTAGTTCCTACCAAAGATACGACCTATTCCTTTACACCAGAGTTTAGTTATTATTCTCCTACATCAGGTAAATATGAAACCATTACGTCTGGCCCACACCAAGTAACCATAGTCAAAGGTAGTGGCAAAGTCATTAATCCTGTACCAAATGATGCTGATCTTAGTGCATTATCTCCTATGGAAACAGATCTAAACCTAGTGAAAGTAGGAAGTCCATTTTTTGGATCTGGACTGTACTTTAGTTTGTTTGGCATTATTATCTTAGCTACAGGTTTCGGTATATTTTATAAGAAAAAGAAAATTGAAAAGCTAGACCAGTTGCATTTGGCATCACAGAGTTCAATAAATATAGCTAAAATAAACCTAGAAAAGGCAGCTGTATATAAAATTGAAAATAATAAATCCGCTTTTTTTGAAGAGATTTCTCATGCTACGACAGGTTATATTCAGAAGAAGTATAATATACCTAATATGGAACTTGGTCTGAGTGCTGACAAAGAGCACCTTAGAAAACATGGTGTCCATGCAAACCTTATTGATCAGTATGCATCCATACAGCAAAGGTGTGAGATGGCTAGATTTGCAGGTCAGTATGGTGACATGGATGGTTTATATGAACAAGCTTCAGCGCTCATAACAGAAATTGAGAATTTATGATAGCCTTATTTTAAACGATTATTCAGCAGCAGCAATTGTTAAGATTGAAATTTTCTTAACTCCTGCCTTTAATAACAATAGACAACATGCTTCTAATGTGGCCCCTGTAGTTACGACATCATCTACGACTAATATATGTTTACCAACTAATTCTTCAGGCTTATTTATCTGAAAAGTAGTCGAAACATTTTTTACTCGATCAGTTCTTGCCATTCCTGTCTGAGAAGCAGTTTCTGTATATTTGATAAGATGGCTTTCTGTCATTTTGATACCTGATGCGTTGCTGACTCCTTGACCGAAAATACCGCTTTGGTTGTATCCTCTAAGCAATTTCTTTTTATAGTGGATCGGAACGGGAATAATAAGATCTGGTTTTTCAAATAGTGACGATTCTGCAAGTTTTTGTCCTGCAATTTCACCTAATATTTGTCCAGTTTCCTTTTTTCCTTTGTATTTGAGTCCATGTAGCATGTTTTTGACATTGCTTTGATTTCTAAATGATAAGAGCGCAGCACCGTGTGTTAATGGAATACGACCTTTAAAATGTTTAGTAACAGTGTTGTCACTGATTTTGAAGTGATCTGTGTAGGGCATATTATGGATGCAGTTTATGCAAAAGTAGCTGTTCCTAGTTTTTGATATTTTGTGACATGCTATACATAAATCTGGGAAAATGGTATAAAACATGTCATTGATGAGCTCGTAAATCTTGGATCTAATTTTAGACATAGCTTGTTTTTTTACAGTTTTTAAATATGTTTTAGGAAGTTTATAAATGTATTAAAGAGACATCATTAATGATCATAGAAATCTTATCTTCTATCTTTAATGCAAACATAATCATAAATTTAAATCTCAACATAAAATTGGAATTTTTTTCACTACTTTATATAATTATACAGCATTTTATGGTTTTTGAATTTTCTAAATAGGCTATTTAAGAAGTGAAATTATTATTTTTCTATTGAGCAAAAAATCTTTGAAAACAGTATACGATATTTTTATTTTGAGAAAAAGACTTATTTGGCCTTCCAAATTTATTTAACATACTTGTACTTTAAATCGATATGTTTCTGATCTAAACAGTAAGTGTTTACATATTAAAAAATATAATTATAAAAAAAATACTTAAAATCATTGCTTTACATATTATAAATTATTTACATTTGTGTCGTATTAGCAAAATTATGCTGCTACAGTTTTTACCAACTGAATAATAATAGTACCCAAATACAGTAATTATAAGGCCTAATTGAATTGGCTGATAGTTGGACGTATTGCCATAACTCCTACTTTAAAAGTAGTGCAGTAATATTGGTAATAATCATAACTGAATAACAAGGATTTCATAACAATTTATAATCTCGTGTACGAAGCGGTTTTCGTACTTTTTTAACAAACTTTAATTTTTTAAACTCAAAATGGATCTCATGATGGAAACAAATTTTACCCGTTTCGGATCAATAGTAAGGCACCTTACAGTCATACTATTTAGTTTCTTTAGTGTTGCAAATGTAGATGCGCAAGCATGTGCGTGCAATACTTCTATTGATGTAACACTAGACCAAAACGGGTCGGTTACTGTTACACCAGCAATGTTACTAACTGATGCAGCTACTTGTGCAGGTACTCAGACAGTGACAATTATGTTAACGCCTAATGGTAACCCTATACCAGGCAGCCCAGTTTTAAATTGTTCATATGCGGGCAAAACCGTTTATGGCAAAGTATCCAACGGAACTAACTCTTGTTGGACTACAATATTGGTCGAAGACAAAATTAAACCTGTTATCACTTGTCCTGTGGCTCCTATGACCATGACATGTGTAGAATTAGATAATTTTGTCCCAGCTGTAAGTGACAATTGTGGTATTCCTAAGTTGAACCTTGTTGGTAATGACATCATAACAAACAATAGTTGTAATTCAGGTCTTGCACCCAATGTACTAAAAAGAATCATAAGAACTTACCAAGCAGAAGATGCTAGTGGTAACCTTTCGCTACCATGTACCTTCACAATAGATGTGACTGTTATACCAACCTTAGATGCAACCACCATCACATTTCCACTAAACTACGATGTAGCAGCCGGAAATAATGATGCTTTAGTTTGTGATGGGTCATGGGCGAAATTGGATAATACAAACATCCCATCTCCACTTGATATTAACGGGGTGCCAGGCACAGGTGCGCCAAAAATTGGTACTGTAGAATTATATCAGAATCCAGAGTTATACTGTGGTCTTAACGTGACATTATCTGATGCTCCTGCTATTAAGATTAATTGTGTAACAAAAATCATTAGAACTTGGCAAGTAATAGAATGGTCATGTCTGAATAGACCACCACTAGTTAGAGTACAAATGCTGGAAATTGTAGACAATGTAGGCCCAGCTATCAGTGGCTTGACAAACCTTTCAGGTACAACAGGTAATCATGCATGTACTTCTAACGTTACTTTTCCAGCTGCTATCGTTAGTGACAATTGTTCCGAAGTAACATCTATTACTGTAGATATAACTATCTATCCTAATGGTGGTGTTGCTCCAGGCGTATTTATAAAGCATGGTAGCCCTAAAGTGGCGACATTACCTGTGGGTAGTCACGTGGCAGTTTACACAGCATATGATGCATGTTATAATAGCACTACTGCTTCTATTAATATTGAAGTAGAAGACAATACACCTCCAGTTGCTATTTGTGATGAAAATACCACTGTTGGTCTTACATCTGATGGTACCGCTTGGGTTCCAGCAGTTGTATTTGATGACGGAAGTTATGATGAGTGTTCACTTGGTAAAGTTTTAGTGAGAAGAATGGATACAGATAATTGTGGTCTTTGTCCTACACCTTCATTTCCAGGTTTCAAATACTTAGGTGTATATGGTACAGGTGTGAATACAAAATACTATTACTTATCTAATCATAAAGCAACACCTAAAGTAGCTCATAAAACAGCTAAAGCTATGGGTGGATATGGTGTGTCTTATGAAACTCCAGAAGAAAGATCAACAGTAAGAAGCCTTGTAGCGGCGGTTAATGACACTTTAGATTTCCTAGTAGGGTACACTGATACAAAAGTGGAAGGAACCTATGTTTGGGAAAGTGGTGCTACCAATGTGATGGCAGTAACTGGAAATACAAATCTTAAACAGTATGTAATTGTACAAAGAGATGCTATGCTTGGTGTAAATGACGGAAGACTTGTTGCTGTGACAGGTGCAAATCAATACCAATACGTAGTAGAAATTTCTAATCCATGCGGATGGAGCGAATATGCACAATTCTGTTGTACAGACGTTGCTGCAAATCAAATGGTTGCTTTCAGAGCGATAGATGCTTCAGGTAACTTTAACGATTGTATGGTTACAGCAGTTATACAAGATAAGATAGGACCAAGTATTACATGTCCAGCAGATCAGACAGTTTCATGTGAATTTGTTTATGATGCAAACAATCTAAGAAAAGATTTTGGATGGCCTACAGCAACAGATAATTGTATTAATCCTACGATCACAAGAATTGATTCAGTAATTGATATCAGTAGTTGTAGAATTGGTACAATTACCAGAAGATTTATGGTGACAGATGCAGGTGGCAGAACATCTACTTGTACTCAAGTAATTACTTTTGAACCTGGTAATGCTCAAGTTTATAATGGACCTACAGCTGCTCAATGGCCTAGAGATACTATGATTTCTGGTTGTGGTAATCCGAATGCTCCAGGATTTTTACCAGCAGTACTTGGTAATCCTATTTTAACTGATGGTGCTTGTTCACTAGTAGGTGCTGAGTATGACGATCAAACATTCTCTTTCAATAACCCAACTAGCCCAGCTTGCTTTAAAATTTTGAGAAAATGGACTGTTATCGATTGGTGTCAACCGTTACCAGGTGGTGGATATAGAACATGGACACATTTACAAGAAATCAAAGTTATTGATAATATTGCTCCAGTCATTGCCCAATTAGCACCAATGGTGACAGCTGATACTTATGATGCAGCATGTGCAAACGGTGAGATAACCCTGACTGCAAGTGCAACAGATTTATGTACCGCGGTATTGAGAAGCTCCTATGCTGTAGATGCGTTCAATAATGGAAGTATAGATATTACATCGACACCTGTTAATAGCAATTCTATAAATGCGACAGATAATTATCCAGTAGGTACACACAGAATCATATATACTTTTGAAGATAAATGTGGTAATGTTACTTCTAGAGAACAATTATTTAGCATTGTTAATAGAAAAGCTCCAAGCATTACAGTATTAAATGGTCTAGCGATGAGCCTTATGCAATTACCTAATGGTGACGGAATGGCTGATATATGGGCAACAGATTTTAACCTTAAAGCAGAGCATCCTTGTGGCTATGACCTTTATCTTTCATTTACTGAAGTAGAAAAAGATGCTTTAGGAAATCTTGTAGGATCGCCAAATTTGGTATTCAATTGTAATGATTTAGATACTAATTATGTTACAATTTATGCAGCAGCTCTTACACCAGCAGGTGATATTGTGCAGACATTTGTTGAGACATACATTATTATCCAAGATAACAATAATATCTGTGATAACGTAGGTGGAAGATCTTCAGTTAAAGGTACATTAGCAACTGAAACAAATGAAAAAGTTCAAGATGTAAGGGTAAGTCTTTATGGTTCTGAAATGAATGTAATGACTGGTTCAAATGGAGCTTTTGATTTTGCAAATATGAACAATGGTGGTAATTACACTGTAAGTCCAAACAAAAATGATGACCACACAAATGGTGTGACCACACTTGACTTGGTATTAATGCAAAGACATATCTTAGCGATAGACAAGTTAAATTCACCATACAAATTGATTGCTGCCGATGTTACTAAGGATGGTAAAATCACTGCTGCCGATTTAGTAGAACTTAGAAAATTGATTTTGGGTACTAAATCGACCTTCGAAAATAATACATCATGGAGATTTGTAGATAAAGCATATGTTTTCAACAACACGGCTCAAGCTCAAGGAGATGCATTCCCCGAAGTATACAACATAGAAAACCTTACTTCTGATATGGTTACTGACTTCGTAGCTGTAAAAGTAGGTGATGTGAATGGTAATGCGAAAGCTAATAACTTCAATACAAATACTGATTCTAGATCAAATCAAAAATTGGTATTGACATCTGATGTAGTAGATTTCACAGCAGGTCAACAGTTTGATGCACCTATAAAAGTGGCTCAAAACACTGGATTCAGTGGTGTGCAGTTTACTATGACGTTTGATGCTGATAAGTTGACTTTGGTAGCTATCAATGGAGAGAGTCTTGATGTTGCTGACCAAAACTTTGGATATGCAAATGTAAATGATGGTATAGTTACTTTGAGTTGGAATGATGTAAATGCAAAATCTTTAAATGCAGGTGAGACATTGTTTAACCTTACTTTTGAAGCTAAAGCAAATGGTTCTACAGCAGATATTATCGCAGTTACTTCTGACATCACAAAAGCAGAAGCATATACTGTTGATGCAGACATCATGAAAGTGGAGTGGATGACAGGTAGCAGAACATCAAATGAAAACTTTGTTTTACACCAAAATACGCCAAACCCCTTCAAAGCAAATACTGTAATTGGATTTGAATTGCCATCAGATATGGCTGCAAGTATCACAGTGTATGATGTGGCTGGAAAAGTAATTAATTCAACAAACGTTCAAGGTTTGAAAGGATTGAATACATTCACTCTAGATCAAAATAGTCTACCTGCAGGAGTACTTTACTACTCATTAAAAGCAGGATCTTTCCAAGCAACTAAAAAAATGGTTGTCATAGAATAATACAGACAGTCTCGGAGTAGCCCAAAATACTTCACAGACACAAAGATATTTTACTGTTTTTGGGATGGGACCCTTCTTCGGAGCAATTCGAAGAGGGTCTTTTTTTTTGATTTCATGTCATCCTAAATTATTTGCATTAAAAAATGTATCAATGTTCGTTTTTTCTTATCACCTTAGCACAAATAATTATAAATAAAAAGATATGAGACACATTGTCCTTTTATGCTGCTTGGTTTATGGTTCATCAGAATTGGTATCTCAATCAAAATTTGATCAAAATGTTATTTCTGAAAAAGTGTTAACTTTTTTGTCAATTCTAAATGATGAGGATCGAACGAAGGCAAATCTTTATTACGAAGACAGCTCAAGAAAAAATTGGTCCAATCTACCTATGGAAGATGTGATTCGAAAAGGAATGATGGTCAAAGATATGAATGACGAACAAAGAATATTACTACATGATATATTACGCTCTGTCTTAAGTCAGCAAGGATATCAAAAAGCTTTGTTCATAATTCAATATGACGAAGGCACCAACGAAAGGTTAAAAAAAATGTTCAGCCCAATCGCTCACAGGTATGGCAGACAAAATTACTGGTTTACAGTCTATGGAAACCCAAAAGATCAGCAATGGGCATTTAAATTTGAAGGTCATCACCTATCTTTAAATTTTACTTTTACTCCAAATAGTGTGATGTGTACACCAATGTTTACTGGCATAAATCCAGCCTTGACTCGCAAAGGAGAGAATGCAGGTGTCCATGTAATGTATGATGAACAAGAATTAGGCAATCAACTATTTCTTAGCTTGTCAGAAGCTCAAAAAACAAAGGCAATCCAAGGTCACCATCCTGCAGATGCTGATGTAAAAACCAAGCTAGGAAATGAAGCTCACCTTCAGGATAAAAGTGGTTTACCGTTTAGTGATTTAATGCCTGATCCACAAACGATAGTTGAAGAAATAATGAGATCTTGGGTGGAAAACCTAGATCCTATTTTAGCTAGGGAATACATGGATAAAATACTTTCTACTAAAAATACCATTATTTTTAAGTGGTTTGGTACAAAAGACGTTTCTACCCTTCATTATTATTCTATACAATCAGATGATTTTATAATAGAATTTACCCACAGAGATGGTGGTCTAGACCATTACCACACCTTGTGGTACGGATTAGAAAAATAATATTTGCACAAAAAACTTGATACAATGACATTATTGACACCATATACTTTTAGAAATTCTGGTCTGACTTCTGTTAATAGAATAGCACTAGCGCCTATGACAAATCAGCAAAGTAATGAAGATGGTACCTTGAGTAATGATGAATATAATTGGTTAATGCGTCGTGCAGTAGGTGGATTTGGGATTATCATCACCTGTGCAGCGCATGTTTCTAAAGATGGACAAGGTTGGCCAGGCGAATTAGGGATATTCGATGATTCACATTTGTCTGGTTTGCAAAGACTTGCACAAGGAATTCATCAATATCAAAGTCTTGCCATCGTTCAGATTTTTCATGGTGGAGCTAGGAGTCCTTTTGATGTCTCAGGTAGTCAGCCTTGGAGTGCAAGTGCGCATATTATACAAGTAGGGAGCAAAAACATAGATGTAGCTGAAGGATCTGTCGAGCAAATAGAGTCAACAATCAATGCATTTGTAGCTTCAGCTAAGAGAGCACATGAAGCTGGATTTGATGGAATAGAATTGCATGGAGCTCACGGGTATTTATTACATCAGTTTTTAAGTTCCGTCACAAATAAACGCTCAGACGAATGGGGAGGTAGTTTTGAAAAACGCTCTAAATTAATCCGTACTATTCTTCAGAAGATCAAGACTTCCTTACCTTCGAATTTCATAGTAGGTGTAAGGCTGTCTCCTGAAGACAAATATACTTTTCAAGGAATTGATTTTGATGAAAGTCTAGCTTTGGCGGCACTTTTGTCAGATGATGGAGCCGATTATATTCATGTTTCACCATGGGATGCACTAAAGAAGCCAGAAAAATACTCGGAAGGTGAAAAGGCACTTATTACCTATTTCAGGGATATAATTCCTGCCAAAACTGCTGTGATTGTTGCAGGGGAGATTTGGTCTAGGGAAGATGGTGAAAAAGCAATATCACTTGGTGCAGATATCGTTGCTTTGGGCAAGGGTGCTATTGGAATGCCTGATTGGCCGAAATTGATAAAAGATCCTAATTTTGTGCCAATCAAACCGCCATATAGTGTATCACATTTAAAAGATGCGCGTTTAACTCCAAAATTTATTGACTATATGAAAAGGTGGAAAGGGTTTGTGAAAGAATGATGGGATGAGCTTATTTTGTCCATCAAAGATATTTGGGAACAATTCTATTTTTCAATAACCTTTTTTACATAATTATTCACTCTATTCACAGCATTTTCACGAATACTAAAGTAATAAAAGTTGATATCTGCAGGATGATAATTTTTTGTTCTCAAGAAAATACTACCACGAAATTTTGGTTTACTAGCCCATAAAATATCCTTATGAACTTGGGCATCCACATGGTTTTCGTAAACCTTATCAAATTCGAATAAAAGGGTTCCTTTATTTTGTGTCTTGTCCACATATGTGTCATTGCATTGCCATGATAAAGGATTAGTGACACAGATACTGTCTAAGGTGTACTCCGTAGGTAGTTGGTGACCTTTTTTAAAAGTTCTCCAAGAGACAAAACATCCCGTTTCATCCCCATTCTCACATGGTTTGATATCTACAAATCTATTTTTTTTGACTGGCATTCCGATCAGATATGCTGCTATAAGTTTCTGTTTTAATGGTTTTCTATCGAAATATTCATCAAGCAATCTTTCTGCATGATTGGTACCTTGACTGTGACTAGCTAAGATAATCGGTCTACCATGATTTAGGTTTTTCAAATAGTATTCAAAGGCATTTTTTACATCTTCATATGCTACATCAAAAGCCTTTTTTGCAGATAATTTATCGTCCGTAAAGTATGCATGAAGATGTGCTTGTCGATATCGCGGTGCAAAAACTCGTCCCGCATAATTAAATGCACTAGCTTGAAATCTGATGGTACCTTCGGCAGTTTTTTTGTTTAGTTTTTGATCGTCTATGGAAGCATTCCATTTGTCTTGATTTTTATCTCCTGTATAAGTTGTTGGGTGAAGAAAAAAAACATCTGCTGTCAATCCTTCATATGAAACGGTATCACCTTGTGGTGTACGATCGGATTCGTCCATTAAATCTGGATGTGCCGCCCAATTGGATAATTGAGCATAATCTATTTGATTCGTTTTTAGGTCTTGGTAGCTGTAATTCGGCTTGTAGGTTTTGCAAGATAGGAAGAAAATTAGGACCAAAAGACTTATGTATTTTTTCATTATTAAAGATTTAAGTGTAAATAAAACATACTTCTTTTCTATGTTTATAAACCAGAATTAAGTCACCACTATTTAATAACGTTTTAATCTTGTACTCTGTCCGTAAATGATAACTATTTAATTTCAGGACAAAGTACAAGATGTTTGATTTCCTAAATCATATCTTCTGGCTTCACCCACGCATCAAATTCTTCAGATGTAAGATATTTGAGATCTAAGGCTGCTTGCTTCAATGTGCTACCTTCTTTATGTGCTTTTTTAGCTATTTCTGCTGCTTTGTCGTATCCAATTTTTGTATTCAAAGCAGTGACAAGCATTAATGAATTGTCTAGGTTGAATTTTATTCTCTGTACATTGGCTTCTATGCCTACTGCGCAATGTTCATTAAAGCTGACACATGCATCACCTATCAAATTTGCAGACATCAAAAAGTTAAAAATCATCACGGGTTTAAATACGTTAAGTTCGAAGTGTCCACTCATTCCACCTATATTGATAGCTACATCATTACCCATCACTTGAGCCATAGCCATGGTAAGTGCTTCCGACTGAGTAGGATTGACTTTTCCTGGCATGATAGATGATCCAGGTTCGTTTTCTGGTATTGTAATCTCACCGATACCACATCTCGGACCTGATGCCAACATTCTGATATCGTTTCCGATTTTCATAAGAGATACAGCCACAGTTTTTAATGCGCCATGTGCTTCTACAATAGCATCATGAGCAGCCAAACCTTCAAATTTATTTTTACCTGTGATGAATGGAAGGCCTGATATTTCTGCTATTTTTTTAGCTACCAATACATCATAACCTTTTGGCGTATTGAGTCCTGTTCCTACAGCTGTACCACCAAGAGCTATTTCAGAAAGGTGTTTGTAGGTGTTTTTAATGGCTGCAATACCATGATCTAGTTGAGATACATATCCACTCAATTCTTGTCCAAGTGTCAATGGCGTCGCATCCATAAAGTGGGTACGTCCTATTTTCACTACTTTCATAAATTTTTTAGACTTCTCCTTCAAGGTATCTCTCAATACTTCTAATCCTGGCACAGTAACATCTACCAATACTTTGTATGCAGCAATGTGCATAGCTGTAGGAAAAGTATCATTTGACGATTGAGATTTATTCACATCATCATTTGGATGTAGTACTTTTTTATCATCAGCTAGCGAACCAGCATCTATGACGTGGCCACGATTGGCGATGACTTCGTTTAGGTTCATATTTGACTGCGTACCTGATCCTGTTTGCCAAACTACGAGTGGAAATTCGTCGTCTAGTTTGCCAGTCATAATCTCTTTACAAACCTTCTCAATTAGTACTTTTTTATTTTTTGGGAGTACACCAAGATCATGATTGGCTTGGGCTGCAGCCATTTTAAGGACAGCAAAAGCGCTTATAATTTCCTTCGGCATTCTATGACCGCCAATTTTAAAATTTTCGGATGATCTTTGCGTTTGAGCACCCCAATATTTATCAGCAGGTACATTGATATACCCCATACTGTCTTTTTCTTTTCTGAACTTACTCATATTTATGTGATTATTGTGTTATACTATATTAGATGGCAAATTTACAAACTTTATAAAAAATCATACTACGTATATGCTACAACTTCTATGAAAAGTAATTAAAATCATAATTTATTAGGATTGTTTGGATATATATTTTTCTTTAAAATCACTTTTTTATGCCCTTCGTCTATGAAAAATGTATTTTGATAGATTAGTTAGAAAGCTACTGCAACTTCCTTTTCTTTCATCTCGTCATTGACCTATAAGTATTTTTATAAATCTTAAAATTTTAACAAGATGAACCACTTTATGTACTTTTTATTACTTTTTTCTACACTTACCATGTCCGCCCAATCTATAAGTGGCACCATTCAAGATAATAAATTACCTGTTTCTTTTGCAAATGTGATGTTATATAAATCAGCGGATACTACACTAGCCAAATTTACATATTCTGATGATGATGGTAAGTTTGTTTTAGAAAATATCTCAAATGATACTTACTATTTACAAGTGTCATATGTAGGACTTCAAGATTATAAAAGTGAGCCATTCCAGTTTGAGTCGAAGGATAAAAACTTAGGTAATATCAATATGACTGCTGGTGCTGTCAGTCTTAACGAAGTTGTTGTGACAGCTTCCAAACCTATGATGGAAGTCAAGCCTGATAAATTGGTATTGAATGTAGCAGGAAGTGTTTTGGCTTCTGGAGATGATGCACTTAGTCTTTTGCGAAAAGCGCCTGGTGTACTTGTGGATAATAATGAAAATATTTCTCTGCTAGGAAAATCTGGTTTGGTTATTTACATCGATGGCAAACCTTCACCTCTGACTTCAACAGAACTTGCTAATATGCTCAAAAATATGTCATCAAATGATATCGAAAGTATAGAAATCATTTCCAATCCATCTGCAAAATACGAAGCTCAAGGTACTGCTGGTATCATCAATATCAAAAGAAAAAAACTGAATAAAGATGGGATAAATGGATCTGCCAATGCAGCAGTGAGACAAGGTGAGACTTTTGGCCTAAATGGTGGTTTGAACCTGAATTATAGAAATGAAAAAATAAATCTATTTGGAAATGCAGGATATTTTGATAGTGACAATAGCAACTATAATGATTTTTTCAGGACCCAAAATGATCTTGGATTTCATACCTACAATAAAAGTCAGAATAACAGCAAAGGGTATAATGCCAAAGTAAGTACGGATTACTATTTGACTAAAAAGAGTACATTAGGGTTCATTGCGGAGCATCAAGAAGATGATTTTTTCATGACCAATGCATCCACGACGAGTATGGGCAATCCAACTTTTACTCATATAGATTCACTATTACTCAATGATGCAATAAATGTTGCTGATTCTAAAAATAGTAATATTAATGCAAACTATTATTACGATGGTGGGAATGAAACTACTTTTAATGTAGATGCCAATTTGGGAAGATTTAGTAGAAATAATGATTCTTATACGCCCAATTTGTATACATCGGCAGACAGGAAGACGATTACAAGTAGGTTTGAAACACGTAGTATTACGCCAACGATTATCGATATTATGTCTGTAAAAATGGATTATGAACGAAAACTAGGAAAAGGTAAAATCTCTGGTGGGCTCAAGTCAGCTATGGTCGCTACCGACAATACATTTAATTTTTACAACATAGAAGGTCAGGAAGAAATACTGAATGCAAATTTTAGTAATAGATTCAAATATGATGAGTGGGTCAATGCCGCTTACGCCAATTATGCAGTTCAAATACTAAAGGTAGGCGTCAATGCAGGATTAAGGGTAGAAAATAGTAATACCAAAGGTGATCTTATAGCTATGAATCCTTCCAATAATAAGTTGGTTAAGCGAAATTATACAGACTTTTTCCCATCATTTGGTTTGTCTTATAGTCCTAATGATAAGCATAGTTTGCAAGCAAGTTATGGTCGCAGAATCAATAGACCAAATTATCAAGATCTTAATCCTTTCGAATTACAATTGGATCAGTTGACATTCGAAAAAGGAAATGCATTCTTAAATCCTGAATATACAGACAATATTCAGCTTACACATACATATGCCTATAAGTTTACAACTACATTATCATATAGTCACACATCAGATGTGATCACAAGGTTGGTAGATACATCTGGTTTGAAAGGTTCATTTATCACATGGGACAATATTGCCTACAGAAAGATATATTCGGTAGGATTTAGTGCACCGATATCTATTACTGATAAGTGGAGCACATTTACCAATTTTAATGGCATCCACACTAGAAATAATGCTCTATTTAATGATGGTAAAACCATCAATCTCAATGTCAGTTCATTCAATATGTATCATCAGCAATCATACAATTTTAATAAAGGTTGGAGTGTTGAAATATCTGGTTGGTACACTTCACCTTCAATATGGGAAGGTACTTTCACGATGAATGAGATGTGGTCAGCGGGTGCAGGAGTTAGCAAGAAATTTGCTGGAGATAGAGCGAAAGTGACCTTGAGTTTTGATGATATCTTCAAAACCAATGTATGGAGTGGCGAAAGTAGATTTGGCGGGCTCAACATGGATGTTAGTGGGGGATGGGATAGTAGAAGAGTACGTTTAAATGTCAACTATAGTTTTGGCAAACAATCTAAGTCTGCTGAAAGGAAAAGAAGTACAGGTGCAGAAGATGAGCAAAATAGAATCAAAAAAGGATAGTAAATCCTAAAGAGCTTACATAGTTGTTTTGTTGGTAAAAAAGGGATGGCTTAAAGTAGTCATTCCTTTTACCTTTAATTTGGGTGAATTGTTTAGGAGTGAGTTCCATTTTGGGACAAAAACTAATTTAAAATTCATTTTGTCACCTTTAGGGTCAGGGTATAACAAAATGAATTTTAAACTCAGTGGAGTTTTGGGATACACCCTTCATTATTAAGATTATAGTCGCAATGAATATTTCTTATTTATTGCACTAGAAAGAAAAAGATGCTAAAATTTTTGAAAATATTAAATCCACAAATAAAAAAGGGGATAAAAATTAAAACTTTCATCCCCTTTATAAAATCTATCTAAAAACTTTTACTTTGTACGTTCTCTAGATTTTGCTGAATAATTGATTTTCAACTGTCCCGCTTTTCTTAAAGATGTTTTTACATCACCTACGATTCCCATAGTCACTTCGCTATCCACTTTCATTGAAGTGATGATAGCCTGTCTTTGGCTTTCAGGCACAGTGGTTTTAAATTTCTCCAAAAACAATGGAATTTCATCTGGATTAGCAAATTTGTCACCCAATTGAATTCTTGGTTTTGTTCCCGCTTTATCTTTGTATTTAGGCGTTGGTCTACCGATAAATACAAAATTCACCAATGTCTTCTTTTCTAATTTTGTCAACTCAGATGCTTGTGGTGTATTGGTGGTTACCATCAATTCTGTATCACGCATCTTAGTTACGACCATGAAAAAGAAAAGCAACATGAATACGATATCCGGGAGGGATGCCGTAGAAATGGCTGGCTGAGCATTACCTTGTTTCTTTTTAAACTTTGACATAACTTATTATTTTAAAATTGTCAATAAATTATTTTTCTTCACCAAATTTCGTAGGCTCTGCTTCAGATATAACCAACGGAATTGCATCTGTGATCTCAGACCGTTGTGTTTTATTCAGCTCGTCGAGAGGCTTACCGAATTTAACCATTGCGGCTTCTTCCCATAACTCGTTATACGCTGCTTTCAGCTCGTTATATACTTCAAGGTATGTCCCATATTGCGTGCCACGGTCATTTTTTATGGAAATAATTGCCTTTGCAGGATCTTCTGACATATTTTCTAATTTTTGAGGATTAGAAATAAAAATCTTAGTGTTATCCTTTAGCGTTTTGATATCCATCGGCTCACCTCTTACCAAAAGCTGATTACTTGCATTTACTAATACAGAATAAACATTTCTAGTGTTTAATTTCATTTCTGGTGGTGGTTCATCAGACCAAGGTGGTAACTTAACAAGTACACCTTTATCTTCAGCTATTGTGGTTGTAACAAGAAAAAATATAAGCAGTAGAAAGGCAATATCTGCCATTGAACCTGCATTTATCTCGTTAACCATTCTATTCTTTTTAGCCATAATATTTAAAATTTAGATATTATTTAAAGAAATTTCTGATCTCAGATACTATGATCGCTAAAACTGCAACTGCAGAAAGTCCAAATAAAACATAAAGTCCGGCAGAAATAAATTTACTTAGACCTTCCGTAATATAGAATGGATCTTTACTCCAATATGCTCCAAATCTACCTCCACTATCATAAGATGCAGTACTGTAAAGGATGAAAAAAACCACTATCAAAACTCCAAAGCCTATTAGAAATTTAGATCCTGATTTAAAGTTTCTGATCAAATCCCAGAATATACCAACTAACATTAAAGCTATACAAAGTATTCCCAAAAATATAGTAATATACAAACCAGAATTAAAAAAATTAATTTGAGACTTATCTTCCATTGTGGTAAGATCTGTGCTCATATCATAACCCGCAGAATTAAATCCTTGGATGATACCTACGGCAAATATCAGAATACAGAGTAAGCCAAAGCCTACAGCGAATGCTTCACCGTGTTTTACCAATTTATTATACATATTATTAAATTTAAAAGTAACGGATGAAATTATTTAAATACTCTGTTTCTTGACATTACTTCTACCAATCCAATAGAAGCATCTTCCATTTTATTTGTAATACTGTCTACTTTTGATACGATATAATTATAAAATATTTGAAGGATAATTGCAGCGATCAAACCAAATACGGTTGTTAAAAGGGCAACCTTGATACCACCAGCAACAACTGTAGGAGAGATATCTCCAGCCGCTTGGATCTTATCAAACGCTTGAATCATACCTACAACTGTACCCAAGAATCCTAACATCGGCGCAAGAGCAATAAATAGAGAAATCCAAACAAGTCCTTTTTCTAGAAGTCCCATTTGAACAGAGCCATAAGAGATAATTGCTTTCTCAACAGCTTCTGGGCCTCCTGCATGATTTCTAAGTCCTTCATACAATACACTTGCTGCTGGTCCAGGAGTTGCTTTTGCTACATCTTTAGCACCTTCGATATCACCGTTAGAAAGTTTCTCTTCGATTTTTTGTAATAATACATCTGTATTGGTTGATGCTATATTAAGTGTGATAATACGCTCAATACAAAATGCAAGACCAAAAATCAAACAAACAAGTACAGAACTCATCCAAATCCAATCTCCTTCGATGAATTTTTCTTTTAATGTCTGAAATGCACCTCCTCCTTCTGGAGCTGCTGCCGCCACATCTTGAGCCATAACATCAATAGCACCCACAGCAGATGCCACCATAAATACTCCGATTAAAAATAAAAGTTTTCGCATGATTTGTTAATTTACGTTTTTAGATAAATAAAAAAAAATTCAAAAGAAAGGTTAAAAATATAAAATTATTTAATTCTGAAAAAATTCCTACTAAATATTTTTGCGGAGAGTGAGGGATTCGAACCCTCGATACCCTTTTGAGGTATACACACTTTCCAGGCGTGCTCCTTAAACCGCTCGGACAACTCTCCAACAGTGCAAATGTTCAAAAATTACTTTTAATATCAAAACATATTTTTTCTATACTTATTTTCGTAATACACAAGTATCAGATATTCAGTGATTTATAATAATATTATTTTTAAATTAATATTGTCAAAACCACACTTTCTACGCAAAAATGTACTTTTAGTTAAATTCTACCACTTTTGGCAATTACTAATACTCTTAAGATTCGACTATTATTGTTTATGGTGTGGCCCTAAATAATTTATTTGCATTAAATGTCGTCACCGCGCCTATTTCTGATTTAGTTATTTCTTTTACTTCGGCGATTTTTTCAGCTATTACTGAAATATACGCACATTCATTTCTTTTGCCACGATAAGGGACTGGACTAAGATATGGCGCATCTGTCTCTAGAACTATATATTCCAAGGGGATGTCAGCAACTACTTTGTCAACTCCTGCATTTTTGTAGGTAATTACACCGCCAATACCCATAAGAAACCCAGTATTCATTATTCTTTTTGCTTGGTCCAATGTACCATTGAAACAATGAAATATACCTGAGAGACTTCCATCTTGCATTTCTGTAACTATATCTATAGTGATGTCTAATGAATCTCTTGAATGTATTACAAATGGAATGCCATGTTCTTTTGCCAAAGCTATCTGTCTTCTGAAAACTATCTCTTGTTCTTTTGCAAATGTCTTATCCCAATACAGGTCTATACCGATCTCCCCAACGCCCGCGAATGCATGATCAGAAAGATATTTTTCGACCATAGCCAATTCGTCTTGATAATTTTCCTTCACATAACAAGGATGAAGGCCTATCATGGCGTGGCAATTTTTATGCTTTTCGGCAATTCTCATCATTTCATCAATAGAAGTACTATCAATGTTGGGCATGTAGATATCTGTAATGCCCGCAATTGCTGCATTGGTCAACATATTTTCTAAGTCATCTTTGAATTCTTCACTGTAAATATGTGCATGTGTGTCTATAAACATTACTTTTGCGCCTTAAATGGATTTAAAAATTTTGGCAAAGAAACAAAAATATTATGTGGTTTGGGAAGGTTTGACACCAGGAATCTATCTTTCGTGGGAAGATTGCCAAAAACAAATCTTTGGTCAAGCAGCTGCAAAGTATAAAGCTTTTGACTCCATGGCCGAGGCAGAGTATGCAAGTAAAAGAAAGTATCACGAGTTTATTTCGAAGGCTAGTAGCAAAACGGTAGTCAACGAATCTAAAAGCAATATCCTACCTGATAGCATTTCAGTAGATGCAGCTTGTAGTGGCAATCCGGGTGTGATGGAGTATCAATGTGTAGAAACGATGTCTAAAAAACAAATTTTCCACCAAGGACCTTTTAAAGATGGTACTAATAATATAGGTGAGTTCCTAGGTTTGGTGCACGCATTAGCTTTGCTGAAAAAACATGAAAATGATCATACCGCTATATATACGGATTCTATAACAGCTATCAGTTGGGTAAAGAATAAAAAAGCAAAAACTAATCTTGCTCTTACGAAGCACAATGCGGTGATATTCGATCTGATTGAAAGAGCTGAGAGTTGGCTAAAAACCAATACATTCAAAAATAAAATCATTAAATGGAATACGGAATCGTGGGGAGAAATACCTGCTGATTTCGGACGTAAGTAAACCTTATAATCTCGCAAATTTCAATTTGTAATCTGCTTTTACCTTACCTGATTTGATATCACCAAGCCTTCTTTGAATCAATTTTTTCTTCAATGGTTTGAGCTTTTCGACAAATAAAACGCCTTCTATATGGTCATATTCGTGTTGGATAACTCTGGCATTGATACCTTCATAAATTTCGTCGTGTTTATTAAAGTTTTCATCATAATACTGAATGCGTACTTTTTTAGGTCGTTCCACATCACCACGAATGTCTGGTATACTTAAGCAGCCTTCTTCATAAGCCCATAAATCTCCTGCTTCTTCTATCACTTGTGCGTTGATAAAAACTTTTTTGATACCTTCTTCTTTTTTATCATCATCCATGATTTGTATAGAATCAATGATAAACAATCTTATTGAAAGCCCAATTTGAGGCGCTGCAATTCCCACTCCATAAGCAAAATACATGGTTTCCCACATATCATCTATAAGCTTAGTCAAGTCAGGATACTCGATATTGATATCTGAAGCTTTCTTTTTTAATACAGGTTGCCCGTAAGCAAATATTGGTAAAATCATAAATTCTAAATGTGTTTTAAATATCTCTGCAAGATGACGACAGCACTCACTCTATCTACTAGACCCTTGTCCTGTCTAGTTTTTTTCTTGGCACCACCATCCATGATAATCTGTTTGGCGTGTACGGAAGAAAACTGTTCATCGGCAAAGTCAATCGCAATTTCAGGCCATTTGGCACTGAATGACGACGCAAAGATATCAATATTCTTTTTTAAGGAGGTAAAATTACCATCTTTATGTACTGGAAGCCCTATTACAAGTTTTTCTACCCGCTCTTCTCTTATATATTTTTCGAGAAAAGTAAATATTTGAGGTGTCTCTACCGTCGTAAGTGCCGTAACAATGATCTGAAATGGGTCAGTTGCGGCTATTCCACATCTAGTTGTGCCATAATCTATACATAAAATTCTCGCCATAATGGTATAAAAGTGGGGTGTTTAAAAGGAATTAATCGCGAAAAACAGTTGGTTCATCGGATTTTCTATTCGAATGTCATCTTTTAGGAACTTACATGTGTACAATAATGTTTAAATATCCGAATCAATAAAATAACAAAAATGATAATCGCTTTAGCAGTTTTAGTAGTTGTAGGCCTTTTAGTAATGTCTATGTATAACAAATTGGTATCACTCAAAAATAGAGTTCTCGAAGCTTGGAGTGGAATTGATGTCCAATTGAAAAAAAGATATGATCTCATCCCTAATTTGGTAAACACTGTAAAAGGTTATGCAGCACATGAAAGTGGTACCCTCGAAAAAGTTATCCAAGCTCGTAACCAAGCCATGGCTGCAGGAAGTGGTGGTTCTATAAATGATCAAGTGCAAGCTGAAAATGCCTTGTCTGGTACACTTAAATCTTTATTTGCATTGTCAGAAAGTTATCCTGATCTTAAAGCAAATACAAGTTTTCTAGCTTTACAAAGCAGCCTTGCCGAGATAGAAGAAACCCTTCAGAATGCACGTAGATATTACAATGCACTCGTAAGAGACAACAATACAGCAGTAGAAAGTTTCCCATCTAATCTAATCGCAAATAATTTCAATTTTGAAAAATTTGACTTTTTCGAGATTGAAAATGATGCTGAAAGATCAAATCCTGTTGTACAGTTCTAATTCAGAATTATAAATAGTAAGTCAATTTTCATAAGCAGGCTTGTTTGTGGAGATTGGCTTATATTAAGGATAAAATTAAAAAATTCGTGTTCCCAATCAAAAAATCATTGATGGCTTCTATAAGATATTTTTTTGCACTAAGCTTTTTGTTTTTTGTATCGTTTGCGAAGGCAGAGTATTTTGTCATAAGTGATTATAATATTGACATAAAAGTGTACGGATCCAAAGCCATGTTTGAAGTTACAGAAATTATCACTGTCGACTTTAGCGAACCTAGAAGAGGTATTTTTAGAAATATTCCATACCAAGTTAGGTTAGATGGCGAAACCATAGAATTGGACATTTATGATGTGGACGTGGAAGGCTTTAAATATGACACCTATCGTGAAGGAAGTCAATATGTCATAAAGATTGGTGATAAAAATGTCTATGTAGAAGGTAGACAGACTTATAAAATTACTTATAAAGTCAAAAATGCATGGATTTTTGCAAAAGAACACACAGAGTTTTATTGGAATTTTGTGGGTGATAAGTGGCCTGTAGAAATTAAATCTATTAAATATGCAGTCACATTGGACGAAGCATTGCCTATGTCAGAGACAGATTACAGTATTTATACAGGAGTGAAAGGGGCACAAGGAAAAGATGCAGATGTCAATTATTATATAAATAAGTTCGAAGGTAAATCTACTAGAACTTTTGCACCAAATGAAGGGTTGACATTTGCCATAAAACTGCCAAAAGGTTACATAAAAGAGCCTTCTGACTTGGAAAAATTGTGGGCAAAATATGGTTTAGCTGGAATAGGAGGAATTCTGTTTTCTATCATCACCGGACTATTTTACAGAACTTGGAGTCGATATGGCAAGGATTATCCAATTGTAAAAATGGTCCAATACACGATTCCAAAAGACATCAATCCAGCAGAAGCTGGCGTGATCATCGACGAAAAAGCGGATAATGTTGATATCTTAGCGTTGCTTCCTTATTGGGCACATAATGGTATTTTGCAAATTAGGAGAATACCTAAGTCATGGGGTAAGGATGACCACGAATTGATCAAAATAGCTGAACTACCAGCTGAGTCTGGCCCTTATGAGAAGATAGTTTTTGATGGACTTTTTGCAAGTAGTGACAAAGTATTGGTAAGTAGTTTAGAAAATGAATTTTACCAAACGTTACAAACTGCCAAAACATCACTCAAAACGCATCTCAACGGTATGGGTGTTTACTACCCAGTTTCTGTAAAAATGCAGTTTTATACGGGTGTTGTTTCTTTTGTTTTAGCAGTAGCAGCTTTGGGCTTGGGTATCTTGTTTGAATCAATAGCACTTGGTGCCGCTTTGGCATTAAGTAGTATTATTGGGTTTATTTTCTCAAATTATATGCTTAAGAAAAATGAACGTGGTGTACACCTTTACCAGCAAGTACTTGGTTTTAAGATGTTTGTAAAAGCTGCTGAAAAGGATAAACTCGAATGGTTGCTCAAAGAAGATCCTGATTATTTTGAAAAAACACTGCCATATGCTATGATCTTCGGTTATGCTAAACAATGGAGCAAAAAATTTGATGGTCTTACCGTACCTGCTCCAAAATGGTATGTAGGTCCTACAGGTATGTACTACCATGGCAATTCTTTTTCACCATCAGAATTTGGTGCAAGTTTTGACAGCAGTATCCATGATATCCAAAGTGTATTCACAAGTGTGCCAGCATCATCAGGTGGTGGTGGTGGCTTCAGTGGTGGTGGTAGTTCTGGTGGCGGATTTGGAGGCGGTGGTGGCGGCAGCTGGTAGAAGAGTCATCATAAATTATAAAATTGTAATTTAATTTTCGAAAAAATATTTGGTTTTCGGTCTAGGAATGGTATCAATTTGTGGCCAAAGACTAACTCTCATAGAGAGTTTACACATTGTATTTTTAACTCCCTTGTAAGGTTGCGCTGTTTCTTTGCGACGCTTAAGTGATTCTTTGCAACGCTTAAGTGTTTC